>NZ_CP047654.1:2105085-2806781 GCF_030408915.1 Corynebacterium guangdongense
ACGTCCAGGAGCACGTCGATCTGCTCGTTCTTCACCGAACTGACCGGCACGACGGTCGCGTCGCCCCCGCCGAGGAGCTCGTAGAGCGCCATGAGCTGCTCGGCGACCTGGTCCCGGGAGGCCTTGTCCGTCTTGGTGACGATGCCGATGACGGGTGTCCTGGGCGCGATCTCGCGGACGTTGTCCAGGATCCACCGGTCGCCCGGGCCGATCTTCTCGTCGGCCGGGATGGTCAGGCCGATGACGTCGACGTCGGCGTAGGTGTCCTTCACCGTCTCGTTGAGGCGCTCGCCCAGCAGCGTGCGCGGCTTGTGCAGACCCGGTGTGTCCACGACGATGATCTGCGCGTCCTCGCGGTGGATCAGTCCACGGATGGCGTGGCGGGTCGTTTCCGGCTGGTCGGCGGTGATGGCGATCTTCTGCCCGACGAGCGCGTTCGTCAGCGTCGATTTGCCCGTGTTCGGGCGGCCGACGAAGCTGACGAAACCGGAGCGGAAGCCCTCCGGGGTGTCCGTGAAGCTGGTCACTGCTCTCCTAGTGTTCGAGGTCGTTTCTCCCGTTCAGGGTAGCAGCAGCGACCGCGTTCACCGAACGCCGATTTCGACCCCGATGTGGGCACAACCATTGCCACTGGGCCTGCTTTTCGACGAAAAACCGGCCCAGTGGCAGTGGTTGTGCCCGGAACCTAGATCTCGCGCACCGTGAACTGCAGGCGCGGGTGCGCGTAGTAGTCCTGGGCGTCGATGAGCTTCAGCTCCCGGGAGTCCGCCTGGTAGGTGGTCTCCAGCAGGTCATAGACGCTCGAGGCGGTGGCCGCGAGCGCGGCCGCGCCGTCGCGGGAGGAGACGTAGTGACCGGCGAAGAGCGCGGAGGTGACGTCCCCGGAGCCGTTGATCTTGAAGGGCAGCATCGGGGTCTCGACGATCCACCGACCCTTGTCGTCGACGACGATCATCTCGATGGTGCCCTCCTTGCGCTCTGGGCGCAGGACGCTGGTGACCAGCACGGTGTTCGGACCCATCGCCCGCGCCGCCTCGACCGCCGCGAGGGTGGAGTCCAGGTCGGTGGCCTCCACGCCGGTGAGGAATCCCAGCTCGAACTGATTGGGGGTGATGATGTCGGCGTGCGGGACGACCGTGTCGCGCAGCAGCGGCGGGATCTCCTCGGAGACGAAGCAGCCGGACTTCTCGTTGCCCATGACCGGGTCGCAGGAGTACAGCGCGTTCGGGTTCTCCTTCTTCACCGCCTCGACGGCCTCGACGATGACGCCGGCGATGTCGGGGCCGCCCTGGTAGCCGGAGATGATCGCGTCGATCTCGCCGAACTGGCCGCGCTCGCCGATGCCCTCGATGACCGCCCGCACGTCCTCGGCGGAGATGATCGGACCCTTCCAGGAGCCGTACCCGGTGTGGTTGGAGTAGTTGACCGTGTACACCGGCCAGACCTCGTGCCCCAGGCGCTGCAGGGGGAACACGGCCGCGGAGTTGCCGACGTGGCCGTAGGCGACGGCGGACTGGATGGAGAGAATGTTCATGGGCCCCAATTGTGCACCCACCCGGGCCCGGGACGTCAATCAGCCCCGCTATTCTTCCCCGCCGCCCCGGTCCCCGCCGCCCCGGTCCCCGGCGGCCTGGACGCGATCCGCGTCATCGGCCGCCGCCGAGTCGGCCAGCACGTCGACGACGACGCTGCGCACCTTCATCCGGCCCCGCCGATCGCGGCCGCCCTCGGCGGTCAGGCGCAGGCCGGCGACCTCGACGGAGGAACCCGGCAACGGGACCCGGCCCAGTTCGTAGGCCAGCAGGCCGGCGACGGTGTCGACCTGGTCCCGGACCTCGTCGGAGTACTCGACCTCCAGGTCCAGGTCCTCCTCGATGCGCTCGGAGAGATCCTCCAGGGAGAGCCGGGAGACGACGCGGTAGCTGCGCCCGGCCAGCTTCTCGACGGGGGCGACCTCCTTGTCGTCGTATTCGTCGGTGATCTCGCCGACGATCTCCTCGAGGATGTCCTCCATGGTGACCAGCCCGGCGATGCCGCCGTACTCGTCGACGAGCATCGCCATGTGGGAGTTGTCGCGCTGCATCTCGTGGAGCAGCTCATCGAGGTTCTTGGTGTCCGGCACGAAGGTCGCCGGGCGCAGGACCTCCCCGACGCGCACGCCCCCGCCCCCGTCGGTGCGGTGGTAGGTCCGGGCGACGAGATCCTTGAGGAAGACCACACCCAGGACGTCGTCGACGTTCTCGCCGATGACGGGCATGCGGGAGTGGCCGGAGCGGATGAGCAGGTTGGTGGCCTGGCCGGCGTTCTTGTCGGCCTCGATCCAGATCATCTCCGGGCGCGGGACCATGACGCTGCGCGCCGTGGTGGTGGCCAGGTCGAAGATGTTCTGGATCATGCGCCGCTCCTCGACCTCGACGATGCCGCGCTCCTGGGCGATGTCGACCATCTCGCGCAGCTCCACCTCGGTGGCGTAGGGCCCCTCCCGGAAGCCGTGGCCGGGCGCGATGACGTTGCCGACGCGGATGAGCAGCGTGGCGATCGGGCCGAGCAGGGTGCGCAGCACCGACAGCACCCGGGCCGAGTTCAGTGACACCGAGTAGGGGTTCTGGCGCCCCACCGTGCGGGAGAAGACCCCGACCACGGCGAAGGAGAGCAGGGCGACGGCGACGATGGCGGCGGTGATGGCCCAGGCGTCGGCGGCGATGAGCTTCTGGGCGGCCAGGGCGGCGAAGACGGCGGCGGTGGCGTCGAGAAGCGTCTTGAGCAGCACCAGGAGGTTGATGTGGTCGGCGCGGCGGTCGAGCACCCGCAGCAGGGCGGGCGCGCCGGAGACCTCGTCCTTGACCATGTCCTCCACCCGCGCGCGCGAGATCGAGGTGACGGCCGCCTCGACGGTGCCGATCAACCCGGAGAACAGCAGGGCGACGACCGCGACGACCGCGGGTAAGGCGATCTCCATTACTCGGCGCCCTCGACCGGTTCACCGATAGCGGGGATGCCGCCGCCGGGCACGATCTCGTCGAGCTGGGCGCGGTCGGCGGCGGTCGGGAAGGCGCCCGGGCCGCTCGGCTTCGGCTGGTAGTGGACGTCGCGGCGGTTGAGGTCGTCGTACCAGTCGGCGAGCAGCTCGTTCTGGAGGGCGAACATCTCCTTCTCCTCCGCCGGGGTGGCGTGGTCGTAGCCGAGCAGGTGCAGCGTGCCGTGGATGGTCAGCAGCGCCAGCTCGTGGCCCAGGCCGTGGCCGGCTGCGGTGGCCTGGCGCTCGGCGAAGGAGGGGCAGAGCACGACGTCGCCGAGCATCGAGGGGCCGACGCCCGGCCCGTCGGGTCGCCCGCCGGTGCCGGGGGTCAGCTCGTCCATGGGGAAGCTCATGACGTCGGTGGGCCCCTCGAGGTCCATCCAGCGCACGTGCAGGTCGGCGATGGTGTCCTCGTCGACGCAGGTGATGGTCACCTCGGCGTCGGGGTGGACGTCCATCTGACCGAGGGCGTAGGAGCAGGCATCGATTAGCATTTCCTCGTTGACGCCGTCGTAACCGGACTCGTTGATGACCTCGATGCTCACTGCTCTTCCTTCCGCTTGGCGCGCTTCTTGGCCAGCTCGTCGTCGTAGGTGTCGTAGGCGGAGACGATGCGCCCGACCAGCTGGTGGCGGACGACGTCGCCGGAGTAGAGGTCGGAGAAGTGGATGTCCTCCACCCCGTCGAGGATCTCGCGGACCACCCGCAGCCCGGACTTCGTGCCGCGCGGCAGGTCCACCTGGGTGGCGTCGCCGGTGACGACCATCTTGGCCCCGAAGCCGAGGCGGGTGAGGAACATCTTCATCTGTTCCGGGGTGGTGTTCTGGGCCTCGTCGAGGATGACGAAGGCGTCGTTGAGCGTGCGCCCGCGCATGTAGGCCAGCGGCGCGACCTCGATGACCCCGGCCTCGATGAGCTTGGGGATCATCTCCGGATCGAGCATGTCACGCAGCGCGTCGTAGAGCGGGCGCAGGTAGGGGTCGATCTTGTCGGAGAGGGTGCCGGGCAGGAAGCCGAGCTTCTCCCCCGCCTCCACCGCCGGGCGGGTGAGGATGATGCGCGAGACCTGCTTGGACTGCAGCGCCTGCACCGCCTTGGCCACCGCCAGGTAGGTCTTGCCGGAGCCGGCCGGGCCGATGCCGAAGACGACCGTGTTCTCGTCGATGGCGTCGACGTAGCGCTTCTGGCCGGCGGTCTTGGGCCGCACCACCTTGCCACGCCGCGCCACGATGTCCGCGCCGAGAATCTCGCCGACCGACTGCGGCGCGTCGACCGTGACGATGTCGAGGGCGCGCTTGACCGCGTCGGAGGAGATGGCGTGGCCGCGCCGGGCCATCGCCTCGAGCTCGCCCAGCACGCTCGCGGCGCGGCGGACCTCGTAGCCCGGGCCGGTGATGGTCACCACGTGCCCGCGCGCGAAGAGGTCCGCGTCGATGAGGTTGTTGAGCACGCGCAGGTGATCGTCGTTGACCCCGAGGACGCTGTTCGCATAGGCCGAGTCCAACTCGACCTTGTGGCTGACTAGATCGCTCACGTATGCCTTTCTGCCGGTGATGACACCCAACTTACCAGCGCCGGAGTGCGCCGATGGCCGAGAGTGCCACCATCGCCGCGCTCGCCGTGCGATAGACCTCGGGCCCGAGGCTTATCGACGCCACGCCGAGAGTCGCCAGCTCGTCGGCGCCGATCCCGCCCTCCGGCCCGACCAGGAGGTAGATCTCCTCGGCGTCGAGGTCGATCTCGCGCACGCTCAGCTGCGCGTCCTCGTGGAGGATGTAGGCGGTCTTCCCCTCCAGGTACCGGCTGAGTTCGCGGGTCGTCATCGGCTGGTGAATCCTCGGCACGGTGAAGCGCCGCGACTGCTTGGCCGCCGACGCCGCCGCCGACGCCCACTTGGCGACATGCTTGTCGACCTTGCCCCCCACCCACTTCGCCTCACAGCGGTTGGCCTGCCACGGAATGATCTCATCGGCGCCGGCCTGGGTGGCCAGATCCACCGCCAGCTCGGAACGCTCCGACTTCGGCAGCGCCTGCACCACGACCACGCGCGGGCGCGCGGTCCGGGCCTCCTGCCGGGCGACCACCCTGCCGACCAGGGTGTCCCGGCCACTGACGTCGGTGACCTCGACCTCGGCGGCGAGGCCCGTGCCGTCGGCAAGCAGCACGTGCTCACCGGGCTGGATGCGCTTGACCGTCACCGCGTGCCGGCCCTCGGGCCCGGTCAGGGTGAGCATGTCGCCCTCGAGCGAATCCGTCAGGAAGACCGGGAGGCTCATCGCGCGAACTTGCCCCGCAGCCGGGAGAAGAACCCGCCCTCGTCCTCCTCGTCGACGGAGGAGTTCTCGCCGCGCAGACCGCGCAGCTCCTCCAGCAGCTCACGCTCGCGCTTGTTCAGATCCTCGGGGACGGTGACATTGATGTGGGCGATGAGGTCGCCGTGGCCCTCAGAACGCAGGCGCGGCATGCCCTCGCCGTTCAGAACGATCTCCTCGGCCGGCTGCACGCCCTGCGGCACGTCGAGGGTGATGGTCTCGCCCGCCAGATCCGTCATGCTCAGGGAGGTGCCCAAGGCGGCGTCGACCATGGGGACCTTGACGTTGACGTGCAGGTTGTCGCCGTCGCGCAGGTAGGTGGCGTGCGGCTTGAGGCGGGTCTCGACGTACAGGTCACCGGCGGGGCCGCCGCCGTGGCCGACCTCGCCCTGACCCGCCATGCGGATGCGCATACCGTCGGCGATGCCGGCCGGGACGGTGACGGTCAGGTCGCGGCGCTTGCGGATGCGGCCCTCGCCGTCGCACTTGCGGCACGGATCCTCGATGATCTCGCCGTAGCCCTGGCACTGGTGGCACGGACGGGTGGTCATGACGTTGCCCAGGAAGGAGCGCTGCACCTCCTGGATCTCACCCGCGCCCTGGCAGGTCGGGCAGGTCACCGGCTTGGCCTTGGACTCCGAACCGGTGCCGGTGCAGTGGTCGCACAGGACGGCCGTGTCGACTGTGATGTCCTTGCGCACGCCGGCGTAGGCCTCCTCCAGCGTGATCTCCGTGCGCAGCAGGGCGTCGTTGCCCGGCTGGACGCGTGAGCGCGGGCCGCGCCGCGTTCCGCCGCCGCCACCGAAGAACGCCTCGAAGATGTCGCCGAAACCGCCGCCGTAGCCGCCGGCGCCGGGCTGCCCGCCGCCGTTCTCCAGCGGATCGCCGCCCATGTCGACGATGCGGCGCTTCTCCGGGTCGTTGAGCACCTCGTAGGCGGTGGAGAGCTTCTTGAACATCTCGGCGCCCTCCTCCGTGTCATTGACGTCCGGATGGTACTTGCGAGCCAGCTTGCGGTACGCCTTCTTGATCTCCGCGTCCGTCGCGTTCTTGTCGACACCGAGGATGCCGTAATAGTCACGAGCCACTGTCGTTGGATTCCTTACTAATTAGTTTTATTCACTGCCCAGAATTCGGCCGACATATCTGGCAACGGCCGAGACCTTCGAGATTGTTCCCGAATAGTCCATGTATGTGGGCCCGACCACGCCCAGCCCGCCCAGCGGCCCGTCGTCGAGGCTACCGTAGGCCGTGGTCACCACCGAGGTGGAGTGCAGCTGCGCGTCCTCGTTCTCCTCACCGATGAGCACGCTGACGTTGCCGAGCTCCGGCAGGTCGGCCATGAGCTTGAGCACCACGACCTGCTCCTCCAGCGCGTCGATGACCTCCGCCAGCCCGGCCGGGAAATCCCGGGCCAGCCTGGTCAGGTTCGACGCCCCGGCCATGATCAGCCGGTCGCTGGGCTGCTCCACCAGCGTCTCGATCAACGTCGTCGCCGCCTTGAGCACATGATGGGCCATGTCCGGGGGCGAGCTCAGCGCCAGTTCCGCCAGGCATGTCGACGCCTGCGCCATCGTCTTGTGCGCCAGCGCATTGTTCAGCATCTCCTTGAGCCGCTGCACCTGGCCCGGCTCGATGACGTCGTCGAGCTCCACGTTTCGCTGATCCACCCGGCCGTTGTCGGTGATGAGCACCAGCAGCAACCGAATCGGACTGAGCGCGACGACCTCGCAGTGCCTGACCCTGCTCGTCTTCAGTGTCGGCACCTGAATCACCGCCGCCTGATGGGTGAGCTGGGCCAGCAGCTGCACCGACCGCCGGAGGACATCCTCGAGATCGACGCCGCCCTCCAGGAAGGACACGATCGCCCGCCGCTCCGGGGAGGACAGCGGCTTGACCTCGTGCAACGTGTCGACGAACGCGCGGTAGCCCTTCTCCGTCGGAACCCTGCCCGACGACGCATGCTCCTGGGTGATGAAGCCCTCCGACTCCAGCACCGCCATGTCGTTACGGATGGTCGCCGAGGAGACGTTGAGCTTGTGCCGCTCCAGAAGAGCCTTGGAACCAACCGGCTCCTGTTCCGCGATGTAATCCGCGATGATCGCACGCAACACATCCGCCCGGCGTTTATCGGTGGTTCCCGCCACTTGGCACTCTCCTTCCTCGATTGCTAACTTCTCAGTTTAACCCTCCGAGACGATTGGGCAATACCGCTGGTGAGGCGGGGCGTTTGGGCATAACCATTGCCACTGACCCCGGATTCGGCCGGAAAACGGGGTCAGTGGCAATGGTTGTGCCCACATCACCGCCAGCGACGGCGCTCCTCCTCCGCAAATTTCGCCCGGGTCCGGATGACGTCCTGGTGCCAGGTCCACACCGGGTTCGACTCCCGCTCCAGCAACGGGACGTCACGAAGCCGGTGCCGGCTCTCCCGCACCGCCGCCTCGATCTGGTCGACGCAGAACTCCAGGTGGTGATCGATGTCCGAGTCCGAGTAGCGCAGCACCAGATACCCCATCCGTTGGGCGACGTTGGATTTGTGCCGGTCCCGGATGAAGGTCTCCCACGTTTCGGGCGTGCCGGCCGTGTACGCCGAGTGGTAGCCGTAGCCGTCGGCCTCCACCAGCACCGACCCTTCCACCCTGCCGTCGTAGCGGTACCCGTTGAACAGGACGTTCTGCTCGACTTTCAGGCCGCGGTGCCGGACGGCCTGGAACAGGGTGCGCTCCAGCTGGCTGTCGCCGCCGATGGGTGCGGTGCGCAGGGCGTCGACAAGCATGGTGTTGGGCTTGCCCGCGGCGGCGATGTCCTCCTCCAGGCGGGCGGCGCCGTCCTTGCCCGCGTACTGGCGACCGAGCAAGTGCGCGGCCCGGGCGGGGTCGGGCAAATACATCGCCGCCCGGACAGGCGTGACGACCCGTAGTCCGTCTACCTCGCGGAAAGGGACCCGGCGCGCGCTCCGGAACTCCACGAGGTCGCTGGGCTCCGGGGCGCTCACGCCGCGGGGGACGATGGCCTGGACCGGACGCGTGACCTTCCGCAGCTTGAGGTAGACCTCATACGCGGTCAGCCCGGTCAGCGCCGCCTCCGGCTTGCCGTCGCAGACCGCCGCCAGCAACGTCCGCCCCGTAGGCGGCGAGGTGGTGTAGACCCCGCGCATCACGCGAAACAGCTTCCCCTGCCGCACCTCGCGGCTGACCTGGGACGAGCCCAGCCCCCGCGCCCGCAGTTCACCCGTGGTGAGAATGTCCCCCGACATGCATGCGAGCTTAGCCCTCCTCGGCCACGAGGATGTCGGCGATCATGCCGTCGACGAGGTAGCGGCCTTCGCGGGTGACGGCGACGCGGTCGCCGACGCGGGTCATCATCCCCTTGGCCACGAAAGAATCCACCACGGCCCGCCCGGCCTGGTTGATGCGGGAGGCGGGCACTCCCTCGGCCAGGCGCAGGGCGAGCATGAGGTCCTCGGTGTGGATGTCGGCCGGGGTCAGGTTCTCGGTGTCGGCGATCGGCAGGACGCCTTCATCGAGCGAGGCGTAGTAGCGCGCCGGGTGCTTGACGTTGTAGAAGCGCCGGGTGCCGATGCGTGAGTGTGCGCCCGGGCCGGCGCCCCACCACTGGCCGTTGCGCCAGTAGGTGAGGTTGTGCTGGCATTCGCCGCCTTCCCGGGCCCAGTTGGACACCTCGTACCAGTGGAAGCCGGCGTCCTCGAGGGTGTCGGAGATGAGTCCGTAGCGGTCGGCGTAGACGTCCTCGTCGGGCTGGGGCAGTTCACCGCGGCGGACCTTGCGGGCCATGGCGGTGCCGTCCTCGACGATGAGCGAGTAGGCGGAGACGTGGTCGACGCCCGTCGACAGCACCGCGTCCAGCGTCTGGCGCACGTCGTCGTCGGTCTCGGTCGGGGTGCCGTAGATCATGTCCAGGTTGACGTGGCTGAAGCCGGCGTCGATGGCTTCCCGAGCGGCGGCGACCGCGCGACCCGGGGTGTGGGTGCGGTCCAGGACCCGAAGCACGCTTGACGACGCCGACTGCATCCCCAGGGAGATGCGGTTGTAGCCCGCGTCGAGAAGCCCGTCGAAGAAGGCCGGGGAGACGGACTCGGGGTTGGATTCGGTGGTGATCTCGGCGCCGTCGGCGAGCCCGAAGGAGCCCCGGACGGAGTCGAGGACGCGGGTCAGGCCCGCGGCGCCCAGCAGCGAGGGCGTGCCGCCGCCGACGAAGACGGTGCCGGCCGGGCCGGGCGCCTGGGCGGCGGCGAGCTCCAGTTCGCGGGCGAGCGCGTCAAGGTAGGCGTCGGTCGAGGCGGCGGAGCCGAGTTCGCCCGGGGTGTAGGTGTTGAAGTCGCAGTACCCGCAGCGGGTCGCGCAGAAGGGCACATGTATGTAGACGCCGAGCATGGACTACACCCTATCCGCTAAGTTTGTCTGCATTGAACCCGAACGAGAGGATCGCACGACCGTGCCCGACCGAAGTTGCAGCCCCCGACCCGCCGATCGGCCGGAAGGGGGTGGCACATGCTGGAGGCAATCCTGACGCTCTTGCTCGGCGTCGCGGTGATCGGGCTGATCATCGCGTGGAACGGTTTCCATGTGGCGCAGGAGTTCGCGTACATGTCCGTGGACCGCAACGAGCTGCGCGCCGCGGCGCGGGCCGGTGACAAACGTGCGGACATGGCGTTGAAGGTGACCAACCGCACGTCCTTCATGCTCTCGGGCGCGCAGCTGGGCATCACCGTCTCGGGCCTGCTCATCGGTTTCATCACCGGCCCGCTCATCGGCGAGGCGCTCGGCGACGTCTTCGCGGGCTTCGACGTTCCGCGCTCGGTGAGTGTGGGGGTCGGCACCGTGGTGGCGCTGGCGGTCACCACGCTCGTGCAGATGCTCTTCGGCGAGCTCTTCCCCAAGAACTACACGCTCGCCGCCCCGATGACGTCGGCGCTGGCGCTGGCCCGGCCGACGCTGATCTATCTGAAGTTGACCGGCTGGCTGATCGCCTTCTTCGACTGGGCCTCCAACACCCTGCTCAAGGCCTTCGGCATCGAGCCGGTCGAGGACGTCGACTCCTCCACCGACCGCGACGACCTCAGCCGCGTCATCGAGTCCAGCCACGACTCGGGCGACATCGACGAGAACACCTACCTGGTCCTGGACCGCATGCTCGACTTCCGCGACCAGGACGTCGACCACGCGATGATTCCGCGCTCCCGGGTGGCGGTGCTCGAGCCGACGGTGAGCGTCGCCCGGGCCCGGGAGCTGATGCACCAGTCGCACACCCGCTACCCGGTCATCGGCGAGGACCACGTCCCGGTCGGCGTCATCCACCTGCTCGACGTGCTGGACCCCGCGCTCGACCCGGCGGCACCGGTGTCGGCGGTGATGAAGGAGCCGGTCATCGTGCCCGAGCTGATGGCGCTTCCCGACGCCGTCCACGAGATCCGCGACGCCGACGACAAGATCGCCTGCGTCATCGACGAGTACGGCGGCTTCGTCGGCATCGTCACGCTGGAGGACCTCGGCGAGGAGGTGCTCGGCGACATCACCGACCGCTACGAGCCGGCCGACACCGAGGAAATCCACGCCACCGCCGCCGCCGAGTGGCTCGCCGACGGTGACACCCCGCTCGACGAGGTCATCCGCGCCGTCGGCTACGACCTGCCCGACGGCGAGTACGAGACCCTCGCCGGCCTACTCATGAACGAGGCCGGCGGACTCATCGACGAGGGCGAGACCGTCACCGTCGCGCTCGAGGCCCTGCCGGAGGACTACGTCGACGGTGACGTCAACGACCTCCCGCAGCGCCAGCTGCGCGCCGAGGTTCTCGAGGTCGAACGCAACGTCCCGAGCGAGATCAGACTGACGCTCATCGCCCCCGACCACTCCGACAACCGCACCCACCAGGAGGAGGAGAACTGATGGTCACCTGGTACATCGCCCTGCCCGCGACCGTCCTCATCATCGCCGCGAGCGCCTTCTTCGTGGTCATCGAGTTCTCGCTGCTCTCCGCCCGCCGGCACCGCCTGGAGGAGCAGGCCGAGACCTCCCGCTCCGCCCGGGCCGGCCTGCGCGGCCTCAACGAGTTGACCATCATGCTGGCCGGCGCGCAGCTGGGCATCACCGCAGCCACCTTCGCCCTCGGCGCGATCACCGAGCCGTGGGTGCACCACCTGCTGCTCGACCTCTTCGGCGCCGTCGAGTTCGTCGGCGCCCTGGCCAACGTCCTCGCCTTCGCGCTGGCGCTGTTCGTCGTGACCTTCCTGCACCTGGTCATCGGGGAAATGGCGCCGAAGTCGTGGGCCATCGCCCACCCCGAGCCCGCGCTGAGGATCGTGGCGGTGCCGGCCCGCTGGTTCGTCACCGTCTTCCGGCCGCTGCTGCTGGGGATCAACAGCACCGCCAACCGGCTGGTGCGCGCCGCCGGCGAGGAACCGGTCGACCGGGCGGCGGCGAAGGGCTACGACGCGGAGACGCTGCACCACCTGGTCGGCCACTCCGCGGACACGGGCACCCTGGACCGGGGCTCCGCCCGGGAAATCCAGGGCGTGATCAGGCTCAAGCTCACCCCCGTGGGCGAGGCCGTCGCCGAGTACGGCTCACCCGTCGAGGTGCTGCCGTCCGGGGCCACCGTCGCCGACGTCCAGCGCCGCGCCCGCGACCTGGGGTCGCTGCGTGTCCTGCTCGACGACCCGGACTCCGGGCTGCCGGTGGTGGTCCACGTTCGCGACACCGTCACGCTGGCCCCGCAGATCCCGGCCCGCGGGGTCGCCACGACACCGCTCATGCTCGAGGCCGGCACCGAGGTCCAGGAGCTTCTCGACGCCATGCGCGAGCACAACGAGCAGCTGGCGCTGGTCGTCGACGAGCCGGGCGAGCTGATGGGGGTGCTGACCTGGGACGACATCATGAACCGCCTGTGGCCGGAGATCCAGCGGGTCACCGGCGCGGAGGAAAGTCCCGCCCAGGAGGCGAACCAAGAGGCGAACTAGGAGGCGAACTAGGAGGCGAAGTTGCGGCCCTCGGCCGCGGCCTTCTTGGCGGCGACCTTCGCGACGATCGCGTCGACGCGGGCCCGCTCCTCCAGGAACGCCGGGGGGTTCCCGCCGCGGCGGGAGCGCGTGTAGGCGCGATGGGTGTCGGCCACGGTGCTCAGCCAGCCCTCCGTGACCTCGCTGACCAGGGTGCCGATCCGCGCGTACATGTGCGGCAGGGACACGGCGTCGAGGTTGCGGGCCACGCGGTCGGTCTGCTGCAGCGTGAACTCCACCAGCTCGCTCAGGTGCTGGACGGTCAGCTCGGTGCGGGCGTCGAGGGCGTCGTGAAGCTGGGAGATGGCCAGCGGCGTGGCGCCGGTCGGGTGGAGCTCCTCGAGGCCGTGGGCGTCGAGAAGCTCGGGCTCCGGCAGGCGGGCGTGGTCGGAGGCGGAGGCCGAGAGGATGCCGGCGCGCACGCCCGAGGTCAGCGCCTGGCGCAGGCCGATGAGCTCGCCGACGATGCGGCGGGCGTCGCGGCGGGCGTCGTCGACGATCTCGTCGAACTCGGCCAGGCAGTCTCCGGCCAGCTCGCCGTCGAAGTCGGCGACGGACTCGGCGATGTGCTCGATGTACTCGGCGACCTCGTCACCGATGTTGTAGATTTCCTGGGTCAGTTCCCGGTGACGCAGCTGCGCAGCAATTTTCTGCATGGTGAGCGGGCCACCCCTTCCCAATCCGGCGTTACTGACCCCCGGCCGACGCCGGGGTCCTGCTTGCTGTTCGTTGACTCTAAGACACTTGCTGGCAAATAACTGGACGACACGCGGGAGACGCCGGGGACCGCCCCCCTAGCGGTCCCCGTAGAGCGCGTCGATGTCCTCGGCGAAGCGCTGGAAGACGACGTTGCGCTTGACCTTCAGGGTCGGGGTCAGCTCGTTCTCCTCCTCCGAGAGATCGCGGTCGAGGATGCGGAACTTCTTGATGGCCTCCGCGTTGCTGACGGTGGCGTTGGCGACGTTGATCGCGTCCTGCACCTCGGCCCGGAGCTGGGAGTCGGCCGCCAGGTCCTTGAGGCGGGTGTGCTCCGGGATGTTGCGGTCGGCCTTCCAGCGGGCCAGCTCGTCCGGGTCGAGGGTCACCAGCACCCCGATGAAGGGCTTGCCGTCGCCGACGAGCAGCGCCTGGGAGATCAGCGGGTGCTGGCGCAGCAGCTCCTCCATCGGTCCCGGGGAGACGTTCTTGCCGCCGGCGGTGACGATGAGGTCCTTCTTGCGCCCGGTGATGGTGATGTGGCCGGATTCGGCGATCTCGCCGAGGTCACCGGTGTTGAACCAGCCGTCGTGGAAGGCTTCCGCCGTGGCCTCCGGGTTGTGCCAGTACTGGGTGATCACGCCGCCACCGGTGAGGAGGATCTCGCCGTCCTCGTTGATCCTGGCCCCGTAGCCGTTGAGGGGCTTGCCGACGGTGCCGATCCGCTGGGGCTCGAAGTCCACGGCCGCGGCGGCGGTGGTCTCGGTCAACCCGTAGCCCTCGTAGACCGGCACGCCCAGGCCGCGGAAGAAATGGGAGAGCTCGGCGGACATGGCCGAGCCGCCGGTGATGGCGTACTGCACCTGGCCGCCGAGGGCGTCCCTGATCTTGGAGTAGACCAGCCGGTCGTAGAGGCTGCGCTGGGTGCTCAGCAGACGCGACGGCCCCTCCGGGGTGTCCAGCGCCTGGGAGTACTCGACGGCGACGCGCTCGGCCCGCTTGAAGATCTGCAGCGACAGGCCGCCCTTGTCGGCGGCCTTGTTGTAGGCGCCGTTGCGGACCTTCTCGAAGACGCGCGGCACGCCCAGGACCAGGTCCGGGCGCATCCGCTGCAGGGCCATGGTCAGGGTGGAGGTGTCCGACCAGTGCGACTGGGTGGAGCCGGCCACGGTCATCGCCAGCGACACGGCGCGGGCCAGCACGTGCGCCATCGGCAGGTACATGACGATGCGGGTGCCGTGGCCGGCGATCTGGCCGATCTCGGCGGTCAGGATGGCCCGGACCTGGAAGATCCAGTTGTAGTGGCTGATGAAGCAGCCCTTGGGCTTGCCGGTGGTGCCGGAGGTGTAGACCAGGCTGGCCAGGTCCTCGTGGCGGATGCCGGCGACGCGCTCATCGATCTCGGCGTCGTCGACGGAACGGCCCTCGAACTTCAGGGTCTCGACGCCGCCGGTGTTGATCTCGAGGATGCGGCGCAGCTGGGTCGGGGAATCCGCCAGCTTCGGGGTCCCGTCCTCCTGCAGCAGCAGGTGCTCCAGCGAGGCGGTGTTCTCCCGGGTCTCGGCGATCGCCAGGACCGCGCCCGAGTCCTCGATGATCCACTGGATCTGGTCGTGGGAGGAGGAGGGGTAGATCGGCACGGAGGCGGCGCCGGCGGCCCAGATGGCGAAATCCAGCAGGGACCACTCGTAGCGGGTGGCCGAGAGCAGGGCCACGCGATCGCCCGGCTGCACGCCCATGGCCACCAGCCCCTTGGCCACCTCGTAGACCTCGGCGGCGAACTCCCGGGCGGTGACGTTGACCCACTCGTAGTTGGCGGGGCGGTTGAACAGCAGCACGTGCGGGTGCGCCTTGGCCCCGGCCAGCAGCGCGGAGAGGCAGTTCTCGTCCTCGCGCAGTTCGAAGCCTGCGGGGGTGTGGAACTCCCGGGCCGTGTTGTCACTGGTCTCGCTCACGAGGTCCTCCTGTGGCTGTCGAAGAGTGGTCGAAAAAGGGGTGGCGCTGGGTGGCTTTCAACGCTACCCAATGATGGGGGGTGGAGGACACACCCACGCGTTCCGGGCGCATTAATTCTGGTTGTTTGGCACTATTGGACCCGTGACTTATGAAGAAGCGTTGAAGGAACTGGCAACTTCCTACGGGATCGCGCCCCAGTACACCTCCATCTCTGGCCAGCAGGTCGTCGCCAGCACCGACACGCTGGTGAAGTTGCTGCGGGCGATGGGCGTGGACCTCGGGGACTCGGAGACGCCCACCGGGGAGGAGGTCGCCGCCGCCGCGGCCGCCCACCGCGCCGCACAGGCCTCGCTCCCCCTGCCGGAGACCATCGCCGTCGTGGAAGGCGATCCGAAGATCTTCAACGTGCACGTGCACCACGGTGCCCCGGCCCGGGTCGACGTCGAGCTGGAGGACGGCGGGACCCGCGAGGTCGCCCAGGAGGAGAATTGGAGCGAACCGGTCGCCGTCGGGGAGGTCACCTGGGGCGAGGCCACCTTCCGCCTCCCGGCCGATCTGCCGACCGGCTACCACCGCCTCCGGCTGACCTCCGGCGAGCGCACCCACGAGGCCCGCCTGATCGTCTCGCCGGCCCGCTTGGCGACGACCGACCGTTTCGTCGAGGACAAGCGCTTCGGCGTGATGGCCCAGCTCTACTCCGCGCGCTCGGCGGAATCCTGGGGCATCGGCGACTTCCACGACCTGGGCCACCTCGCCGAGGTCCTGGCCGAGGAGATCGGCGCCGATTTCCTCCAGATCAACCCGCTGCACGCCGCCGAACCGCTGCCGCCGGTCGAGGACAGCCCCTACCTGCCGACCACCCGTCGTTTCACCAACCCGATCTACCTGCGCATCGAGGACATTCCGGAGTACGGACAGCTCGACGCCGAGACCCGGGCCGAGATCCAGGCCGCCGCGGACGTGCTGCGCGCCGGCAACACCTCCGCCGAGCCCATCGAGCGCAACCCGATCTACCAACTCAAGCTGGACACCCTCCACGTCCTCCATGAGCTCGACCGCAGCCCGCAACGGCAGCGCGCCTTCGAGGACTACGTCGCCACCGAGGGCCCGGGCCTGGTCGACTTCGCCCGCTGGTGCGCGCAGCGTGAACTGGACCAGCAGTGGGCGGAGCGCCGCCACGCCATCGCCCCGGAGATCACCGAACTGGCCGGCTTCTACATGTGGCTGCAGTTCCTCTGCGACGAGCAGCTCGCCGCCGCCCAGCGCCGCGCACTCGACGCGGGCATGGCCATCGGCATCATGACCGACCTGGCCGTGGGCGTGCACCCGGGCGGCGCCGACGCCGAGACCCTCCGGCCGTGGCTCGCTCCGGACGCCTCGGTCGGCGCGCCGCCGGACCCCTTCAACCAGCAGGGCCAGGACTGGTCCCAGCCGCCGTGGAACCCGGCGGCCCTGCCGGGCGCGGAGTACGAGCCGTGGCGCGCGATGCTGCAGACGGTGCTGCGCCACTCCGGCGGCATCCGCGTCGACCACGTCATCGGCCTGTTCCGGCTGTTCTGGATGCCGCGCATGGAGCACCCCTCCACCGGCGCCTACGTCAACTACGACTTCGAGGCGATGCTCGGCGTCCTCACCCTCGAGGCGGAGCGGGCCGGCGCCGTCGTCATCGGCGAGGACCTGGGCACCGTCGAGCCCTGGGTCCGGGACGTCCTCGCCGCCCGCGGCGTGATGGGCACCTCGGTGCTGTGGTTCGAGTCCGGTCAGGGCGGCGAGCCGCTGGCCCAGGGGGACTACCGCACGCTGGCGCTGGCCAGCGTCGGCACGCACGACCTGCCGCCCACCGCCGGCTACCTCCAGGCCGAACACATCCACCTGCGCGAGCGCCTGGGCCTGCTGGAGACCGACGCCGACAAGGAGGACGCCGACGACCTGCACTGGCAGGGCCGCGTGCTCGCCACCGCCCAGGCGGCCGGAGCCTTCGCGGGCACCGGCTCCGCAGACGTGGACTTCCACCGGGCGGCCCGCGATCAGCGCGGCAGCGTCGAGGACCTCATCGTCGGTCTGCACCGCTTCATGGCGGGCACGCCGGCGGCGCTGATGGTGACCAACCTCGTCGACCTGGTCGGCGAGACGCGCACCCAGAACCAGCCGGGCACCAACTCCGCGCAGTACCCGAACTGGTGCATCCCGCTGGCCGACGCCGAGGGCGACGCCGTCCTCATCGGCGACCTCGCGACCCGGGATCTGCTCCACCGCGTCGGGCAGGCCTCGGCCCGCTCCTAGCCCTGGGATCACAACAGGCGCGGCCCCACCGGTTGGTACCGGTGGGGCCGCGTTCGCCTCTAGAGCAGGGAGATCAGGTAGCCGACGAGGACGATCGCCAGCATGACCCAGAGGGATTTCGTCACGAGGGACTCCGGGTAGCGGCGCCGCTGCTTCGGCAGCTTCTTGTCCTGCTTTCGCAGTTCCTCGGGATTAGCCATGCGTCCCACTGTACCCAGCCCCGGCGGCGGGACCGAAACCCCGGTCACCCCTGGTCGGAGAACTGGCGGCGCAGCCAGGCCCAGCCCTCGTCCAGGAGCCACAGCAGGACCCAGGCGATGACGGCGGCCATGCCCACCAACACCACCAGCACCAGCGGGACCTGCACCCACAGCGGCGCGGCGGTCAGGTGCTGGGCGATCCAGTCCCCGATCGCCGTCACCCAGCTCATCGCACGTCCGCGCCGACCAGACCGCGGCGCTCCAGCAGCGGACGCACGTCCTTGTCGCGGCCGCGCAGCGTCGCGAAGGCGTCGCCGTAGTCGCGCGAGGCCCCGGTGGCGAGGATGAGCTCGCGGAAGCGCTGGCCGGCGGCGCGCTTGTCGTCCTGGCCGCTGAACCAATCGAAGCCGTCGGCGTCGAGGGCCTCGGCCCACAGATAGGAGTAGTAGCCGGCGGAGTAACCGCCGCCGAAGATGTGGTTGAAGTACGCGGAACGGTAGCGCGGAGCGAGCTCCTCGACGACCAGGCCGGCCTCCCGCAACGCCTCGGCCTCGAAGGCGTCGACGTCGCTGACCGCGGCGGCCTGGGCCGGGCTGAGGCGGTGCCAGGCCAGGTCGATGATGGCGGCGGCGAGATACTCGGCGGTGGCGAAGCCCTGACCGAACTGGCGCAGGTCACGCACCGCGTCGAGAAGTTCCTCGGGGATGACCTCCCCGGTCTCGACGTGGCGGGCGTAGTGACGCACGACCTCGGGCTCGAAGGCCCAATTCTCGTTGATCTGGGAGGGGAACTCGACCCAGTCGCGCGGGACGTTGGTGCCGGAGAAGCGCGGGTAGCGCACGTCGGAGAGCAGGCCGTGCAGGGCGTGGCCGAACTCGTGGAAGAGGGTGGTTACCTCATCGACACTCAGCAGCGGCTGGGAGCCGTCGGTGGGCATGGTGATGCTCATGACGTTGACGACCACGGGGCGGGAGCCGGTCAGCCTCGACTGCTGCCGGAAGGTGGACATCCACGCTCCGCCGCGCTTGGTCGGGCGGGCGGAGTAGTCGGTCAGGAGCAGACCCAGTCCCTGTCCCCCGTTGTCGGGGGAGTCGAAAACCTCCCAGACGTGGACGTCCTCCCGATAGGCCTTCAGATCCTCGCGACGCTCGACCGTGATCCCGTAGAGCAGGTGGGCGGCGTGGAAGACGCCGTCGACGAGGACGCGGTCGAGGGGGAAGTACGCGGCCAGCTCGGCGGTGTCGACGTCGAGCTCCTCCTCCGCCCGGCGCGCCTGCCAGTAGGGCCAGTCGGCGCCGTCGACCTCTCCGCCGGCGAGTTCGCCGGCAAGCTTGCGTTCGGCGGCGGCGTTGGCGCTGGCGGCCGGGGCCAGATCGCGCAGCAGGTTGGCGGCGGCCTCCGGGGTGCCCGCGGTCTCCTCCTCGATGACGTAGTCGGCGTGGGTGTCGTAGCCGAGCAGGCGCGCCTTCTCCGCGCGCAGGCGGACCTGCTCAAGGAGATTCTCCTCGTTGGCGCCGCGCCCGCGCAGCTGGGAGGCCTCGTAGAGGCGGCGGCGGGCCTTGGCCGAGCGCAGGCTCTCCTGCCGGGACTGGACGCTGGGCAGCTCGATGGCGATGACGTAGCCGCCGGTGCCGGTGTCGATGCCCAGCTGGCGGGCGGCGTTGATCTGGGACTGCGGCAGGCCCTCAAGCTCGGCGACGGTGTCGAACCTGACGGCCAGTTCCCGGGTGTGGGTCAGCAGGGTGCGGCCGAACTGCTCGCTCAGGACGGACAGGCGCTGGTTGATCTCGGAGAGGCGGGCCTTGTCTGCCTCGCCGAGGTCGGCGCCGCGGCGGCGGAAAGCACGCAGGAGGTGCTCGTGGAGGCGGCGGGACTCCTCGTCCGCGGGCACCTCGACGGCCTGCAGCCGGGCGTAGAGCCCGGGGTTCTGGTAGATCGCGTCCGCGTGCGCGGAGAGGGCCGGCACGATCTCCTCGGCGACCTCCTCGAAGCCCTCGTCGACGTCGGTGCCCTGCAGGTTGAAGAACCAGGCGGTGGCACGGTCGAGCACCGCGCCGGAGCGCTCCAGGGCCTCGACGGTGTTCTCCCAGGTCGGCTGAGTCTCCGCGAGGATGGCGGCGATTTCGGCGTTCTGCCGGGCAATCCCCTCGGTGACGGCGGGGGCCACGTGCTCGAGGCGGAGGGCGGCGAAGTCCGGGAGGCCGTACGGCAGGGTCGACTCAGTCAGGAAAGGATTCATGGGGAACATGCTAGCTGTCGCGTCCGACACGCCGTTATGCTCAGTCTCGTGAACACCGTTGCCCCGCGCCCCCTGCGCCCCGTCACCGTCGACTGCCCGGCCGGCGCCGTCACCGGACTCGACGACGGACAGACCCACCGCTTCCACTCCATCGAGTACTCCCTCATCGGCGGCCCCTTCGACGACGCCGCCCCACGCCCGGGCGGCCAGGTCATCGACGCGACCGCGCCGCGGCCCGAGGCCATCGCACTCTCGGTGACCACGCCCTCGGGCGCGCAACCCCTCGCCGATCTGCCGGTCATCGTCTACATCCACGGCGGCCGCTACGAGAAGGGCTCGCACACCGACCCGCGCGCCGACGGCGGCCCCAACGCCGCCCACGGCATCATCACCGTCCAGATCGGCTACCGCACGAAGCTTCCCGGTTTCGTCCGTTTCCACGACGACGCGCCGACCCACTACCGCGGCATCGACGACTGCCTCCTCGGCCTGGAGTGGGTGCAGGAGAACATCGAGGCCTTCGGCGGGGACCCCACCAACGTCACGCTGGTGGGACAGTCGGCGGGCGCGTCGACGGCGATGTGGCTGACCCGCCGGGACCACTACCGCGGCGCTTTTCGACGCGTCGTGGCCCTGTCCCCCAGCTTCCCGCGCAACTCCTTCGAGAAGCGCAAATGGCTCCTGCGCCAGACCACGGGCCTGCCCATCACCCGCGACCACCTGCACCGCTGGGCGCGGCGCAACCCGAAGCGGCTGGACCGCGGCTACGGGCGCTTCCGTTTCTGGCTGGGCCTGGGCATGGCGCTGGGCCCCTACCCGCTGGACCCGGGTCAACAGGCCGACGTCCCGATCGTGGTGAGCTCGACCGCCGACGAGTTCTACACGATGCCCGCCGCCGAGAAGCTGGACCGGATGGGCCTGGGCGTCCTCGGCGTGCGCGTCATGGGCCGGCTCATGGGCACCAAGAAGGTCGGCGCCTGGCTTCGGGGCGCCCGGGCCATCGACCCGAAGCACGTGGCGGGCCGGCTGGTCGGTGACGTCAACACCCGCCGCTGGGTGCTGCAGATCGCCGACCACACCCCGGGCCCGCTGTGGATGGTGGAGTTCACCGGCGAAGCGGATCAGCCGGCGCTGCACTCCCGCGACATCCGTCCCCTCTTCGGGGTCATCGAGTCGCCCATCCACGACTGGCTGGTCAATTTCGCCACCACGGGTGAGCCGGGCTTCCCGCAGTACCACGAGGGCAAACAGGCGCTGCGGGTACGTCTGGCCACCGGGGAGACCTCACCGGCGGTGGATCCGCTCGGCTACATCCGGGGCACGATGAAGGACGTGTAGGGCGCCGCGGTTCGGTCGGGGCGTCCTGCAATATCACGCACCCCGAGCCCGGGCCTACTGTGCAATTACACGGTAAGCACCAACTCCGGGGTCGTGTAATTACACGCATCCCCGGCAGTGGCCTTTCCTACCCCTGCAGCAGGCGCTCGCGCAGACGCGGATCGGCCAGCTCCTCGACCAGCCAGGGGCTGAAGGCGAAGGGGGTCGCGTCGACGGCGTCGAAAAGCTGCTGCGGCGTGGCCCAGTCGTGGGAGTCGATCTCCTGGGGGTTCGGATCCAGCAGCGCCGGATCCGAGATCCGCACGACGAAGACCGGGCAGATCTCGTTCTCCACGATCCCGGAGGAGTCCACCGCCCGGTAGCGGAACTCCGGCAGCACCGTCTCGACCTCGCCAAGCGCGGCCGCCGGGATACCCATCTCCTCGAGGCCGCGGCGCACGACGGCCGCCTCGTTGGACTCGCCCGGGCCCGGGTGGCCGCAGTAGGAGTTGGTCCACACCCCCGGCCAGGTGCGCTTGCCCAGGGCGCGGCGGGAGAGGAGGACGCGTCCGGCGTCGTCAAGCAAGTAGGCCGAGAACGCGAAGTGCAGCGGCGTCTCGGCGGTGTGAATGGTCGCCTTGTCGGCGGTGCCGGCGGGCAGTCCCTTGTCGTCAGCGAGAACCACGAGTTCAGTCATGTCTACGACCCTAGATGATGAGGTCCCCGGCAAAAATAACGTTGCCGATCCGGAACTCCGCGTCCCACAGGTTGCCGCGCGAGACGTCGTAGGTGAAGTGCAGGTTGGTGGTCGCCCCCGCGCCGAGCGGAAGATCCAGCGGCACCTGCACCGGCGGCGAGCCCGCCGGGACCTCGACCTGCAGCGTCGACGCCTCCTCCATGTCCCCGCCGCCGGCGTTGTAGCGCAGGGTGGGGGTGGCCAGTTCCTGCGGCGGCAGCGGCACGTCGTTGAGGTTGGTCACCGCCACCGAGACGACGGTCCCGCCGTAATCGCCCAGCGTGGTCCCCTGGAAGTGGTACTCGACGTTGAGCCCCTCGTCCACCACCGGCTCCCGGAACTCCGAGCGCGGCACCTCCTTGGGCGCCACCTCACGGGTCTCCGGAGCCGGGTTATTCGTCGTCGGGCTCACTTCCAGCGACTCCGTCGGCGTCAGCTGGGTCGACGCGCCGTTGTCCGAGCCACAGGCCACGAGCAGCAGGGCGGAGGCGGAGAGGGCCGCGGCAATGGCCGGTCGAGCGACAGTCAGGTGGCGCACTGGCTTGCCTTTCTAGGAACGCACGGGGGCAACAACAATGGGTGGCAGTCTAGTCTCCCCGATCGTATGCGCGGGACTGGGCCGAGGTTGCTACGATCACCATTCTCTTGTCCACCACCCCCACGTGAGGAAACCACCGCCCGTGTCGTCACTGGTCCGCATCCTGCGCAGCACCTCCGCGCTGGCGCCGCTGTACACCGCCATCTTCCTGACCGCGACGGTCAGCGCCGTGCTCGGGCTGGTCAGCCCCTTCATCCTGCGGGAGGCGACCGACACCATCGTCGCCACGCTGCAGGGCGAGACGGCCGCGGCGGCCGCGACCCGCACCATCGTCCTGCTCGCGCTGGGCCTGCTCGCCGCTGACCTGACCCACTCGGTGCTCAGCAACGTCGGCGGCTACTTCGGCGACGTCATGGGCGCGCGCCTGCGCCAGATCCTCTCGACGCGCTACTACGCCAAGCTGCTCTCCCTGCCGCAGTCCTACTTCGACGGCCAGGTCACCGGCACGATCATCGCGCGCCTGGACCGCTCCATCACCGGTGTGACGCAGTTCCTGCAGTCGATCTCGAACAACTTCCTGCCGATGATCATCCAGACCGTGGCGATCCTGGTCATCACCACGTTCTACTACTGGCCGCTGACGATCCTGCTGGCCCTGCTCTTCCCCATCTACATGTGGCTGACGGCGCTGACCTCGAAGCGCTGGCAGAAACTCGAGCGCCGCAAGAACGAGCAGATCGACCTCGCCGGGGGCCGCTTCTCCGAGACCGTCGGCCAGGTCAAGGTGGTCAAGTCCTTCACCTCCGAAATCCGCGAGCTGGCGACCTTCGGCGGCCGCTACGCGAAAACCGTGGAGATCACCCGGCCGCAGTCCTCGTGGTGGCACCGCATGGACACGCTGCGCCAGGGCGCGATGAACGTCATCTTCTTCCTGATCTATCTGCTGCTCTTCTTCCAGACCCTCAACGGCCGTTTCACCCTCGGCGACATGGTCATGCTGCTGACCCTGGTCAACATGGCCAAGCAGCCGGTGTTCATGATGAGCTTCGCCGTCGACGCGGCCCAGCGCGCCATCGCCGGCTCCCGCGACTACTTCGAGGTCCTCGAGGAGGTCCCCGAGCCCACCGCCAACCACCAGCTCATCGAGGCCACCTCCGGCTCCGGCATGCCCGACCTCGACCTGGGCGTCACCGCGCCACTGCAGCCGGCGCCGGGCGCGCCCGTCATTGAGCTCGAGGACGTGACCTTCGCCTACGAGCGGGGCAAACCCGTCCTCAGCGACGTCTCCTTCACCGCTCACGAGGGCGAACGCATCGCCCTGGTCGGCGAGTCCGGCGGCGGCAAGTCCACCATCGTCAACCTGCTGCTGGGCCTGTACCGCCTCTCCGAGGGCAGGCTCTCCCTGTGCGGCCGCGACACCGCCGGGCTCTCCGCCGAACAGCTGCGGTCCTCGGTCGGCGTGGTGTTCCAGGAGCCCTTCCTCTTCTCCGGCACCATCCGCGAGAACATCGCCTACGGCAAGCCCGACGCCACGCAGCCCGAGATCGAGGCCGTCGCCCGGCGCGCCAACGCCCACGACTTCATCATGGCCTTCCCCGAGGGCTACGACACTGTCGTCGGCGAGCGCGGCCTGCGCCTGTCCGGCGGCCAGAAGCAGCGCGTCGCCGTCGCCCGCGCCATGCTCAAGGACGCCCCGGTGCTGGTCCTCGACGAGGCGACCAGCGCCCTCGACAACCGCTCCGAGCGCCTGGTCCAGGCCGGGCTCGACGAGTTGATGAAGGACCGGACGACGCTGATCATCGCCCACCGCCTGTCGACGATCGCCGACGTGGACACCATCATCACCCTGGATCAGGGTCAGGTGGACGAGATCGGCTCCCCCGCCGAGCTCGCCACCTCCGGCGGAATCTATTCACAGCTGCTGGCGCTGACCGAGTCCACCTCCAAGGCCGACCGCGAACGCCTCAAGCAGTGGGGCTTCGTCGGCGACGCCGGGCTGACGGATGAGGACTACGACGAGGCGGAGGACGAGGCGCGGTAGCGGTGCGCTCACGGCCGGTGGGTACTCTGACACTCATGGAATTTCCGAGTCTCGAGGAACTGAAGGCACGCCAGACCCGCAAGTGGACCGTCTACGACGACGACGTCCTGCCCCTGTGGATCGCGGAGAGTGACTTCCCCACCGATCCGCACGTGAAGAAGGCCATCAGGGACGCCGTCGACAACGAGGCCTTCGGCTACACCCCGGGCTCCAGCGGACTGCCCGAGGCCCTGGCCGACTTCTACCAGGAGCGCTTCGGGTGGCGCCCGGACCCCGCCAACATCCGCACCATCGGCGACGTCATCCGCGGCATGCTGCTGGGCCTGCAGTACTTCACCCGCCCCGACTCCCCGGTGCTGGTGCCGGTCCCGACCTACCCGCCGTTCCTGGAGCTGCCGGAGACGGCCGGGCGCCGGCGCGTCGACATCTCCGCCGAGGGCGGCCTCGACCTCGACGAGGTGGAGGCCGGGTTCAAGGCCGGAGCGGGGGCGCTGCTGCTGGCGGCGCCGAACAACCCGCTCGGCTACCTCTACGACGAGCCGACGCTGCGCGCCCTCATCGACCTGGCCGACAGGTACGACGCCCGCCTCATCGTCGACGAGATCCACGCCCCCATCGTCTTCGAGGGCAGGCACATCCCGCCGGCGTCGCTGGGCCCGGTCGCGGCGAAGGTGTGTTTCACCGTCACCGCCACCTCCAAGGCCTGGAACATCGCCGGCCTCAAGTGCGCGCAGGTCATCCTCACCAACGAGGAGGACGTGGCCGTCTGGAACAGCCTGACCGGCGTGGCCAAGGACGGCACCGGCACCCTCGGCGTCTTCGCCGCGGAGGCCTGCTACAGCCGCGGCGGCGAGACGCTGGACGCGCAGGTGGCGCACCTGCGCCGCACCCGCGACTGGGTCGCCGACGAGCTGGAGAAGGCCGTCCCGGGTCTCAGGGCCACCCGCCCGGCCGCGACCTACCTGATGTGGCTCGATTTCTCGGACACAGCCATCGCCGGGGAGGAGCGCCCGGCGGCCTGGCTGCGCAGGCACGCCCGCGTCGCGCTCAACGAGGGCACCTCCTTCGGCCCGGGCGGCGCCCACCACGCCCGCCTCAACTTCGCCACCTCCGAGGAAATTCTGGCGGAGGCGATCAGCCGCATCGCGACGGCCTTCGAGGAGCTGGGCAGGTAGCCCCGTCGCGGGCCGGGGCGCCCCCTGCCTGAGGGGATCGCCGTCGGGGCGTCGATAAGCGGCGCCCCTCACGCAGGGGGTGCTCCCCGACCGCACGGGCAGCGGAAAAGCACCTGAAAGAACCCGGGCAAAGGCCGGAAGCCCCCGGCAACCCCACCGGAACTTGCCTACCCTGGTGGCCATGACTGCTGAACCACTGGACGTTGCCAATTCCCAGGACACCCTGCTCGAGCCGCCGCGCGCGCAGACCGACGCCGCGGGCTTCATCGTCGAGCACGAGTCCCAGGACTACGACACCCCGGCGCCCGCCCCGGGAGACAACCCATGGGAGCGCCCGGACCACGACTGGTACAAGGACGCCGTGTTCTACGAGGTCCTGGTCCGCGCCTTCTACGACCCGGACAACACCGGTTCCGGCACGCTCAAGGGCGTGACCCAGAAGCTGGATTACCTGCAGTGGCTGGGCATCGACTGCATCTGGCTGCCGCCGTTCTATGATTCGCCGCTCAAGGACGGCGGGTACGACATCCGCAATTTCCGCGAGATTCTGCCGGAGTTCGGCACGGTCGACGATTTCGTCGAGCTCATGGACGCGGCCCACCGGCGCGGCATCCGCGTCATCACCGACCTGGTCATGAACCACACCAGCGACCAGCACGCCTGGTTCCAGGAGTCGCGGCACGACCCGGAGGGGCCCTACGGCGACTTCTACGTGTGGGGCGACGACCCGACCCGCTACTCCGAGGCCCGCATCATCTTCATCGACACCGAGGAGTCGAACTGGACCTGGGACCCGGTGCGCAAGCAGTACTTCTGGCACCGTTTCTTCTCCCATCAGCCGGATCTCAACTACGACAACCCGGCGGTCCAGGAGGCGATGCTGGACGTCATGCGCTTCTGGCTGGATCTCGGCCTGGACGGCTTCCGCATGGACGCGGTTCCCTACCTCTTCGAGCGCGACGGCACCAACGGCGAGAACCTGCCGGAGACGCACGCGTTCCTCAAGAATGTGCGTCGGGTCATCGACAAGGAGTACCCGGGCCGCGTGCTGCTGGCGGAGGCGAACCAGATGCCGGAGGAGGTCGTCGACTACTTCGGGGACAAGGACAAGGGCGACGAGGCGCACATGGCCTTCCACTTCCCGGTGATGCCGCGCATCTTCATGGGCGTGCACCAGCAGTCGCGGACGCCGGTCTCCGAGATCATGGCGCAGACCCCGGACATCCCGAAGACGGCGCAGTGGGGGATCTTCCTGCGCAACCATGACGAACTCACCCTCGAGATGGTCAGCGACGACGAGCGCGACTACATGTACGCCAGCTACGCCAAGGACCCCCGGATGAAGGCCAACGTCGGCATCCGCCGTCGCCTGGCCCCGCTGCTGGACAATGACCGCTCCAAGATTCACCTGCTCACCGGCCTCCTGCTGTCCCTGCCGGGTTCCCCGGTCCTCTACTACGGCGACGAGATCGGCATGGGCGACAACATCTGGCTCTCCGACCGCGACGGCGTGCGCACCCCGATGCAGTGGACGGCGGACCGCAACGGCGGTTTCTCCCGGGCCGACCCGGAGCGCCTGTACCTGCCGCCGATCCAGAACGACCAGTACGGTTACTCCTCCCGCAACGTCGAAGCGCAGATGAAGGGGACGAACTCGCTGCTGAAATGGATCCGTCAGCACGTTCACGTGCGCAAGCAGTCCCGGGCGTTCGGCCGCGGCACCTACCGCGAGCTCGACAGCGAGAACCAGACCGTGCTGACCTTCCTGCGCGAATACAAGAACGAGACTATCCTGTGCATCAACAACTTCTCCCCGCGCCCGCAGGCGGTGCAGCTTGATCTGTCCGAGTTCGCCGGCATCCGTCCCCGAGAGCTGACCGGCGGCGAGTACTTCCCGATGCTCGATGACCGTCCGACCACCTACACCCTGTCGCCGCACGGATTCCTGTGGCTCGAATTGACCGTGGAGGAAGAAAATGACTGACCGCAAAGCCATGCTTGCCGACGCCCGGTTCTACGGCGCCAAGTCCGAACCCATCGACGCCGTCGAGCTCATTGACTCCCATCCCCTGCGCAACGGCACCCTGGAAATCCTCGCCGTCACCCACGGCGGGGTCACCGACCTCTACCAGGTGGTCGTCGACGAGGACGGCGAGGACATCCTGGGCACCTCCGGCGCGGTGTCCTACGTCCAGGCGATCGTCGAGGGGGCGGTCGGCACGCTGCACGGCGACGCCCCGGTGGGCCACGCCGCCCGGAAGGTCGAGGGCGAGCAGTCCAACACCTCGCTGGTCACCGGCAGCGTGCTGGTCAAGGCCTTCCGGCGGCTGGAGCCGGGGCTGAACCCCGATGTCGAACTGCTCAGCGAAATCGGCCACTGCCCCAACGTGGCGAAGGTGCACGGCTGGGTCACCCGCGAGATCGAGGGAGAAGAGTACACCCTGGCCATGATCCAGGACCTCGTGCTCGAGGGCCGCGACGGCTGGGAACTGGCCCTGGACTACGCGGCCCGGGGTGAGTCCTTCGCCCAGGAGGCACGCCTGCTAGGGCGGGCCACCCGCCACGTCCACGACGCGCTGAAGCTGGCCTTCCCGACCACGACCGCGGACCTCGGCGTCTCCCTGCAGCGGCACGCTGAGGAGCTCGCCGCCCGCAACGGGGACGTCGCCGGGGTCGTCCCGCAGGCTCATGACCTCTACGCCGGGCTGCCCGAGGGGGAGGTCCAGCGCATCCACGGCGACCTGCACCTGGGCCAGGTGCTGCGCACCGCCGAGGATTACGTGCTCATCGACTTCGAGGGCGAACCCGCCCGCTCGCTGGAGCACCGTCGCCTGGCGGATTCCCCGCTGCGCGACGTCGCCGGCATGATCCGTTCCCTCGACTACGCGGCGAACTTCGGCGAGGGGGCTCCGGAGGGCTGGGCGGAGGAGGCGACCGAGGCCTTCTTGGTGGGCTACGGAATAGAGCGTGACGCGGTGCTCGACGCGTACATCCTGGACAAGGCCCTCTACGAGGTGGTCTACGAGGCCGACCACCGGCCCGAGTGGGTGAACATCCCCCTGGCGGCCGTTGCCCGCCTGATGGGATGACTTTCTCACTGCAGAGCACCCGGGTAGCGTGAGGCGCAGTTCACCCACACCCGAAAGGCACCCGCGCCAATGTCCTCCTCCCCTGCGTACACGCAGCCGAAGTCGCACATCTCCATCCTCGTGGCGACCACGCTGATGTTGTTCTCCATGTTCTTCGGAGCCGGCAACCTCATCTTCCCGCCGATGCTCGGCGTCCAGGCCGGCACCAGCTTCTGGCCCGCCATCCTCGGCTTCCTCGGCGCCGGCGTGCTGCTTCCGGTCATGGCCATCATCGCCATCGCCCTGTCCGGCAACAACGTCCGCGACCTGGCCTCCCGTGCCGGCGGCGTGTTCGGCCTGGTGTTCCCGATCCTGGCCTACCTCTCCATCGGCGCCTTCTACGCCCTGCCGCGTACCGGCGCGGTCTCCTTCGAGACCGCCATCACCCCGCTGACGGGTGCCGACGGTCTGCTCGCCTCGGGCGTCTTCAACTTCATCTTCTTCGGCGTTGCGCTGCTGCTGTCGTGGAACCCGAGCACCGTCGTCGCCACCCTGGGCCGCTGGCTCACCCCGGCCCTGGTCGTCCTGCTCGCCGTCCTCATCGGCGCGGCCCTCTTCGGCTACGACACCCAGGACACCGCCCCCACCGGCGGCTACGAGAGCAACCCGATGGCCACCGGCCTGGTCGAGGGCTACCTGACCATGGACGCCATCGCCGCCCTGGCCTTCGGCATCGTGGTCATCGCCACCTTCCGCTACAACGGCGTCTCCGAGGGCAAGCCGCTGGTGCGCTACACCATCCTGGCCGGCGTCGGCGCCGGCCTCCTGCTCGCCGTCATCTACGTCGGCCTGGGCGTGATCGGCACCCGGACCGCCGACGGCGCGAGCTACGACAACGGCGCGACCATCCTGACCGACGCCGCCGGCGACCTGCTCGGCGGTCAGATCGGCCTGGTCATCTTCGCCCTCATCGTGCTGCTGGCCTGCCTGACCACCGCCGTCGGCCTGATCACCGCCACCTCGGAGTTCTTCACCACCCTGGCCCCGGGCGTCTCCTACAAGACCTGGGCCGTCATCTTCGCGGTCACCTCCTTCGGCATGGCCACCATGGGACTGAACACCGTCCTGTCCATCGCCGCCCCGGTCATCGGCTTCATCTACCCGCCGGCCATCGCGCTGACCATCATCACCCTGATCGTCCCGATCTTCGGCCGTGCCCGCTACATGCGCTGGACCTACATCCTGGGTGTGTGGACCGCGGTCGTGTGGTCCCTGCTGGCCACGCTGCACTCCCTGGGCTGGGGCGCCGCCGCCATCGAGCCGCTCATCTCCTGGGCCCCGATGCAGGACGCCTCCCTCGGCTGGGCGCTGCCGACCGTCGTCGCCACGATCATCGGCGTCGTCATCGACCTGGCCACCCCGGCGCGCACCTACCCGCGTGCCACCGGCATCGCCGCGGAGGAGGCGCCGGCAGCCACCGAGCCCGCCCGCGCCTAGGCTCCCCCGCATGACGAAGCCCCTGTCACCGAGTTCCGGTGACAGGGGCATCGGCGTTCTAAGGCTGCCGGGCCTGCGGGGCGCGTTGCTCGACGACGCGCACACTGCGCTGCGGCCAGTCCCCGTCCCGGTCCCGGTCGACCACCTCGCCGACCACCCCGAAATCCCCGCCGACGACCACGTCGCCCGGGATGACGATGGTGCCCTCGGCGTCGTACTCCAGCACCGGCTGCGGGAGCGGCTCACCCTCCTCGGAGTAGCCGGGCGCCGGCCGGGCGTCATGCTCCTCGAGCTTCTCCGGGGAATCGGTCCGCTCCCACTGGCGGGTCCGGATCCGGTCGGCCGCCTGGGCGTCAGCGTTCATCCCCCGCACCAGGGCGAACATCATGATGAACTGGGCGAGCAGGAAGGGCAGACCCATGATGATGGCCACCTCCTGTAGCGTCGCGATGCCGGTCTCCGGGGAGATGATGAGCAGCGCCGCAGTCACCGCGCCGATGCCGACGGCGTAGGTCACCCGGTAGTAGGTCGGGGTCGTGTTCTCCTCGCCGGTGGCGAACATGTCCATGACCATGGCCGCGGAATCGATCGAGGTGATGAAGAAGACGACGATGATCAGCACCGCCAGCGGCGCGACGACGGCGGTCAACGGAAGGTTGTCCAGCAGCGTGAACAGCGCCGCCTCCGTCCGCCCGTCTTCGATGACCGGGCCGGTCATGCTGCCGGGGTCGGCGAGTTCGATCTCGATGCCCGTGCGGCCCATGATCGCGATCCAGATCATGCTGAAGATGGACGGCAGGGCCAGGACCCCTCCGATGAACTCGCGGACGGTGCGGCCGCGCGAGATGCGGGCGATGAACATGCCGACGAAGGGCGACCAGCAGATGGTCCAGGCCCAGTAGAAGACGGTCCAGCTGCCGAGCCAGCCGGGGTTTTCGGCGAAAGAGTCGGTCCAGAACATCAGCTCCGGCAGGGCGCCGGCGAAGATACCGACGCTCTCGACGGTGTGGTTGAGCAGCCTCAGCGTCGGGCCGGTGGCGAGGATGAACACGATCAGTGCGACGGCCAGCCCGATGTTGAGGTTGGAGAGGATCTTGATGCCCCGATCCAGGCCGCTCGCCACCGAGACCGACGCGACCACGGTGATGAGCAGGATGATCAGCAGCTCGACCCACCCGACCAGGGGCACGCCCCAGACGATGTTGAGCCCGGCGTTGATCTGCAGGACCCCCAGCCCGACGGAGACGGCGATGCCGAAGGTCGTGCCGATGATGGAGAGGACGTCGATGAGTTTGCCCGGCCAGCGGTAGATCTGTCCGCCCAGCAGCGGGGCGAAGACGCTGGACAGGCGCGGCGGCAGCTTGCGCTTGTAGATGAAATACCCGAGCGCCAGTCCCGGGAGCGTGAAGACCACCCACATGTGGATGGTCAGGTGGTAGAAGGCGTAGGCGAAGCCCTGCTCGATCGCCTCCTGAGACATCGGAGCCAGGTCTCCCTGGGGCGGGTTGTAGGAGTGGTGCAGCGGCTCCGCCGCGCCCCAGAACATCAGGGTCGCGCCCATGCCGGCCGCGAAGAGCATCCCGAACCAGACCATGAGCGGATAGTCCGGCCGGTCGTCGTCGTCGCCCAGCCGGAGATTGCCGAAGCGGGACACGAACACGGCGATGAGGAAGAGGAAGATTCCGGAGACGCCGCCGATGTACAGCCAGGCGAGGTTCCGGTTGAGGCCGGAGGCGATGTCGGCGAAAAACTCCTGCGCCGTCGATCCGAGGATGATCGTGATGAGAACGAAGGCGGCGATGAACCCGGCGGCCCCGAACATGATGACGGGATCGGACTGAATGCCCACCCGCCTCCTCCCCGGGGGCCGTCTCTCATAGTCCTCTTTGCTGCGTGGACTCATGGACTCTGGCTGGCTCTGGTGGGCCATGGGGTGAAGTTCCCTTCACTTCTCGGGTGCAGGTCGCGCCCCATTGTCACAGCCGCGGTGCCGCCTGTCACGTCGCGGAGTGAATCGGGCGTCCCCTCCCCCGGCGGGTGGCGGACTTCGGGCGGGGTCAGCCCAGCCGGATGTCGACGACCTCCCGGAGGCCGTCCGGTGCGGCTCGGAATGCCTCGGCCAGTTTCTCGAGCGGGTACCTGCGCCCGAGGATCTCCTCCCACGGCAGCAGACTCCCGTGCTCGCCGAGGAATCGGACTGCGCCGGACAGGTGGCGGGGCTCGTAGTTGTGCACTCCGGTGACGGTGCGCCAGCCACGGACCAGCCACTCCGGGTCGAGGTCCACCGGCTCGGTCGGGGCGACCGACCCGGCCAGGACCGCGGTCCCGCCGATGTCGAGTGACCCGAGCGTCGCCTCGACGCCCGGGCGGGCGCCGGAGAGCTCGATCGCGACGTCGACGGGCCCCCGCGCCTGACCCGGTGCGAGGACGTCGTCGGCGAGTCCGTCGACAAGCAGTCGGGAGCGTTCGTTCGGGTCGACGGCGATGACGTGTCCCGCTCCCCCGACCTTCGCGGCGGCGACGGCGGTCACGCCCAGCATGCCCAGACCGTTGACCAGGACCGTGCGTCCCGTCAGCGGGCCGGCCGCCTCCAGGCAGGCCATGACCGTGGCGACGGCGCAGCCCGCGGTCGCGGCGACCGCGTCCCCGACGTGCTCGGGAACCGTCGCGACCGCCTGGCCGGGACGCACGACCAGGTGGGTGGCGTAGGTCCCGTTGAGCCGCCAGCCGCCGTCGAAAAGCTCGTGCCCGATCTTGCGGACGTCGAGGCATTTCGCGCTGAGCCCCGCGCGGCAGCGGGCGCACTCGCCGCAGGTGTCGGTCACGGAGAAGACGACCCGGTCGCCGACCCGGACCCCGGCGCGCCGGCTGGCCGACACCTGTCCCGTCCCCTCGTGCCCGAGGATGGACGGGTGGGGTCCGGGTCGGCGGCCGGAGACCGTGTGTCGGTCGGAACCGCAGATCGTGGCCGCGGTGATCTCGACGAGGAGTTCACCGTCGTTGAGCTCAGGGAGGGGCACCTGCTCGGAGCGGAAACGATCGCCGCCGAGCCAGAGCTGAGCTGATGCGTGGGCCACGGGTCAGCCCTCCGCGCCGACGGTGACCAGGGTGGCGATGTCGGCGGCCGACTCGAGGACGTGGTCGGCGCCGAGCTCGCCGAACTCCGCGCGGCCGAGGTGGCCGGTGAGCACGCCGACGGAGGTGACGCCGGCGGCCTGGGCGGAACGGACGTCGGCGGCGGTGTCGCCGACGCTGATGACCCGGGACGGGTCCCCGACCCCGAGTTCCGCCATCACCCTCGTGATCATGTGCGGTTCGGGGCGACCGGCCTCGACCTGGTCGGCGGAGACGCTGGCGTCGAGGTTGAGCCCCACGCCCCAGCCCATCGAGTCGAGGATGAGGTCCGCGATCTCGCGGGAGAAGCCGGTGGTCAGCCCGACCCGGACGCCGCCGGCGCGGAGCTCGGCGAGGGCCTGCGCCACCCCGTCGAGGGCGACCGGCGGGTGCTCGGTGTAGGTGCGGCGCAGCTCCGCGCGGAACCAGGCCCAGGCCTTCTCGACCAGCTCATCGGTGACGGTGACGCCGCCGATCTCGAGCAGGTTGCGGATGGCCCATTTCTTCTCGGTGCCCATCCAGTCCTGGAACTGGGCGTCGGTGTAGACCGCGCCCTCGCGTTCGGTGGCCTCGCGCAGGACGCGGTAGACCTCGTCGCGGTCGTCGATGGTGGTGCCGGCCATGTCGAAGATGGCGAGTGCGTACATGGGATTGAACCTCCGTGGGGTTGGGGTGGCGGGTCAGCGGACGGTGCGGCGCAGCCACATGGAGACCAGCTCCACGAGCAGGACCACACCGACCATGAGGATGAGAATCATCGTCACCACGTCAAACTGGTTGATGCGCGAAGCGTTGAGCAGCAGGAAGCCGATGCCTCCCGCGCCGACGACGCCGAGCAGCGTGGCGGAACGGATGTTGGTGTCGAGCAGGTACATCGTGTGGGCGACGAACGCCGGAGCGGCCTGGCGCAGCGTGGCGGAGAAGAAGACCTGCACGTCGGTGGCGCCCGCGGCGCGCTGGGCGTCCTGGACCGCGGTGTCGGTCTCCTCGAGGGAGTCCGCGATGAGCTTGGACAGCAGACCGATCGCGCCGACGGACAGCGCCAGGGCGCCGGCGACGCCGCCGAGTCCGCTGATCACGACGAAGATGATCGCGAGGATGAGTTCCGGGATGCCGCGGATGACGACGATCAGGCCGCGGAAGAAGCCGTGCACGTACCTGCCGCGGACGACGTTGCGGGCGGCCAGCACACCGATCGGCACCGCGAGGACCGCGCCGATCAGGGTGGCGGCCAGGGCGATCTGGACGGTGACGATCAGGGCCTCGATGAGCGAGGGCCAGGCACCTCCCGCCGACGGCGGGAAGAACAGGGCCGTGGTGGCCGGGACGTTGGCGATTCCGGCGGCCAGGCGTACCCAGTCGAGCTCGACGATCCACAGCGCCGCGGCCAGCAGCGCCAGGACGAGTGCACCGGAAGCGAAGCGGGCGACGCGCTCGCCTGTCCAGGGCGGGCTGAGACGGAGATCGTCGCCCCGCGGCGCACGGCCCCGGTTGAGCAGGCGGTCGACCCAGGTCCCGCCCGCGGCGCCGCCCAGCAGCGCCTGGCGGATGGAACCGGAGATGATCTCCAGCACGATGCACAGCACCAGGACGATCAGCGCCAGCGCCATGCCGCGCTGATAGTTGAGCACGCGCAGCGATTCGGAGATGGCCAGACCGATGCCGCCGACGCCGACGTAGCCCAGCAGCACCGACGTGCGCAGGTTGATGTCGAAACGGTGCAGCGCCGTGGCGATGATCTGGGGCATCAGCCGCTGCGGGACGACGACCCAGACCTGCTGCCGGCGCGTGGAACCGGTGGATGCGACCGCCTGGCGGGGTCCGTCGTCGAGGTCCTCGATGGCGTCGGCGTAGAGCTTGGCGACCATGCCGACCGAGTGCACGCCCATCGCGAGGATGCCGGCCGCGGCGCCCAGACCGAAAAGGCGCATGAACACGATCGCGAGGACGAGGTCCGGGATGGCGCGGGCCAGGACGATCAGCGCGCGGGCGGCGCCCTGGGCGCCCGGTCCGCCGGTGGTGGTGCCGGCCGCGGCCAGCGACAACGGAAGGGAGAGAAGAACGGACAGGAGCGTGGCCAGGAAGACGATGGCCAGCGTCTCCGCGATCAGCGCGGCGGTCTCACCCGGCGGCGGGAAGTCGAGGGGGAACATCCGGCCCACGAAGTCGACCGCGTTGTCGAGGGAATCGGCGATCGTCGCGAGATTGATCCCGAGGGAGTTGAGCGACCAGACGCCGCCCACCAGGAGCAGCAGCAGCACGGCGACGGCCGCCACGGAGTTCAGGGTCGGCGCTGGACGGGCGGGCATGTCGGCCTGCCGCGCCGGTGCCACGGCGATGGTGCTCACGGGTGCCGCTCCTCGACGCTCACGAGAGCCGCCGACGCCGGCTCCCCCGTGTCCGCCGCGGCGACGGAGGAGTAGATGCGCGAGGCCTCCTCGGCGGTGAGGCTGGCGGTGTTCTCGTCGAGGACGATCCGCCCGGAGCGCAGGCCGATGATGCGTTCGGCGAAGTCGATCGCCAGCTGCACCTGGTGCAGGGAGGAGATGACCGTGAGGTTGTCCTCCGCGGAGATCTGCAGCAGCAGGTTCATCACCTCCTGGGCGGAAACCGGGTCGAGTGAGGCCACCGGCTCATCCGCCAGCAGGATGCGCGGGTTCTGCATGAGCGCGCGGGCGATGGCCACCCGCTGCTGCTGTCCGCCGGACAGGGTGTCGGCGCGCTGGAACGCCCGGTCCGCGAGTCCGACACGGTCGAGCTTCTCCAGGGCTTCCCGGCGCACCGACTTCGGGTACATCATCAGCGACAGGCGCGGGCCCCGGAGTGAACCGAGGCGGCCGGTGCACACGTTCTCCAGCACGGACATCGGCCCGACCAGGTTGAAGTCCTGGAAGATGACGCCGACCTCCCGGCGGAGATCGCGCAGCTGCGGCTGTGTGAGGTCGGTGAGGTCGCGGCCCAGGACCCGGATGTTTCCCGAGGTGGGGGTCGCCAGCCCGTTGATGTGGCGCAGGAGCGTGGACTTGCCGGAGCCCGAGAGACCGAGCAGGACGGTGATCTTGCCGGTGCGGAATCCGACGGTCACGTCATCGAGGCCGCGGACCCCTCCCCCGAAGTCCTTGGTGACGTCATCCATCTGCACCGCGTAGATGGAGTCCAGTTCGCGCTGCATCTCGGGGCCGGGGGGCCGGTTCTGTTCGGTCATGTCTGGGTTCCTTATTCCTGTTTGTTGGCTGGCGGGCGCCGATTATCCGACGGAGGCGCAGGCCTGCGCCTGGGTGACGTCGCAGAGCTGGCGGATGGAGTCGAAGTCGGAGTCCTCGACGGCGAGGTAGCCCCATTCGGTCTCCTCCGGCAGGGCGCAGTCCTCCTCCGACTCGCAGATGCCGGCCTCGACGAGCGCCGGCTTGTTGGCCTTCTCGCGGATCACGGTGGTGATCTGCTCGGCGAGCTCCGGGCTCAGGGACCCCGTGTTCACCGTGATCGGGTCCTCCGGGATCGGGTCGGACTCCCACACGGCTCGGAGCGCGCCCGGTTCGATCTGGCCGGACTCCTCCAGGGTCGTGAGCATGGTGTCGTGCGCGAAGGCCACGTCACAGCTGCCCGAATCCAGGGAGAGCAGGGAGGCGTCGTGGCCGCCCGCGAGGATTTGCTCGATGTCGGCGTCCATGTCGACGCCGACGTCCATGAGCCCCTTCATCGGCACCAGGAAGCCGGAGGTGGACGCCTGGTCGACGAAGCAGACGGTCGTGCCCGGGAGGTCCTCGAGGGAACGGATGTCGGAGTCCTGCCTGACGTAGGCCAGCGACGTGTACGCGGGAGTGACGCCCGGATCGTTGGTCGGTGCGGCGACGGGGTCGATGTCGACGCCGGAGTCCTTGGCGATGACGTAGGAGAAGGGGCCGAAGGAGCCCACGTCGACCTGACCGGCGCGCATGCCCTCGATGACGGCCGCGTAGTCCGACGCGTTCTGGAACTCGACGGTCACGCCCGTCTCCTGCTCGATGAGCTCGGTGATGTTGCCGAAGGTCTGCTCGAGGGTGGCCGAGGATTCCGCCGGGACGGCGGCGAAGGTGATGGTCTCTCCTGCGGATGCGGATCCGCAGGCGGCGAGTCCGAGGGAGGCGAGGGCGGTCACTGCGCCGGCGGCGAGGATGCGGGAGGGGGTGGTCATGGTCGGGAGCCTTTCTGAGGTGAGGGAGGGGTCGGGTCGACGGGCGGTACAGGACGATCTTGACCCACCTAGACCAAACTTGTCTAGTTGAGTTGGAAGTGTTCACGTACAAGTAACCGGGAGGTAACCTGCGAAATCAGAAACCTGGCACGGTTTCCCGGGAGAGCGCCACGTCGGCGACGCCAAAAGCCAAGGTCATGCCGATGCCGGAGGTGACCACCGCCACGGTGGTCCGCTCATCGACTTGTTCAAGAACAAGGTTGGTCACCGGGCTGTCCGCATAGCGCCCCTGCCACCTTTCCAGCACCCGGGGACTTTCCACGCCGAAGAGCGCACCCCCCTTGCCCAGCAGGAGATCCGCCGTCGCCGCGTCCACGAAGGGCTCCGGGCTCAGCGAGTAGCCGTGGGAGTCACCGATGAACAGGCCCCGGTCGTTGCCGGTGGCCATCAGGTTGGCGATGCAGCCGACCAGGTCCGGCTCCCGCTCGGCGAGCTCCCGCCGGAGCGCGGGAACGCTCGGCATGGCGGCGATGCCGTCGTAGCGCGCCATCGACGTGCCGGTCAGGACCGCCACCTCGGGACGGACGGCCGCCGGACGCTCGATGAGCGCCATCGCCAGGTCGCAGACCCGGACCTGGTGCCGTTCCGCCAGGTCCGGGAAGATCTGCATGAGGCTGAAACCCGGACAGACGACGACCCGCCCCGCCCGGAATCGGCCGCGCGTCGTCTCGACGATCCCGTCGGCGGCGGAGTGGACCTGGGTGTTCCAGGTGAATCTCACACCCCGGTCGGCGAGCCACCGCGCCAGCGCCGGGGCCGCCTCACGGGGGTCGACGCGCATGTCGCGCGGAAGGTGCGCGCCACCGACGGCCTCGAGCCCGGGATTGCCGAGCGCGTCGGCAAGCTCGTCGCGCCCGACCAGGCGGACCCGCTCCGGCCCGCGATGCTCGGCGAATTCGCGCAGCACCTGCATTTCCACCTCCGTCGCCGCCGGCAGCCAGGTACCGGAGGTCGCCGCCCAGAACCCGGCGGCCGCCGCGGCGCGCAGCCACCCGGCGCGGGACACGTCGGCGACGTCCTGAATGCCGTCCGCCTGCGCGGTAAAGCAGGCGTGGCCGAAGTTCTGGACGGAGGAGCCGACGACGCGGTCGGCCGCGTCGATGACGTGGACGGACTGTCCCTGCTCGTGAGCGAGGAAGGCGGTGGCCAGCCCGATGATTCCGGAGCCGACGACAATGAGGTCTGGGGAGGTATCCATGCCCCCATCTTCCCAACTCGACCACCCGGGAACAAGACTTGCCTAGACAAGTTAAAGAGTTGTTAACCGATAATTTGGCTGGACGTCGCCTAGATTGCCCAGTCACTCCAATAGTTTCCCCGCAATTTCCCGAAAACATCCCCATCTTGTCCACGTTTAAATACACTTGTCCATATCCCAGACCCCTGGGGCCCGTGGAAAGGAACCGCCTCATGCCGCCGCGTCAGCGCTACACAGAGATCGCCGCCCATCTGCGCCAGCAGATCAGGGACGGTGCGCTGGCCCCCGGGGACGAGCTCCCCTCGGAGGCGGAGCTGTGCCGGCAGTTCGACGCCGCCCGCGGCACCGTCCGCCAGGCGGTCGCGGTCCTGCGGCAGGAGGGGATCGTCTCCTCCGGCCAGGGCCGGCGCACCCGGGTGCTGGACACGGTCCCCACCCAGCCGTTCGACGACAACATCTCCTTCACCCAGTGGTGCCTGGCCTCCGGCGTGGAACCGGGGCAGGTGACCCAGTGGGTGACGAAGCGGAAGGCGGATCCGCACCTCGCCCTCCTGCTCGATCAGCCCGACGACGCCCTCATCGTGTCCGTCCTCCGGCTCCGGACGATGAACTCGGAACCGGCCATGGTCGAGAGGCTCAACTACGCCCCCGAGTTCGGCGCGCACGTGCTCACGTTCGACACGGATTCCGGTTCGATCTACCAGCACCTCCGTGACAACGGGGTGCAGATCGACTCGGCCACCCGCATCATTGACGCGCTTCCCGCCAACCAGACGGACGCGGACCTGCTCGGGGTGGAGGTCGGCACACCCCTGCTGCGCGTCCGGCGCCGGGCCTTCACCCCGGACGGGACCCCCATCGAGGCCTCGGACGACCGCTACCTCTACGACAAGGCCAGCATCACCACGACCTCGACCCGGACCTCCCCCTCCAACACGAGTCTGGTGACGGTGGATTCCGTCTCCTTCTGACGGCTCCTCGCCCGTTGCCCCTCCGCCCGGGCCGCGCCCCTCGGCGGGCCACCTCACCCACCCGGGCCACGCCCCCGGCCCCTTCCGTAGGGTGGGAGGAAAGACGACGTTTTCCCCGGAAGGTACCGCTTCATGGCATCCCGCACACCGCTCTCCGTGATCGATTTCTGCACCATCTACCCGGGCGAGACCGCCGGCGAGTCCATGTCACGCTCCGTCGAACTCGCCCGGACCGCGGAGGAGCTCGGCTATTCCCGCATCTGGTACTCCGAGCACCACAACATGGCGACGATCGCCTCCTCCGCCCCGGCCGTGCTCATCGCGCACATCGCGGCGAAGACCGAGAGGATCCGCCTCGGCGCCGGCGGCGTCATGCTGCCCAACCACTCCCCCTACGTCATCGCCGAGCAGTTCGGCACCCTGGCCGAGCTCTATCCGGACCGCATCGACCTGGGCCTCGGGCGCGCGCCCGGCACCGACATGAACACTCTGGGCCGCGCCCTGCGTCGCGACCCGAACGCCGCCGAACGCTTCCCCGAGGACATCATGGAACTGCACGGCTACTTGACCGGCGACTCCCGCGTCGCCGGGGTCCAGGCCGTCCCGGGGGCGGGCACCAATGTCCCGCTCTACGTGCTGGGTTCCTCGATGTTCGGGGCGAGCCTGGCCGCAAAGCTGGGGCTGCCCTACTCCTTCGCCTCGCACTTCGCCCCGACGCACCTGCAGCAGGCGACGACCTACTACCGCGAGAACTTCGAGCCCTCCGAGGTGCTGTCGGAACCCTACGTCATCGCCGCGGTCAACGTCACCGCCGCCGACACCCGCGAGGAGGCCGAGGAGCAGACCAGGATCGTCCACCGCAACCGGGTGCGCACGATGCTCAACCGCCAGGGCCACCACCTCAGCGACGCGCAGGTGGACCAGGTCGTCGACTCCCCGACGGGCAGGCAGATCATCGACATGCTCAAGTTCACCGGCGTCGGCACCGGCGAGGACGCCGCCGAATACCTCGAGAAGTTCACGGCGCTGGCCACAGCCGACGAGCTGATGGTGTCCTTCCAGGCGCCGGGCAGTCAGGAGGCCGTCCACGGCATGCGACTGCTGGGCAGGGCGTGGGGGCTGGACCCGGCGGACACGGCCGGCGCGCCCGGCGACTGGGGCCTCTGACAAACGTATGGCCTGAACGTTCGCCCAGATTATTGCCCGCCATTCTGGCGCTTACTGAGATTCGGCGCGACGAAGGCGGAGCAGGCGGGAAGCAGTCACATCGCCGGCTCCCGTCTCTGACCCGACCCGGGTCAGATCCGAGGCCGATGGCGCCCGCCCCGAACGGCGCCCTTGACGATCGGTGCCGCACGCCCGAATGAAAGTCAGGTCGAACAGCTAAGACCCAGCTCCCGCGGGCCCCGGAATTCCGCCATTCACGGGGACTTCGCCGCCTACCTCCGCCAGTGCGTCCACGACGGTGGGTTCGGCCCCGGCGATCCGCTCCCCTCCGAGGTGGAGCTGAGCATCTAATCACCCGGCTTTGGCGGACTCCCGATATTATTCACGCATGTCCATACGAAGGCTGATCACCCTGGGGGCGGCGACGGCGAGCCTGGCGGCCTCCCTGGCGGCGTGTTCCGCGGGGTCGACGGCCACGCAGCTGGGCCGTCCCGACGGCGGGGACGGCGACCGTCTGGTCGTCGGCACCGTCGGCCCGCCGGCCTCCCTCGACTTCACCACCACGGGCGGCGCGGCCATCCCGCAGGCGCTGATGGGCAACGTCTACGAGACGCTCGTGCGCATCGACGCCGACGGCGAGGTGGTCCCCCACCTGGCCACCTCCTGGGAAGTCTCCCCCGACGGCCTGGTCCACACATTCCACCTGCGGGAGGGGGTGACCTTCACCAACGGCGACGCCTTCACCGCGCACACGGCCGCCTGGTCCATCGAGCAGGTGCGCACCGCCTGGACCAACGGGCTGAAGTCCCGGATGGCCCCGGTCGCCGCCACCCGGGTCCTCGACGACCACACCCTCGAGGTCACCCTGTCGACCCCCTCCAACCGGTGGCTGTGGTCGATGGGCACGACGACGGGGGCGATGATGACGCCCGCGGGCGTCGACAAGCGGGCGAGCGAACCGATCGGGACCGGGCCGTATGTCCTCGACCACTTCGCCGTGGGCGAGTCCATCTCCTTCGCGCCGAACCCGGACTACTGGGGCGGGGCCGTGCAGGAGGGCGCCGCCATCCGCTACTTCTCCGACGCGATCGGCTCCGTCAACGCCCTGCGCTCCGGCGACGTCGACGTCGTCTGGTCGCTGCAGGCGCCCGAACTGCTCGACACCCTGCCCGAGGAGTACTCCGTCCAGGTCGGCACCACCAACGGCGAGGTCGTGCTGAGCATGAACAACGACGCCGCCCCCTTCGACGATCCGCGGGTGCGCCGGGCCGTGGCCCACGGAATCGACCGGGAGGCGATCAACCGGGTCGTCTGGGAGGGGCTGGCCACCGACACCGGCGGCGCGCCCGTCCCGCCCAGCGACCCCTGGTTCACCGGGCGCGACTACTACCCCTTCGACCCGGGGAAGGCCCGGGCCCTGCTCGCCGAGGCCGGCTACTCCCCCGACAACCGCCCCCGCGTGGAACTGACCGTCCCCTCCCTGCCCTACGCCGAGAGCGCCGCCGAGCTGCTCTACTCCCAGCTGCGCGACCTCGGCTTCGACGTCACGCTCACGACCGCGGAGTTCCCGGCCGTCTGGCTCGCCGACGTGATGGGCGCGAAGGACTACCAGATGTCGCTGATCTCCCACGTGGAGCCGCGCGACGTCCCGGCCCTGTTCGGCGACCCCGACTACTACCTCGGCTTCGACGACGCCCGGGTCCGCGAGGAGCTCCGGCTCGCCGACGTCACCCCGGGACCGGCCGCGCAGCGCAGCCACATGATCGCCGCCGTCGATGGCATCATGGCGGACGCTGGGGCGCTGACCCTGGTCAACGCCCCCAACATCGTGCTCACCGCGCCGGGGGTCACCGGCGTCGACGCGGACATCGTCGTCGACTCGCTGCCCCTGGCCCCCATCAGGAAGGAGGACTAGATGCGGATCCTGCTGCGCCTGAGCGCGCGTTTCCTCCTCAGCCTGCTCGCCGCCTCGGTGCTGATCTTCCTGCTGCTGCGCATCGTCCCCGGTGACCCGGCGCGCATCGCCCTCGGGGTCACCGCCACCGACGCGGCCGTGGCCGAACTCTCCGCCCGCCTGGGCACGGACCGCCCCCTGCCCGTCCAGTACCTCGACTGGCTGGGCGGACTGCTCACCGGCGACTTCGGCCTCTCCCTTTCCAGCCGGCAGGACATCACCCCCCTGGTGCTCGACCGCGCCCAGGTCTCCCTGATCCTCACGGGCAGCGCCATGGTGCTCTCCCTGCTCATCGCCGTGCCGCTGGGCGTCTGGTCGGCCCGGCGCGCCCGCCACCCCGACGGCCAGGTCATCTCCGCCCTGAGCCAGATCGGCATCGCCGTCCCCAGCTTCCTCGCCGGCGTCCTGCTCGTCGCCGTCGTGTCCATCCGGTTCGGCTGGCTGCCGGCCAACGGCTGGGTGCCGCCCGGCGTCGATTTCGGGGCCTTCCTCTCCCGGCTCATCCTCCCGGTCATCGCCCTGACGCTGGTGCAGGCCTCGATCCTGACCCGCTACGTGCGCTCCTCGGTGCTGGAGGTCCTGGGCGCGGACTACCTGCGCACCGCCCGCGCGATCGGCCAGTCCCGTTCCCGGGCGCTGCGCCGCCACGGCCTGCGCAACGCGGCGCTTCCGGTGCTCACGGTCATCGGCGTGCAGCTGAGCAGTCTCATCGTCGGCGCGGTCGTCATCGAGCAGGTCTTCGTCCTGCCCGGCCTGGGCTCCATGCTTCTCGACGCCGTCGCCAACCGCGACCTGACCACCGTCCAGACCATCGTCATGCTGCTGGTGGTGTTCACCCTGGCCGTGACGATGGTCGTCGACCTGCTCTACCGCCTCATCGACCCGCGCCTGCGCGGGAGGGCGACCGCATGAGCCGGCTGAAGCGTCTCCCCCTGACCGGCTGGCTCGGGCTGGCCATCGTGGCCCTGGTCGTGCTCACCGCGGCGCTGTCGTTGGCGTGGACCCCCTACGACCCGGTCCACGCCGTCCCCGAGCAGCGTCTCCTCGGCTCCTCCGCCGGGCACCCGATGGGCACCGACCGCTACGGGCGCGACGTCCTCTCCCGCATCATGGCGGGCGCGCGGATCACGCTGGCCGTCGGGGTGGTCGCGGTGGGCATCTCCGCGCTCGCCGGCACCGTCCTCGGCGTCTGGGCGGGCATGGCCCGCGGCTGGCCGGAGACGCTGATCATGCGCGGCGCCGACATCCTGCTGGCTTTCCCGGCCCTGCTGCTGGCCATCGTCGCCGGCGCCGCCTTCGGGGCCTCGACGACCACGGCGATGATCGCCATCGGCGTCGCCGGCGTCCCCGGTTTCGCCCGCGTCGCCCGCGCAGGCACGCTGCAGGTGATGACCCAGGACTACATCTCCGCCGCCCGGGTCTCGAACGTCCCGGGAGTGCTCATCGCCTGGCGCCACGTGCTGCCGAACATCATGGGCCTGCTCATCGTCCAGTCCACGGTGGCCTTCGCCCTGGCTGTCCTCGCCGAGGCCGCCCTGTCCTTCCTCGGCCTGGGCACCGCCCCGCCGGACCCCTCCTGGGGACGGATGCTGCAGTCGGCGCAGGCCTCCCTGGGCACCGCGCCCCAGCTCGCGTTCTGGCCGGGCCTGGCCATCGCGGCCACGGTACTCGGCTTCAACCTGCTCGGCGACGGCCTGCGCGACGTCCTCGATCCCCGCCACTCCAGGAGGTCCCGTGCCTGAGCTGCTGCGCGTCTCCGGGCTGTCCGTCGCGGGCCTGCTCCACGACGTCTCCTTCACCGTCGCCCGCGGGCAACGCCTGGGCATCATCGGCGAGTCCGGTTCCGGCAAGTCCCTCACCGCGCTGGCCGTCATGGGCCTCGTGCCCGACGACCTCATTCCCCGCCTCGGCGGCTCCGTGCTCGTCGACGGCACCGAGGTCATCGGCCTGCCCGACCGCCGCATGCGCCGGCTGCGCGGCACCGACGTCGCGATGGTCTTCCAGGAGCCCATGAACGCCCTGGACCCGATGATGACGGTCGGGCGCCAGGTGCTGGAGGCCACCCGCGGCGACGACACGCTTCGCGACGCCCTCTTCACCGAGGTCGGCCTCGACGGCAGGCAGGACCGCTACCCGCACGAGCTCTCCGGGGGCCAGCGCCAGCGCGTGCTCATCGCCATGGCCATCGCCGGCGACCCGGACGTGCTCATCTGCGACGAGCCGACCACCGCCCTCGACGTCACCGTCCAGGCCCAGATCCTCACCCTCATCGACCGCCTCGTCACCGAGCGCGACATGGCGCTGGTGTTCATCACCCACGACCTCGGCGTCATCGCCCGGATGTGCACCGACGTGCTCGTGCTGCGCGACGGCGCCGTCGTCGACCGCGGCCCCGCCGGATCGTTGCTGCGCGACCCCGGCCACGAGTACACCCGCGCGCTCATCGACGCCGCCAGACCCGGCCCGCCGGCGCCGCCCCGCCAGCACGGCCGGGTGCTCATCGACGTCGATCACGTCTCCACCGAGCACATCCTCGACGACGTCTCCCTGCAGGTCCGCCGCGGCGAGCGTCTCGGCGTCGTCGGCGGCTCCGGCTCGGGCAAGACCACCCTGCTGCGCCTCATCGCCGGCCTGGCCTCACCGACCGCGGGCACGGTTGACGTCGACGGCCGGGTCCAGGTCGTCTTCCAGGATCCCCAGTCCTCCCTCAACCCCCGCCTGACCGTGCGGAAATCCGTCGCCGAGGGCGGCCCCCGGGTGAGCGAGTCGCTGGCCGAGGTCGGCCTGCCCGCCGACGCCGGCGAACGCTACCCCCACCAGTTCTCCGGCGGCCAGCGCCAGCGCATCTCCATCGCCCGCGCCATCGCCGGCCGACCCGACATCCTGCTCGCCGACGAACCCGTCTCCGCCCTCGACGTCTCCGTGCGCGCCCAGGTCCTGGCCGTGCTCGACGAGCTGGTCACCGAGCACGGCCTGACGCTGGTCTTCGTCTCCCACGACCTGTCCGTGGTCCGCTCGGTCTGCGACACCGTCGCGGTGGTCCACGAGGGCCGGATCGTCGAGCACGGCCCCACCGAATCCGTCTGGGCCCATCCCCGGCACGAGTACACGCGCACGCTGCTGGAGGCGATCCCGACGATGGGCCGGTGACCGGCGTGAGGGGAGCGTGTAATTGCACGCTCCTGACACCCCTGCTTCCCGTGTAATTGCACAGTCCGACCCCCGGGCCGACGCGCCTTATTACACGACCACTACCCCAGCCGGAAGGACTCCAGGACCTCGTAGCGCGATCCGCCCCCGCGGCCCTCGCCGAGGTGCGACTCCATCAGGTGCAGTTCGTCGACCCGGAACTCCGGTCCGGCGTACACGGACAGCGCGTGGGCGACCTCGCGCAGGGCCCATTCGGAGCGCGGAATGGCCCTGGCGACGGTGAGGTGGGCGCGCTGACGGTGGCGCTCCTCCGGGTCGAGAAGGCAGTCGGCCATCAACTCCCGCAGACCGCGGACCTCGCCGCCGACGCCGATCCACAGGGTCCGGGAGTTGAAGGCGCCGGCGCCACGCAGGTGCAGCCGCAACGGGGCGGACAAGGCCGCCGCCCGGGCCAGGAAGTCGCCGAGGTCGCTGACGTCGTTGGGCTGCTCCCCGTAGAAGGCCAGGGTCAGGTGCCAGGCGTCGGGGTCGGTCCAGCGCAGCTCCCGGCCGAACTCCTGGCGCACCGGGCGCAGGGCGGCGGCCAGATGCTCGATGACGTCCTGGGGCGGGGTGATCGCCGCGAACACGCGTTTCATCGGCGCGGGCGGACCTCGAAGGACTGGTCCGCGGTGTGGAAGACCAGGAGCACCTCATCGCCGGGCGAGCACTCCCTGAGGAAGCGGTCGATGGGGCCGGTGACGGCGCGGTCCTCGCGCAGGGCCAGCAAGTGGGCGGATTTGGCTGAGGACAGGGGCACCTGGGACTGGCGCGGAACGGCGAACTGCGCGGCCAGGGCGCGGGGGACGGTGACCTCGCCGCCGTCGAGAAGCTCCCGCGTGACAGTGACGGGCACACCCCAGGAGCCGGAGCCGAGGTCGATGAGTCCGGACTCCCGGGCGGGGAACCAGCTGAAGTCGGGCTCGGGGACGCGCACGACGCGGAGCCGGTCGCCGTCGCGGTGGATCCGGAAGTCCCCGTCCTCGGCGACGGTGCGCACTCCCGTCGAGGGGAAGGGGGCGGCGTCCATCAGCTGGAAAAAATCGTCGCGGCCGGCGTCGATCTCGGCCGCGATCCAGGTGGGGATGTCAGGGTGGGTGTTTCCGGTCATGGGGCCAGCGTAGGTCAGCTGGAGTAGTAACGCACGAGCAGTGACGTGTCTGCGAGGTGTTCTTCGACCCGCTCGAAGACACTGGTCAGACGGATGAACTCGTCGTCTTCCTCCGCGGAGAGAGCGATGTTCTCGCGAAAATCAGGCGCCTGCATGCCCGCTACGATACTCCACCTGTCAACCTGTGGGGAACCCGGATAGCCCAGGTGTGCGAATCCGTGCGTCCGGGCCTGTGATCTGCGCCAAGTCCGACTGTGCAGGAGGCGTAGGATATGGCGCATGACAAGCATCAGGAAAGTCGGGAATCTGTCCTACCACCCCAGCGGCGCCCACGTGACGTCCCTGGAGACCGAGTGGGGTGACCTCTTCTACCTCTCCTCGGCCTCGGCCTTCGGCGCGCTGGAGGCCATCCGTGGCGGCGTCCCGATCATCGCGCCGTGGTTCGCCACCTTCCTCGGCGACCTCCAGCACGGCTGGGCCCGCCGCTCCCCGTGGACCATCGAGGAGACCGCCGACGGCTTCCACGGCGAGCTGGTCAACGAGGGCCTGTCGCTGGGCGTCGACGTCATCGCGCGCGCCGACGGCCTGAACATCCGGCTGAGCATCGAGAACACCACGGCGGAATCGCGCAGAGTCCAGCTGGGGTTCCACCCCTACTTCCGGGTCAGCGACGTCGAGGAGATCGCCGTCCGCGGCCTCGAGGGCGTCGACCTGCTCGACCGGGTCAGCGGCGACACCTTCCCCGCCGAGGGCGACCTCACCTTCGACGGGCTGGTCGACGTCATCGCCCTGGGCACCCCGGAGGTGCGGATCGTCGACAAGCACCGCGTGATCACCGTGCGCTCCCACGGTGCGGACTCCACGGTCGTGTGGAACCCGGGCGAGAAGAAAGCCGACTCCATGGGCGACATCGGCGTTCACGAGTGGAACGACTTCGTCTGCGTGGAGCCGGCTCTGCTGGGCGCGGGGCAGGAGGGCGTGCAGTTAACCCCGGGCGAGATCAACATCCTGGAGATGGACGTCACCGTCGAGGCCGCGGGCTAGCCTCCTAGATGTTCTGGCCGTCCTTGGTGACGGTGATCGTCCAGCCCGCCGCCGAGGTCTGCTGGAAGTCCTTGACGGTGTGGCCGGCGTCGGCCGCCCACTGCGGGATGGCCTCGGTGCCCTGGGTGCAGTCGAAGTCGATGACCATCTCATCGCCCGCCTCGAGGGTGCGGATGGCGTCCTTGGCCTCGACCGTCGGGAACGGGCAGACCATGCCCATCGCGTCGAGGTGGAAGCGGCCCGGGGCCAGCGGCGTGAGCTTCTCGGAGACGCTCGGCTTGGCCAGGGTGATGAGGCCGGTGGCGACGCCGAAGTTGGCGGCCGGGGTCGCCTGGGCGTCGAGGACGCGGTCCTCGGCGGAGACCGGGACGTCGTTGGTGATCGACTCCTCGGTGGAGTAGGTGCGGGTCGGGGTGGACGCCGCGGTGGTGGCCGGCTTGATCCACCAGCGGGCGCCGGCGCCGATGCCCAGCGCGATGAAGAGCATGGCGAACCAACCCTGGTAGGAGAACAGTGAGGTCTCGACCATGCCGTTGCCGACGGTGCAGCCGCCGGCCAGGGAGGCGCCCACGCCCATCATCAGGCCGCCGACAATGGAGCGGACGGTGGTGGTGGCGTCGGGGACGCGGATGCGGAATTCGCCGGAGGCTTTGGCGGCGATGAAGGAGCCGACTAGCAGGCCGAGGACCAGCAGGGTGCCCCAGTTGAAGCGGGCCGGGTCGGCGGTGACGCTGTAGGTCAGAACGTCGGCGGTCGGGGTGGTGATGCCCAGGCCGGAGTTACGGCCGGTGGCGGCGGACAGCGGCCAGGCGAGGACGCCGAGGAGGCCGATGACCGCGCCGGCGGTGTACATGTGCAGCGGCTTGCGGTACCACGGCTGATCCAGCGACACCTTCGGACGGGCGGCGTCCTTGGCCAGGAAGTGGCGGGCCGCCAGCGCGGTGCCCACGGAGATGGCGACGGCGAAGTACCACGGGGAGACGCCGAAGGTCTCCGGCAGGGTGGTCCAGCCGGTGTCCCAGGACTTCATGAAGGCGTTGAAGTCGGCGAGGACGCCGTACTTCATGGCGGCGGCGGAGACCGCGTACATCAGCAGCGCAAACCAGGAGCCGACCAGGCCCTCGCCGGAGCGGTACCAGGTGCCGGAGGCGCAGCCGCCGGCGAGGATGATGCCGAGGCCGAAGATGAGGCCGCCGACGGCGACGGCCGCCGGGGCGAAGGTGGAGTACTCCGGCGCGATGACGCCGGCGCTGGTCAGCGCGGCCAGGCCGACGGCGTGGACCGAAATGACGATGAACAGGGCGACGAGGTTGCGCCACTTGTTGTTGAGCCAGATGTCGCGGATCATGCCCGTGACGCAGAAGCGGCCACGCTGCATGACGACGCCGAGGGCGATGCCGACGGCCAGACCGGAAAGGATCATGGGAATCCCCGTTTCAATGTGGAGCGGAAGGAGGGCGTCCTTCGATGACTGGGACAGACTAGCAATTATGAACAATACTGTCTAGTAGCACTGACCCGAACGGTCTAGATCCGGCCGCCCGCCGGTGGGGCGTATAGTAATGATCATTCGTCGCCCCACCGATCACGGGCGGCTCTTTTTGTTGGTCGACCGTCGCTCGCAGAAAGGAGGGGCCTTGTCCACCCACGCCGCGGAACCCATGCCAAAACCCGCCGACCCCCGCGCGATGCTCTTCTCCCTCAACTCCTCGGCCCGCCGCTGGCCCGGCGCGCTGCGGGCCGCGCTGGCTATCTTCATCCCCGGCGCCGTCGCGCTCCTGCTCGGCTACCACTCGGAGATGTTCCTCATCGCCGCCGGCGGCTGCGCGGTCATCTACGGCGAGGGCCACCCCTACCGCGCCCGCTTCCGCGTCATGCTCGTGGCGGGCCTGCTCGTCGCGCTCGGCGCCACCGCCGGCGCGTTCGTCGGGTCCGTCGTCTGGGGTCAGATCGGCGCCGGGGGCAGCCACTGGTGGCTGCTGCTGACCGTGCTCTTCTGCTCCACCCTGGCCACCCTCGGCGGATTCCTCCAGAACGCGCTGCGCCTGCGCCCGCCGGGCTCCTTCTTCATCGTCATGGTCGCCGGCGGCTCCACCATGGTCGCCCGCATCGGCTTCAACCCGGTCGAGGTCGGCCTGTGGACCATGGTCGGCGTGGTCTCCGGCGTCATCCTCGGCATGCTGCCCGCGCTGGTGGATCCCTACGGCCCGCAGCGCACGGCGGTGATCACGCTGGACAAGGCCGTCGCCGACTTCGAGACCGCCGAGTCCCCCACCCTCGGCCAGCGGCTCAAGTGCCAGACCGCGCTCTTCGACGCCTGGACCGCACTCGGCGACGCACGGGTGATCAGCGGCGGGGAGATCATCCGCGAGGACCAGCGCCACCTCGTCGAGCGCACCCGCGAGGCGCAGATGCGCCTGGTCGTGCGCTCCGCGGAGCTGGGCATGACCGGCGCCGACACCGACCAGCTCAGCGAACTGCCGACCATGGTCGAGGCCCACCGCGCCTCCATCCCGCACACCCGCCCCTCGGCCAACTACCGCATCTACCGCTCCATGAACCGCCACTCCCACGCCATGGTCACCGCGGAGAAGATCCTCCTCGCCAGCCTGCTGGCCGGCACCACCGGCATCGCCATGGGCCTCTACCGCCCGGACTGGGCGATCGTCTCCGCGCTGCTCATGCTGCAGTGGGGCCCGGATCGCGTCCCCGGCCAGGTCCGGGGCCTGCACCGGCTCATCGGTTCGCTCCTCGGCGTCGGCCTCTTCGCCGTCTTCCACCTGCTGGAGTTCAGCGGCTGGACGCTGCTCGTCGCCCTGGCGATCTGCCAGTTCGGCGCGGAGGTCTTCGTGGTGAAGAACTACGCCGTCACCGTCATCTTCACCACGCCGCTGGCCCTGCTCCTGGGCAACGCCGTCACGGATCCGCTGGATCAGGTGGTCTACGCCCGCACCCTCGAGGTCACCCTCTCCATCCTCGCCGGTTCCCTGATTCTGTGGCTGTGGCGTCCCCGGGCCGCCAACCACGACCACCAACGGCTGGTCGCCCGCTCGAAGAAGGCGATGGGCACCCTCATCGGCGCGCTCGCCACCAAGACCCCGCAGGGCGCGCTGGAGGAACGCCGCGACCTGCAGTACGAGCTGCTCTCCGAACGTCGCGCCATCCAGTCCATCGCCCAGAACGACCGCCCGACCGCTTATCGACGCTGGGAGCACCACCAGCAGGTCCAGCGCGCCGGCTACGGGCTGCTCGACTTCTGCAACGCCAACGCCCACCGCGAGGTGTCCATCGCCGAGATCGCCGGCCTGGCCGAGAACGTCCGCGGCGTCTACCAGGCCGGAAGCACGCAGCACCCGAACTGACGGGGCCGTCGGTTCGGGTGCTGCGGGTCGGGCGTCGTTAAGCCTCCTCGGCGGCCTTGTGCAGCGCCTGCTCGAAGAGCTCGACCGGCTGCGCACCGGAGACGGCGAACTTGCCGTCGAAGATGAAGAAGGGCACGCCCTGGATGCCGAACTGGCGGGCCATGGAGATCTCCTGGGCGACCTCGGTGGAGAACTCGTCGGACTCGAGGATCTCGGCGACGCGCTCCGCGTCCAGGCCGACCTCGGCCGCGAACGCCTTGAGCTGCTCGTGGTTGGCGACGTTCTTGGCGTGGGTGAAGTAGCCGTTCTTGACCGTGGCGTCCCACTCCAGGCCCTTGCCCTGGTTGCGGGCGTAATGGGCGAGGCGGTGGGCGTCCCAGGTGTTGCCGACGATGGACTCGCGCCAGTTGAAGTCCAGGCCCACGGCGGCGGCCCGCTCGGCGAGCCCGTCGTTCATCTGGGTGACCTGCTCCTCCGGCATCCCCTTGGCGCGGGTGAAGTACTCCATGAACGTCTCGGTCGGCTCCTTCGGCGCGGTCGGGTCAAGCTGGAAGCTGCGCCAGGTGATCTCGACGTCGTCCCTGCCCTCGAATTTTTCCAGGGCAAGGTCGAGGTGGCGTTCACCGACGGTGCAGAACGGGCAGATGTAGTCGCTCCAGATATCGATCTTCATACTGCCAGTCAACCATCCGACGACTCCGGATATTCCGCCACTGGTGCTTATACTGATCAGCCACCAATTGATTTCTAGCCGGCTCCAGGTACGTCCAATGGGCCGGGCAAGGCGACCGATACTTCGTGTCCACCCCGCAAAACCCCCGTCCCGTCGACCCGCGGTACGCCGAGTGGGACGGTGCCACCGCACCCGCCCCCGGCTACCCGGACGACCTCCACCCCGGTCTCGTCCCGGGCATCGGCGTCGACCAGCAGCGCAACCGCTTCGCCGTCGACAAGACGCTGTTCACGGTCACCGCCGTCTTCATCGTCGCGTTCATCGCCTGGGGCCTGATCAGCCCGGCCGGCGTCTCCGCCGTCTCCGCCGCCGCTTTCGCCTGGGCGATGGAGAACCTCGGCTGGCTGCTCAACATCGTCATGATCCTCAGCTTCGGCGTCATGGTCTACCTCGCGTTCAGCCGCTTCGGGCGCATCAAGCTCGGCCGCGACGACGAGGAACCGGAGTTCTCCCGCTTCTCCTGGGTGGCGATGATGTTCGCCGCCGGCATCGGCGTGGGCATCTTCTTCTTCGGCCCCTCCGAACCGCTGACGTACTTCCTCTCCCCGCCCCCGGAAACCGTGGCCCCCGGCACCCCGGCGGCGCTGCACCAGGCGATGGCGCAGTCACACTTCCACTGGGGCCTGCCCGCCTGGTCCCTCTACGCGCTCGTCGGCGGGGCGATGGCCTACTCCGTCTACCGCCGCGGCCGCGTCCTGCTGATCTCCTCGATCTTCGCACCCTGGCTGGGCACCAAGGCCACCGACACCTGGGTCGGGCGCCTGATCGACATGCTCGCCATCTTCGCCACCCTCTTCGGCACCGCCGCCACCCTCGGGCTCGCGGCCACCCAGATCAGCGAGGGCGTCCAGCTGGTCGGCGGGCTCGACGGGGTCGGCAACACCATGCTCATCGTCATCATGGCCGTGCTCTCCCTCGGGTTCATCGTCTCGGCGGTCTCCGGCGTGTCCAAGGGCATCCGCGTCCTGTCGAACCTCAACATGAGCCTGACCGGCCTGGCCATCTTCTTCGTGTTCCTCTTCGGCCCGACCCTCTTCCTGCTCAACCTGCTGCCCTCCGGCGTCCTCGTCTACTTCCACGAGTTCCTCCCGATGCTGTCGAAGTCCCTGTCCTGGGGTTCCGAGTCCATCGCCTTCCAGTCCGCCTGGACCGCCTTCTACTGGGCGTGGTGGGTGTCCTGGGCGCCGTTCGTCGGCATGTTCATCGCCCGCATCTCTCGCGGCCGCACCCTGCGTGAATTCCTCCTGGTCTGCATGCTGGTGCCGACCTCGATCCTCATCCTCGCGTTCACCGTCTTCGGCGGCACCGCCATCACCTTCGCGATGGACGGCCGCCCCGGCTTCGACGGCGAATCCTCCTTCGAAGCCGTGCTCTTCGCCATGTTCGAGCAGCTGCCGCTGAACTCGGTCACCCCGGTGATCATCATCTTCATCCTGGCGGTCTTCTTCATCACCTCCGCCGACTCCGCCTCCACGGTCATGGGCACGATGTCCTCGCGCGGCAACCCCAACCCGAACAAGGCGGTCATCGTGTTCTGGGGTCTGTGCATGGTCGGCATCGCCGTCGTCATGCTGCTGGCCGGCGGTGAGGAAACGCTCTCCGCGCTGCAGGCGCTGACGATCCTCATCGCGATGCCGTTTGCGCTGGTGATGATCGCCATGATGATCGTCTTCCTGCGCGACCTCGCCACCGACCCGGCCGCCATCCGCCGCAGCTACGCCAAGACCGCCGTGGAGAACGCCGTCGTCCGCGGGCTCGAGGAGCACGGCGACGACTTCGAGCTGGCCGTCAAGTACGCCCCCGGCGAGCGCGGCGCCGGCGCCGACTTCGACTCCATGTCCGAGGAGGTCACCGAGTGGTACCGCCGAACCGACGAGGACGGCAACGAGGTCGCCTACGACTACGAGACCGACACCTGGGCGGACGGGTGGACCGAGGACACCGCCGGTGAACCGGGCCCGGACACAGATCCGGGCACAGAATCCGGGCGTGAGCGCTAGGAATCGGGCAATCGCCTGGCTGGTCGTATACTCTGCGTTCGATCACATGCAGTCGATCCGGCCACAGGTACGTCCGCGTAGGGGCCGGGCAAGGCGATGATGCCTCACATGTCCACACCAGAAGAACCAGATTCGCACCGTCTCGCCCGGGAACGGGCCGCCGCCGCGCAGGCCAGAGCCAAGGAAATGCAGGAAGGCTGGGACGGCGCCACGAAGAAGGTCCCCGAGTACCCGGACGACCTCCACCCCGGCCTCGTGCCCGGAATCAGCGTCGACGAGCAGCGCAACAAGTTCTCCGTCGACAAGCTCCTGTTCACCGTGACCGCGGCGGTCATCGTCGCGTTCATCGCCTGGGGCGTCCTCAGCCCCGCCAGCGTCTCCGCCGCCGCGGACAGCGCCTTCGCCTGGGCGATGGAAAACCTGGGCTGGCTGCTCAACATCGTCATGATCGTGGGCTTCGGCGTGATGGGCTACCTCGCGCTGTCCCGCTTCGGCAACATCCGCCTGGGCCGCGACGACGAGGAACCCGAGTTCTCCCGCTTTTCGTGGGTGGCGATGATGTTCGCCGCCGGCATCGGCGTGGGCCTGTTCTTCTTCGGCCCGTCGGAGCCGCTGGCGTACTTCCTCGATCCGCCGCCGAACACCGTGGCGCCGGGCACAGCCGAAGCCCTGCACATGGCGATGGCCCAGTCCCACTTCCACTGGACGTTGCCGGCGTGGGCCGTGTACTCGCTGGTCGGTGCCGCGATGGCCTACTCCATGTTCCGCCGGGGCCGGGTTTCGCTGATCTCCTCGATCTTCGCCCCCCTGTTCGGCACCGAGGTCAACGACAGCTGGATCGGCCGCCTCATCGACATGCTCGCGATCTTCGCGACGCTCTTCGGCACCGCCGCCGCCCTCGGCCTGGCCGCCACCCAGATCGGCTCGGGCGTCCAGCTGGTCGCAGGCCTCGACGAGGTCGGCAACACCCTGCTGATCTCCATCATCGCGGTGCTGACCGTCGGGTTCATCATCTCGGCGATCTCGGGAGTCTCCAAGGGCATCCGTCTGCTGTCGAACCTCAACATGATCCTGACGATGCTGGCCATCCTCTTCGTTTTCGTCGTCGGGCCGACGCTCTTCCTCGTCAACCTTGTCCCCTCCGGACTGATGGCCTACTTCGACGGCTTCTTCGCGATGCTGGGCCGCTCCCTGACCTGGGGCGAGGAGACCCTGGAATTCCAGTCCCTGTGGACCGCCTTCTACTGGGCGTGGTGGCTGTCCTGGTCGCCTTTCGTCGGCATGTTCATCGCCCGCATCTCCCGCGGTCGCACGCTGCGCGAATTCGGCCTGGTGTGCATGCTCGTCCCCTCCGCCATCCTCATCTTCGCCTTCACCGTCTTCGGCGGCACCACGATCAGCCTCTCCCGCGCCGGGGTCCCCGGCTTCGACGGCTCCGCCACCGGCGGCGAGGTGCTCTTCGGCATGTACGACGCTCTGCCGCTGAACCAGATCACCCCGGTCATCATGGTGCTCATCCTGGCGGTCTTCTTCATCACCTCCGCAGACTCCGCCTCCACGGTCATGGGCACCCTGTCCTCCCGCGGCAACCCCCTGCCGCACAACGCGGTCGTGTCCTTCTGGGGCCTGTGCATGGTCGGCATCGCCATCGTCATGCTGCTGGCCGGCGGTGAGGAATCACTCGACGCGCTGCAGTCCCTGACCATTCTCATCGCCATCCCCTTCAGCGTCGTGGTGCTCGGCATCATGGTCGCCTTCATCCGCGACCTCACCACCGACCCGGCCGCCATCCGCCGCACCTACGCCAAGAACGCGATGCGCAAGGCCGTGGTCCGGGGCCTGGAGGAGCACGGCGACGACTTCGAGCTGGCCGTCAAGTACGCCCCCGGCGAGCGCGGCGCCGGCGCCGACTTCGACTCCACCGCCGAGGAGGTCACCGAGTGGTACCGCCGCACCGACGAAGAGGGCAATGAGATCGCCTTCGATTACGACACGGGCACCTGGGAGGACGGCGTGGTCGGTCGCTCACGCAAGAACCCGGACGGCCCGGAGGCCGGGGAGACCCCGGACCGGGAGTCCTGAGCCCGGGGCGGTGGTGCCCGATTCCGCATCACCGGATCATCGACCTGGGGTTTTCCTGCGAGCCGCGCAGAATCGGGCACCGGCGAAGCGGCGCGAGGCCGGAGAATGCGCGCACGTCCACTACCCCATCACGAGAGTTACTGAAGGGACCCATGCGTCGATCATTGACCACCGTCATCGCCACCGCCGTGCTGGCCGCCGCCGTCACTCCGGCGGCCGCCGCACAAAGCTCGGATCCGGGGCTGGAAGCCGTCGCACTCAGCTCGCAGCAGACCGAGGCCGTCGACGCCGCCCTGTTCGCGACCCTCGACGCGGCCGAAACGCTCGACCTGACGCAGCCGAGATTCCCGAGCCAGCTGACCAGCTCCGACCCCTCCGCACCGGCGCCCGCGGCGCAGCCGATCACGGAGGCCGCGATCGTCGACAAGCAGGTCGAGGACGCCGCCGCCCGACTGGAGCGGTGGACCGTCGCCAGCCCGTCGATGGGCCGCGACGTCGAGATCCAGATCATCCGCGCCGTCGACCCCGCCGCGCCCGCACCCCACGTCTACCTGCTCGGCGGCGCCGAATCCCCGCGGGTCAGCCACTGGGTCTCCGAGGGGTGGGCGCCCGAGGTCTTCGCGCACGAGCAGGCCACGGTCATCATGCCGACGCAGGCCTACGCCTCCTTCTACTCCGACTGGCGCGCCGACGATCCCGTCCTGGGGCGTTCCCGGTGGGAGACCTTCCTCGCCGATGAGCTCGCCCCGCTGCTGGCCGCCGAGCCGGAGCTGAACTTCAACGGCGGACGCGCCCTCGGCGGGCTGTCGATGGGGGCGATCGGCGCCGTCCACCTGGCCAATTCCCGCCCCGACGTCTACGACGCGGTCATCGGCATTTCCGGCTGCTACTCGACGATGGACACCCCCGGCCAGCTCAACACGCATGTCCAGGTCGGCCTGCGCGGTGGCGACGTGGCCAACATGTGGGGGCCGGTCGGTTCCGAGGACTGGTGGCGTCACGACGTCGTCGCCAATCCCGAGGGGCTGCGCACCATGGCCGTCTACCTGTACGCGGGCAACGGCGTGCTCGGCCAGCGCGACCGCAACTACTACGCCGGGACCGCCCTCCACGAGGCGGTGGCCGGCTCACTGCAGGAACGCGGTTCGATGCACTGCACCCTGGCCCTGGACGAGTCGATGCGCGCCCACGGCATGACCCACCAGAAGGTGGTCATCGATTCCACCGGCGCCCACAACTGGAACGTCTTCGGCTCCCAGCTGCGCCCGGCGTGGGAACACGTCCGGCCCGCGCTGTACTGACCCCGTCCCGCCCCGGGGCGGGACGCTACCGCGCCTTCGGGGAAACGAAGAGATACTCCTGGACCTTGTTCTTCTTCGTGGCGGTGCGCGTCGAGAAGCTGTAACGGTGGTCGATCTCGATGAGCTCGGCCCCGCGCCCGGCGTCGGCGAACAGACCGAGGATCGTGTCCTTGTCCGGCAGCGAGTTCGAGGAGTAGCTGAGCATGAGATCGTGGTCGCGCAGGTCCGTGAACAGTCGCCCGAGCGCGTCGGTGGCGCCGGCGAGCGTCGAAAAGGGCGTCGGGTAATTGGCGAACTTCTTGGTCTTGGTGTGTTCCTGGATCTCCACACCCTCCCAGCCGCGGGCGACGCCCTCGACGAAGTGGTAGCGGCGCACGTAGTGGTTGTCGCTGGCCGGCGACCAGTACGGCGGATCCAGGTAGACGAAGGCGCCCGCGGGCACGGCCAGGTTCCGGAAGTCACCGTGCCGGGACTCGCAGGCGCGGCCGTTGTCGAAGACGGCGGCGTTGATCTTGGCCACCTGCTCCGCGAAATGCGCCGCGATCGACATCTGCAGGTCACGGCGTCCGTCGTCGTAGCGCAGGCCGGTGTAGGTGAAGATGCCGCGCGGGCGCTTCTTCAGGCAGGCGCGCACCAGCGCCGCCGTGGCGATCGCCTGCTCGTACCCGTCGAGGTGCGAGATCGCGTCGCGCAGCCGGTCGATGGCCAGGGCATCGGCCGCGGTGTAGTAGAGGTCGGTGTAGGTCTCCTGCACGAAGCGGTCCCCCTGCCCCTCGTGCGCGAGCAGCGCGTCGACGCCGCCGAGCACCACCGTCGAGTTTTCCACCATGGCCCTGGTGAACACCGCCGAGAACGCCAGCTGGTCGTTGGCCACCACCCGGTAACCCGCCGTCTTCGCCGCGTGCGCGACGACGCCGGAACCGGAGAAGACGTCGACGAAGGTCTCCGCCCCGAAGCGGGCCGCGTGCCCGAGAATGACGCCGGTCAGCTTCTCCTTGGAACCCATGAAGCGGGTCTCCGGGTAAGGGTGCGGTGTCACTGCCCGCCCACCAGAATCACTTCGAGGCCGCTTCCCCGGTTCATCGCCCGGCGAACCGCGACCTCCCGGACCGCGAACCCCTCGTAGAGCTCGCGCACCCGCGCGTGGTCGCTGTTGGAGGCGACCACCAGGCACCCCCGATCAACCAGGGTGCGGGCGAGCTTCGCGACGCGCACCTGATCGGCGTCCCCGAACTGCGCCGGGGTGTAGCGGGTGAAGTCCGAATACTCCGAGACGGGGACGTAGGGCGGATCGAGGTAGACCTGATCGCCCTCGCGCGCGTGCTCGAGGGCGAACTCCTCGACGTCCCGGTTCTCCAAGGTCACTGCCTGCAGAACCTCGGCGGCCCGGCGGAGGGTGTCGAGGGTGGGCAGGCTGGGTCTGCGGTAACCGCCGAAAGGCACGTTGAACTCGTTCCTCCTGTTGACGCGGTAAAGACCGTTGAAGCAGGTCTTGTTGAGGAAGATCAACCGCGCCGCCGCCTCGACCTCGTTCAGATCCCCGGGCTGGACCGCCCGCAGCCGGAGGAAGTACTCCTTCTCGTTGCGGTGGCGGCTCAACGCCTCGAAGACCTCCTCCGGCCGGTCCCGGACCGCCGTGTAGGTGCGGATCAGATCGGTGTTGGAGTCGTTGGCCACCGCCTCGCCCGGCTCCAGCGCAAAGAGCAGCGCCGCCCCACCGAGGAAGGGCTCCAGGTAACGCCGGGCCGGATCGAAAAGCGGCAGCAGCTCAGGGAGCAACTGCCGCTTACCTCCGGCCCACTTGAGGATGGGGTCCACTGCCCTACACTTCGCCCTATTCCTCGTCGGTGGACAGCGCTGCGACGAACGCCTCCTGCGGCACCTCGACCGAGCCAATGTTCTTCATGCGCTTCTTGCCGGCCTTCTGCTTCTCCAGCAGCTTGCGCTTACGGGAGACGTCGCCGCCGTAGCACTTGGCCAGAACGTCCTTGCGCAGGGCGCGGATGTTCTCGCGGGCGATGATCTTCGCGCCGACGGCCGCCTGGATCGGGATTTCGAACTGCTGGCGCGGGATGAGCTCGCGCAGCTTCTTCGTCATCTTCAGGCCGTAGTAGCGGGCGTCGTCCTTGTGGACGATGGCGCTGAAGGCGTCGACCGGCTCACCCTGCAGCAGGATGTCGACCTTGACCAGATCCGCCTCCTGCTCGCCGGCCTCCTCGTAGTTGAGGGAGGCGTAGCCCTTGGTGCGGGACTTGAGCATGTCGAAGAAGTCGAAGATGATCTCGCCCAGCGGCATGACGTAGCGCAGCTCGACGCGATCCTCGGACAGGTAGTCCATGTTCTTCATGGTGCCGCGCTTGTTCTGGCACAGCTCCATCGTCGAGCCGACGTACTCGGTGGGGACAATGATCGTCATGTTGACGATCGGCTCGTAGGTGGCCTGCAGCTTGCCGCCCGGCCACTCGGAGGGGTTGTGCACGCGGACCTCGGAACCGTCCTCGGCGATGACGCGGTAGTCCACGCTCGGCGCGGTGGAGATGAGGTCCAGGTCGAACTCGCGCTCCAGTCGGTCGCGGGTGATCTCCATGTGCAGCAGGCCCAGGAAGCCGCAGCGGAAACCGAAGCCCAGGGCCACGGAGGTCTCCGGCTCGAAGGAGAGGGAGGCGTCGTTGAGCTGGAGCTTGTCCAGCGCCTCGCGCAGATCCGGGAACTCGGCCTGGGAGACCGGGAACAGGCCCGAGTAGACCATCGGCTTCGGCTCGCGGTAGCCCTCGAGCGACTTCTCGGCGCCCTTGTTGGCCCAGGTGATGGTGTCGCCGACCTTGGTCTCACGGACGTCCTTGACGCCGGTGATGATGTAGCCGACCTCGCCCGGGCCCAGGCCCTTGCAGGGCTTGGCCGTCGGCGAGACGATGCCGATCTCATGGATTTCCAGGTTGGTGCCCGTGGCCATCAGCTTGACCTTCTGGTTCGGCAGCAGCCTGCCGTCGACCATGCGGATGTAGGTGACCACGCCACGGTAGGTGTCGTAGACGGAGTCGAAGATCATCGCGCGCGCCGGGGCATCGAGGTCGTACTCGCTGGTCGGGGCCGGGATGACTTCGCAGATGCGGTCGAGCAGCGCCGCGACGCCCTCGCCGGTTTTGCCGGAGACGCGCAGCACCTCGTCCGGGTCGACGCCGATGATGTCGGCGATCTCCTTGCCGTACTTGTCCGGGTCGGCGGCCGGCAGGTCGATCTTGTTGAGGACCGGGATGATCTCGAGGTCGTTCTCCATCGCCAGGTAGAGGTTGGCCAGCGTCTGCGCCTCGATGCCCTGGGCGGCGTCGACGAGTAGGATGGCGCCCTCGCAGGCCTCCATCGCGCGGGAGACCTCGTAGGTGAAGTCGACGTGGCCCGGCGTGTCGATCATCTGCAGGACGATCTCCTCGCCGGCCATCTCACCGGAGCGGACGGTCCACGGCAGGCGGACGTTCTGGGCCTTGATGGTGATGCCGCGCTCGCGCTCGATGTCCATGTTGTCGAGGTACTGGTCACGCATGTCGCGTTCGGCGACGACCGAGGACAGCTGCAGGATGCGGTCCGCCAGGGTGGACTTGCCGTGGTCGATGTGCGCGATGATGCAGAAGTTACGGATCTTGGTGGGATCCGTGAAGGTCTGCTCAGCAAAATTTTTCGCCATGGAGTGGTCCTTGGTTTCCTTCCCTAGACGTGAATCATTCCCACCTTACAGTGGGCATCCCACTTTATTTAAGCCGTGCACGCGTTATGCTGACACTCAAGGATTTATTTTTCGTTCGCTAAGGACAGGTTCGATGGGTTTCGGCGCAGACCGCACCAGCCGCGAGGAGGACTCCTCAGCGCAATCCCGCGGTCAGACGCGGCGGAGCCGGCGCCAGCGCCGGGCCGAACGCAAGCACACGCTGCACGGGGCGAAACTCACCGCCCTCGACGAGGGCCTGGCCACACTGCGCCAACGCCTGGGTTTCACCGACAAGAACCACTCCTCCCCCGTCGAGGAAAAGTCCGACTCCCGTCGCCGCCCACATCGCACGGCCGCCCCGCTGCGCGTCTCCCTGACCCGGGAGCACCCGCGCGTCATCTTCTACACCCCCGACGTCGACGGCCAGGCCGACCCCGGTGAAGTCGTCTGGTTCTGGGCGCCCGGCGACGACCCGGCGGATCCTCCCCAGGAACGCGCCATGCTCGTGGTTGGCCGCAGCCGCTCCCGCGACGTCCTCGGCCTGCTCATCTCCCCCAACGAGCAGCACGCCGACGACGAGGACTGGATGGAGGTCGGGGTCGGCTACTGGGACAACGCCGGCCGGCCCTCCTGGATCCGCCTCGACCACATCATCGAGGTCCCGGAAAGCGCCCTGCGACGCGAGGGCGCACTCTTCCCGCGCGGCCGCTTCGAGCGCATCGCCTCCGCTCTACGCACGCGCTTCGGCTGGGCGTGATTTTGGACCGCCCCATCCCCGCTGGTACCGTTCATCAAGTTATCCACCATCCGGGAGCACCGGTCAGGGCGGGCAGGACCTTGGGTCCGCTTCTTTCGATCGGCGCAGGCACGTGAACGGGTGGCACGGGAAACAGCATCGACATTCACGATCTATTCCAAGAGGTAGACCATCATGGCAAACATCAAGCAGCAGAAGAAGCGCATTCTCACCAACGAGAAGGCCCGTCAGCGCAACCAGGCCATCCGCTCCGCGGTCCGCACCGAGATCCGCAAGGTCCGTGAGGCCATCGCCGCCGGCGACAAGGCCACCGCCGAGGAGAAGCTGCGTTCCGCGTCCCGCGCGCTGGACAAGGCAGTCACCAAGGGTGTCTTCCACCGCAACAACGCCGCCAACAAGAAGTCCGCGATGGCTCAGGCTGTCAACAAGCTGGGCTAATTGTCCGTAGCTTCCCGATCAACCTCCCCTCCCTCGCGGGTCGGGAGGTTTTTCTGTTGCCCGGGGCCGCAGATCCCGGCGGCGGGGGCCAAACCCCAGGGTGAGAAACCCAGGGTGAGTCGTTTTCCGCCGGTAAAACCCAGGGTCAGCACTGACCCGGGGTTTCTCACCCTGGGGTTTGGCGAAACACGGACCGCGGGCACCACGGCACCGCGGCACCAGCTACCCGAGCACGTCGGCCACCCCCCGGACGATGAGCACCGCGCCGGCTGCCAGGAAGAAGACTCCGGCCCCGATGTCGATGTAGGCGCTGGCGCGCAGCAGCCGACGCCGGACCGTCTTCGTCGAGACGACCAGCGCAATGAGCAGCTGCAGCGCCAGCGAGGACCAGGACAGCGCCAGGATGGCCACCACCGCGGTCCCCACCGAGGGTGAGGGCGGCAGCAGCGGGGCGATGAGCGCGGCCAGGAATAGAACGATCTTCGGGTTCGACAGGTTCGTGGTCAGCCCCAGGCGGAAGGAGCGGCCCACCGGCCCCAGGCCCCCCTCGGCGTCCTCGATGTCGGCCGGCGGGTACTTTCGGGTCACCAACCCGCCGCGCAGCATGCCGTAGCCCAGCCACAGCAGCCAGCCGCCGCCCAGGATCTGGACCACCCCGAGGACGCCGGGGAAGGCGGTCAACAGCGCCGCCGCGCCCAGGACGGTGAGGGTGCACCAGAACAGGACGCCGACCTGGATGCCGAGGGTGACGGCGACGGCGTGCCGACGCGAGCGGGTCGCCGTCCGGAGGATCAGAACGATGTCGGGACCCGGTGAGGCGACCCCGACGAGGTTGAGCAGGATCAGCCCAACCAGGTCAGCCGGGCTCACTCCTGTCCGGCTGCCTTCGTGAGTCGCTCCAGGACGTCCTCACGGCCGAACATCCGGGCGGAGTCGATGGCGTTCGGGTGGCCGGCCAGCGGATCCGCGCCCGCCTCGAGCAGCACGTCGAGGACCTCGTCCTCCTTCTTGAACAGCACCCCGGCCAGCGGGGCCTGGCCGCGGCGGTTGGGGGCGTCGACGTCGGCGCCCAGGTCGATCAGCGCCCGGACCAGTTCGGGGTGGCCGTTGTAGGCGGCGAGCATGAGGAAGGAGTTGCCCTCCTGGTTCTTCAGGTCGACGTTGACGCCCTGCTTGACGTACTCGACCAGGTCGAGGTTGCCCTCCCGGGCCCAGGTGAACAGCTTGGTGACCAGTTCCTGCACGTCGGCGGGCAGTTCCTGCGGATTCTCGGTTGCTTCGCTCATGGGCACCTAGTCTAGACCCACTAGCGCGCCAGCTCGCTGATACGTCGGACGGCGTCCTCGATGGCGAATTCCGGGGTGCCGCCGCCCTGGCCCTTGACGGCGGCGTCGAGTTCCGCGACGATCACCACCGCCTTGCTGACGGATTCACCGGACCACATGCGCGCCGAGCGGTGGGTCTTCTCCAGCAGCCACGGCGCCATGCCGAGCGTGCCGGCTAGGGAGCGGTCGACGCGCCGGGTGGAGTAGAGCCGGGCGATGCCGCTGACCTTGTTGGCCAGCGCCGCGGCCAGGGCGACGGGGCTGATGCCCAGCTGCAGGGCCCGCCGGGTCGACGCCAGCGCCTGCCCCGTCTTTCCTGCCACCGCCAGGTCGGCGATATCGAAGCCCGAAACTTCGGCAACGCCGGTGTAGTAGGCGCGCACGGTCGCCACGGTGATCTCGCCCGGGGCGTCGGCCACCAGCTGGGAGACGGCCGCCGCCAGCTCACGCAGGTCCGAGCCCACCGATTCGAGCAGCGCCTGAATCACGTCCGGGGTGGGACGGAGGCCGTAGGAGCGGAACTCGTTCATCACCCAGCCGGTGCGGTCGCCGGGCTTGAGCGGCGCGGCCTCGTGGACCTGGGCGATCTTTCTGAACTTGGCCACCATGGACTTGTTCCGTCCACCGCCGGAGTGCTCCATGATGAGGGTCATGCCGGGGCTGAGGTGGAGCGCGGCGTCGAGAAGCATGTCGGTGTTCTCCTTGCTCGCCTGGTCCACCGTGAGGACGACGATGGCCCGGTCCTCCGCGAAGAGCGAGGGGCTGGTGGCCTCGAGGATTTCCGAGGCCGTGATCTCGCTGGAACGCAGGGTCGTCGTCTCGACGGTGGTGTCGCCGGGCAGCTCGTCGTTGATGGCGGCCAGGATCGAACGGCGGGTGCGCTCGGCGAGGAAGGTGTCGATGCCCTTCTTCTCGTCGCCGAGGATGAGGTGGACGGGCGCTACAGGCATATGCGCCATCTTAGAACCTCCCGTCTCCGGCCCGTTGGGTGCCGTCGACATGCACGGTGACCGGCCCGTCGCGGTTCGGAAAGAGCACGGGCATCCCCTCCCCGGTGACGGTCGGCCGCGTCGCGGGTGGGCCGGCCGGGTCGGTGACGATGATGACCTGGGTCCCGGGCGGTGCCCGGTCGACCTCGTCCACGGTCGCCACGACAACGGTCTGCAGGTCCGTCGCCACCGGAGCCGCGGGCCCGTCGACGCTCACCAGCCCCAGCCCCGCCCCGAGGAGCAGCAGCAGCCCCCACCGCCGGGCGAGGATCGCCGCGATGAGCCAGCCGTAGACCAGCAGCACCGCCGCCGGGTGCGCGCTCACGGTGGCCAGCGGCAACCCGGCGCAGAACTCCGCGACCTGGTGGATCCACCAGGTCATCGGCGAAATCAGGTGCACCGCCAGGCCGCCCGCCGGTCCCGGCAGCAGGCACAGGGCGGTGGCGATCAGGCCCAGGATCGTGATCGGCGCGGTGAGCGGGGCGACCAGCACGTTCGCCAGCACCGACACCGTGGAGACCTCCCCGGCCATGAGCGCGATGATAGGCATGGTCACGACGTCGGCGGCGATCGCCACCGCCACCGCCCGCGCGAGGATGGCCGGCATCGGGGTGCGGCCCAGCGGCCCGGCCAGTACGGGGCTGAGCACGACGATGCCGGCGGTGGCCGCCGCCGAGAGCGCGAAGCCGTAGGAGACCGCCAGGTCGGAGTCGACGAGAAGGAGCACGATCACCGACAGCGCCAGCGCGTGGACGGGTTCCATCCGGGAGGAGTTCACCACCGCCGCCAGTCCCACCAGGCCGGTCACGGCGGCGCGCAGGACGCTGGGTTCGGTCCCCACCAGCAGCACGAATCCCACCAACGCCAGCGAGGCGGCGGCCGCCTGCTCCCGCGGCCCCAGGGCCAGCGCCCGGCACAGCAGGACCGCGGTGGTCGTGATCAGCGCGACGTTCGCCCCGGAGACCGCGCTGAGGTGGCTCAGGCCCGTGGCCACGTAGAGCTGCTCCGCGGCGGCGGACTGCAGCGTCGTGTCGCCGAGCACCATGCCCGGGATGAGGCCGGCGTGCTCGCCGTCCAGCTCCCCGCGCACCGCGGCGCGCAGCCGTTCCCGGATGACGGCCGTGACCGCGCGGTAGCCCTCCGGCGGGCCGACCCCGGCGAGCGTGCCCTCCGCGACGACCGCCCCGACCCCGGGGCGGTCGCTGTCGGAGAGGGCGACGTCCACGGTCACCACCGCACCGGCGGCCACCGCCGGGTCCTCATCCAGAAACACCGGCAGCTCCCCCGGGTAGCCGGGCACCGCGAGGTTGAGCAGCCAGGCTCCGGTCACCGTCTGGGCGGGCTCCCCCACCACCCGGCCGGAGACCGCCCCGCCCAGGTCGGCCGCCGACGCCCGGGCCACGCGCACGGCCGCGACGAACACCGCCACCGCGGAGGCCCCGCCCGCCAGCGCGGCCTGGCCGGGTTGGCGCAGCAGCAGGCAGGTGGCCACCACCGCCAGCAGCACGACGCCGGTCAGCGGCAGCCGCCCGGTCACCAGGTACACGGCCACGCCCGCCCACACCGTCAGCGCCGCCGGGACCAGCCGCAGCTCACTCACTGGATCAGAGGGTGATCTCGGCGCTGATCTTCTCGAACTTCGCCGGGCCGATCCCCTTGACGTCGAGCAGCTGCTCCGGGGCGGTGAAGCCGCCGATCTGCTCCCGGTGCGCGATGATCGCCGCCGCGGTGGCCTCACCGACCCCCGGCAGCTCCATCAGCGAGGCGGCGTCGGCGGAGTTCAGCGACACCTGGGCGGGGTGTCCCCCGGCAGGGGCCGGCGCGTCGCCCACGGCGGGAACGAGGATCTGCTGGCCGTCGACAAGCAGCTGGGCCTGGTTGAGCGCGGGAAGGTCCGCCTCCGGCAACGGCTGCGCCCGGGTGAGGGCGTCGGCGACACGGGCGCCCGCGGGCAGGGTGACCAGCCCCGGTTCCGCCACCGCCCCGACCACCGAGACGACCATCTCGGCGGCCGGCTCCTCGGCGGTGACCGCGACCGGGGCCGACCCAGTGAACGTCTCGGAGGGCCGACTGCTGAGGAACACCCACGCCGCGACGGCGAGGACGATGATGAAGGCCACGGCCAGCGCCTGTCGGACGGGGACGTGGACGCGCACCTGGTCGGGATAGTCGACCCGGAGGCTGTCCTCCTGGCCGGTCGGTCGGGTCAGGTCCTGGAGTCTGTCGATGATCGCCATGGCCGAGACGCTACGGGCGCCGGCACGTGAGCGGGGGCAGGGTCAAAAACCCTGTGGATACACGCCCGAAAAAACACGACCCTGTGGACTACTCCGCCGGGAGGGTGGACGGCTGTTCGTCGGAGGCGGTATCCTGCTCGGCCGTGTAGACGGCCGAGACGCCGATCGCGCCGGCCCCGGTGTGGATGGCCAGGGCACCGGTCAGGGGCAGGACCATGAAGGAGGAACCGGCGGGGAGGATCTCCTCGAGCAGGTCACGCAGCTGGCGGGCGGCGAGCTCGGCGTCGTTGTGCTGGATGGCGACGAACGCGGGCTCACCCTTGGTGCGCTCCAGGACGAGCTCGACGAGCTTGGCGAAGGCCTTGGTCTGGGTACGGGTCTTGCCGGCGAGTTCGAGCCGGCCCTCCCGGATCTCCATGATCGGCTTGATCGCCAGCAGCGCCGCCGACATGATCGCGGTGCCGGTGGAGATGCGGCCGGACCTGCGCATCTCGTCGATGCGGTGGAGGTAGACCCAGGTGGCGGAATTGCGCAGCGTCTCCTCGGCCTTCGCCTGACACTCGTCGAGGGAGGCGCCGGACAGCGCGAGGCTGGCCGCGGCCATGGCGGCGGCGCCGACGGCCATGCCGACGCTGGCGGTGTCGATGACGCGAACCTTGTCGTCGAAGACGCCGGAGGCGGTGACCGCGGCGCTGTAGGTCGATGAGAGCTGACTCGACAGGTGCAGCGCCACCACGCCGTCGTCGCCGCCGCGTTCGAGCTGCCGGGCGTAGGCGGCGGCCAGCTCGAGGGAGCCCAGACCCGAGGTCGACGCTTCCTCCCTGCCGTCCCGGTCGAGGACGTGCAGGTCGAGAACGGTGATGCCGAGTTCCTCGACGACGTCGGCGGGGAGCCCGGAGGAGGAGTCGGTGACGATGCGCACGGCCATCGGCTACACCTCCCCGAAAACGTTCCAGCCGCGGAAGTACCACTGGGCGTCACCGCGGGTGACGTCCGGGTTTTCCACGCCGAAACGGGGACGGCCCACGAGAACGGAGGCGGCGGTGTTCTTCAGGCCGGTCAGCAGCGGGTACTGCTCCGTCCGGAAGCCGAGCAGGTTGCTGGTCAGGGCGGAGATGGCCCCGCCGTGAGCGACGATGACCACCCAGGTGCCGGGCCAGTCGCTGTGCCCGGCGAGCAGCTCGTCGATGACCGGGCGCGCGCGGGCGGCGACGTCGAGGCGGGACTCCCCCTCCGGCGGGGCCCAACCGGGGCTGTTGCGCCAGGTGGCGCGCTTTCCCGGGAACTCGACGTCGACCTCGTCATGGGTGCGTCCCTGCCAGAGGCCGAGGTGGGTCTCGCGGAGCCGGGGATCGATCTCGACGTCCATGTCCAGGCGCGCGCCGATGAGCTTCGCGGTGTCGGCGGCGCGTCGGAGGTCGGAGGAGATGACGCGGCTGATCGGCAGGTGGCCGAGCTTGTGGGCGGCCGCGACCGCCTGCTCCATGCCCCGCTCGGAGAGCTCGGTGTCGAGCTGTCCCTGCATGCGTCGGGTGGCGTTGTAGGTCGTCTCGCCGTGACGCAGCATGATCAGGCCGCGGTCCTTCATCGTGTCGTCCTCCTTTGACCTAGGTGTTAACGGAGGCTGTACAAGTCGCCGTCGTCTTCATCTTCCTCGACGGGCCCCTCGCTGGCCAGCGGAATCTCGTCGATGTCGGAGACCTCGCGGATGTTGACCTCGTCGCCGTAGTCACCGGGGCGCTCGAAGGCGGGGACGCCCTCGACCTCGATGAGTTCGCAGTCGCGGTAGAGGCGGTCCAGGCCGTAGAACTCGCGCTCCGGGGCACGCTGGACGTGGACGACGAAGTGACCGTAGTCCAGCAGCACCCAACGGTTCTCGCGGTTGCCTTCGCGGCGCAGCGGTTCGGCGCCGGCGGCGGTCAGCTCGTCCTCGACCTCCTCGACGATGGCTCGGACCATGCGCTCGCTGGCGCCGGTGACCACGACGAAGATCTCGGAAATGGCCATGATGTCGGCGACGTCGTACACGGCGATGTCGGTGGCCTTCTTCTCGTCGGCCGCGCGGGCGGCGATCGAGGCGAGGCGGCGGGATTCAGCAGAAGCAGTCAAGGGGTCGAATTCTTCCTCACGGTATGAGCGGTGGTGTGGGGGGACGGGATCACCCGGGACCCCGTCAGATTACCTGCCAGTCTCCCACGAAGTGGCGGGAAAGCGCTATTCGACCCCGCGGGAAATTCGGGGGCGGGCGTAGAGGTCATTCTTCGCGATGTACTGCACCACCCCGTCGGGCACGAGATACCAGACGGGCTCACCGCGCGAGGCCCGGTCGCGGCAGTCGGTGGAGCTGATCGCCATCGCGGGCACGTCGATGAGCGTCACGGAGTCCAGGCGGTCCTGCGGCAGCATCTGCTCGCTCAGTTCGTAGCCCGGGCGGGTGACCCCGACGAAGTGAGCCAGCTCGAGCGTCTCCTCCCAGTTGTGCCAGGTCATGATCGAGGACATGACGTCGGCGCCGGTGATGAAGAAGAGCTCCGCGTCCGGGTACAGGGTCTTGACGTCGCGCAGCGTGTCGATCGTGTACGTCGGCCCCGGGCGGTCGATGTCGACGCGGCTGACGCTGAAGCGCGGGTTCGACGCCGTCGCGATGACCGTCATCAGGTAGCGGTCCTCCGACTTGGTCACGTGTTTGCCGGCCTTCTGCCAGGGGTGGCCGGTGGGGACGAACAGCACCTTGTCCAGGTTGAAGCGGTAGGCCACCTCACTGGCGGCCACCAGGTGCCCGTTGTGGACCGGGTCGAACGTGCCGCCCATGACACCGATGCGCTTAGTCATGGGTCATCACTATACGTTCAGGCTGGGCGCGCCGACGAACACCGGCCCGCCCGCCGACGTCCCTCCCGCCCCTCAGGCGCTTCCGGCGATCCAGCCGGCGAAGGTGTCGGCGACGAGAGCGTCGGTCTCGGCGTAGGCCGGGTCGTCGAAGTAGCGGATGTGGGTCATTTCGCCGGCGGGTCTGATGATCACTCTGTCGACGGACTCCGCAGAGATGTCGCAGATAAGGTCGCCGTGCAGGCAGTAGTTGACCCGGGGGGTGTCCCAGGCGGTCTGGCGCCAGGTCCTCGGCACCGCCTTGAGCATCCCTCCGGCGGTGACCGGGTTGCCGATGATGGAGGGGTCGCCGGCCGCCAGCAGCGGGTTGCCGAGGTAGACCACGCCGCGCAGGCGTCCCTGGGAGGCCAGGCGCGCTTCCTGGGCGTTGAGCACCACCGCGCCCTGCGAGTAGCCGATGAGGATGTAGTCCGGTCGGCACCCGGTGGCCTCCTCCCAGCCGGTGACGTATCCACCGGCCATGGTGACCCCGGTGCGCACGCTCTCGAGGAAGGAGCGGGCCGCACCGTTAACCAGCTCCGGCAGCGGCCTCTCCCCGAGGACCTGGTTGACCCGGGTGAGCACCACGTCCAGCGGGAGGTTCTCCTCGTCGATGCCGATGGAGGGAATCGACAGCGTCGCCGGGTACACCGTGTCGTCGAGGGCGATGACGGGCACGTCGTGCAGCAGCGACTGCCCGGTCCGCGCCAGGTGCCGCTGCTCAGCGAGGTCGAGGAACAGGCTGATGTTCTTCGCCTCATAGCCGTTGGAGACCCACGGCGATCCCTCCGCGTAGCGACGGGGCTGAATGTCCTCGTTTTGCTCGCTGCCGCGGGCGGCGATGACCGCTACCTCCGGGCAGGCGCCGGCGGTCTCCTGGGCCACGGCGGCGGCCACGGGGGCGAGCACGGGGGCGAGCACAGCGGCCATGACCAGGGAAACCGTCAGCGTCACCTGGCCAAGGAGACGGCGAAGCAGGGGCATGGGCGCGACCTCCGGAGATCCTCAGGAACCAGAAACCTGAGATTAAGATTAATGCACCCGCCCCGGCCGCGCACCCCCCTGAACCGGAGGTCGGGGCGAATCTAGGGGCGGGTCTGCCCGGTCCCCTCCAGGATCCACTTGGTGCTGGTGAGCTCCGGCAGGGCCATCGGGCCGCGGGCGTGGAGCTTCTGGGTGGAGATGCCGATCTCCGCACCCATGCCGTACATCTCACCGTCGGTGAAGGCGGTGGACGCGTTGATCATGACGGCGGCGGCGTCGACCTCGTCGCCGAACTTCTTCGCGGTGTAGGCGTTGAGCGTGGCGATTCCCTCGGTGTGGCCGGTGGTCCACCTCGCGATGTGGGCGATGGCCTCGTCGACGCCGTCGACCACCTTGGCGGCGATGTCGAAGGAGAGGTACTCCTCGCCCCAGTCGACATCGTCGGCCTGGACGACGTCGGCGGCGCCGAAAGCCTCAAGCTCCTCGACGTCGCCGTGGACGGTGACCCCGGCGTCCTGCAGCGCGGTGATGATGCGCAGCTTGTCGGCGTCGGCGAGTGCGGCGTCGATCAGCACGACCTCGGTGGCGTTGCACACCGAGCAGCGGCGGGTCTTGCCGTTGAGCAGCATGTCGATGGCGAAGTCCAGCTCGGCGTCGCGGTCGATGTAGAAGTGGCAGTTGCCGGTGCCGGTCTCGATGGCCGGGACGGTGGCGCCGAGCACGACGGCTTCGATGAGGTTCTTGCCGCCGCGGGGGATGACGACGTCGACCAGGCCGCGGGCGGTGATGAGGTCCTGGACCGAGTCGTGGGTCTCGCACGGCAGCAGCTGGACGATCTCGGCCGGCAGGTCGTTGCCCACCGCGACGCGCTGGAGGATCTCGACGAGCTTGGCGTTGGTGGTGCGCGCGGACTTCGAGCCGCGCAGCAGCGCCACGTTGCCGGACTTCAGGGCGAGGCCGAAGGCGTCGACGGTGACGTTGGGGCGGGCCTCGTAGACCATGCCCATGACACCGAGCGGGACGCGGACCTGCTTCATGGCGATGCCGTTGGCCATGTTGCCGCCGCGCAGCACCTCCCCGACCGGGTCGGTCAGGCCCGCGACCTGGCGCAGGCCGCCGGCGATGCCCTCGATGCGGCCGGCGTCGAGGGAGAGGCGGTCAATGAGGGACTCGGCCATGCCGCGCTCCCGGCCGGCGTCGATGTCGCCCTGATTGGCGGCGAGGATCTCCTCGGTCGCGTCGATCAGCGCGTCGGCGGCGGCGTGCAGAATCTCGTTCTTGCGCGGGGTCGGCAGGGTGGCGAGGATCGGGGCGACCTTCTTGGCGGCGCGTGCTTTGCTCAGCACGTCGTCGCGCTCTGTCTGGCGTTCGGGGGAGAGATTCGTCTGCTCAGTCATGGGCACGAGTGTACATACTTCGCCCTAGTAGCCAGCCTCGATATCCACCTCGGTGGCCATCCGCTCCCCCGCCGCGAACAGGTCGGCGTTGCGTGCGGCCAGCCCGCCGACGGTGGCGTGGACGTGGTGGATCGTGTTCGCGGTGTGCGGGGTGATCACGACGTTGTCCATCCCCCACAGTGGATGACCGTCCGGCAGCGGCTCCGGGTCGGTGACGTCCAGGCCCGCCCCGTAGATGCGGCCCTGCCGCAGCGCGTCGACAAGGGCGTCGGTGTCGACGAGCGGACCACGGCCGGCGTTGACGACGATCGCGTTGGGCTTCATCCTGTTCAGCGCCCGGGCGTCGACGAGCCGGTGGGTCTCCTCCGTCAGTGGGGCCAGCAGGATGAAGGCGTCGGCGCGGGACCAGACCTCCTCCGCCTGTGACATCGCCACCGTCTCCTCCGCCTCGGCGACGGTGGCGCCGCTGCGGTTGACGGCGATGGTGCGGCACCGGAAGGGCCGCAGCAGCTCAAGAAGGCGTCGCCCGATACCGCCGGCGCCGATCACGGCGACGGTGAACTCCTCGCTGAGGAACTGCGTGGTGGCCTGCACCTGGCCGGAGACCGACCAGGTGGCGGCCATCCCGACCCGCTTGTGCTGGTGGCCGACCGCCAGCAGCAGGGCCAGGCAGGATTCGGCGACCGTCTCGTCGTAGAGCCCCTTCGCGTTGGCCCAGCGGACCCCGGATCGTTCCAGGACCCCGGCACTGTGCAGGGCGTCGATGCCGGCCATCTGGGTCTGGACGAAGCGGACGTTTGCCGGCAGCGGCTCCGGGAAGTCCGCCGGGCCGCCGTGGAAGATGAGGAACTCGGCCTTCTCGAGCGAGTCGACGTAGCTGTGGCCGCCGGCCTCGACCGCCTCGACGATCCGCTCGACGCGCTCCGGGTGCAGGGTGAATCGCATCTAGTACCCGGCCTCCACGTCGACCTCGGTGGGCATGCGCTCGCCGCGTTCGACGGCGGCGGCGTTGGCGATGATGGTCGGCGCGATCATGGCGCGGGCGACGGAGCCCAGCGCCGCGACGTGCGGGGTCAGGACGACGTTGTCCAGGTGCCACAGCGGATGCTCCTCCGGGAGCGGCTCCGGGTCGACGACCTCCAGGCCCGCGCCGCGGATCCTGCCGTTGCTCAGTGCGTCGACCAGGTCGTCAGTGACCACGAGCCCGCCACGGCCGACGTTGATGAGGTAGGCGGACTCCTTCATCCTGTCCAGCACCTCGGCGTTGACCATGCCCATGGTCTCGAAGGTCAGCGGGGTGACGAGCACGACGATGTCGGCCTCGGCCCAGACGTGGTCGGCCTCGGCCATCGCCACGGTCTCGTCGGCCCCCTCGACCGGGCGGCCCGACCGGTTGACGGCGGTGATGTGCGGGCCGAAGGGCTGGAGCATGGAGATGAGTTCCCGGCCGATGCCGCCGGCACCGAAGATCGCGACGCGCTTTTTGAGGAACAGCCAGTCCTGCCGGGAATCCATCTCCCGGCGGATGGAGAAGGAGGACGTCTCGAAGACGTACTTGTACTGGTGCAGCGAGGCGAGCATCAGGGCCATCGCGTGCTCGGCGACCGGTTTGGCGAAGACGCCGGCCGCGTTGGCCCAGCGCGTGCCCGGCTTCATCACCCCACTGCTGAGCAGCTGCTCCACGCCGGTGAACACCCACTGGACGAAGCGGACGTTCTCCGGCAGCGGGTCCGGCAGCGGGCCGCCGCTGTAGATGACGAAATCGGCGTCGTCGACGGAGTCAACGTATTCGTGGCCGGCGGCGGCCACCTCCTCAATGACGTTGTCCCAGGGCCTGGAAATCATGGTGAACTTCATGGCCCCAGGTTAGCCCCACGCTAGAGGCGGGTCGCAAAGTTGGAGAGGTAGTCCGCGTGGATCACCGGACGGCGCTGGCTCTTCGGGAGCTCCTCGGTGTGCTTGCCGATCATCGTAGCCAGCACCGACGACTTGTAGTTGACTTCACCGCGGCCGACGACGGTCCCGTCCGGCCCGAGGATTTCCACGATGTCGCCGCGGCGGAACTCACCCTCGATCGCGGTGATGCCGACCGGCAGGAGGCTGGTGCCGCCGGAGGTGACGGCCTTGACGGCGCCGGCATCGAGACGCAGCACGCCCTCCGCGTCGGCGGCGTAGAGCGCCCAGAATTTCCAGGCGGTGAGCCGACGCTCGGGGCGGGTGTGGAACACCGTGCCCACGGAGGCGTCGCGAAGCGCGGGGCCGACGTTCTCCGCCGAGGTCAGCAGGACCGGAACCCCCGCGCGGGCGGCCAGCCGGGCGGCCGAGACCTTCGAGGCCATGCCGCCGGTGCCCAGCGGGCCACCGTCCCCGGCCACGACGCCCTGGAGATCGTGACCGGTGCGGACCTCCGGGATGAAGCGGGCGTCGGGTTCCGCCGGGTTCCGGTCGTAGAGCCCGTCCACGTCGGAGAGCAGCACCAGCGCGTCGGCGCCCACCAGTTTCGCGACGATCGCGGCCAACCGGTCGTTGTCGCCGAAGCGCATCTCCGAGGTGGCGACGGTGTCGTTCTCATTGATGATCGGGATGACCCGCAGCTGCATGAGCCGTTCCAGGGTGCGCTGCGCGTTACGTGCGCGGTCGCGCTGGCCGGCGTCACCGGCGGTGAGCAGCACCTGGCCGATGGTGCGGTGGTAGCGGGCGAAACTGCTGCCCCACTCCGCGGCCAGATGGACCTGACCCACGGTGGCGGCGGCCTGCTTGGTGGCCAGATCGCGCGGGCGCGACTTCAGCCCCAGCGGCCTGGTGCCGGCGGCCACCGAACCGGAGGAGACGACGATGATGTCGGAGATCTCCATCCGGGCCTGCAGCGCGTCGACGAACTTGTTGATGCTCTCGGAGTCGACCGTGGTGTCCGGGCGCGTGACGGAGGAGGAACCGAACTTCACGACGATGCGTTTCGCCGTCGCCAGCTCCTTGCGCAGGTCCGAAGCATGCCCGGCGAAGGGGGCGGAGTCATCCGCGGACCCCTCCGGGTAGGTCACCGGGACGGAGTCGCCGGAACGGTAGGGGGTCAATGGCAGCCAGTTCGGTGTGTCCTGGGAAGTCATGCGTCCAAGTGTAGCGAGCTGGCCGGGGTTTACCCCAGGTCGGGGTTTAGCCCTGCCAGCGCTCGCGCTCGGCTTCCTCACCGTCGCCGAAGTCGTACTCGTCGATGAGTCCGCGACGTGCCTGGGAGGCGCGCTTGCGCTCCGCGGCGCTGGTGCGGTTGGAGGTCAGCAGACGGGCGTCCTCGCCGCGGTTGCCCGCGGTCGGGTCGCCGGCCAGCGACGGCTCCCAGTCGAAGGAGAACTCGCCAATGGTGACGGTCGCTCCCTCGCGGGCGCCGGCCCGGCGCAGCGCGTCCTCCACGCCGAGGCGGGCCAGACGATCCGAGAGGTAGCCGACGGCCTCGTCGTTCTCGAAGTCGGTCTGGGAGATCCAGCGCTCGATCTTGCGGCTGACGACGATGAAGCCACCCGGAATCTCCGGGTCCTCCATGAGCTCGAACTCCTTCGCGCCGCGGCGGCCCTTCTTCTCCACGGCCTTCGGCCGGATGATGGTGTGCTCCGTGTCCACCTCGGCCTTCGGGCGACGCTTCCGGGTCTTCTGGACGATGTTGAACAGCGCCCACTTGAGCTCGTCCAGGCCCTGGCGGGTGACGGTGGAGATGATGAACACCGGCCAGCCAAACTGCTCCTCCAGGTCGTCTTTGAGGAAGTCCGCCAGCTCCGCGGCCTCCGGCACGTCGGCCTTGTTCAGGACGATGATGCGGGGACGGTCCCGGAGATCGCCCAGGCCGGTGTCGACGCCCAGGTCACCCTGGTAGGCCGCCAGCTCGGCCTCGAGGGCCTCGATGTCGGACTGCGGGTCACGGCCCGGATCCATGGACGCGGTGTCCACGACGTGGGCGAGCACGGCGGTGCGCTCGATGTGGCGCAGGAAGTCCAGGCCCAGGCCCTTGCCCTCGGAGGCGCCCGGAATCAGTCCCGGCACGTCGGCGATGGTGAAGGTGTCGTGGCCGACGTTGACGACGCCGAGGTTCGGCTGCAGCGTGGTGAAGGGGTAATCCGCGATCTTCGGCTTCGCCGCCGAGAGCACGGAAATCAGGGAGGACTTGCCCGCGGAGGGGAAACCGACCAGGCCGACGTCCGCCATGGACTTCAGCTCCAGGATGAGGTCGAGCTCCTGGCCGGGTTCACCCTTGAGGGCGAAGCCCGGCGCCTTGCGCTTGGCCGTGGCCAGCGCCGCGTTGCCCAGGCCGCCGTAACCGCCCTCGGCCGCGACGAAGCGGGTGCCCGGGACGGTCAGGTCGGCGAGGATTTCGCCGTCGGCGCTGCGCACGACGGTGCCCACCGGGACCTCGAGGATGAGGTCCTCACCGCGGGCGCCGTTGCGGTGGTCGCCCTCGCCGTTGGCGCCGCGGCCGGCCTTGATGTGCGGCCGGAAATGGAAATCGAGCAGGGTGTGAACCTGGGGCGACACCTCGAGGACGATGTCGCCACCGTGGCCGCCGTTGCCGCCGTCCGGGCCGCCGAGCGGCTTGAACTTCTCGCGGTGGACGGACACGCAGCCGTGGCCGCCGTCGCCTGCCAACAGATGCAGGACGGTGCGGTCAATGAACTGGGCCATGAAAATGGTGTCCTTTCGGGGGTGTGCTAGCTGCACACAGGGTAGCACCGCTACCCTGACATACAATTACGCCGACTATTTCAAGAGATATTGGAGAAACCCGCATGAGCTACGACTTCCTGGTATTCGTGCCGGAGGAGAACATCACCGTCGACGACGGCGACTGGACCCGGCTGCGCCTGCGCGCCGACCGCGTGACGGTCACCGGGCACCCGAAGCTGGAGTCGCTGCGGGAGGCGATCAACGCCGGCGAGCTTCCCGACGACGTCACGCTCGCCGACGGCCACGTCCGGCTCCTCGGCGACCGCTGCCTGCTCATGGCGGTCGAGGAGTCCTCCGTCCCGGCCGCCGGCCGGTGGCTGTCCGCCCTGTGTCTGGAGAACGGCCTCGGCCTGGCCAGCGCCACCGAGGAGGCGGTGATCTTCCACGGTGACGAGACCGAGGAGTTCACCACCGAGACCGCCGCCATCGAGATGCCGACCTATTCCCCCGCCGCCCTCGGTTACCTGCTGGACAGCGTGAAGCAGGTGCAGGTCGAGGGCTACGCCGAGGACGGCCCGCAGGATTTCGCCGACGACTTCCTCATCGTCAGCCAGGCCGGCAAGCCGGAGTACTACATGCAGGCGGTCTACCGTCCCGGCGAGGGGCGCTGGCAGGTGGAGTACCGCCTCGGCGCCCAGACCCGGCACTTCCTGACCACCATGTCCTCGAGGGAGGACGTCGAGCGGGCCTACGCCGACTGGACCGCACGCTCCACCGGTTACCAGTCGCGCCACGAGTGGACGCTGCTGGAGTTCCCGGAGGCCGTCATCGACTACTCCCGGGAGCACCACCACTAGAGCGGTGCCCGATTCCGCATCCCCTAGGACACGAACTGGGAAAACACCCCGGCTGATGCAGAATCCGGCACCGCCCGGTGCTGCAGATGACATCCAGTCACCTAGAACCCCAGTTGGCGGATCGACCAATGTAATCCACAGCACCGAACCCGGGAAAACCCTCAACCCCGCAGGAACCGAAGTCCTGCGGGGTTGAGGAGGCCGCGAAAACTACTTTGCGGCGGCGGCCTCAGCCGGAGCGACAGCGGCGTCGCCCTCGACCTGGGCCGGAACGATGTTCACGACGCGACGGTTGCGCTTGATAGCGAACTCGACGGAGCCGGTCTCGAGGGCGAAGAGAGTGTCGTCGCCACCGCGACCGACGTTCTCGCCCGGGTGGAACTTGGTGCCGCGCTGACGGACCAGGATCTCACCAGCGTTGACCTTCTGACCACCGAAGCGCTTGACGCCAAGGCGCTTTGCCTCGGAATCGCGGCCGTTCTGGGTGGACGATGCGCCCTTCTTAGTTGCCATGTCGGATTCCCTCCCTTGCCTTACTTGATTCCGTTGATCTTCAGAACCGTCAGCTTCTGGCGATGGCCCTGACGCTTCTTGTAACCGGTCTTGTTCTTGTACTTCAGGATGTCGATCTTCTTGCCCTTGGTCTGGTCGACGATCTCAGCGTCGACGCTGACCTTGGACAGATCCTCGGCCGTGGCCTTGACATCAGCACCGTCGACGAGAAGAACCGGGGTCAGAGCCACGGCAGTGCCCGGCTCACCCTCGATCTTCTCGACCTTGACGAGGTCACCTTCGGCGACCTTGTACTGCTTGCCGCCGGTCTTGACGATCGCGTACATAGGTACCCCTTCTTTCTCGGCTCAGCCCCGGCACTGATACCGAGTCTGAATGGACATAGTGTTTCTTTTGCGTTTTCAGGCGCGCGCGGGCAACCCAGGGTGCCACGCCTCATACCTGAAAACAGCGACTGACCAAGAGTAGCGTGAGCACGGCCGTTTTACCAAACCGCCTACACGACACACGTTGCTAGGCTCCACTCCTGCGGGTGGCGCGTCGGCGCCGACGCCCGCTTGCCGACGCCGGCTGATCCGCCGCCGGGGTCTCCGGGCGTCGGGACGCACTGGCCGCGGCCTCGGGCTGCGGCTCCGGCCGCTGGGCCGGCTGCTCGGGGCTCAGCCGGCGAACGGCGCGGCGGCGGCCACGGCGGGTGCCGGTGGCCTCCTCGCGGTTCTTTGTCCCGGCCTCGACCCGCGGCGCCTCCTGCTTCCCGGTCTTCACCTCCACGGTCTTCACCTCCCCGGTCTTCGCCTGCACTGCATCCTCCTTCGCGGTCTTCCGCTGGGACGCTTCCTGGGCGCGGCCGGAACGGCGACGGCCGGAGCTGGCGCGCGGCGGCTTCGGTTCAGCACGCTGCGCGGACTCGACCTTCGCGTTCTGTTCCCTGTCCTCCGCCGACTCGGGGGAGTCGGGCTTGGTGGCGACGGCGAAGTCCTCGCGCTGCGGACGGTGGTCCGAACGGGAGTTGCCGCGGGTGCGACGGCGCCGGCGCGGTGAGGCCTCGAACTCGGCGACGGCCTGCTCGTAGGACTGGGTGCCGGTGACCGCGGCGGTTTCCTCCGGCTCCGCCTCGTCGGCGCGCTCGGTGGCGGCGGCCGCGATCGCGGCGACCTCGTCGACGGTGGTGGTCGGCCGCTCCTCCTGGCGCTGCTCCTGCTCCGGGCGTCCACCCCGGCCCCGGCTGCGGCCGCGGCCGCCGCGGCGGCGGGACCTGCGTCCCTCCGCGGCCGGCTCCTCCTGATGGGTGTCCTCGCGGGTCTCGGCCGTCGGCTCCTCCTCGCGGATGACGGCGGCGGCCAGCTCCTCGAAGTCGGTCTCGCTCGGACGGGACGGCTGCGGGGCGGGCTCCTCGCGTCGCGGGGCGGGCTCCGCATGTCCCTTGGTGAGGTTGTGCTTGTGCTTGCGGGAGTAGGCCTTGGCCTCCTCGGCCTCGTTCGGGTCGACCGGATCCTCGTGGAGGATCAGGCCCCGGCCGTCGCAGACCTCGCAGGTGGTGGAGAAGGTCTCGAGCAGGCCGGTGCCCAGTCGCTTGCGGGTCATCTGCACCAGGCCGAGGGAGGTGACCTCGGAAACCTGGTGGCGGGTGCGGTCGCGGCCCAGCGCCTCCTTGAGGCGGCGCAGGACGAGGTCCTGGTTCTCGGGCAGCACCATGTCGATGAAGTCGACGACGATCATGCCGCCGAGGTCACGCAGGCGCATCTGGCGGACGATCTCCTCAGCCGCCTCGAGATTGTTGCGGGTGACGGTCTCCTCGAGATTGCCGCCGGAGCCGGTGAACTTGCCGGTGTTGACGTCGATGACGGTCATCGCCTCGGTGCGGTCGATGACCAGCGAACCGCCGGAGGGCAGCCAGACCTTGCGGCCCAGCGCCTTCTGCAGCTGCTCGTCGATGCGGTGGCGGGCGAAGGCGTCGTGGCCGTCGTGGTCGCGGCGGTCGTAGCGCTCCAGGCGGTCGGACAGGTCCGGCGCCACGGAGTCCACATAGGACCTGATGGTGTTCCAGGCACGACGACCGTCGACGACGAGGCTGGTGAAGTCCTCGTTGAAGAGGTCACGGACGACCTTGACCAGCATGTCCGGCTCCTCGTAGAGGGTGACCGGCTTGGCCCCCTTGGACGCCTTCTCCCCCGCGGCGCGGTCCTGCAGGTCCTCCCACAGGGTGTGCAGGCGGTTGACGTCGGCGGCGATCGCCTCCTCCGGCACGTTCTCGGCGGCGGTGCGGATGATGGCCCCACCCTCACCGGGGATGACGCGGCCGAGGATGTCCTTGAGGCGCTTGCGCTCCGGGGCCGGCAGTTTACGGGAGATGCCGGCGGAACGGCCGCCCGGGACGTAGACGAGGTAGCGGCCGGCCAGGGAGATCTGCGTCGTCAAGCGGGCGCCCTTGTGGCCGAGCGGATCCTTGGAGACCTGCACCAGCACCTGGTCTCCGGACTTGAGCGCCTGCTCGATCTTGCGGTTGCGGCCCTTGAGCCCGGCGGACTTCCAGTCGACCTCGGAGGAGTAGAGCACGCCGTTGCGGCCCTTGCCGATGTCGATGAACGCGGCCTCCATGCTCGGCAGCACGTTCTGGACGCGGCCGAGATAGATGTTGCCGGTCATCGAGGCCTGCGCCTCACTGGTGACGAAGTGCTCGACCAGCAGGTCATCCTCGAGCACCGCGACCTGGGTGATCAGCGCCGGGTTCGTCGGATCCTCGACGTGCTGACGCTCGCGCACCACCATCGTGCGCTTGACGGACTCGCGGCGCGCCAGGAACTCCGCCTGCGACACGATCGGCGCCTTCTTGCGGCCGGCCTCCCGCATCTCGGTGCGGCGGCGCTTCTGCGCCTCCAGGCGGGTCGAGCCCTTCAGGGCCACCGGCTCCGCCGGAAGGTCCTCCGCCGTCTCCTCATGGTCCGTGTCCGGCTCGACCTGCAGGGTGACGGCCTCGGAGGTGACGGCCTCGGGCGTGATGGCCTCAGCCTTGCCGACGCTGGAACGGCGGGTCGTCCGGCGTGCGGACCGGCGACGCCGGCCGCCCCTGGCCTCCCCGTCTTCCCCGGCGTCGGCGTCCGTGTCGTCGTCACCGGCGCGGGGGACGACGAAAATCGGCGCGTAGGCGGCGGTCGTCGGCGCCTCGGTGGGGGCCGGGACGATCTCGGGCAGGACGTCCTCGACGGCGTCCCCCCACTCCTCCCCGGCGTCCCCCTGGACGCCTCCATGGGCGTCGCCCTCGGCGAGGTGCTCGGTGTCACCCTCGGCGTCATCCTTGGCGTTCGCCCCAGCTTCGGCAGCGCTGTCGTCCCGGGCCTCAGCTTCACCGACGGACTCGGGCTCCCCCACCACGGCGGCGAGGTCGGCCTCGACCTTCTCCTCGATCTGGTGGATCTCGTTGGCGACGTTCTTGCGCACGCGGGTGCGGATGCGCTCCTCGCTCTCATCCGCCGGGGCATTCTGCTCCTCCACGGGAGCCTCGACCGGGGCCTCCTGCTCCGGCGCCTCCGGCGCGGCCGGCTCGGGGGCCGGTGCCATCGGTGCGGACTTGCGCTCGAGATGATCAAGCACGCGGTTCATCTCGTCCAGGGACAGGGAGGACTGGGCGACCTTGACCAGACCGACGGCGTCGAGGGCGACGATGAGGTCCTTCGAGGAAATACCGATCTTCTTGGCCAGGCTGTAGACGCGCTGACGCTCACCGAGGGCGGCGCGGTCGATCAGCGTGGTGACCTCCGCGGCCTGCGGGGTAGCAGCCTTCGGCCCGGTGGTCTCCTGGGCCGCCGAAGAGTTCGTGTCGGTCGTGTTCTCCGGTGACTTCTTCGCCGACTTCGTGGCGGCGCGCTTCGTGGTGGCGCGCTTCGTGGTGGCGCGCTTCCCGGCCGGGCTTTTCTCGGCCGTGGCCTTGGCGGCCGACTTCTTCGCGGTCGTCTTCTTCGCCGCAGTCTTCTTCGCGGTGCTCTTCCGCGTGGACCGGCGGGCGGCCCGGCGTTCGCCGGACTTCTCCTCCCCCACGGTTCCGCTGTTCCCGTTTTCAGTTGCCGGGCTGGTCGTTTCTTCGCTGTTCACCACGAATGCGTCTCCTGACAGTCAATATGGTGCGCATCAACCCACGGTCACCACCGCGGCCACTGAGTGTGGCCTCTGTCCGGGGTTCCGGGCGCTGGCAGGTCTCCCGGCTGAAACAGCCCAGGGTCCGTGCCGCCGCCTCACGGAGCGACAGTGCGGTTCCGGGGTCATGCGTCAACACGTGTGCAGTTGTAGAAAGTTTCTCCGCGGCCGCCCCCCGTTGCGGGAGACAACCACTGCGGTCCATTGTGTCACACCCGCACCCGTTCCTGCCCGCCGTCATGCCGGCAGTCGACCGGGCCGCCCCTGCGGTGGCGCCGCGGGGCCATTACGACGGGGCGACGCCGCAGGCCGGCTTCCTGGGCGACGGCCTGCGGGAAGGAGACCTGGGCGGGAGCGGTGCCCGGGCACCCGGCCGGTGACGGGGTCGGGTGGGCGCTACTCCGCGCAGCGACCCAGCAGTTCCACGAGATTGTCTCGGGTCGTCCCGACGCAGTCGGCGTCACGGTCGACCATGCACAGGACCACGGCTCCGGCGACGGTGACGATGACCGAGTCGGCGCTGAACTTCGCGAACCCGGTCGCTTCCAGGGCGGCGGCGATGTCGGCGCGGAGCTGGTCGCAGGGGCTGCGGAGGGAGTCGTTGAGTTCCTCGGATTCACGGGTGCAGTCGACGCCCGTCGCCAGCCAGCTGCGCAGCGCGGATTCCGAGACGCAGTGGCCGAGGAGGACCTCGAGAAGCAGGTCGGCGGCCTGCTCCGGAGTCGTGGGGGCGCTGACCTTCTCAATCAGCTGCAGGGCGTGCCGGTGGCGCCGGTCGCCCAGCCGGGCGATCGCAGTGGCCACCAACTCTTCGCGGGTGTTGTAGTAGTAGCCGATGGACCCGACCGGGACGCCGGCGCGGGCCGCCACCTGGCGGTGGGTGACGCCACGAAGGCTGTTCTCCAGCATCAGCTCGGCGGCGGCGTCAAGGATCAGACGCTTCTTCTCCAGCGCCCGGGTCTGCTGCCCGCGCCGGACAACCGCCGTGTCACACTCTCTCGCCGAACTCATGCACGATAACTTATTAAATCCGGGGGCCGTTGGCAATTTTGCGTGGGTCACCCGGCGCGTCGGCCGGAAAACGTCGAGACCGCACCCCGGCAACAGGATGCGGTCTCGACGGAGGAAAACCTAGAGGTTCGGGAACCAGATGCCGATCTCGCGCTCAGCGGACTCCGGGGAGTCGGAACCGTGGACGACGTTCTCGCCGACGGTCAGGGCGAAGTCGCCGCGGATGGTGCCCGGGGTGGCCTTGGACACCGGGTCGGTGCCGCCGGCCAGCTGACGCCACGCCTCGATGGCACGCTCACCCTCGACGACGCCGGCGATCAGCGGAGCGGAGGTGATGAACTCGACGAGCTCGCCGAAGAACGGACGCTCCTTGTGCTCCTCGTAGTGCTTCTCCGCGGTCTCGCGGTCCGTGACGCGCAGGTCCAGAGCCGCGAGCTTGAGGCCCTTGCGCTCGATGCGGGCGATGATCTCGCCGACGTGGCCGTTGGCGACGCCGTCCGGCTTGATAAGGATGAGAGTACGTTCAGTCATGGCCGACACTCTACCGTCCGCCCCGCGCTTACTTCAGCTCACGGACAATCCGACCGGCTTTCTCGGGGGTGGCCTGGGGGTACCACATGCGCAGCTGGGCGATGGCGCCGGCCGTATCCCCCTCGTCGCGCTTGGCCCGGAGGACGTCGCGGCGCTCATCACTCAGGACGATGGGCTTCGGCTCGTTCTCGCCCGCCCGGACGAGGAACCCGAGGACCAGCGCGCCGCCCGCGATGACCATGGCCGCCGTCGTCGTCCAGTCCGGCGAGCCCAGGAACTCCGAGAGAATCGCCACAATGGAGAAGACGGCCGCCAACCCGAACGCCGCCCACATCAACACCTTCTTCATGGCAACAACCCTAATACCTGGATAGGATGATGACATGTCTACTACCGAGGAGAACCCGCCCGAGATTCAACTGCAGCCGCGCGAGGCCACCTGCGCCGACGGCGCCCGGGTCGAGATCATCACCGCCCGCGAGGTCCCGCTGGGCGGCCCCCGAGCCATGACCGTCTACCGCACGCTGCCCCAGAAACAGCGCTCACTCATCGGAGCCTGGTGCTTCGCCGACCACTACGGCCCCGACGACGTCTCCGCCACCGGGGGCATGGACGTCGCGGTCCATCCCCACACCGGCCTGCAGACCGTCTCCTGGCTCTTCGAGGGCGAGGTCACCCACCACGACTCCGGCAACCACCACGCCGTCGTCCTGCCCGGCGAAGTCAACTTCATGACCGCCGGCGCCGGCATCTGCCACTCCGAGGTCTCCACCCAGGCCACCACCGTCCTGCACGGGGTGCAGCTGTGGACCGTGCTGCCCGACCACGCCCGCCACGGCGAGCGCCGCTTCGACCACTACGCCCCCGCGCTGCTCGAGCTCGACGGCGGCCAGGCGCTCGTCTTCGTCGGCTCGCTGTTCGGCGAGACCTCCCCCATCCCCACCTTCACCCCGCTCGTCGGCGCGGAGCTGCGCGTCGACGCCGGCGCCACCCTCGAGGTGGAGCTCAACCCCGGCTTCGAGCACGGCCTGCTTGTCGACGCCGGGGACGTGGACGTGGAAGGCGCCGTCGTCCGGCCCCGTGAGCTCGCCTACGCCGGCACCGGCGAAACCCGCCTGCGCATCCGCAACAACGGCCCCGAGAAGGCCCGACTGGTGCTCATCGGCGGCGAGCCCTTCACCGAGGACGTCGTCATGTGGTGGAACTTCATCGGCCGCGACCACACCGAAATCGCCCGTTACCGCGAGGAGTGGGAGAACCACTCGGAACGGTTCGGGGTGACCCACGGCTACATCTCCCACGACGCCGACGGTCTCGACCGCCTTCCCGCGCCGACGTTGCCCACGTCCCGGCTGCGCCCACGCACCAACCCCGAACCGGTCGCCCGGCCGGAGATGAGGATTGACCGATCATGACCGACTTAAATAGGGTCGGCGGCTCCTTCACGATCACCGCCGACGACGGCCACGTGGCCGGCCGCACCGACTTCCGCGACCGCGGCGACGAGCGGGTGTTCTTCCACACCGAGATCGACGACGCCTACGGCGGCCAGGGGCTGGCCGGCACGCTGGTCCGGGCCGCCCTCAGCGAGACCGCCGCCGAGGAGAAATCCATCGTCGCGGTCTGCCCCTTCGTCCGGGGCTGGCTGGAAAAGCACCCCGGCGAATTCAGCTGGCGCCGCCCCACCCCCGAAGACATCGACTGGATTAAGGATCAGCTCTCGTGACCGACCACACCCCCACCCCCAAGCACGGCCCCTACCTGGACAAGTACTTCCCGCAGATCGCCAAGGCACAGAACAACGTCGTCACCCAGCTCAAGAAGATCTACCCCGAGGTCGACCTCGGCCGTGACCTCATCGAGCTGGCCATGGTCCGCGTCAGCCAGATCAACGGCTGCGGCGCCTGCCTGTCGGTGCACGTCCCCGCCGCTCGCCGCGCCGGCGTCCCCCAGAACAAGCTCGACGTCCTGCCCGCCTGGCGCGAACTGGACGGCTACTTCAGCGAGCAGGAGTACGCCGCCCTCGAGCTGGCCGAGGAGATCACCCTCCTGCCGGCCGGGAAGCGCCACGCCGACGCGCCGCTGCGCGCCATGAGGGTCTTCGCCGAGGAGCAGGTCGCCGCGCTCGAATGGGCCATCATCCACATCAACACCTACAACCGCATCTCGATCTTCTCCGGCCACCCGCCGGTTTTCCGCGAGGAGGCCTGACCGCCCACCCTCTGCGGATTCGGCGACCACGCACGAGTGGCCCACGAATCCATTCCCCGGACCCCGAGGCCCGCGTCCCCACCAGGGAGGACGCGGGCCTCGTACTTTCCGGCGCCCCGCCGCGCACCCCCCGGGGACCGCAACTCGCGCTGCGCAACCGGGGACCTTCTATTAGTCTCCCCTTTTGCACGACGATTGGTTTTTAAAACCAGACTATGGATTCGTGCCATGGTAGGGGGTGCCCATGAGCGCCCCCAGCCATGTCTCCATTCACTTTTGCCCTGGGTCGCACCACGGCTCACGCACGACGACGAGGATTACCCCCGATATGACGATCACCCCTGCCAACCTGGGCCGCCGCGGATTCCTGAAGACCGCCGGAGCATTCAGCGCCGCCACGGCCCTGTCCGCCCTGATGAGCCAGACCGCCCAGGCCGCCGAGGGCCGCAAGAACGGCGTCGACACCATGCAGGCCCCCAACAACGGCGGCTACGGCCCGCTCCAGCCCGCCCCGGGCGGCGAGCTTCTCCTCCCGGCCGGCTTCACCTACGTCGCCTTCGGCCACACCGGCACCCCGATGAGCGACGGCACCCCGACCCCGGGAATGCACGACGGCATGGCCGCTTTCCAGGGCGAGAACGGGATGATCAACCTCGTCCGCAACCACGAGAACAACCAGGGCCCCGCCTTCGGCGAGAACCCCTACGACCCGCAGGCCGCGGGCGGCACCACCAACCTGGTCTTCGACCCGGTCAAGATGGAGCTCGTCGCCGCCTACCCGTCGCTGACCGGCACCATCCGCAACTGCGCCGGTGGCCCGACCCTCAACGGCACCTGGCTGACCTGTGAGGAGACCTTCACCGGCCTCGACGTCGAGACCCCGCACGGTTACGTCTTCGAGGTCCCTGCCGACGCCACCTCCCCGATCGAGGCCGTCCCGATCAAGGAGATGGGCCGCTTCACCCACGAGGCCGTCGCCATCGATCCGGCCACCGGCATCGTCTACCAGACCGAGGACCGCGGCACCTCCGGCTTCTACCGCTTCGTGCCCAACGACCGCAACGACCTCACCGCGGGTGGCAAGCTGCAGATGATGGCGATCAAGGCGCGCCCGAACTACGACACCCGCTACAGCCAGAACGCCGGCCGGCCGCTGCCCTGCGAGTGGGTCGACATCAACGAGCCGGACCCGGACAGCACCGACTCCCTGGCCGTGTTCAAGCAGGGCTGGGAGCAGGGCGGCGCGGTCTTCGCCCGCCTGGAGGGCGCCTGGTACGGCGACGGCTCCGTCTACATCAACTCCACCAGCGGCGGCGACGCCGGCCTGGGCCAGGTCTGGCGCTTCACCCCGCGCGGCAACTCCGGCGGCCAGCTTGAGCTGGTCTACGAGTCCATCGACCCGGACGTGCTGGAGAGCCCGGACAACCTGTGCGTGTCCCCCAACACCGGCGGCCTCGTCCTGTGCGAGGACGGCAGCGGCAAGGACCTGCTGCGCGGCGTGACCACGGACGGCCAGATCTTCGATCTCGCCGAACTGAACTCCGACAGCACCAGCGAGCTCGCCGGCGCCACCTTCAGCCCGGACGGCTCCATCCTGTTCTTCAACGTTCAGAGCCCGGGCATCACCTACGCGATCACCGGACCGTGGGGCAACGGCGCCCTCTAAACCCGGCTGTCGTGGCCTGATCACGCACACGTGTGCGTGATCGCCCGGGCCACCGCAGGTGCCTGGATCCGGAAAAACCCGTGCCCCACCGGTTGGTGGGCCACGGGTTTTTCGGGCGTCGGGAAGCGGCGGGGCTACTTCGCGTCCAGGTGCTGGGTGGTCAGCAGGCCGCGGCGCATGCGCTCGATGAGATTCCGGCGCAGGGTCAGCACGTACCACCAGACCAGGATGAAGATCACCACGACCACACCGATGGACCAGTGGATGAGGAAGCCGGCCAGCCCGATGACCTGCAGGACCAGCGCGGCCGGCAGTCCCCAGCTGAAACGCTGAAGGAAGGCCAGCACCAGGTGGGCCAGGGCTAGCCCGCCGACGAACGCGATGTTCGGGGTGGTCCACATGGCGCCGGCGTCCACCTTGAGGATGACCAGCATCGCCAGGCCGAGGACGATGGCCTCCATGATCAGGGTGCCCGACAGCACGCCGCGCAGACCCTTCAACGGGTCCTTCGCCGGGGCGTGGCCCGGGCCGAGGGGGCCCACCTCGGGGGAATCGGTGCTGCTCATTGCGGGTCCTTTCCGAACATGGTGCGGGCCTCGCCGGCGGTGACGACCGAGCCGGTGATGATCACGCCGGCGCCCGACTGGAGGTCGGCGTCCTCGGCGAGTTCCACGGCCAGGGCGTAGGCGCCGGGGAGCGACTCGTCGACGTGGACGCGTTCCTCGCCGAAGATGTCGCGGGCGGTCTCGGCCAGCTCGTAGGCGTCGATGGCGCGCGGCGAGGAGTTCTGGGTGACGACGACCTCGCTGAGGTACGGCTCCAGCTCGCGCAGGATGCCGGCGTGGTCCTTGTCGTCGAGGACGCCGATCACGCCGATGAGGCGGGAGAAGTCGAAGTCGCGGTCCAGGGCCAGGCCCAGCGCGTGGGCTCCGTGCGGGTTGTGGGCGGCGTCGATGAAGGTGGTCGGTGTCGAGCGCACGCGCTCGAGGCGGCCGGGAGAGGTGACCGTCGCGAAGCCTTCGCGCACGGTCTCCAGGTCGAGGGTGCGTCCCCCGCCGGCGCCGAAGAAGGTCTCGACGGCGGCGAGCGCCACCGCGGCGTTGCGGGCCTGGTGCTCTCCCGCCAGCGGCAGGAAGAGATCCTCGTACCGGCCGGCGATGCCGCGCAGGGTCATCGTCTGGCCGCCGACGGCGACCGCCGACTCGACGACCCCGAACTCCACGCCCGCGCGGGCGACGGAGGCGTCGACGTCGACGGCGCGCTGGAGAATGACGTTCATGGCCTCCGGCTCCTGCTCCGCGATGACGGCGACATTGTCCGGCGGGCTGAGCAGATCGTCGGCGTCCCAGCGGGACTTGATGATGCCCGCCTTCTCCGCCGCCACCTGCTCGATGGTGTCGCCGAGGTAGTCGGCGTGGTCCAGCCCGACCGGCATGACGACGCTGACGTCGGCGTTGATGACGTTGGTGGCGTCCCAGGTCCCGCCCATGCCGACCTCGACGACGGCGACGTCGACCGGGGCGTCCGCGAAGGCCGCGTAGGCGATGGCGGTGAGCACCTCGAACTTGCTCATCGGCACGTCAGAGCGGGCGTCGACGAGCTCGACGAAGGGCTTGATCTCCTCCCAGACGCGGACGAAGTCGGCCGGGTGGATCGGCTCACCGTCGATGGCGACGCGCTCGGTCACCAGCTGCAGGTGCGGGCTGGTGGTCCGGCCGGTGCGACGGTGGAAGGCACGCAGCAGCGACTCGATCATGCGCACGGTCGAGGTCTTGCCGTTGGTGCCGGCGACGTGAATGGAGCGGAAGGAGCGCTGCGGGGAGCCCAGGAAATCCATGAGCATCTCCATGCGATCCAGGCTCGGCTCGATCTTGGTCTCGGGCCAGCGCTGGTTGAGCTCCGCGTCGGCGGTCGCCAGCGCGATGAGATCCTCCTCGCTCACCTCGCGGGAGGGAGCCTCCTCGCGCTGCTCGTCGATGTTGGCGCCGCCCAGATTGAGGGTGATGCCGGCCTCGGTGACCTCGACGCGCCCGAACTCGTTGGTCGGATCGAGTTCCTGGTCCAGATCATCCAGGTCCTCCGGATCCTGGGGGTCCTCGAGATCCTCCTCACCGAGGGCCGCGTCGCCCAGCTGACGCTTGAGCTGCTCCAGCCGCGCGAGCTCCTCGGGGGTGAGCTCCGATTCCTTGTCAGCCACTTACTTCAGCCCCTCCAGGCGCGCGGTGAGGCGATCGACCTCTTCCTGGGCGATCTTCTGGCGGCCACGAATTTCCTCGACGACGTGGTCCGGCGCCTTGGCCAGGAAATTTTCGTTGCCCAGCTTCTTGCCCGTGTTGTCGAGTTCCTTGGCGGCGTTGGCCAGTTCCTTCTCCAGGCGCTTGCGCTCGGCGTCCTTGTCGACGGTGCCGGAGGTGTCCACGGCCACCTCGATGGTGGCCTGGGACAGGCGCAGCTCCAGGGTCGCGGAGACCTCGAAGTCCTCGCCCGGGACCTCGGCACGGACCAGGCTGCGCACGGCCTCCTCCTGGCCGGCCAGGTCAGCGGCGCGGAAGTCGATCCGCGCCGGGACCTTCTGGGAGGGCTTGAGGCCCTGGTCGGAGCGGAAGCGACGCAGCTCGGTCACCAGCTTCTGGGTGTCGGCCAGGCGACGGGCGGCGACCTCGTCGGTGGCGACGCCGCCGTTGGTGTCCGCCGCGCCCGGCCACGGGGCGATGACGATGGACTCCTCCCCGGTCAGCGTGGTCCACAGGACCTCCGTGACGAAAGGCATCGACGGGTGCAGCAGTCGCAGGATGACGTCGAGGACGCGGCCCAGGACGATCTGGGTGTTCTCCGCGCTCCGGCGTGACGCGACGTCGGCCGCCTCCCGCGGGATCTGGGTCTTGGCGATCTCCAGGTACCAGTCGCAGAAGTCGTCCCACGTGAAGTGGTAGAGTTCCTCGTTGGCCTTGGCGAACTGGTAGTCGTCGAGGTAGGCGTCCACCCGGGAGCGGACCTGCTCGAGGCGGTCGAGGATCCAGCGGTCGGCGTCGGTGAGCTCCTCGCGCGGCGGCAGCTCGTCGACGGCGGCGCCGTTCATGAGGGCGAACTTGGTGGCGTTGAAGAGCTTGGTCGCGAAGTTGCGGGAGCTCTGGGCGTTGTCCTCGCCGATCGGCAGGTCGACGCCCGGGTTGGCGCCGCGGGCCAGGGCGAAGCGCAGCGCGTCGGCGCCGAACTTCTCCACCCAGTCCATCGGGTCGATGCCGTTGCCGAGGGACTTGGACATCTTGCGACCGTGCTCGTCGCGGACCAGGCCGTGCAGGTAGAGGTCGTGGAACGGGATCTGCGGGCGCCCGTCGGTCCCGGCGCCCAGCACCTCGGGGGTGATCGAGCCGGCGAAGGTGCCGAACATCATCATGCGCGCGACCCAGAAGAAGAGGATGTCGTAGGCGGTGACCAGCACGTTGGTCGGGTAGAACTTCTCCAGATCCGGGGTCTTGTCCGGCCAGCCGAGCGTGGAGAAGGGCCACAGCGCGGAGGAGAACCACGTGTCGAGGACGTCCGGGTCCTGGGTGTAGCCCTCCGGGGCCTGCTCATCGGGGCCGACGCAGACGATCTCACCGTTGGGTCCGTACCAGATCGGGATGCGGTGGCCCCACCACAGCTGGCGCGAGATGGTCCAGTCGTGCATGTCGTCGACCCAGTCGAAGTAGCGCGGTTCCAGCGCCTGCGGGTGGACGGTGGTGTCGCCCTTACGGATGCCGTCGCCGGCCATCTGGGCGAGTTTGTCCACCTTGACGAACCACTGCAGCGACAGGCGGGGCTCGATGGCCTCGCCGGAGCGCTCGGAATGGCCGACGGAGTGGGTGTACGGGCGGATCTCCTTGACGATGCGCCCCATTCGGCTCAGCTCCTCGCGCACGGCGACGCGGGCCTCCTCGCGGGTCAGGCCGTCGAAGCGGGTGCCGGTGTCGCTGATGCGGCCGGTCTTGTCCATGATGGTCGGCATGTCCAGTCCGTGGCGCAGGCCCATGGCGTAGTCGTTCGGGTCGTGGGCCGGGGTGATCTTCACGGCGCCGGAGCCGAACTCGGGGTCGACGTAGTCGTCGGCGATGACCTTGAGCTTGAGGTCCTCGCGGAAGGGGTGGTCGAATTCCATGCCCACCAGATCCCGGTAGCGCTCGTCGTCCGGGTGGACGGCGATGGCGACGTCACCCAGCATCGTCTCGACCCGGGTGGTGGCCACCACCAGGTGCGGCTCGTCGTCGTTGAGCGAGCCGTAGCGAATGGAGACGAGTTCGCCGTCGACGTCCTTGTACACGACCTCGATGTCGGAGACGGCGGTCTCGAGCACGGGCGACCAGTTGACCAGTCGGTTGGCGCGGTAGATCATGCCGTTGTCGTAGAGCGCCTTGAAGATGGTCTGGACCGCGCGAGACAATCCCTCGTCCAGGGTGAAGCGGTCGCGGGACCAGTCGACGGAGTCGCCGATGGCGCGCATCTGGTTCTGGATGGCGCCGCCGTACTGCTCCTTCCATTCCCAGACCTTGTCGATGAAGTCCTCGCGGGAGTAGTCGTAGCGGTCCTTGCCCTCGGTCTCCTTGAGCATCTGCTCGACCTTGGTCTGCGTCGCGATGCCCGCGTGGTCCATGCCCGGCAGCCACAGGGTCTCGTAGCCCTGCATGCGCTTGCGGCGGATGATGGAGTCGATGAGCGTGTGATCGAGGGCGTGGCCCATGTGCAGCTGGCCGGTCACGTTCGGCGGCGGGAGCACGATCGAGAACCCGGGCTTGTCGCTGGTGGCGTCGGCGTGGAAATAGCCGCGCTCCTCCCAGCGCTGGTACAGCCCAGACTCGTGGTCGGACGGCTCCCACGACTTCGGAAGCGCATCGGCGCGGTTGACTCCCAGGTTCTTGTTCGCTTCAGTCACGCGGACCATCCTAGCCGGTGGCCACGCCCACGCCCTCACCCCGGGCCACCTGTGCTCCCGGCGCTTCTCAGCGCGCGACGGTGAGGCCGATCTCCGGGACCTCGATGGTTATCGACGCGATGCCGTCCGAGCTCACGCGGATCTTCTCGATGACCTCTGGGCCGTGGTCACGGCGCTCCACCGGGACCCGGGAGAGGTCGCGGCCGGCGGGAAGTCCGCGCTCGAAGGGCACGGCGATCTCGCTGAGGAGGCTGACGTCCCCCGGGTGGCCCTCCCCGTCGATGGCGGTGAACTCGACGAAACGGAAGATGCCGACGTTGTGCGCGGCCCGGTAGCGGCGCTGGATGCGGATGACGCCGTCGTCGTCGGGCTCAGAGTCGACGGTGACCAGCGGGTCGAAGGCCACCGCGTTGCCGCTGTCCCGCTCCCGGAAGACGCCAATGCCGCGGGCGCGCTTGTCGTGGAGGTTCATGTCGGTGCCCGGATCCGCGGCGATGGCCAGTCCCACGGCGGTGGAGGCGCCCGGCATGGGTGACCGGTGCACGCGGCGGGAGTAGCGTTCCCGGACGACCCGCGGAACCAGCGGCAGCTGGGAGCCGCCGCCGACCAGGTAAATGCCGGCGATGTCGGTGTCGGTCAACGACTCCTCGTGTCCGATGACCTCCGCCAGCACCTCCATGGTCTGCTCCACCAGGGGCTCGGCCCGACCGTAGAACTCCTCGGTGCTGACGATGGCGTCCTGGCCGCCGAGCTCGAGGATCATCCGGCGGGTCTGGGGACGCAGGCGTTCCTTGGCGGAGCGGGCCTCGTCGAGCAGTCGGCGCTGGACGCGGTCGCCGAGGGCGACGTCGGCGGAGCCGATCTTCTCCAGCGCGAGGTCGAGCAGCACGGCGTCGAAATCGTCGCCGCCCAGGCGGCTGACCCCGCGGGAGTTGGTGACGCGGTGTTCAGCGGCCTCGATGGTGACCAGCGAGACGTCGAAGGTGCCGCCGCCGAGGTCGTAGACGAGGATCGACTGTCGGCGACTGTTGAGGGTTCGGCCGTGGCGGTGCGTGTACTCGAAGGCCGCGGCGGAGGGCTCGTTGACGAGGCCCAGCACGCCGATGCCTGCGCGGGTGAAGGCGTCGATGGTGAGCAGACGCTGGGCGCTGGAGGCGTTGGCGGGGACGCCGAGCATGGCCATGATGCCGCCCGTCTCCCCCAGGTCATTCTGGTACTGGCGGATCGTGCGGGCGGCCTCCTGGGCGATCGCGAGCAGGACCTCGCTCAGCGGGCGGCTCTCGAGACCGATGCGCACCGGCGTCGACGCCGTCACGTCCTCGGCGCCCAGCAGCCGCTTGAAGGAGCGCGCGAAGTCCGCGCCCTCGAGGGCCGCGGCCTCCCAGCCGGCGACGAGTTTCCCGCCGTTGGCCTCGTCGATGGCCACCACGGAGGGGATGTAGTCGTGGTAGTCGCCGTGCGCGTCCTCACATCCCAGCACCGGATAATTACCTCGGTCCACCGCTGCGATGACCGTGCGGGTGGTGCCGAAATCAATTCCGAAGCGCATGTGGGGTGACCTCGTCTTACTGGGATATCTTGCTGGGCTGGCAAATGGTGTGCATGCCAGACTAGCCGAGGAGGTCGGCCACCGCGTCCCGTTCTTCACGAAGTTCTGCGACGGAGGCCTCGATACGGGCCTTCTGCTCCTCGCTGAGCTCCAGCCCCGGGACGATCTTCCAGGTGCCGCCCTCGGCGACGGTCGGGAAGCCCGCGATCAGCCCCTCGTCAATGCCGTAGGAGCCGTCAGAGACGATCGCCGCGGTGGCCCACTCGCCGTCGGTGCCGTGGATCCAGTCGCGCAGGTGGTCGACGGCGGCGGAGGCGGCGGAGGCTGCGGAAGACTTGCCACGCACCTCGATGATCTCGGCACCGCGCTTGGCGACGCGCGGAATGTACTCCTCGTAGTACCACTCGGCGGCGACCCGGACCGGCTCACCGTTGACCTCTGCCCAGGTCAGGTCCGGGAACTGGGTGGCGGAGTGGTTGCCCCACACGACGACCTTCGACAGGTCGCGGGTGCGGACCTCGAGCTTCTGTGCCAGCTGGGAGAGCGCCCGGTTATGGTCCAGGCGCATCATGCCGGTGAAGCGCTCGGACGGGACGTCGGGGGCGTTGCGCTGGGCGATGAGCGCGTTGGTGTTGGCCGGGTTCCCGACGACCAGGACGCGGATGTCCTCCGCGGCGTGATCGTTGATGGCCCTGCCCTGCGGGCCGAAGATGCCGCCGTTGGCCTGGAGCAGGTCGGCGCGCTCCATGCCCTTGGACCGCGGACGGGCGCCGACCAGCAGCGCCGAGTTGGCGCCGTCGAAGGCGACCGCCGGGTCGTCGGTGACGGTGATCTTTCCCATGTTCGGGAAAGCGGAGTCGCTCAGTTCCATGGCCACGCCCTCGGCCGCCCCGACGGCGGCCGGGATTTCCAGCAGGTTAAGATCCACGATCGTGTCCGGGCCGTAGACGGCGCCTCCGGCGATCTGCCACAGCAGCGAGTAGGCGATGTTCCCGGCGGCGCCGGTGACGGTGACGGTGGCGCGGTTCTGGGGGGTGGTCACGCTGTAATCCTCCTGGAGAGTCGGGGACGAACGCCCCAGCCCTCTCCGCGAGGATCTGCAGACGTCGACATTGGCACCATCCTAGCGATATTGCTAACCACCCCCGATATGGGCCAACCTGGGGCAAGAAACCCCTCATTCCTACCCCCGGTCGTCCTGCGATTATTCTTGTGTGTCGTCAACTTTCTGCGATCGGGCATCCCATCTCACCCACCCATGGGGCACGATGGACACCACATGTGGCCCGAACCAACGGCTGGAGATTCCGACACTCCACTTCCCACCGCAGCAACGATCAAGAGAGATACCGATGAGTAATCAGGAGTCAGGCATTCCCCAGGAGTCGGCGCAGTTCACCGCGTCCGGTGCCACGCCCCCGGCGGATTCCGCGGCGGCGCGGGTCACCAGCGTGGCGCTCGATTACTTCGCCGAATACGGCTACGAAGGGACCAAGCTGGAAAGCATCGCCCGCGACGCGGGGATGTCCAAGCGAATGATCCACTACCACTTCGGCGACAAGCGCGGGCTCTACGAGCAGGCGCTCATCGCGGCGATCAACCGTCTGCACCCGCTGCAGGACGCCTTCCTGGTGGAATCGGACGTCCCGGTCGAGGGCATGCGGGTGCTCGTCGACGCGCTCTTCGCCCAGTTCCTCCAGCACCCGGAGGCGGTGCGGATGATCGTCATGGAGAACCTCACCCAGGTGCTAGACATCGCCAGCCTCCCGCCCCTGTCGGATGAATCGACCATCAAGCTGCACGTGGACCGCCTGCTGCTCGCCGGCCAGGACGCCGGGGCCTTCCGCCCGGGCATCAGCGCCGACGACATCTTCACGCTGGTCGCCTCGCTGGCGTTCTACCGGGTCACCAACACCAGGACGACCGCCAACCTGTTCAACATCCACCTGGACAGCGAAGAGAACGTCGAGGGCGTCCACCGCATGATGATCGACTCGGTGCTGGCCTTCCTGACCTCGAACATCCCCAACACGGGCCAGGCCAGCTACCTGGTGGCCGACAACGTGAGCCTGGGCCGGGAGGATTCGAGCGCCGACGGGGGCCTCTACGATCCCTCCAGCACGGCCGACCTCTTCGACGAGCCCTACGAATAACGGATCAGGACAAGCACGGCCGACGCCCCGCCCGGGGCGTCGGCCGTGCGTCGTCAAGCGGTCTTTTCCTCTTCCTTCTCGTCGACGAGGACGAGCCGGGGCTCCGCCTCGCCGCGGACGACGGCGCCGGTGACGACGACCTCGGAGACGTCCTCGCGGTCCGGCACGTCGTACATGACCGGCACGAGCAGCTCCTCCATGATGGCGCGCAGGCCACGGGCGCCGGTGCCGCGCTCGAGGGCCTTGTCGGCGATGTCGCCGAGCGCGTCCTCCGTCAGCGTCAGGCTGACCCCGTCCATCTCGAAGAGGCGCTGGTACTGGCGCACGAGCGAGTTCCTCGGCTCGGTCAGGACGCGCACCAGGGACTCGCGGTCGAGTTCGGTGACCGTCGCGACGATCGGCAGGCGGCCGATGAACTCCGGAATGAGACCGAACTTGATCAGGTCCTCCGGACGGACCTGCGAGTACAGGTCGGCCTTCTCGCGGTCGGAGGCGGTTTCCAGCTCGGCGCCGAAACCGAGCCCCTTCTTGCCGACGCGCTCGCCGACGACCTTCTCCAGGCCGGCGAAGGCGCCCGCGACGATGAAGAGGATGTTGGAGGTGTCGAGCTGGATGAACTCCTGGTTCGGGTGCTTGCGCCCGCCCTGCGGCGGGATGGAGGCGACGGTGCCCTCGAGAATCTTCAGCAGCGCCTGCTGCACGCCCTCGCCGGAGACGTCGCGGGTGATCGACGGGTTGTCCGACTTGCGCGAGATCTTGTCGATCTCGTCGATGTAGATGATGCCGCGCTGCGCGCGCTCGACGTCGAAGTCCGCGGCCTGGAGCAGCTTGAGCAGGATGTTCTCCACGTCCTCGCCGACGTAGCCGGCCTCGGTGAGGCTGGTGGCGTCGGCGATGGCGAAGGGGACGTCCAGCAGACGCGCCAGGGTCTGGGCGAGGTAGGTCTTGCCCGAACCGGTCGGGCCGAGCAGCAGGATGTTCGACTTGGCGATCTCGATATGCTCGTCGCCGTCGGCGTCGCGGCGCTTCTTCGCCCGGGCGGAGACGTCCGCCCCGGCGATCTCCTCCGCCCGGATGCGCTTGTAGTGGTTGTAGACGGCGACGGACAGGACGCGCTTGGCGTCCTCCTGGCCGATGACGTAGCGGTCGAGGAAGGCGGAAATCTCCGAGGGCCGGGGCAGGGCGACCTCGTCGGCGGTCTCGGACGCCTGGGCCGCGCCGAGCTCCTCCTCGATGATCTCGTTGCACAGCTCGATGCACTCGTCGCAGATGTAGACGCCGCCACCGGCGATGAGCTTCTTCACCTGCTTCTGGCTCTTTCCGCAGAAGGAGCACTTGAGCAGGTCGGCGCTTTCTTGCATACGTGCCATTCGGGTTTCGGTCTCGCTTCGTGTCGGGAACGTGTGCCTTCACTCTAGTAAAGAGGTCAAGTCGGCCCACCCGGGCCATGCGCCCGCCCGTCGTGGACGGCGAGCGCCCGGACACCGGGGGTGATAGGACGGTTGCCCCAGCGACGCGGGTCGCTTCCCCTGGCAGACTGTCGACGATCGCCACGCCACCCAACACCCCAGACACGGAGGGCCCCGATGACGAACGTCGACAGCGACCTCTCGCAGGACACCGAACAGGACACCGAGCAGGGCGCCGGGTCCGCACCGACCCCCGCCTTCCCGCTCAGCGCGATTGAAAAGCCGCTCGCCCGGCCACCGGGCCTACGCGAGATCGCCCGCGACCTCACCCCGGAGGAGGCCGGCAACGGCCTGGTCGCGCTGATCTTCTCCGCCTCCGGCCCCCTGGCGGTGATTCTCGCCGCCGCCGCGGCGGGCGGGCTGAGCGCCGAGCAGTCCTCGTCGTGGATCTTCGGCGCCTTCTTCGGCAACGGCCTGCTCACCCTGTTTCTGACCTGGTACTACCGCAGCCCCCAGGCCTACTTCTGGACCATCCCGGGCACGGTCCTGGCCGGCGATGCGCTGACCCACCTCAGCTACGCGGAGGTCATCGGCGCCTATCTCGTCACCGGCGTCCTGGTCGCGGTCCTCGGCTGGACGGGCCTGGTGGGTCTGATCATGCGGGCCATCCCCCACTCGATCGTCATGGCGATGGTCGCCGGCGTCTTCCTGACCTTCGGACTCAACCTGGTCACCTCGACCGAGGCCTCCCCGCTGCTCGGCCTTCCCATGATCGCGGTATTCGTCGCCCTGTCGATGATGCCGCGTCTGGGCGCCGTCTTCCCGCCCGCCCTGGCCGCCGCCGTGGTGGGCACGGTCATCGCGATCGTCGCCGGCCGCTTCGAAGGGGACGTGCTGGCCGACGGCGTCATCGCCCGCCCGGTCCTCACCGCCCCGGAGTTCAGCGTCGCCGCCATCGTCGAGCTGGTCATTCCCCTGGCGATCACCGTCATCATCGTCCAGAACGGCCAGGGCGTGGCCGTCCTCAGCGCCGCCGGACACACGCAGGGCCCGAACCTCTCCGCCTTCGCCTCCGGCCTGTGGGCCATTCCCCAGGGCCTGATCGGCGCCTCCCCGACCTGCCTGACCGGCCCCACCAACGCCCTGCTCGTCACCTCCCGCCACGCCGAGCGCCACTACACCGCGGCGCTGACCAACGGCGCGACCGCTCTGCTGGTCGGCCTGATCGCCCCCATCACGGTCGCCTTCATGCTCGGCATGCCCGGCGAGTTCATCGCGGTGCTGGCCGGCGTCGCCATGCTGACCCCACTACGGGCGGCTTTCCTCGCGGCCTTCTCCGGCCGCACCTCCACCGGCGCGCTGGTCTGCCTGCTCGTCACCGTCGCCGACCTCACCCTGCTGGGAATCTCGGCGCCGTTCTGGGGCATCGTCATCGGCTGCCTCGTCGCCTGGCTGCTCGACCGCAGTTCCTGAGCCGGGAACCGCTAGCCACGGATCACGTCCGCCAGGCGGCCCAGGGCGGTGCGCAGCCGGGCGTCGTCGAGCCCGCCGACCCCGAGCACGACGCCACCGCGCTCCGAGGCGGTCCAGTAGTCAGCCAGCCCCGCGACCCCGAAGCCCGCCGCTCGGCACCGCGCGACGACGTGCTCCTCCACCGTGCGGTTCGCTACCTCGATGACCGCGTGGAGGCCGCCGTCCATGGGAACGGCCTCCGGCAGCACTTCGCTGACGATCCGGCGGCGGCGCCGGTAGATGCGGCGCATTTTGGCGGTATGCCGACGCAGCCCGTCCTCCGCCATGAAATTCGCCATCGCGTCCTGCACCACCCCCGAGACCGGGGCGGTCGCCGCACCCGCAGCCTCCACGAGGTGCTCCGGGACGATGAGGAACCCCAGGCCCAGCGCGGGGGTCAGCGTCTTGGCGAAGGACCCGAGCAGTACCGCGTGTTCATCGAGGCCGGCCAGCGCGGCGTGGGCGGGGCGCAGCTCCGAGTCGTAGTCGTCCTCGACGATGAGCGCGCCGGAGCCGCGCGCCCACTCGATGAGCTCCAGGCGCCGCGACGCGGGCATCTGCGTGCCGGTGGGATAGAGGTGGTTGGGCATGACCAGGACGACGGAGGGGTTGGCCTCGGCGAGCGCGGTGACCGACATGCCCTCGGCGTCGGCGGCGATGGGCACGACCTCCCGACCGAGCGCGCGCGGCACCGCGTGGAGGGTGGGAAAACCCGGGTCGTCGACGCCGACGGGCCCCTCGGTCACGCCCATGATGGTGCGTAGCCCGTCGCGGGCGCCCGCGGTGATGACGACGTTGTCCGCGGTCACGGAGACCGAACGGGTCAACCGGACATGGTCGGCGATCTGCTGGCGCAGCCGCCGTGACCCGGGGGCCGGGTGCGCCGCGGGTTCGGCGGCGGCCATCCGCCAGGCCGCGCGCCAGGTGTGGGTGGCCAGCTCGCTGGTGTCGGGCACGCCCGGGGCCAGGAGGGTGGCCGCGCTCCGCACCGGCCGCACCGCGGTGCGGGCACGGCGGGCCGGCAGATCGGGGTTGACGCGGGTGCCCCCGCGGTCCGCGACGAGGAAACCCTCTCCGACCAGCTGCTCGTACGCCGTGACGACGGAGCCCCGGGACACCCCCATCTGTTTGGCCAGCGTACGGGTGGATTCCAGGCGGTCGCCGGGACTGAGTGTGCCGTCGTCGAGACGGCCGCGGACCAGGTCGACGATGCGCGCCGGGAGGGACTGGGTCATGTGGTCCAAAATTCCTGTCAGTTTTTGGCCTTCATCGTAGTCCACGGCGTTGCGCACAATGAACCACCATGACTGAAAACTCTGCACCACACGGTTCCCCCCTGGTCAAGCGCGGCCTCGCCGACCACCTCACCGGCGGCGTCATCATGGACGTCGTCACCGCCGAGCAGGCCCGCATCGCCGAGGAAGCGGGCGCCGTGGCCGTCATGGCGCTGGAGCGCGTGCCGGCAGACATCCGCGCCCAGGGCGGCGTAGCCCGCATGTCCGACCCGGACCTCATCGAATCCATCCAGGCCGCCGTCTCCATCCCGGTCATGGCCAAGGTCCGTATCGGCCACTTCGTGGAGGCCCAGATCCTCGAGTCCCTCAACGTCGACTTCGTCGACGAGTCCGAGGTCCTCTCCCCTGCCGACTACGTCAACCACGTCAACAAGCACGACTTCGAGATTCCCTTCGTCTGCGGCGCCACCAACCTGGGCGAGGCCCTGCGCCGCATCGCCGAGGGCGCGGCGATGATCCGCTCCAAGGGCGAGGCCGGCACCGGCGACGTCTCCGAGGCCACCAAGCACATCCGCAACATCACCCGCGAGATCCGCGAGCTCGCCGCCAAGGACGAGGACGAGCTCTACGTCTGCGCCAAGGAACTGCAGGCCCCGCTCGACCTCGTCCGCGAGGTCGCCGCCGCCGGCAAGCTTCCGGTCCCGCTGCTGGTCGCCGGTGGCGTGTCCACCCCGGCCGACGCCGCGATGATGATGCAGCTCGGCGCCGACGGCGTCTTCGTCGGTTCCGGCATCTTCAAGTCCGGCAACCCCGCCGCCCGCGCCAAGGCCGTGGTCGCCGCGACGAAGAACTTCACCGACCCGAAGGCCATCGCCGAGGCCTCCCGCGGCCTCGGCGAGGCCATGGTCGGCATCAACGTCGCCGACCTGCCGGCGCCGCACCGCCTGGCCGAGCGCGGCTGGTAGTCACTCCGTCCTCGAACCGCCGCCCCGACCGCCCCGACCGCCCCGGCGACGCCTCCTGCGTCGCCGGGGCGCCGTCGTCTTCACGGCGGACGTGACGCCCGTGGCGTCGCGCAGCGACTTGTCGATCCCCTTCTTCAGGGCCGCCTCCGACGCCTCCCGCGGGTGAATCGTCGCCCGCATCGCCAGGTAGGCGATCTGGTCGGCGGCCTTGTTCAGGGGATCGCCGGAATGGCCGAGCACCCGCTCGATGCGCAGATCCATCGACTCCTTCGCCGCCTTCCACGCCCGGTGATACTCGCTACGGACACTGCCCCGGATGCCGCCCCGGCGCCGACCGTCGGAGCCCCGCTTGTGCATGCCGGTCGCGGCCGCCAGCGCCCCGGCCGAGTCGCTCTCGATGACCGCCGACTTCGCCCCGACCCGCACCGCGTAGCGCAGCGCCTTCGTCAGCGCCACCATCTCCAGGTCGTCGATGCTCGCCGAGGTGGACCTGGTCTCCACCTCGAAATCCCCCGTCGAGGCCACAAAACACACGCTGCCCGTGGAATGGGTGTCGGAGGAGGCGTCGCAGGAGATCGTCACCGTCTCGACCTGGGTCGCCTCCATCCGGGAATAGCTCGGCAGCCAGCGGGTCTCCGGCGCCGCCGCCCGCGCCTCCTGCTGCCGCCGACGACGCTCCTGACCCGACACCTGGATCGTCGTCGCCTTCCGACGTCGTTGCATGATGCTGTTGGCCCGGCGCACCGCCCGGTTCTGCGGGGAGAAGGACCCCGACACGTCGAAACCGGCCTTCTCCAGCAGGGAACGCAGCGCCATCTGCCGCTTGCCGGTCACCACCCACACGTTGCGGGGCGACAGGCGCAGCCGCTGCAGCTCCTGCTGCAGCGCCTCGACGGCCAGCGGGTCCGGGTCCCGCTTCGCGACCCCGTCCTCCAGCACCGCCCGCTTGCCCTTGCCGCCGTCGACGGCGATGATCCAGCCCTGCTTGTCCGCGTCCTTGCCCGACTTCCACGGCTCCTCCCACATCGCGATCGCGACGTGGACCGGGCGGGCCACCTGCCCGGCGGTCACCTCGCGGGTGGCATAGGTCCGCGAGGACGAACCACCCAACTCACCCAGCGAAATCTTGTCCATGTCCTCCACGGTATCGGTATCCGGGCCGGCGCCTCACATCGGCACTGGTGCCGGTCGTCTTCCAGGCCAGCCCCTCGGCTAGGGCCCGGTGATTTCCATGCCCGCGTCCCGGAGGCGCTCGACGTAGGCCTCGCCCAGCGTCGCCGGCGTCCCCACTCCCGGGGCGCCGGCGCCATCGAGAAGCGAGTACGCGGCCTCGACGATCATGAGCGCGGCGCCCTCGTAGCCGGGGTCCATGTCGAGCCGGACCCGCACGGCCGCGCCGCTGTCGACGTCGGTGGTCGTGACGGTGAAGGAGCCCTTCTCGCGTTGCGCCCGGGACGGTCCCTCCCCCGGTTTCGGCAGGAAGCGGCGCATGATCGCACGCCCCCACTTGCGCCGGATGAGCTGCGCGATCAGAACCAGCCCGAGGGCGAACCCGGCGGTCCGGATGCGGCCGCCGATGCGCTGGTACTCGACGTAGCTGAAGTTCTCCCCGTAGTCGAGCAGCTGCGCGGACCGCCGCACCAGGCGCGTGTTGTAGCCGGCCATGAAGAAGGGCGCGTCCCAGGGCCGGAAACCCGTGGCCACCACCCGCTGATCCGAGCTCTCCCCGGGAGCCAGGGCGAAGGGGGAACGGATCGCCTGCCGACGCTCCGGGGACGAGATCTCTGAACTGGCCGCCTGGTAGGAGTCCAGCATCGAGGCGACAGTGCCGCCGGAGACGCCGCCGTTGAGGTCGGAGATGACCATTTCCACCTCGCCCAGCTCGTCGACCATCCGGCTGAGCTGGAAAACGGCGATGTCGGAGGGGACGGAGTCGAAGCCGGCGGAGTGGATGATCCTCGCGCCGCTGTCGCGGGCGATGTCGTCCAGCTCGACGACACTGTCGTGGACGAACACGACCTCGCCACACAGGTCGACGTAGTCGGTGCCGTTCTCGGCGCAGGCGCGGATCAGGGTGCGGCCGTGGAGGTTGTAGGGCCCGACCGTGGTCAGGACGACCTTCGCCGAGCGTGCCAGCCTGGCCATGGCGTCGGCGTCGGCCGCGTCGGCGACGATCATGGGATAGGGCGCATCGAGCGCGGCCAGCTTCCTCCGGTTGCGCCCGGCCACGGCGATCCGCATGCCGTCGGGGGCGGTCCGGCACACGTAGTCGACGATGAGCTTGCCGACGAAACTCGCGGCCCCGAATATGACGAGGTCATAGGACGGCTGACTGGGCTGTGTCATGCCCTAGATGGTAGGTGCGTTACCCGGGCCTCGCCATCACGGGGCCGTCGCACCGCCGGTGCACAGCCATTGCACAGTCCCGGAACCTCCTGGGCGGGAGGAAATGTAATATGACGCCCCGCAGCTCCCGTCTTCTCGTGTAATTGCACGAGAAGACGGGAGCCGAGGGACGCCGTATTACAGACGCGCCCGTGTCAACGAAGACCGGGCGGCCGGGCCGATCACCGACGAGACGCTAGACGGCGACCTCGAAGTCGGCCTCGGTGACGGCGCGGACGGAGTCCACGCTCTCACCCTCGGCGACCTCGACGAGGGTCAGACCCTTGTCCTTGTCCACGGTGAACACCGCGTAGTTGGTCACGATGAGATCGACGCACTTGGCGCCGGTCAGCGGGAGCTTGCACACCGGAAGGATCTTGGACTCGCCCTTCTTGGTGGTGTGGTCCATCATGACGATGATCTTCTTGGCGCCGTGGACCAGGTCCATCGCGCCGCCCATGCCCTTGACCATCTTGCCCGGAATCATCCAGTTGGCGAGGTCACCGTGCTCGGAGACCTCCATGGCGCCGAGGACGGCGACGTCGATGGAGCGCGAACGGATCATGGCGAAGGAGTCGGAGGAGGAGAAGAAGCTCGCGCCCTCCCCGGCGGTGATGGTCTCCTTGCCGGCGTTGATCATCTGCGGATCGACGTCCTCGTCCAACGGGTACGGGCCGACGCCGAGAATGCCGTTCTCGGAGTGCAGGACGACCTCGAGGTCCTCGGGCAGGTAGCCCGGAATGAGGGTCGGCATGCCGATGCCGAGGTTGACGTACTGGCCGTTCTCCAGCTCGAGTGCCGCGCGGGCGGCCATCTGCTCACGTGTCCAGGTCATTAGTTACGCACCGTCCTGTTCTCGATACCGGTTTCCTGCGGGCCGACGACCACGACGCGGTCGACGTAGATGCCGGGCAGGTGGACCTCGTCCGGGTGGATTTCGTCGACCTTCTCCTCGACCTGGGCGATGGTGATCTTGCCGGCCATCGCCGCGTCCGGGTTGAAGTTGCGGGCGGTCTTCTCGAAGACGAGGTTGCCGAAGCGGTCGGCCTTGGCGGCGTGGACGAAGGCGAAGTCCGTGCGGATGGATTCCTCGAGCACGTAGAGCTCACCGTTGAACTCGCGGGTCTCCTTGGGCTTGGAGGTTTCGACGATCTCGCCCTCGGCGTTGTAGCGGACCGGCAGTCCGCCGTCGGCCAGCTGCGTGCCGACGCCGGCCTTGGTGTAGAACGCCGGGATGCCCGCGCCGCCGGCGCGCATGCGCTCGGCGAGGGTGCCCTGCGGGGTGAACTCGACCGAGAGCTCACCGGAGAGGTACTGGCGGGCGTACTCCTTGTTCGAACCGATGTAGGAGCCGATGGAACGGGTGATCTTGCCGTCTGCCAGCAGCAGGCCGAGGCCGAAGCCGTCGGTGCCGAGGTTGTTGGAGACGATGGTCAGGTCACCGGCCCCCTGGCTGCGCAGGGCGTCGATGAGGCGGGCGGGGATGCCGACGAGGCCGAAACCACCGACGGCGATTGACGCCCCGTCGGAAATGTCGGCCACCGCATCACTGATTGATTCGATGGTCTTGTCAAGCATGATTCTCAGCGTACACTGGAGTTCGGTGAACGCACAAGGGTTCACCAAGCGAACAGAAAGGGGTCCGGCCATGGGCACACCCGCACCGGCGTCCGACACCCACGTGCAGTCTTTTGCCCGTGGGCTGCGCGTCATCACGACCTTCGACGCCACCCGTCCCCGGCAGACGCTCACGCAGGTCGCCGGCGCCAGCGGTCTGGCCCGGGCCACCGTCCGCCGCCTCCTGCTGACGCTGGTGGACCTCGGTTACGCCGCCACCGACGGCTCGACCTTCTGGCTGACCCCGAGCATCCTGGAGCTGGGCTTCGCCTACGTCTCCTCGCTCCAGCTGCCGGAGATCGCCCAGCCCCACCTGGAGCAGCTCTCCCGCGTGGTCGGCGAGTCCTCGTCGATGTCCATCCTCGACGGCGAGGATATCGTGTACGTCGCCCGCGTGCCGGTCACCCGCATCATGAGCCTGACCATCACGGTCGGCACGCGGCTGCCCGCGGAACCCACGGCGATGGGCCGGGTGCTGCTCGCCGGGCTTGACGACGCCCCCGCCGACCCCCTCCTGGCCGAGATCCGACGGCAGGGCTACGCCGTCGTCGACCAGGAGTTGGAGTCGGGGCTGCGCGCGGTCGCCGCCCCGGTCCTCGACGCCACGGGGGCGACGGTCGCGGCGGTCAACATCGCCACCTCCGCCTCCTCTTACACCCTCACCGAACTGCACGAACGGGTCGCCCCCGCGGTCGTCGAAACGGCCCGGCTCATCAGCCACGACCTCAAGACCACCACCAAGTAACAAGTAAAGGAACATCATCATGACCAGCCCCACCGACATCGTCCTGTGCTCCCCGCTGCGCACCCCCGTCGGCCGTTACGGCGGCGCCCTGACCGCCGTCCCGGTTCAGGATCTGGCCAGCACCGTGGTCAAGGCCCTCATCGAGCGCACCGGCCTGAACCCGACCGACGTCGATGACCTCATCCTCGGCCAGGCGTCCCCGAACGGCGCCGCCCCGGCCCTGGGTCGCGTCGTCGCCCTCGACGCCGGCCTCGGCGAGAGCGTCCCGGGCATGCAGCTCGACCGTCGCTGCGGTTCCGGCCTGCAGGCCATCGCCACCGCCGCCGCCCACATCTCCTCGGGCGCGGCCGATCTCATCATCGCCGGTGGCGCCGAAGCCATGTCGCGCACCGAATACACCGTCGACGCCGACGTCCGCTGGGGCAAGAAGGGCGGCAACATGGTCTTCCGCGACCGTCTCGCCGAGGCCCGCGAGACCGCCGGCGGCAAGAACCATCCGATCCCTGGCGGCATGATCGAGACCGCGGAGAACCTGCGCCGCGACTACTCCATCGAGCGCGAGGCCCAGGACCAGATGGCCTACGAGTCCCACATGCGCGCCGTCGCCGCCCAGGAGAAGGGCCTTTTCGACGCCGAGATCGTCCCGGTCGTCGTGCCGAACCGCAAGGGCGACGTCATCGTCGACAAGGACGAGCATCCGCGTGCGGACACCACCGTCGAGAAGCTCTCGACCCTGCGTCCGATCATGGGCCGCCAGGACGACGAGGCCACCGTCACCGCCGGCAACGCCTCCGGCCAGAACGACGGCGCCGCAGCATGCATCGTCACCACCCGCGCCCGCGCGGAGGAGCTGGGCCTGACCCCGGCGGTCACCCTGCGGGGCTGGGCGGTCGCCGGCGTCGCCCCGGAGCGCATGGGCATCGGGCCGGTCAAGGCCACCGAGAAGCTGTTCAAGCGCCTGGATCTGACCTTCGACGACATCGACCTCATCGAGCTCAACGAGGCCTTCGCCGCCCAGGCCCTGGCCTGCCTCAAGGAGTGGGGCATCTCCGCCGACGACGAGCGGCTCAACCCTGTGGGCTCGGGTATTTCCATGGGCCACCCGGTCGGCGCCACCGGCGCACGTATGGTGGTCACCGCAGCCCACGAGCTCGCCCGTACCGACAAGAACCGCGCACTGGTCACCATGTGCATCGGCGGCGGCCAGGGCCTGGCCGCCGTGATCGAGAAGGAGAACTAGAGATGATTCTGCACCACGTCGAATACCCGTCCCGCGGGGAGGACACCGGCGTCCCGGTCGTCTTCCTCGGCTCCATCGCCTCCACGACGAACATGTGGCTGCCGCAGCTCGACGCCCTGTCCGCGAACCACCGGGTGATCGCCCTCGACCACCCGGGCCACGGCCGCTCCGGCAAGCCGGATCTGCCGGCCGGCGAGGCCACGGTCTCCGACCTGGCGGACAACGTCCTCAAGACGCTGACCCACCTGGGCGTCCAGGAGTTCGCCGTCGTCGGCCTGTCGATGGGCGGCGCCATCGCCCAGTACCTGGCGGCGACCAGCTCCCGCGTGACCCGGGCCGCGTTCCTGTGCACGGCCACCGCCTTCGGCGGCAAGGAGAAGTGGGCCGAGCGCGCCCAGCTCACCCGGGCCAAGGGCACCGAGGCGATGGCCGACGCCGTCGTCAGCCTGTGGCTGTCCGAGGACTACGCCACCACACACCCGGCCACCCGCGACTGGTACCGCTCCATGATCCGCCGCACCAGCGGCGAGGGCTACGCCCACGGCGCCGACGCGCTGGGCTGCTGGGACTTCGCCTCCCGCCTGCACCGCATCACCTGCCCGGTGCTGACGCTGGCCGGGGCCGACGACAAGTCCACTCCCCCGGAGGTCGTCCACGCCATCGCCGAGAAGGTCTCCGGCCCGGCCACGACGGTCACCGTTCCGGGCGGCCACGTGCCGACCCTCGAGTCCGCTGACGCGGTCAACGAGGCGCTCGCCGAGTTCCTGGCGTAGACGCACCACGCCTCCGGCCCGCACAGCTGTGCGGGCCGGAGGCGTTTTCCTGTCCGGCCGCAACCCGCACGCCTGGACCGAAAGACCGGCCGTGCGGGTGTCGTCCGGGCTAGAAGGGGAACTTGTTGAACCCGTCGGTCACGCTGACCCAGTGGTCGGTGGTGAACTCCTCGATGGCCCACTCGCCGTTAAAGCGGCCGACCCCGGAGTTCTTCTCCCCGCCGAACATGACGTGCGCCTCGTCGTTGACGGTGATGTCGTTGACGTGGGTCATGCCGGCCTCGACACGGCGGGCGAAACGCACGCCGCGGGTGAGGTCGCGGGTGAACACGGCCGAGGAAAGGCCGAACTCGGTGTCGTTGGCCAGTTCGAGGGCGTGCTCCTCGTCGTTGGCCCGGGCGATGCCCACGACGGGGCCGAAGATTTCCTCGCGGAAGAGCTCCATGTCCGGGGTGACGTCGGCGAAAACGTGCGGCGGGATGACGCGGCCCTCGATCGGGTTGGCGACGATCTCGCGGGCGCCCTCGGCGCGCGCCCTCTCGATCTTGGCGGACACGGATTCCAGCTGGCTGTCGTTGACGACGGGGCCGACGATGGTGGCGTCGTCAAGCTGGCTCCCGTAGGTGACCCCGCGCACCCGCTCGCCGTAGCGCTCGACGAACTCGTCGTAGACGTCGGTGTGGACGATGATGCGGTTGATGGACATGCAGATCTGGCCCTGGTGGAGGAACTTGCCCATGGTGGCCGCGCCGACGGCGAGGTCGAGGTCGGCGTCGTCGAGCACGACCATCGGGGCGTTGCCGCCGAGCTCCAGGGCGACCTGCTTGATGTGCTCGCCGCCCAGCGCCTTGGCGCCGATCTGCCTGCCGACGGGCGTGGAACCGGTGAAGGAGATGAGCGAGGGAACCTCGGATTCGACGAAGTGGTCGCCGATCTCGGAACCGGCGCCGACGACGACGCCGAGCACGCCGGACGGCAGGCCGGCCGCCTCAAAGATGTGGGCCAGCAGCGTGCCTCCGGTGATCGGGGTGTCACTGGCGGGCTTGAGCACCACGGCGTTGCCGCAGGCCAGCGCGGGCGCGACCGAGCGCATCGACAGGGTGAAGGGGAAGTTCCAGGGGCTGATGACGCCCACGACGCCGCGCGGCTCACGGAAGACGAAGTTCGTCTTGCCCGGGGTGTTGGAGGGGTGGATGCCGCCGTGGATTCGGGTCGGGAAAGTGGCCGCCTCCTTCAGCGAGCCCAGCACCAGGCCGACCTCGACGTTGGCCTTGATCCCCGAGGAGCCGGACTCCGCGCGGATCAGCGCGACGATGGCGTCACGGTTCTCGGTGATGAACTGCGCGGCCTGCTCCATCACCTCGGAGCGCTTCCGCGGGGGCAGCGCCGCCCACTCGACCTGGGCCTTCGCCGCGGCCGCGTAGGCGTCGTCGACGTCCTCCTTGGACGCCTGGCGGATGGTGACGATGTCGGCGTCGTCGAAGGGGTTGCGGTCGGTGGCGACACGCTCGGAGCGCCCCTCCCGCCATCCCTCGATGAAGATCTTGTCGGACACCAGATGGGAGTAGTCGGTCATGGCCGGGACCCTTTCAGATTGTGACGTAGACGAGCCCCATCTTGCCCACGAGATAACCCCCACACAACGGCCGCCCGCCCGGTCACCCCCGCTGCTAGGTTCACTAGCATGCGCCACCGCCTCATCAGCCGGATCACCCACAGCATCACGGCCCGCGAACCCGGGGAGGGGCACCTGGTCCTCATCCTCGCGGACACCGCCGCCGACCCGGCCGCATTCCTCAGCGAACTCAGCCATTCCCTCTCCTCAGAGAAGGTCCACCGGATCAGCTTCCTCGCCGCCAACCGGGAACAGCCCGGTTCCCTGAGCACGCTTCTCGACGCCTCCCCCGACTCCCGCCGCAGTGACGTCCTGCTCATCGACGACCTGCACTTCGCCGACGAGGAGTCGGTGCGCGTCCTGCTCACCGCCGTCACCCAGGGGCCGCGGCCGCGCAAGACAGTCGTGGCGACCATCGCCCACGATCCCGGCATCAGCGCGGCCACACTCATCCACCTGCCGCCGATGACCCTGGCCGAGACGGCCGCGTACGTGCGCGACCACCACGGTTTCTCCCTGCCGGCGGCCACCGCCGAGTCCGTCCACCGCGCGTCCTCGGGCTCCCGGCGCGGGGTCGACGCCCTCATCGCCCAGCGGCCCACGGACCAGTGGCTCAGCGACACCGCCCCCACCGGGGACTCCCTGCGCGTCGCCGCCGAGCACGCCGCCGCCGGCCGTTTCGACGCCGCGTCCGTCTACCTGGCGGACGCGCCCGCCCCCGGGGAGGCGCCCGGGGTGCGTGAGGCCTTGTCGACCTACCTGGCCCTCTACGCCGGCAACCGGCGACAGGCCCTCGACTATGTCCGGGAGACGGCCCAGCGTGAGTCCACCGCCGCGCTCCTGGTGCGCAGCGCCATGATCCACCTCGCCGACTGGCGGCTGGAGGAGGCGGCGACGCTGGCCGGGCGGGCCCGGGGGCTGGCCGTACCCGGTGCCGCCGACGCCGACGAGGCGCTCGTCCTCTCCGAGTTCGCCCGGACCGCGCTCGGCGCCCACCAGGGGCGGCCGTTCCCGGATCTGGACACGGCCACCCCGGTGGGCGCCCAGCGCCACCGCCTCTTTCGGGGCTGGACGGCGCTGGCGCAGGACGATCCGCTACGCGCCCGGGAGGATCTGCGCATCCTCTCCACGGACACCCCGGTGCTGCGGCTGTGGCAGGACGCGTGGTTGGCCCGCACCCTCTACGTTCTCGGTGACCTGGCCGGCGCCGCCGAGGCGGTCGAGCGGGGCCTGTCTTCCGCCGAGGTTCGCGGCGTCGAGCTGCTCACCCCGCTGCTGCTGTGGACCGGGGCGCAGACGGCGTCGATGCGCGGCGACGACGCGCTGACCCGCTACTACCTGGCCCGTGCCGTCCTGCCCGACGACTCTTTCCTCCTGCAGACCCTGCCCGCGGCCATGGGCCGGATGATCGTGACGGCCTCGACCACCGACCAGTCGCTGGCGCTGCGCGCCGGCGACCATCTCAGCTCCGTCGCCTCCTCGGCGAACATCGGCCAGCCCGGCTACTGGGTGTGGGAGGACATCTACGCGCAGACGCTGCTGCGGGCCGGGCGCATCGAGGAAGCCGACGAGGTCATCGGCGTGGCCGAGGTTGCCCAGCGGGGCGCGGGCCTGGCCTCGGTCCACGCCCGCACGGCGATGGTGCGCGCCGGCATCCAGCTGCAGCGCGGCGACAAGACCCGGGGGTTCCGCACCTTCGAGGACGCCATCGACTCGCTGCGTGACCTGTCCATGCCGACGTACCTGGCCCGCGTGCTCTTCCAGTTCGGCCAGGCGCTGCGCCGCTACGGCCGGCGTTCGCAGGCGGACGAGATCTTCGCCTGGGCCGCAGAGACCTACCAGACCATCGGCGCCCCGGCCCGGGTGCGGGAGTGCCGGGCCGAGCGCCGGGTCAGCGGCGTCGGCGGGCATGCCCTGACCCGCACCGGGCTGACCCCGCAGGAGGAGCAGATCGTGCGCCTGGTCGTCGACGGCGCGACCAACCGGACCATCGCCACCGAGCTGACGCTGTCGACCAAGACCGTCGAGTACCACCTGACCAGCGTGTACCGGAAGCTCGGGGTGCAGGGACGGCAGGAACTCAAAGCAAGGATCGGGGGCTAGGGGTGGCGGGCAACAACCGGACCCCGGGGCGCTCGGTGATCAGCAAGGTCTCCGCGGTGCTGCGCAGCTTCGAACTGGCGAAGCACCCGCAGACCCTGGGCGGCATAGCCGAGTCCGCCGATCTCCCGCTCAGCTCGGCGCACCGCATCGTCTCCGAACTGGTCGACGAGGAGATCCTGTCCAAGATGAGCGACGGGCGCTACACCATCAACCTGCGCCTGTGGAGCCTGAGCCAGTCGGTGGGCCAGCAGATCAGGACCGCGGCGCACCCCTTCGTGCAGGACCTCTACTCGCTGACCGGGCACACCTCCCACCTGGCGGTGCGCTACGGGCGCGACAGCCTCTACGTCATCCGCCTCTACGGTTCCCAGCGCGTCCCGCGCACCTCCTGGGCCGGCAGCCGGCAGCCGCTGCACTCCACCGCCGTGGGCAAGGTGCTGCTGGCCTACTCCAGCACGTGGATGTGGGACGCCTACATCGACGGCGGCATGGAGGCCTTCACGCCGCTGACCATCCAGCGGCCCGAGCGGCTGAAGGAGGAGCTGCGTGCGGTGCGCGCCCACGGCTGGGCCACCACGCACCAGGAGCAGCGGCTGGGCACCTCCTCGATCGCGGTGCCGGTCTTCCACCAGGGCGACATCGGGGCGGCGATCGGCGTGGTGGCGCCGGCGGACGCGTACAGGGAGCTCCGGCGCCACGTGCCCGCCATGCAGCAGCTGGCGCTCAAGATCGAGGCGGCGACGAACCACATTCCTCTGGAAACGCTCATTTCCTTCTATCCGGACGGCCCGGAGGACCCGGATCACGAGCACAACGGCAGCTCAGAGTACCCCTACTAATCCACTTCCACTGAGTGGAAGTTACGGGTCGCCTTTGGGCCGTCCGGCACGCACCATGTACCCCAGGTCACACAGTGACAGGCATCACCCGCACGAGCATCGATGGTCCCGGTCTCGCCCGGCCACAGGCTCACAGCAACCTGGAGGAGCACCACCCCATGAGCGCCACGACCCAGACCCAGACTGACAGCACCACCCAGCAGACCACCGGCGGCTGCCCCTTCGGCCACGGCGCCGAGGCCGCCACCGACCACCACGGCTATGAGCCGTTCAACCAGAAGAACCCCTTCCCGGCCTACGCCGAGCTCCGCAAGGAGGAGCCGGTCATGTTCGACGAGCGCATCGGCTACTGGGTCGTCTCCCGCTACGACGACATCAAGGAGGTCTTCGGCGACTGGGAGACCTTCTCCTCCGAGAACGCCCAGGCGCCGGTCCGGGAGCGCGGGCCGCAGGCCACCAAGATCATGAAGGACGGCGGCTTCACCGCCTACTCCGGCCTCTCCGCCCGCGTTCCCCCGGAGCACACCCGCATCCGCGAGATCGCCCAGAAGGCCTTCACCCCGCGCCGCTACAAGGCGCTGGAGCCGGACATCCGCGCCGGCGTCGTCGAGCGGCTGGAAACCATGCTCGCCCGCCGGGAGCGCACCGGCGACATCTTCACGGACCTGGCCTACGACATCCCCACCATCACCATCCTCACGCTGATGGGCGCCGACACCGCCAAGATCGACACCTTCAAGCAGTGGAGCGACTCCCGCGCCGCGATGACCTGGGGGGATCTCTCCGACGAGGAGCAGATCCCGCACGCCCACAACCTGGTCGCCTACTGGCAGGAATGCCAGCGCCTGGTCGCCGACGCCAAGGCCAACGGCGGGGACAACCTCACCGCCGACCTGGTCCGCTTCCAGGCCGAGGGCGGCGAGATCTCCGACCACGAGATCGCCTCCCTGCTCTACTCCCTGCTCTTCGCCGGCCACGAGACCACCACGACCCTGATCTCCAACACCTTCCGCGTCCTGCTGGCGCACCGGGATCAGTGGCAGGCCATCGTCGAGGACCCGAAGAAGATCCCCGCCGCCGTCGACGAGACGCTGCGCTACTCCGGCTCCATCGTCGGCTGGCGTCGCAAAGCGCTCAAGGACACCACCGTCGGCGGCGTGGAGATCAAGGCCGGCGACGGACTGCTCCTGCTCATGGGCTCCGCCAACCGCGACGAGGACCGCTTCGACGACGGCGAGTCCTTCGACATCACCCGCACCAACGCCCGCGAGCACCTCTCCTTCGGCTACGGCATCCACTACTGCCTCGGCAACATGCTCGCCAAGCTGCAGGCCAAGATCTGCCTCGAGGAGGCCGTGAAGCTGGCCCCGAGCCTGCGGCTGCGCGGCGACGGCCACGACATCGACTTCCGCGAGAACCTCTCTTTCCGCGTCCCCACCTCCGTCCCGGTCACCTGGGACAACTAGAAGGAGCGAACAATGACTGAGCACAACCCGTACATCCAGACCTTCGACGACCCGCGCGAGCCGCTGCTCGAGGACCTCGGCGGCAAGGGCGCGTCCCTGGTCTCGATGACCGCCGCCGGCATGCCGGTCCCCCCGGGCTTCGTGGTCACCACGAAGAACTACCTCGACTTCATCGAGGGCTCCGGCATCAGCGCCAAGATCGACGAGCACCTGGCCACCATCGACCCGGACGACGTCGCCGCCATCGACGTGCTGGCCGGCAAGATCCGCGACGCGCTGCTCAACCGCCCGATCGCCGAGACCCAGCGCATCGTGCTCAAGGAGGCCTACGAGGACCTCATGGCCCGCTGCGGCGGCGGGGACGTCCCCGTGGCCGTGCGCTCCTCCGCCACCGCCGAGGACCTGCCGGAGGCCTCCTTCGCCGGCCAGCAGGACACCTACCTCTGGGTCACCGGCTACGAGGACGTCCGCGAGCACATCCGCATGTGCTGGGCCTCGTTGTTCACCACCCGCGCCATCACCTACCGCCTGAAGAACAACATCCCCACCGACGGCCTCGGCATGGCCGTGGTGGTGCAGAAGATGGTCAACGCGCGCGTCGCCGGCGTGGCGATGACCCTGAACCCGAACAACGGCGACCGCTCCAAGATCGCCGTGGACTCCTCCTGGGGCGTCGGCGAGATGGTCGTCTCCGGCGAGGTCACCCCGGATCACATCCTCCTGGACAAGATCACCCTGCAGGTCGTCACCGAGCACCTCGGGGACAAGCACGCCGAACTCGTCCCTGACGCGGAGGCCGGCACGCTGGTCCAGCGCGAGGTCGAGCCGGAACGCGCGCAGCGACGCTCGCTCACCGACGCCGAGCTCGAGGCCGTCGCCCGGATGGCCAAGCGCGCCGAGAAGCACTACAAGAGCCCGCAGGACATCGAGTGGGCGCTCGACGCCGACCTGCCCGACGGCGAGAACCTCCTACTGCTGCAGTCGCGCCCGGAGACGGTCCACTCCAACCTCACCCAGGAACCCGAGAAGGCCACACCCGCCTCCCCCGCCGGCGGCGCCTTCGACCTCTCCTCCCTCACCTCCGCCTTCCTTCCCAGCTAGTCCCCTCCCCCTCCTCAAGGAGTCCCCTCATGACCACCACCGCCACCCCCTCCCACGTCAAGGCCGGCACCCGCACCTCCTTCCCCAAGCCCTCCGACATCCCGGTCCCCGCCGGCGCCGAGAACTGGCGGGAGCTCTACCCCTACTACCTCGTGCCGCAGCCGGGGATGGAAGAGAAGGACGACGAGAAGTTCTGGTTCTGCGAGTACCAGCACTGGCCGAGCGTCGTGAAGCCCTTCGAGACCATCGGCGTGGAGTACGCCGACAAGTGCCTGGGCCAGTACAACGCCCGCCACCTCATGGTCCCGACCGCCAAGGGCATCGAGTTCCGCATCCACCAGGGCTTCGTCTACAACTCCCCCATCGCCGTCCCGGACGAGGAGGTCGCCGCCCGCGTCCCCGAGTTCCAGGCCCGCCTGGCCCACTACTTCCAGAACTGGGAGCCGATGCTCGCCGACTGGAAGAAGAAGGTCCGCGCCACCATCGACGAGCTCGAGTCCCTCGAGTTCCAGCCGCTGCCCGAGATCGTCCCCATGGCGGACATCACCTCCGGCAAGGGGATGGACGGCTCCGAGGTCCTGCTGGAGAACTACGACCGCCTGATCAACCTGGCGTACCGCAACTGGCAGTACCACTTCGAGTTCCTCAACCTCGGCTACATCGCCTACCTGGACTTCTTCAACTTCTGCAAGGAGGTCTTCCCGGACATCCCCGACCAGTCCATCGCGACGATGGTCCAGGGCGTGGACATGGAGCTGTTCAAACCGGACGACGAGCTCAAGGAACTGGCGCTGCTGGCCGTCGAGCTTGGCCTGCAGCCGCACTTCGCCAACCCGGACGACGCCGAGGCCACCCTCGCCGCCATCGCCGGCGCCGACGGCGGCGAGCGCTGGCTCGCCCGCTGGGAGGAGGCCAAGGACCCGTGGTTCAACTTCACCACCGGCAACGGCTTCTACGGTCACGACCGCTACTGGATCGACCACCTCGACATCCCGCTGAACTTCATCCAGGACTACATCCGCCGCCTGGACGACGGCCAGATCATCAAACGCCCGACCGAGGAGCTCGTCGCCGAGCGCGACCGCATCATCGAGGAATACCGCGAGCTGCTCAGCGCCGAGAACGCGGCCACCTTCGACGCCAAGCGCGGTCTGGCGGCCACCGCCTACCCCTACGTCGAGAACCACAACTTCTACATCGAGCACTGGACCATGGGCGTGTTCTGGCGCAAGGTGCGCGAGCTCTCCCGGCTCTTCCACTCCCTGGGTTTCTGGCCGGAGGAGGACGACCTGCTCTACCTCCAGCGCAACGAGGTCCGGGACGCGATCTTCGACTACGTCACCGCCCACGGCATCGGCTCCCCGGACGGCCCGGTCGGCCCCGTCTACTGGCCGAAGGTCGTCGAGCGCCGCAAGGGCATCGTCGCGGCGCTGAAGACCGCTCGCCCGCAGCCGGCCCTGAACACCCCGCCGGCGTCGATCACCGAGCCCTTCACCCGCATGCTCTGGGGCATCACCACCGAGCAGGTCGAGTCCTGGCTGGGCGCCGACGACACGGACGACAGCGGAACGCTCAAGGGCATGGCCGCCTCCGCCGGCGTCGTCGAGGGTGTCGCCCGCGTCATCTTCGACGCCGACCAGCTCAATGAGATTCAGCCGGGCGACATCCTCGTCGCCCCGGTCACCGCCCCGTCCTGGGGCCCGGTGTTCGGCAGGCTCGGCGCCGCGGTCACCGACATCGGCGGAATGATGAGCCACGCCGCCATCGTCTGCCGCGAGTACGCCCTGCCCGCCGTCACCGGCACCGGCAGCGCCTCCAGCGTCATCAAAACCGGCATGCGCCTGCGCGTCGACGGCACCGCGGGCACCGTCGAAATCCTCGAGACCGTCTAACCCACCGAAAGGACCCACGACACCATGTCGACCCCACGCACCGTCCTCGTCACCGGCGCCGCCGGAGGGCTGGGCAAGGCCTTCGCCGAAGGTTTCGCCTCCCGCGGTGACCGAGTCGCCGTCGCCGACATCAACATCGACGGCGCCGCCGCCACCGCCCGCGAGCTTTCCGACGCCGGCCACGAGGCCGCCGCGTTCCAGGTCGACGTGACCGATCCGGACTCCACCGCCGCCCTGGCGAAGTCCGTGGCCGAGTTCGGCGGCGGCACCATCGACGTCCTGGTCAACAACGCCGCCATCTACGCCACCGTCACCCGCTCCCCGCTGGAGGAGATCGACCCGGCCGAGTGGGACCAGGTCATGGCCGTCAACCTCAAGGGCCCCTGGCTGGTCACCCGCGCGCTCAGCCCCTGGCTGGCCACCGGCGGCCGCGTGGTCAACCTCTCCTCCGCCACCGTGTTCTCCGGCTCGGCGCACTGGGCGCACTACGTCGCGTCCAAGGGCGGGGTCATCGCCCTGACCCGCGTCATGGCCAAGGAGCTCGGCGCCCGGGGGATCACCGTCAACGCCATCGCGCCGGGCTTCACCCTCACCGAGGCCAGCTACGGCCTCATGGACGACGCCGAGAGCTACGGCGTCGACCGCGGCTCCATCAAGCGGGCCAGCCAGCCGCAGGACATCGTCGGCGCGGCACTCTTCCTCGCCGGCGAGGACGCCGGCTACGTCACCGGCCAGACCCTCGTCGTCGACGGCGGCCGACAGTTCATCTAACCCCCACAAGGAGAAGAAACAATGCCCCAGGTCCACTTCAGCAACGCTTCCGGCGCCACCCGCACCATCGACGCCAACGTCGGCGACTCCGTCATGGAGACCGCCGTGCGCAACGGCGTGTCCGAGATCGTCGCCGAGTGCGGCGGCTCGCTGTCCTGCGCCACCTGCCACGTCTTCGTCGATGAATCCCAGCTCGACGCCCTCCCGCCCATGTCCGACATGGAGGACGAGATGCTCTACGGCACCGCCGTCGACCGCCAGGAGAACTCCCGCCTGTCCTGCCAGATCACGGTCACCGAGGACACCGACCTGCGCGTGACCACCCCAGAGACCCAGGTCTAGGCCCGGGACCAGAAAGGAGCGCGCCATGTTAGCCCCCACCCAATCCACCGGAATGCTCGTCATCGGCGCCAGCCAGGCCGGCGTGCAGCTGGCGATCTCCCTGCGCGGCGTCGGCTACGACGAGCACATCACCCTGATCAGCGACGAGGACCACCGCCCCTACCAGCGCCCGGCCCTGTCCAAGGAGTACCTCCAGGGCACCCACGACAAGGAGCGCCTCATCTTCCGGACGCCGGAGTACTGGGAGGAGAACAACATCACCGTGCGCCAGGGCGTGCGCATCGTCCACCTCGACAAGAACGAGGACGGCTCCGGCGTGGCGGTGACGTCCACGGGCGAGAACATCGCTTATCGACGCCTGGCGCTCGCCGTCGGCGCGCGGGCCCGCCGCCTGGAGATTCCCGGCGCGGACCTGCCGGGCGTGCTCTACCTGCGCAACGCCGACGACGCCCTCGCCCTGCGGGCGACGGTCGATCACATCCGGGACGTCGTCGTCATCGGCGGCGGATTCATCGGCCTGGAGGCCGCGGCGTCCCTGAAGAAAATGGGCAAGAACGTCACCGTCGTCGAGGCCGGGCCGCGTCTGATCGGCCGCGCCGTCGGCGAGGAGACCGCCGACTACTTCCTCGACGCGCACCGCACACGCGGGATCAACGTCCTGCTCAACTCCGCCGTCAGCGAGCTGCGCTCCGAGCGCGGCCGCGTCTCTGAGGCCGTCCTCTCCGACGGCACGTCCATCCCCGCTCAACTGGTGCTCATCGGCATCGGGGTCATCCCCAACACCGAGCTCGCCGAGCAGATGGGCCTGGAAGTCAACAACGGCATCGTCGTCGACCGCCATGCCCTGGCCTCCGACGGCACCACCGTCGCCGTCGGTGACGTCGCCAACCAGCCCAACCCCCTGGCCCCCGACGAGCGCATCCGCCTCGAGAGCGTCAACAACGCCATCGAGCACGCCAAGGTCGCCGCCTACTCCCTGGTCGGCCAGCGCGAGGACTACGCCGGCATCCCCTGGTTCTGGTCGAACCAGGACAACCTCAAACTGCAGATCGCCGGCCTGTCGAACAATCACGACCAGACCGTCCTGCGCCGGGGCGACGACCCCGACAGGTACACGCTGCTCTACTACCGCGAGGGCCAGATCATCGCGGCGGACTGCGTGAACAACCCGCTCGATTTCATGGCCGTGCGCAACGCGCTGGCCAAAAACCAGAACATCCCGGCCGAGCAGGCCGGGGACCCGACGATCGCGCTCAAGAGCATCGCTGTTGAACTGGAGGCCGCATCATCATGACCAACAACCCCCCAGCGCCCGCCTGGGCCCCGGCGCCCACCGCCGAGGAGCAGCGCGCCGACCCCCGCGCCATCGGCTTCGCGCAGCGCTACCCCGCCCGGCCCATCCCCACCGAGCACGAGGTCGACACCGGCCCCATCTGCCTGACGCCCGCCAGCGGCCTCGACGAGCTGTGGCGATCGATCGTCCCGGAGACCCGGACCCGCGCCAACGACCTGCACCTGCCGATGGTCGTCGCCTACGCCGAACGCCTCTGCGCGGCCTACCCGCAGGCCGACCGCGAACTGGTGCTGGTCGCCGTGGCCCTGCACGACACCGGCTGGGCCCACGTCGACGAGTCCCGCATCATCTCCGAGGGTTTCAGCGGCGACTGGCGCAAGGCCAACATCCGCTACGAGCACGAGGCCGAGGGAGTCAACGTCGCGCGCCGGGTCCTGCCCGGCCTGGGCTACGACGAGGAGTTCGTCGAGAAGGTCTGCGAGATCATCGACGGCCACGACACCCGCCCCGTCGCCTATTCGCTCGAGGACGCCCTGGTCCGCGACTGCGACCGCCTGTGGCGCTTCGACCGCGCCGGCATCGCGATGTCGACCTCCTGGTTCGGCATGCCGGCCAGCGACTACGTCGACCGCCTGGCCCGCGAGATCATCCCCGAGCTCATCACCGACGCCGCCCACCGGATCGCCGAGGCCGACCTCGAGCGTTCCCGCCGACTCTTCCGCACGGAGGTCATCCGATGACACAGACACTCAGCGACGCCCGCGCGCGTCGACAGGCCCTGAACCTGCCCTACACCCACGTCAACGACTTCTTCATCGGCGGCAAGTGGGTCCCCGCCCGCGGCGAGGAACGCCGCGACGTCACCGACCCGGCGACCAACGAGGTCTGGGGCTCGGTCCCGTCGATCACCACGCCCGAGCTTGACGACGCCGTCGCCGCCGCCCGCTCCGCCCTGCCGGAGTGGTCCGCGCTCAGCGGCGCCCAGCGCGCGGAGTACCTGCTGCGCATCGCCGACGAGATCGAGGCGCGCGCCGACGTGCTCGCGGCGACCAACACCCGCGAGAACGGCTCCCCCATCTCCGAGACCCGCGGCGCCGCGGCCAACGCCGCCGGGATCTTCCGCTACTTCGCCACGCTCGCCTCCTGGCTCGACGCCGAGGACGTGCGCCCCTTCCCCGCCGGCGGCGCGGAGTCCCTGGTGGAGAAGGACCCGATCGGGGTCTGCGGACTGATCGCACCGTGGAACTTCCCGATCAACCTGGTCGTGATCAAGCTGGCCCCGGCGCTGCTGGCGGGCTCCACGGTGGTGATCAAGCCCGCCTCCCCGACCCCGCTGTCCATCCGCTTCATCATCGAGGCCGTCGCCGCCGCCGGCGTCCCGGCGGGCGTGGTCAACCTCATCACCGGCCCGGGCAGCTCGGGTGACGCGCTGGTGCGCCACCCGGACGTGAACAAGATCGCCTTCACCGGCTCCACCCCGGTGGGCCGCACGATCGCCGCCGCCTGCGGCGAGCTGCTGCGTCCGGTCACCCTCGAGCTCGGCGGCAAGTCCTCGGCCATCGTGCTTCCCGACGCCGACCTTGACGCCATGAGCTCCGTGCTCATCCGCTCCTGCATGCGCAACACCGGCCAGACCTGCTACATCTCCACCCGCATCCTCGCCCCGGCCTCACGTTACGAGGAGATCGTGCAGATGGTCGGCGACACCATCGTCGCCGCGCCCCAGGGCGACCCGCTCGACGAGACCACCGTCTTCGGCCCCGTCGCCACCCGCGCCCAGTACGACACGGTCATGGGCTATCTGGAATCGGCGCGGGAGGAAGGCGCCCGCATCGTCACCGGCGGGGGACGCGCCTCCGGCTTTACGGACGGGGAGTTCATCGAGCCCACGGTGCTCGCCGACGTCACCCCCGAGATGACCGTCGCCCGCGAGGAGATCTTCGGGCCCGTCATCACCATCCTGCGCTACGACGACTCCGACGGCACCGCCGACGAGGCGATCGCGCTGGCCAACAACACCGAGTTCGGCCTCGGGGGCCTGGTGTTCGGGGCGGACGAGGACACCGCTCTGGACGTGGCCAAGCGGGTGGACTCCGGCTCCGTCGGCATCAACTTCTTCGGCTCCAACCACGCCGCCCCCTTCGGCGGGCGCCACGACTCCGGCATGGGCGTCGAGTACGGCATCGAGGGCCTGAGCGCCTACCTGTCGTACAAGTCGATTCACCGGAAAGTGTAATTCCCGCCCCCGAGCAGCTCCCCGACCATGTGGTCGGGGAGTTTTCGCATGTGCGGGCGCGGCGGCTGCCCCGCCTGCCCCCTCTTCCCCGTGACACCCGCGTTCGCGGCCCCGGTGCCGGGCCGGTTCACCGCTCTGCCGGAGGAGCTCCCGCTGGCGGGTCCTCCCGGCCGTGTCCTCATCGCACGCAACCCCCGGAACCCAGGGTGACAACCCCAGGGTCAGTGGTGACCCACGGATTCAGGGTCCAAAATAGCCTGACCCTGGGGTTGTCACCCTGGGTTCTGGAAAATGCGCGACCGCCTCCCCGTCGGCGCAGGACGGGAAGGCGGTCGTCGTGGGGAGGTCAGGATATCGGGGCCGGGGCGGGCTCCGCGATCGAGACACGACCGGACTTCGCATTCAGGGAGCGGGTCCCGGCGAAAAGCACCGCACCCAGGAATCCGACCGCCGCGTAGGCGAAGAATCCCCACGGGTGCGCCATGCCCAGCGAGAGCAGCACGCCACCGATCAGCGGACCGGAGATGGCACCCAGGCGGCCGACGCCGGCGGCGCCGCCCATGGCCGTGGCACGCAGCGCCGAGGGGTGGTTGGCGCCGACGAAGCCGTAGACCAGGTTCTGCGCCGAGAAGACGAAGATGCCGGTCATGAAGACGACACCGTAGAGGGCGAGAATCGGCATCTTGATCGCCATGAGCGCCAGGAAGACGCCGGAGAGCACGAACCACAGGATGCCGGTGGAACGCGGGTTGGTGCGGTCCGAGATGCCGCCGGCGATGACCAGGCCGACGACGGCGCCGGCGTTGAGCACGAGCAGGAAGCCGATGGCGTTGCCCATGTCGTAGTCGGCGGCACGCATGATCTGCGGCAGCCAGGTGTTGAGGCCGTAGACCAGGAGCAGGCCCATGAAGGAGGTGGCCCAGATGAACAGGGTGTTGCGGCGGTACTTCGGTGCGAGCAGCGCGGAGTAGCCCTTCTTCTTCTCGTCGGCGGCGGAGCGGTCGACGGCGTCGTCGAGCTCGATGCCGTACTCGGCGGCGATCCGGCGGGCCTTCCCGGTCTCGCCCTGGGACAGCAGGTACTGCGGGGACTCCGGCAGGAGGAAGTACATGACCGGGGTGATGACCAGGCCGGCGACGCCGCCGGCGATGAACAGCGAGTGCCAGCCGAAGGGCTGGATCATGACCAGGCCGAGTAGCGCGGTCAGGACGGCGCCGACGTGGTAACCGGAGGTCGTCAGGGTGGCCGAGGAGCCCGCCTTCCGGCGGCCGCGGAATTCCGTGACCATGGAGATCGCCGTCGGCATGCAGCCGCCGAGGCCGACGCCGGCGAGGAAGCGCAGGATGAGGAACAGGGTGACGTTGTCCACCCAGCCCAGGGCGATGGTCAGGACGGAGAAGCCGAACACGGAGCCGATCATCACCCAGCGGCGGCCGACCAGGTCGGTCAGACGGCCGATGGACAGGGCGCCGATCATCATGCCGAACAGGCCGGCGGTGGAGATCTGGGTTCCCTCGGCGGCGGTCAGTTCCCACTTGGGGTCCTCCATCATGGAGGGCAGGACGACGCCGAGGACGACCATGTCGAAGCCGTCGAGAAGCACGGCGACCCAGCACAGCGCCGCGACGATGAGCGGGCTCCTGGTGGCGAGAGTGGTGGTGTTCACGGCGGCTTAGATCTCGAATTTCGGCAGGTCGAGGCCGACGTACTGCTCGGCCTGGTAGCGGCGGCCGGCCTCGGAGGAGAGCATGGCCTCCAGCTCGGCGAGGCGGCGGCGGTGCTGGAAGTAGCCCTGCGAGGGGACGGAGTGGAGCATGGAGCTCATCCAGTAGGAGAAGTGCTGGGCGCGCCAGATGCGCGGGACGGCGAGCTCGGAGTACTTGGTGAGCAGGTCGTCGTTGCCTTTGGTCAGGGCGCGGGCCAGGCCCGGGGCGAGGACGGCGACGTCGGCGACAGCGAGGTTGAGGCCCTTGGCGCCGGTCGGGGGGACGGTGTGGGCGGAGTCGCCGGCCAGGAAGAGGCGGCCGCGCTGCATCGGGTCGGTGACGGCGGAGCGGAACTTCAGGACGGACTTGTCGAAGATTTCGCCCTCCTGCACGGCCAGGCCGTTGCCGTCGACGCGGGTGTGCAGCTGCTCCCAGATGCGTTCGTCGGACCACTGCTCGACGGTGTCGTTGGGGTCGCACTGCAGGTAGTAGCGCTGGACGTCCTTGGTGCGGGTGGAGATGAGCGCGAAGCCCTCCTCGTGGGTGGCGTAGATCAGCTCCTTCTGGGTCTGCGGGCCGTTGACGAGGATGCCGAACCAGGCGTACTCGTACTCGTGGCGGGCGCGGACGGCGCCGTCGAGCTCGAGGATGGGTGCGCGGTAGGGGGACTTCGAGCCGTCGGCGGCGATGATGTAGTCCGCGGTCATGGTCTCGTGGGTGCCGTCGGCGTTGGTGTAGTTGATGACGACCTTGTCGCCGTCCCAACCCTCGGCGTCGTCGACGCTGGTCTCGAAGAGGATGGTGCCGCCGTCGGCGAGTCGGCGGGCGATGAAGTCCTTGAGGTACTCGTGCTGCGGCCAGACCGCCATCTGGTGGCCGGTCAGGGCCTTGAGGTCGATGCGGGTGCGGGCGCCGTTGATGGAGATGTCGATGGCGTCGTCGATGTCGGCATCGCGGTCCATGCGCTCACCGACGCCGGTCTCGCGCATCATGTTGATCACGCCCTGCTCGAGCACGCCGGCGCGGACGGTCTCCTCCACCTCGGCACGGGAGCGGCTCTCGAAGACGACGGACTCCACGCCGTACTGGTGGAGCAAGTGGGACAGGGTCAGGCCCGCGGGGCCGGCGCCGACGATGGCGACTGGGGTGTGGGTCATGCTGACTATTCTCCTTGAGTGCGGGGGTTACTTCGAGTGCTTGTCGACGGCGGCGTCGAGGAGCTTGAAGGCGTGGTTGGAATTCGGGACGCCCGCATAGATGGCGGTGTGCAGCAGCACCTCGCCGATCGTCTCGGGGTCGACGCCGGCGCGGACGGCGGCGTTGATGTGCATGTCGAGCTCGCCGTCGTTGCCCACGGCGGTCAGGACCGCGATGGTGAGCAGGCGGCGCTCGGTGTGGTCCAGTCCCTCGCGGTTCCAGACGTCGCCCCAGGCGGTGCGGGTGATGAAGTCCTGGAACTTCTCCGTCACCGGTGACTTCTTCGCTTCGGCGGCGTCGACGTGGGTGTCGCCGAGCACGGCACGGCGGTTGCGCATGCCGGTCTCGAACGCCGCTGCGCGGCCGTCTTCGTACAAACTCATGATTCTCCTTGCTGAAGGGTCGCGTCGATGATGGCCTCGGCCTGGCCGGTGTCGGCGGTGGCCGCGTCGTGCCCGCTGAGCGTCATGTTGCGGGCCATGGCCTCGGCGTCGACGACGATGCCGTCGAGGCTGGCGTGCAGCCGCGAGGTCGCGGATGCGGTGAGGCTGAGCAGGTCGCGGAGGGTCTGCCACTCCGCGTGCCAGGAGCCGATGCCCCGCTGGGAGCGCGAGTCCAGGCTGTCGAGCATGGTGGCGGCCAGGGCCGGGGTGCGGCGGGCGTAGCCGTCGCAGGCGATGGCGGCCGCCGGGTTCGCCTTGTGGGGCATGGAGGAGGAGCCGCCCGGGGTGGCCTCGCGCAGCTCCCCGACCTCGGTCGCGGAGTGGACGACCACGTCGCCGGCGATCTTGCGCATCGCCCCGGCCAGGCGCGCCGCCGCCAGGGCGACCGCGACGAAGGGCTGGCGGTCGGTGTGCCAGACCAGGGGCCGGTCGGCGAGGCCGAGTTCGGTGGCGAGGGCGTCGTGAAGCGCGATGCCCTCGTTCCCCACCGCCCTGAGGTTGCCGGCGGCGCCGGCGTACTGCACCGGCAGCGCCCCGACGGCGTCGGCCAGCGCCGCGTGGGCGGTGGCCACCCCCTGCCACCAGCCGGCGGCGATGAGCCCGAAGGTGGTGGGCTCGGCTTGCTGGCCCAGGGTGCGGGCCATGACCGGGGTGGAGCGGTGGGCGTCGGCAAGCCCGGTGAGCTGGTCCTCGACTGCGGCGACCAGACTGGCGAGCTGCCCCCAGGCACGGAGAAGAACCAGCGAGAGCGCGGAGTCGATGACGTCCTGGCTGGTCGCCCCGAGATGGACCGCAGCCGGGTCATCCGCGGCCCGCTTCAGTTCCCGGGCCAGCGGAATCGCCGGGTTGGCCCCGGCCGCCGAGTCGCGGGCGAGGCGGGGTACGTCGACGTCCTCGCGGAGGCGGTCGACCGCCCTGAGCGCGCTGTCGCGCTGTGCCTCGGTGACCAGGCCGACGGTGCAGGCGGACCGGGCGATGGCGTCCTCGACGTCCAGGAGCGCGGCCACCCAGGCCTCGTCGGACAGTTCGGCGGCGACGGCTTCGCCGGGGCCGCCGGCGGCGAGTTGGTCGTACATGTCCCCCACCCCTACAGCTGGAAGAACGGGGTCTCGGAGGCCGGATCCTCGTGCTGGACGTTGACGGTCAGGCGGTAGCCGGCGTCGGTCTGCTCGGCGACGAGCAGGTGGCGGCGGGACTCGCCCACCGACGCCAGGACCGGGTCGGCGGCGTTGGCCTCGAGTTCTTCCGGGAAGTAGAGGCGGGTGTAGAGGCGCTCCAGCATGCCGCGGGCGAAGACGCTCAGGTTGAGGTGGGGGGCCTGGCCGTCGAAGGCGCCGGGCAGCAGGGTGGTGAAGCGCGCCGTGCCGGTCTCGTCGGCCATGGCGCGGCCGAGACCGCGGAAGCCCTCGACGGTGGCGGCGGCGCCGGTGCGCGGATCGTTGGGCGCATTGAAGGTGCCGTCGGGGCGGGCCTGCCAGATCTCCACCATGGCGTCGGCGATGGGGGTGCCGTCGCCGTCGATGACCTGGACGGCGACCTCGACCGCGCCCTCCTCGGCGGGGTCGGCGATCTTGTCGGAATCCTCGAGGGTCAGTCCGATGTGGACGTAGGGGCCGACGGTCTGGGAGGGGGTGATGCCGGGCCGGGCCTCGTCCTGGTCGTTGATGGCGGAGACCTCGTAGCGGAATTCGCCGGTCTTACCGGTGTCGATGTGCATGATGCTTACTCCTTCAGAGTCTTATTCGAACGGGGTCTGCTCGCGTCCACGCAGGACGATGTCGAATTTGTAGCCGACCGCGAAGTTCGGGCGGGTCTCGTCGTAGTCGAAGACCGCGATCATGCGCTCGCGGGCGCCCTCCGGAACCGAGTTGTAGATCGGGTCCTGGAAGAAGAAGGGGTCGTTCGGAAAATACATCTGGGTGACCAGCCGCTCGCTGAACTGACGTCCGTACAGCGAGAAGTGGATGTGGGCGGGGCGCCAGGCGTTGTGGTGGTTGCCCCAGGGGTAGGCGCCCGGCATGACGGTGTAGAAGCCGTACTTGCCGTCCTTGTCGGTCAGCGTGCGGGCCACGCCGTTGAAGTGCGGGTCCAGCGGGGCCGGCCAGGAGTCGTTCTTGTGTCGGTAGCGGCCGGCGGAGTTGGCCTGCCACACTTCCAGCAGGGTCTCGGGGACGGGCTTGCCGTCCCAGCCGAGGACGCGGCCGTGGACGTAGATGCGCTGGCCGATCGCCTCGCCGCCGTTGGCCTGGGTCATGTCGTTGTCGACGTCACCGAAGTCGCGCTCGCCGAAGACCGGCCCGGTGAGCTCGCCGAGGCGTTCGGGCATCATGATGAGCTCGTTGGTGGGGTTGCGCTTGATCGTCGTGCGGTAGTCGGGGAAGTGCAGCGGGGACCACTGGCCCTCGGTGGGGGCGGTGAACGGGTCGTGGGCGCCGCCGTCCTGGCCCGGGAGATAAAGCGACATGATCTGGTGTCCCTTCGGTGTCGGTTCATGAAACCCACTGAGACGCGAACCACAGTGAGTGATGGGGTTCACGATATGGATTCCCCGTGACTGATAGCAATGACCGGGCCCTTCCACGTCGATCCACCGCCCCGGCCAGCATGTTTGAACCCAGGGTTTAGTTAGGGGGGTAGACCAGGGTCGGGTGGCGCGGGCCCTGGCCCCTAGCCCCCTAAACTTCTCGACCCCCTAGTCGAGGCTAGGAGATCACCTGATTACGTAACCCGGGCCAGCGGGTTGTATTGCACATCACAACCCGTGCATCAGAGCAGAACAGGACACCCCCGCATGAGCACCGCAACCAGCACCTCCGCCGACACCACGTGGCAGTCGCCCCGGCACCGCCGCACCGTCTACATGATCCTCGCGATCGTCGGCATCTCCATTCTCTTCGACGGTTACGACCTCGTCGTCTATGGCGCCGTGCTCTCCGACCTCCTCGACAACCCCCACCACATCGGCCAGCTCTCCCCGGCCGTCGCCGGCACCCTGGGTTCCTGGGCCATGATCGGCGTCATGATCGGGGCCCTCTCCGCCGGCGCCGTCGGCGACCGCCTCGGTCGACGCAAGGTGATGATCACCGCAATCATCTGGTTCTCCCTCGGCATGGCGGCCACCGCCATGGCGACCTCCATCCTCGCCTTCGGCGCGCTGCGCTTCGCCACCGGACTGGGCGTGGGCATGATCGTCGCCACCGGCGGCGCCATCATCGCCGAGTTTGCTCCGGCGGGACGCCGCAACCTCTTCAACGCCATCGTCTACTCCGGCGTCCCGGCCGGCGGCGTCATGGCCACCGTCCTCGCCCTGCTGCTTCACGACGCCATCGGCTGGCGCGGCCTCTTCCTCATCGGCGGTTCCCCCCTCCTCTTCCTGCTGCCGCTGGCCTTCTTCGCCCTGCCGGAGTCCCCGCGCTGGCTGATGAGCCGTGGCCGCACGGCCGAGGCCGCCGCCGAGTGCGCCCGCTTCGGCCTGCCGGAGTCCCAGTTCCTGGCCGAGCCGAAGGTCATTGAGGACAGCGCCCGCGGCGTCGAGCCGACCGCCCAGGAAAAGACCGGCTTCGCCGCCATCTTCTCCAACAAGTACCTGCGCGGCACCCTGCTCATCGGCATCATGAGCTTCATCGGTCTGCTGGCCACCTACGGACTGAACACCTGGCTGCCGACCATCCGCGAGGCCGCCGGCGCAACCCCGGACTCCGCCCTCTACTCCCTCCTGGCGCTCAACGGCTCCGCGGTCGTCGGCGGCCTGATCGCCTCCTGGTTCGCCGACCGAATCGGCGCCAAGAAGGTCATCACCACCACCTTCGTCATGGCCGCCATCTCCCTGACGCTGCTGCCCTTCACCACCAACATGGCGATGGTCTACCTGCTCACCGGCGTCACCGGCATCGGCATCATCGGCACCCAGGTCCTGACCTACGGCCTGTCCTCCAACTTCTACGGCACCTCCGCCCGCGCCGCCGGCGTCGCCTGGTGCGCCGGCTTCGGTCGCATCGGTGGCATCGCGGGCCCCGCCCTCGGCGGCCTCATCATCGGCATGGGCCTGGCCGGCGCCGACGCCCTGTTCCTCTTCGCCGGCGCCGCGGTGGTCGGCGCCATCGCCACCGCGCTCATCCCGCGTTCCCCGGCTGAGACACGCATCATTGAGACTGTCCCCGCCGCGCAGGAGCCGGCCATGGCCCGCCCTGCGCCGGTCGCCGAGCGCAGTTAACTCCGCTCCCGCGTCAGGGCCGTCCCCACGGGGCGGCCCGTCAGCCGTTTTCCGGCCGGCAGAGCAGCACCTGGTCGATCAGTTCCCGGGGCGCCCCTTCCGCCCGCAGGATCGACTCGTCATAACAGACGTACCCGGTGGCGCTGGAGCGGCCGTCGTGCGGATGCTGGCGCCACCGTTCCCCCTCGAGGCGGTACAGGAGCACGTGATCTGTCTGGGCCTGGCCCGCCCGCGCCCAGCCCCCGGCGCAGAACAACACCACGGGCTCAGTGAAGTCGGCGACAAATGCCGCGGGCTGGCAGGGGTCCGTCGCCGGGGCCGTGCCGGGGCTGGCCGGCCCGGTGACGCTAACGGTGACGGTCAGCGTCGAGGACTCGGCTTCGGTGAGCGTGGGGGTCGTCGGGGTCTGCGCGCCTCCGCCGCAGGCGCCGAGCAGCACCGCCGCCCCACTCGCCAGCACGGCGGCCGCGCGTCGGGAACGCATCGCATCCTCCCCTCCGTCAGTGACCTGTGTCACCGATTCTACGCCGCCACCCCGAAAGAGCCGTCCCCGCCGTCTCCGGGACAGGGCCCGGGAACGGCGGGGACGGCGGGAACGAGTCGACTAGCCCTTCAGGTAGTAGTCCAGCGCGTTCGGATGCTTGGCCAGCGGGGTGACCTTGACGTCCATGTAGGCGAACATGGGGAAGCCGGCGAAGATCGCGTGCAGCTCGTCGTGGTCGCTGACGTCGTAGACGGAGTAGTTGGCGTATTCGCCGACCACGCGCCAGATGGCCTTCATGATGCCCCGCTCCTGCAGGTCAGCGGAATAGGCCTTTTCACGCTTCTGGAAGTCGGCCATGACCTCCGGATCCATGTCGACGGGGAAATTGACGTCCATGCGGGCAAGAAACAGCATGTGTGACTCCTTGGTAATTAGTCGCGGGTGAAGAAGTTGACCTTGTCCCAGTCCGGCTCCAGGCCGGTGCCCGGGCCTTCCGGAACAATGACCTTGCCGTCCCGGTAGACGATGTCCTCGGTAACGTAGGTTTCCTTGAGCAGCAGCGGGCCGAAGAGCTCGGTGCCGTAGGTGACCGCCGGGGTCGACGCCGCGAAGTGCAGCGACGCGGCGGTGCCGAACGGGCCTTCCAGAGAGGTGGCGCCGTGGCAGGCCAGGCCGGCGGCCTCGGCGATGGCGGCGGTCTTCTTCGACTCGATGAGACCGCCGAGCTTCGTGGTCTTGATGGCGATGACGTCGGCGGCCTGCTTCTTGGCGACGGCCAGCGCATCGGCCGGAGAGCAGACCGACTCGTCGGCCATGACCGGGACGCCGATGCGGCTGGTGATTTCGCGCAGGGTGTCGAGATCGTCGGCCGGGGTGGGCTGCTCAAAGAGCTGGATGCCGGCGTCGGCGAGCTTCGGCAGCCAGGTCAGGGAGGTGAGGCGGTCCCAGCGGGCGTTGATGTCGATCCGGTAGGACAGGTCCACGTCGGTGTTCGCGATGAGGTCGGCGATGCGGCCGGTGTCGACCTTCGGGTCGCCGGACCCCATCTTGAGCTTGAAGGCGCGGGTGCCCATCATTTCCTGGCGCTCGTTGACCTCGGCGATGGCCTCCTCCAGCGGCAGCACGCCGAGCGCCCAGACGCAGTCGAGCTCGGAGCGGAACTGGCCGCCGAGCAGGTGCGCGAGGGGGACGTCGAGGGCGCGGGCCCAGGCGTCGTGAAGCGCGATCTCCAGCGCCGCCTTGGCGAAGCGCATGTTGGCCACACTGCGCTCCCAGTCGGCGACGATGCCGGACAGCTCGGTGACCTCCCTACCGAGGGTGGCGGGCGTCAGATGCTTGTCGACGATGACCTTCATAGTGTCCGCGGACTCGCCGCCCCACCACGGCCCGCCCGGGACCACACCCTCGCCGTAGCCGGTCACGCCGCCTTCGAGGGTGACACTGACCAGCAGAATGGGCTGCGAGGTGGCGGTGTAGGTGGCGAAACCGTGGGGACGGAACAGGGGAACGTCCAGCACGCGGGTGTCGATGGACGCGATGCGTAAATCGCTCATAATTCTTTTCCTTAACTATTGGGACATACACACCAGAACCCCGCCCCCGCTCAGGCAGCGGTGACGGGGTGGGCGTGGACGAACTAGAGCCTAGTCTTCCTTGTCCAGCTTGAAGTCGTAGACGACCTCGTTGTTGCCGGTCTCCTCGTTCTTCTTCGGATCCAGGATGAGCTCCGGCTTGACGGCGGTCGCCACGTCGGTCTCGACCCACTCGCCGCCCTTGAAGTAGAGCTGGGTGGTGATCAGACGGTAGCCCGGTGCGGTGACCTTGAGGTGCAGGTGGGCCGGACGCCACGGGTGGCCGTCGTAGGACTTGATGAACCAACCGGTCGGGCCGTCAGACGGGATCTGGTACGGCTCCGGCTGGATGGTCTTGACCGCGTACTCGCCGTTCTCGTTCGGGACGATGGTCGCGCGCAGGTTCCACTCCGGGATGCCCGGGGCGAACTGGGAGTACAGGCCGTCATCGTCGGCGTGCCACAGCTCGACGGTGGCGCCCTCGATGGCGTTGCCCTCCAGGTCGGTGACGCGGCCCTGGAAGATCAGCGGGGTGACCTCGCGGTCCTGGTCGCGCATCGGCATCTCGGCGTCCCAGGCGATCTTCGGGGAGTTCGGGATGTAGTACGGGCCCTCGATGGAGCCCTTGGTGCCGGAGTACTCGTGGCGGTTGTAGTTGGCCTCTTCGATGTCGTGCTCGACGAAGACGTCCAGCCACAGCGGCCACTCGCCGTACTCGCCGACGCTGATGAGCCAGGACTTGAGGACGTTGTACTCCTCGTAGGTGATCTGGTGCTTGTTGATGATGTCGCGGAAGGCGGCGAAGAGATCATCGTAGATCGCGCGGGCGCGCTCCGGGGTGGTGTCGGCGCTGACCTGTGCGGTCTTGAAGCGGTCGGTTGCTGCGTTGCCGGAACCCTTGGCGGTCGCCTCGCCCTCCTGGGCGGCGAGTCCGGTGTTGTAAGCCTCGGTGGTGGTCTCGGTCATGGACCTGCTCCTTAACTATTGTTCTACGGTGACGGTGATCGGTTCGCGCCGATCAACTCCGTGAAGTGTGGAAGTTGTGCCGTGTCCCGACGTCACCGCCGGGAACTCCAGGCGCCGCCCGCCCTGCCGAGTGGCGCGATGCTTGGATTGAATAGAGTGTGGCGCAGCACACTGGTGCATGCAAGACCGGCACCCTGCGACCGTGCCCACCCCCTTTCGGGGCCGGATTCCGGCCATTCCCACATCCGCGCCGGTCACCGCCCCCAACCCTCACCCCACTTAGGCGACCCTCACTACGTAGACACCCTGATTCAAGCCTAGGGATTACCCTAGGAGGACTCCGACCCCCTTCGACTCCCCCTAGGCCCTCCCGGACCTTCCCTAGGTGACGGAAATAACCCTCGGCACCTGCGCAAACCTTTATTTACCTGCAAAAAGCCGTTAAATCGAACCGGTAACCCCTAGGCCAGCGCTAGGGTAAACCCTGATACCTAAACGCCGGGGAGCGTGTCAGCATGGGTCATCACTCACTTCTGGTGAGCACGATCACCTAAGTATCCCCTTCCGCGAATGGAGCACTCTATGTCCACGCCTACGGCTGACACCCGCGAACTTCTCTCCCGCGCTCTCGAGAACCGCCCCGAGGAGGGCATCGTCCGCGTCAACCGCGAAGTTTTCACCGACCAGGAGCTCTTCGACCTGGAGATGAAGTACATCTTCGAGGGCAACTGGATCTTCCTCGCCCACGAGTCCCAGATCCCCAACGTCGGCGACTACTTCACCACCAACATCGGTCGCCAGCCGGTCATGATCACCCGCTCCAAGGACGGCAACCTCAACTGCCTGATCAACTCCTGCTCCCACCGTGGCGCCATGCTGTGCCGCAAGAAGACGGACAACCGCACCACCCTGACCTGCCCGTTCCACGGTTGGACCTTCTCCAACGACGGCTCCCTGCTCAAGGCCAAGGACGAGGCCAACGGCGCGTACCCGGAGAACTTCAACACCAACGGCTCCCACAACCTGCGTCGCGTCCCGAAGTTCGAGTCCTACCGCGGTTTCCTCTTCGGTTCCCTCAACGCCGACGTCGAGCCGCTCGAGGACTTCCTGGGTGACACCCGCGTCGTCATCGACATGCTCATCGACCAGTCCCCGGAGGGCCTCGAGGTCCTGCGCGGCGCGTCCACCTACACCTACGACGGCAACTGGAAGCTGCAGGCCGAGAACGGCGCCGACGGCTACCACGTCTCCTCCGTCCACTGGAACTACGCCGCCACCACCTCACGCCGCGGCACCGGTGAGTCCGCCAACGAGACCAAGGCCATGGACGCCGGCTCCTGGGGCGAGCAGGAGGGCGGCTACTTCTCCTACCCGAACGGCCACCTGCTGCTGTGGCAGGAGTGGGGCAACCCGGAGGACCGTCCGGTCTACGACCGCCTCGACGAGCTCAAGGAGCTGCACGGCGAGGAGCGCGCCAACTTCATGGTGGGCGTCTCCCGCAACCTCTGTCTGTACCCGAACGTGTACATCATGGACCAGTTCTCCACCCAGATCCGTCGTCTGGAGCCGGTCAGCGTCGACAAGACCGAGGTGACGATCTACTGCATCGCGCCGAAGGGTGAGTCCGCGGAGAACCGCGCGGCACGTATCCGCCAGTACGAGGACTTCTTCAACGCCACCGGCATGGCGACCCCGGATGACCTGGAGGAGTTCCGCTCCTGCCAGAAGACCTACCAGGCCTCCGCCTTCCCGTGGAACGACATGACCCGTGGCCTGGGCCACCAGATCAACGGCGTCAGCGAGCGCGCGAAGGCCCTGGGCATGAACGAGGTGCTCTCCTCCGGCGTCCGCACCGAGGACGAGGGTCTCTACCCGATTCAGCACGGCTACTGGGAGTCCGTGATGGAGAAGGCCGTCGACCAGGAGGACGCGGACCTTGCGGCCCGCACCCACAAGCATGTCCGTGACGAGGCGCAGTCCACCGCCGTCACCCAGGAGCACGCCGTGGCGAAGGCCGAGGCCAAGGCAGCGACCGCGTCGGCGTCGGCAGGCGGAGAGGGCGAGTCGGGCGGCCGTCGTCGCCGTCGTCGCGCCAAGTAACCCCACCACCCTCACACAGGAAGAGAGACCCCCATGACCACCTCACTCAACCGTGCCGGCGCCATCACCCGCGACGAGGTCGCCGACTTCATCTTCAAGGAGAACCGCCTTCTCGACGACCGCAAGTTCGAGGAGTGGCTCGAGTGCTACCGCGAGGACGCCGAGTACTGGATGCCGGCCTGGGACGTCGATGACGAGCTCACCGTCGATCCGCAGAACGAGATCTCGTTGATCTACTACCCCTCCCGCGCCGGCCTGGCCGACCGCGTCTTCCGCATCCGCACCGAGCGTTCGGCCGCGACCTCCATCCCGGAGCCACGCACCAACCACCATTCCACCAACATCGAGATCATCTCCCGCGACGAGGAGACGAACCAGGTCGAGGTCCGCTACAACTGGATTTCCTACTACTTCCGGTACAACACGACCGACCACTACTTCGGCACCACCTGGCTGACCCTGGACCTCTCCGGCGATGAGCCGCTGATCGCCAAGAAGAAGATCGTGCTGAAGAACGACTACATCCACCACGTCGTCGATATCTACATGGTCTAGCCGCACCAGGCAGACCAGCGCTCACGAGAACCGGGAAGGACCCCTTAATGACAACAGCAGCCGAGACCCAGCGCGTCGCCCTCTCCTTCGAGGACGGCATCACCCGCTTCATCGAGGTCGAGGAAGACCAGACCATCGTCGATGCCGCGTACAAGGCACGCATCAACATCCCCTTCGACTGCCGTGACGGCGCCTGCGGAACTTGCAAGGCCTTCTGCGAGTCGGGCGAATACGAGGAGGGCGACTACATTGATGAGGCCCTGACCGACGCCGAGGCCGACGAGGGATACATCCTCTGCTGTCAGACCTACCCGCTCTCCGAGATGCTGGTCAACGTGCCGATCACCTCGGCCGCGGCCAAGACCGGCGCGGCGACCCTGATCGGCACCATCACCGAGCTCGAGCAGCTCAGCCCGTCCACGATCCGCTTCGCGGTGGAGATCAAGGACCGCGAGTCCCTGACCTACCTGCCGGGCCAGTACATGAACATCGCCCCGCCGAACGCGGACTTCCACCGCTCCTACTCCTTCTCCTCCGGCCCCTCGGACGACATCGTCACCTTCCTGGTCAAGTACACCCCGGGCGGCCTCATGACCACCTACCTCACCGAGCAGGCCAAGGTCGGCGACGAGCTCAACCTGACCGGCCCGATGGGCTCGTTCTTCCTGCGTGAGCCGAACTCCCCCCTCCTGCTGCTCGCCGGCGGCACCGGCCTGGCCCCGATCCTGGCCATCCTGGAGCGCCTGGCGGAACTGGAGGACTACGACAAGCCGGTCCGGCTGGTCTTCGGCGCCACCAAGAACCACGACATCGTCGAGGTCGAGCGTCTGAACTCCTACAAGGACAAGCTCAAGGACTTCGACTGGTTCACCGTCGTCTCCGACCCGGCGGAGGAGCACGAGCGCAAGGGCTACGTCACCGATCACCTCGATCCGGACGAGCACCTGCACAACGGCGACGCCGACGTCTACCTCTGCGGCCCGCCGCCGATGGTCGAGGCGGTGCGCACCTACCTGGGCGCGCTGGACAACCCGCCGACGAACTTCTACTACGAGAAGTTCACCCCGCAGGGCACCGGCGACGGCGGCACCGAGAAGGTCACCGTCACCCGCGAGTCCGACGAGACCTCGCGCACCCTCACCGTCGAGTCCTCCCAGGTCGAGTCCGGCCAGGTCCACAGCCGCGTCGCCGACTCCGAAGCCCAGTTCCAGGCGCTCAACGCCCTCGAGGTCGGCGTGGCCTCGCTGGTCATCGACCTTCTCGATGAGGAGGATTTCGAGGAGATGACCCGTCTGGCCGAGGAGGCCAACCGGCACATCGACGGGTCCGTCATCGCCGACGCCGACGGTTTCATCACCGCGAACACCGCCTTCCATGAGTTCCTCTTCCGCCGCAGCGGCAACGAGGCGATGCTCCAGGCCTACCGTTCCCTGCGTACCGAGGAAGTCATGGTCCGCGACCTGCAGGACGGTTCCCAGATTGAGCCGGAGATCCCCTCCGACCACCTGAAGTTCATCGAAGCCCTGCGCTCCCGCGACATGGCCGCCGTCCGCGAGGTCGTCGGCCACCACACCGAGATCGCCGTTTCCACGATGAGCACCGCCATCCGCGCGCAGTCCGGGGAGTAGCGACGATGGTGGAAGCAGCAGACAAGAACATCTTCGGCAGCATGCCCACCGGGCAGGGCATCGAGGACCTGGCGACTCCCCCGTCGCTGGTCACCCCGGGGCGCTTCAAGGGCGTGCGCGTCCTGATCACCGGCGCGGCCCAGGGCATCGGCCTGGCCGTGGCCCACCGCATCGCGCACGAGAGCGGCTCCATCTTCCTCGTGGACCGTTCCGAGCACGTCCACGCCGTCGCGGACAAGTTCTGCGAGGTCACCTGTGGCGGGGTGGGCTCGGCGACCGCCGACCTCGAGACCTGGGAGGGCGCCGAGTCCATGGTCGCCGCGTGCCACGAGGCGCTCGACGGTTTCGACGTCGCCATCAACGTGGTCGGCGGGACCATCTGGGCCAAGCCCTTCGAGCACTACGCTCCGGCCGAGATCGAGGCCGAGGTGCGCCGCTCGCTGTTCACCACCCTGTGGTCGGTGCGCGCGCAGCTTCCCTCCCTGGTTGACCAGGGCGGCGGCACCATCGTCAACGTCTCCTCCGTCGCCACCCGCGGCGTCAACCGCATCCCCTACGCCGCGTCCAAGGGCGGGGTCAACGCCCTGACCGCGGCCCTGGCCAAGGAGGCCGCCCCGAAGAACGTGCGCGTGGTGGCCACGGCACCGGGCGGCACCCTGGCGCCTGAGCGCCAGATCAAGCGTGGCCCGGGACCGGAGGGCGAGCAGGAAAAGAAGTGGTACCAGGAGATCGTCGATCAGACGATCGAGTCCTCCGAATTCAAGCGCTACGGGACTCTTGAGGAGCAGGCCGCCCCGATCGTGTTCCTCGCCTCCCGCGAGGCCGGCTACATCACCGGATCGGTGCTGCCAGTCGCGGGCGGAGACCAGGGTTAACCCCGGGGACTGACCAGGTATTCTGCGTTCATGCCCACTTTCCGGACCCCCCCGTTCGCCTCGCGTTCACTCACCTCCACGGCGCACCGTCTCATCGGCGCCATCGAGGAACTGAAGGCGGGGCGCGGGGGGCTTTTCGTCGTCACGGGTTCCAACGGGTCCGGGAAGACCGAGCTGGCCGATGAGATCACCCGCCATCTCAACGGCTGGACCGTCGCCCAGTCGACGGCGCTGTCCTGGCACGTCCACTCCGACAACCGCGTCATCACCCACCTGCGCCGCCAGATCGGCGGTTCCGATCTGCGGAGCATGACCGACCGCCCCAACACCTCGGTGGTGATGATCGTCGACGACGCCCACTGGTGCGACGGCGCGTCGCTGCGCAAGCTCGTGGAGATGGTCACCTCGATGACCGCCGGGCGCCTGGCCGTCGTGCTCATGGCGGCCGACGGGGAGGACGGCGTGGGCGAACCGAGCATGTCCCAGCTGCGGGCGCTCTCGCACGCGTCGCTGGGCCTGGCGCCGTTCACGGTCGACGACATCCGCGCCTTCGGACTGTCCCACGCCGGCATTCCGCTCGGCCCCCACACCGCCCGCTCGATTCAGCTCATCAGCGGCGGGCGGCCCGGCCGGGTCCGGGAGGTGCTCGACACCGTGCCGCGCGAGCACTGGTTCGAGGAGCACCCGACGGTGCCGGTGCCGAAGGTGTGGCTGACCTCCTTCGACCGCCGGGTCACCGATCCTGAGCTCATCCCGGCGCTGCAGGCCGCGGCCGTCGCCCCGCCCTTCTACCACAACCCGCCCGCGCTGGTCCTGCATCTGCTCGACGGCGACTCCGACCCGCTGGAGAAGGCCTTCGAGGCCGGCTTCCTGCGCCGGCGCACCACCAACAACGACGAGTCCATCGTCTTTCCGAACCGCACCGACCGCGCCGTGGTCCTCGCCCGGATGAGCCCGGTCCGGCACAACCGGCTGCACCGCGCGGCCGCCGAGTTCTACCGGGGCCAGGGCGACGAGACCCGGGCCCTGCTTTACGACGCCCGCGGGCTGCCCGGCCCGGACGAGCACGTCGCCGCCGCCCTGGCCACCCACGGCGACGCCAGCGGCAAGGAGGGCCGCTGGGGGGACGCGGCCGAGAACTACTTCCACGCGGCCCGGATCTCGCCGGATCCGGCGGTGCGCAACCAGCGCCAGCTCGCCAGCATCGAGGCGCTGATCGCGGCCTCCAACAACCCGCTGGCCCGCCAGTACGCCGAGGCCTTCAGCGGTGATTCCGGCACCCCGGCCGTCGACGTCATGCTCGGTTATCTGGCGCTGCAGGAGGGCCGTCGTAATGAGGCGACCGAGCACCTGGATCGGGCCTGGCGCCGCCTCGGCGACGCCGACGACGCCATGCTGCGCTCCCGCATCGCGTCCCGGCTGATGCTGCTGGCGGTCGCGGAGTGGAAGCCGGAGCGCATCATCCACTGGTTCCGGGAGGCCACCCGGGAGCCGGTCGACGGGGCCCCGCACCTGGTCGAGACCTACTCCATGGCGCAGCTGGGCCACGCCGCCACCGCGGCCTCCCCGGCCACCTCCAGCCACCCGACCGACATTCCGCTGCCGCTGGTGCGCCGTCATGACATGGTCAACGGGTGGCTGGCGATGATCACCGACGACCTGGCCGGCGCCCGCAACCTGCTCGGTCGGCCGACGTCGAGCGAGGGCTCGGAGCGCATCAACACCTGGATCGACGCCTGGCTGGCGCAGACCCATCTGCTCATGGGCGAGCTCTCCCAGGCGCTCACGGTGGCCGAGCGCGGCCTCTCCCGCGTGGAGAACTTCCACCTCGACCTGCTCGAACCGCTGCTGCTGCGCACGTGCATCCACGTCTGTCACCTCACCGGGGAGACCGCGCGGGCGCTGGAGTACCAGAACCGGCTGACGGTCTCCTCCGAGTCCTTCATGGTGCAGCGCATCCCCAGCGCCATCGCCCGCCTGGAGGCGGCGGTCTACGTCAATGATCCGGAGGCCACCAACCGCGCCGGCGCGGATCTGACCGCGCTGGCCGCCCACCACGACTTCAGCCAGCCGGGGTTCTGGCCGTGGATGGATCTGTGGATCAACCACCTCATTCAGAGCGACCGCGCCGACGAGGCGGAACCGCTCCTGGAGGCCGCCGAGGCCCGCGTCGCGAACTCCGGCATCGCCAGCCTGCAGGCCCGCCTCATGGCCTCGCGGGGACGCCTGCTCATCCAGCGCGGGGACCTGGACGGCGGCATCAGGCTTTTCGACGCCGCTCTCGCCCACATTTCCAACACCTCCCTGCCCCTGCTCCACGCGTCACTGCTCTACGACTACGGCCGCATCATCCGGAGGGCGGGCCGACGCGCGCACGCCGACGCCCTGCTGGCCCAGGCCGAGGAGCGTTTCGCCTCGATGAACGCCAGCGCCTTCGTGGAGCACGCCCGGCGCGAGCGCCGCGCCGGCGGCGTGGGCGTGCACACCCCGCAGCCCGAAGGCGTGCTCACCGCCCAGGAGCACGAGATCGCGCTGCTGGTGGCCGGGGGCGCGACCAACCAGGAGGCCGCGCAGCGGCTCTTCCTCTCCGCCAAGACCATCGAGTACCACCTCACCCGCGTGTACCGGAAGCTCGGCATCCGCAAGCGCGCGGAACTGGCCACGGCGCTCGCCAGGATCTGACGCGGGGAGGGCTTCTCGGCTTATGCTCGTTGGATGGCAGACAGGAAACGGAAAGGCGCGGCCGGCGACATGACTTCTGCGCAGGAGCTGAGCCCCTCCTCCGGCACGCCCTTGTACCGGCAGATCAAGGAGATCCTGCGCCAGGAGATCCTCTCCGGCGTCGCCTCCCCCGACCGGCCGTTGACCGAGGCGAAGCTGCTGGAACGTTTCGGGGTGTCCCGGGCCCCCATCCGGCAGGCTCTCGGTGAGCTCGCCGACGAAGGCTACGTCTACCGCAAGCAGGGCCGCGGCACCTTCCCGGTGGAGTCGCCGCAGATTCAGCGGCCCGCGGGGGTGCGCGCCGGCGGTCTGCAGCGCTTCCTCTCGAGCCAGGGGTTGAAGGCGTCGTCCTCGGTCCGCAATGTCGCCCGGGTCGAGCCACCCGCCCGTATCCGGGCGCGGTTGTCGCTGGCCAACGGCGAGGAACTGCTGCACTTTGAGCGACTCATCTTCGTCGACGGTGTTCCCCTGGCGCTCGCCACGATGTACATGGTCACCCCGCCGGGCTTCTCCCCCTCCGCCCCCGAGCTGGAGGCGGCCGGCGCGGCGTTTGAGCTGCTGGAGACGTCCCACGGCATCCGGCTGGAGAGCGCGGAACACGAGGCCTGGGCAACGACCGCCACCGCCGGGCAGGCCGCCGATCTCGACGTCGGGGAAGGCGACGCGCTGTTCGCCCTCGAGACCGTCTTCTACACCACCGGCGGTGTTCCCGCAGGCCACCGTCTTGCACTGCACCGCGCGGACGATTTCCGCTACCGCTTCGCCGAGAGCTACTGACGCCGGTCCGCCACCCCCGCATCACTAACCCGTCAATGGTTACACCTTCTCTAGTTTCGTTGACTTTGGCATAACAATGTGTGAGTCTAGACGCGGAACGTAAGAGAGGTCACACCCCCTCCACTTAGTGCTGCGGGTCGCGTCGGCGGAGGCGACCTTCCTGGCCGTCCGATCCGCCACCCGGCACGCGCCGCCCCGCACGGGCAGGACGCCGGGTGTCCCCACACCAGCATTCGCGGACTCCGGATCGTCACCGGACGCCCGCTGAGCAGGAGGAGTATCCATGTCACAGGAACCCCCGGCAACTGCCGCATTGCGGCCCGGCACCGTCAACACGGTGCTCGGGCCGGTGCCCGCCGAGGAACTGGGCGTCATCGCCGCCCATGACGCGCTACTGTCCATCTACCCCGGCGCCCAGTACGGCTACGACGTCGTCATCAACCGCGCCGACATCTTCGCCACCCTCAAGCACAAGCTCGAGCGATTCCGGGACGCAGGCGGCTCCACCGTCGTCGATTCCACCGGCATGTTCCACGGCCGCGACGTCTACCTCTACGAATCCCTGCAGAAGGCCACCGGCGTCAACATCGTCGCCTCCACCGGCCAGGGACCGGAAGCCCTGCTCGGCGGCTACTTCCTCACCCCGCAGACCAACCCGCCGACCCCGTGGCCGGCGGAGAAGTTCGCTGAGCTCTTCAGCGCGGAAGTCACCGAAGGCATGGTGGTCGACCGCATCGAGCGACGCCACGGCGCCGGCCTCATCACCACCGCCGGCACCCGCTCCGGGCTCACCCCGACCGACGGGTCCCTCTTCCAGGGCGCGGCCCGGGCGGCGCGGGACACCGGAGCCCCGGTCTCCTTCCGCTTCGGCGCGGACCCGGTCACGGAGCTGGAAACCATGCTCGCCGAAGGCCTCGACGCCTCCCGCGTGCTGGTCGCGGGACTGGGCCGTGCGGACACCGAAGCCGTCAACGCCGTCGCCGCGGCGGGCGCCTACGTCGGCCTGGACACCATCGGCGCCGACAAGGGCGCCCACGACGATGACACCGTGGCCACGATCCGCGCGCTCGTCGACGCCGGCCACCGCGACCGCGTCATCATCGCCTCCTCCTCGACCGCCTACGCGATCGCGCATGAGACCACCGGGGTCCCGCTGACCTACCTTCTCGAGGTCTTCGTGCCGAAGCTTCGCGACGCCGGCCTCTCCGACGCCGACGTCACCGCACTGACCGCCACCAACCCGCAAGCCTGGCTAGGAGCGAAATAATGACCCATGTCAACACCGTCCTCGGTCCGGTCGCCCCGGAAATGCTGGGCTACGTCGCCATCCACGAGCACATCGGCTACGGTATGCCGGGCTCCGAGCTGGACACCACGTTCTGGAAGGATCCGCTGGTCCGCTACGAGGAGACCGTACCCAAGCTGCAGAAGTTCGCCTCCTACGGCGGCCGCACCTTCGTCGACGCCACGGGCATCTGCAACGGCCGCGACATCGACTACTACAAGTCGCTCTCGGCCAAGACCGGCGTCCACATCGTGGCCTGCACCGGCTTCGTCGGCGGCAACACCGCCCTGCCCTTCTTCGTCGACGCCACCGTGGACTACCTGTACCGCCAGTTCATGCACGAGATCACCGTGGGCATCGGCGGCACCGGCGCCAAGGCCGGCATCATCAAGGTCGGGGTCTCCCGCGGCGGCAGGATGACCGAGCTGGACAAGCGCATTTACCGCGCCGCCGCCCGCGCCGCCGTCCACACCGGCGTGCCCATCTTCACCCACCTGGCCATCGACCCGAAGCCGGCCGTCGAAATCTTCCACGACGAGGGTCTGTCCCTCGACCGGGTGCTGTTCGGCCACGTCGACGACGGCATCAACCACGGCAACACCCCGGACGAGTGGATCGTCTCCCAGGGCGGCATCCTCGGTTTCGACACCTTCGGCTACGAGACCCAGCTGCCGAACCCGCCGTTCTGGGCACGAGACCGCAACGACCGCCTGGGCCACTTCATGCGCTGGGTCAACCAGGACGTCGACGCCGTCCTCGCCTCCGCCGACGCCAACTGCTCCGCCCTCGGCTGGCCCGGCCAGGAGGGGCACACGATCAACTACATCTTCGAAGACCTCATCCCGGACATGAAGGCCGAGGGCGCCTCCGACGAGACCGTCGAGCGCATCTTCGTCACCAACCCCGCCAAGTTCCTCACCCTCACCGTCTAGACAAGGACACGCACCATGAAGACCGACGACATCAAGAACCTCAGGATCGGCGTCATCGGCGGCGGCTTCGCCGGCGCGACCGCGGGCCTGGCGCTGTCCCAGATCGGCGCCCAGGTCAAGGTCTACGAGCAGGCCAAGCAGGTCGGCGAGGTCGGCGCGGGCATCGGCCTGCGCCCGGCCACCGTCAAGCTGTTCAAGCGACTGGGCGTCTTCCCCGCCATCGAGGCCGTCACCTCCCCGTCCGACTACTTCGAGATTCTCGACGAGAAGGGCAACGTCATCACCCGCGAGCAGTGGCCGCACCTGGAGGAGGACGGTCAACGCCACAACACCCGCATGATTCACCGCCACGACTTCGTCGTCGCGCTGACCGGCCAGCTTCCGGAGGGCGTTCTCCAACTCGGCCACCGCGCCGTCGAGATCACCGACAACGGCGACTCCGCCACCGTGAAGTTCGACAACGGGGTCGAGGAAACCTTCGACATCCTCGTCGGGGCCGACGGCATCAAGTCCAGGGTCCGCGCCCTGTGGTCCGATTCCCAGCCGGTCCCGGCCAACGCCCACGCCTACCGCGCGGTCATCGACGGCTCCGAAGGCGAGGGCATGCTCGTCGACGACAACCTGCGTCTCTACCTGCAGGGCGAGACCGGCCGGATGATCTACTTCCTGCCGCTGCGCCACCGCGGCCCGAACGGCCAGATTTCCTTCGACATCACCGTCCCCCACCCGGACACCACCTGGAACCCGCAGGTCCCCAAGGAGGAGGTCCTGGAGATGCTCAAGGACTTCGACCCGCGCCTGCTGAGCATCGTCGAGAAGCTGGACTGGGACAAGGTCAACCAGCGCGCCGCCGCCGACCTGGATCCGCAGGACAAGTGGAACTCCGACGCCGTCGTCCTCATCGGCGACGCGGCCCACGCCATGCTGCACCACCAGGGCCAGGGCGCCAACTCCGCCGTCCTCGACGCCGGTGCGCTTGCCGACGCCCTCACGGACCCCGCCAACGAGACCGTCGCCGAGGCGCTCAACGCCTACACCGCCGAGCGCCAGGGCCCGGTCCAGGAACTCCAGCGCATCTCCCGCGAGTCCTGGAACGCCGAGTCCGCGGGCAAGACCGCGTTCCCGGAGAAGGAGTCCATCGACTACTGATCGCCGTCTTGACGGGGCCGGAAAGACCGGCGCCCACCGTAGCCAGAAGGAGACACATGACTGACAAGCAGCCCATCCACCCGGACATCCAGAAGATCCTGGACCTGATCCCACCGGCCTCGACCACTCCGCCGGATCCCGCCGCCCACCGTGCGGAGGAAGCCGCCCGCGTCGCGCCCGTCGAGGAGCGCCAACCGCAGCTCGATTCCGTCGAGGATCTCACCGCGGTCACCGGGGTCGGTGATGTCCCGATCCGCATCTACACCGCCGACGCGGGCGCCTCCGAGTACGGCGTGATCGTCTACTTCCACGGCGGCGCCTTCTTCTCCGGTTCACTGGACACCCACGACCACGTGGCCCGTGCGCTGGCGAAGGAGACCGGCGCAAAGGTCATCTCCGTGGGCTACTCGCTGGCGCCGGAAGCCGCTTTCCCGCAGGCGATCAACGAGTGCTACGGCGTCGTCCGCTGGGTCGTCCAGCACGCGCTGGACCTCAGGTGGGACGAGAAGACGCTGGCTCTCGCCGGCGACTCCTCCGGCGCGAATTTCGTCGCCGCCGTGACCTTCCTGGCCCAGGACGACGAGTTCGAGCGCATCACCCACCAGATTCTCTATTACCCCTCGGTGGACCTCGACTTCGACACGTCCCGCTGGCCGTCACTGACGGAGAACGCCGCGGGCTACGGGCTGGAGTACAACGGCCTGGCTCCCTTCAACTCCTTCTACCTCGACAACGGGGCCGTCCCCTCCGATCCGCTGGTCTCGCCCATCAAGCGCGCGGATCTCTCGGGTCTGCCCAGCGCCCTTGTCGTCACCGCCGCCTACGACCCGCTCCGCGACGAGGGGATCGCCTACGCGCAGAAGCTGGCCGAGGCCGGCGTCGCCGTCGAGCATCTCCACGTCGACAACGCCAACCACGGCTTCCTCGTCAACTTTTCCTGGATTCCGGAGTTCCACGAGATTTTCAGCACCACCGCGGAGTTCCTGAACAGGTAATTCCTCCCGCCCCGCGACCGCACCCCACGCGGTCTCTGCCGGGGTGCGGTCATCACCCACACCCGAAAACGTCCCCGTCACGCAGAGACATGCGGACCGCATGCGACTGCACATGAGTATCTCAAGGGAGATCGCCATGTCACGTCCCACCACGACCCAGCCCCAGTCCGCCCCCTCCCCGGCGCAGACCGGTTTCTGGACCTACGAGAACAAGCTCGTCCTGCTCTTCTTCTTCGCCGTCGGCATCGTCTTCTTCGACCGCCTGGCCATCAATTTCCTCATGCCCTTCATCCAGGCCGACCTCGGCCTGAACAACGCGCAGGTGGGTATGCTGGCCGGCGCCGCGGCCCTGACCTGGTCGATCTCCTCGGTCATCGGCGGCCGCCTCTCGGACAAGGTGAAGTCCAAGAGGATGTTCCTGGTCACCCTCATCCTCACCTTCTCCGTTGCCTCGATGCTGCAGGGGCTGGTGGGCACCTTCACCCAGCTGGTCGTCCTGCGCCTGCTCATGGGCATGTTCGAGGGGCCGGCGATCCCCACCTCTCAATCCGTGCTGGCGATCGAGTCCTCCCCGCACCGGCGCGGCTTCAACCTGGGTCTGACCATGAACACGGCCAACGGTCTGTTCGGCTCCATCCTCGCCCCGGTCGTCATCGTCGCCCTGGCGCAGACCTTCGATTGGCGCGTGGCCTTCTTCTTCACCGTTGTCCCGGGTCTGATCATCGCCTTCTTCGTCTGGAAGGTCATGCGCGAGCCGCAGGCCCGGGACGACGACGGCCAGGCCTACGTCGACGAGCTGGCGGAGCCGCACTCCCGTGGTGAGATCCGGCAGGTGCTCGGCAACCGCAACGTCATCCTCTCGGTCATCATGTTCGGCGGCTTCATGGTCTATCTCATCGTCCTGCAGGTCTACGGCCCGCTGCTGATGACCAACATGCGCGGTATGTCGCCGACCACGATGTCCCTGGTGATGTCCGCGTTCGGCCTGGGCACCGCGCTCTGGGGCTTCATCGTCCCGATGTTGTCGGACAGGTTCGGCCGCAAACCAATTTCGGTGGCCTTCGGTCTGCTCTCGGTGTTGGCCCCGCTATCCATCGTGTTCATCCAGAACACAGCGGTGCTGGCCCTCGCTGTGTTTGTCTTCGCCGCAGGCATGGGCGTCGGCGGGCTCGCGATGTCCGTCATCCCGGCCGAGTCCGTTCCCCCGGCGATGGCCGGTCTGGCCGTCGGCATTCCGACCGGTCTCGGCGAGTTCATCGGCGGCTTCCTCTCCCCGGTCGTCGCCGGCGTCGTCGCCGACGCCCAGGGCCTGCCCGCCGCCCTGTTCATCTCCGCCGGCGGCGCCCTCATCGCCTCGCTGACCGCGCTCTTCCTCAAGGAGACCGCGCCGGCGGTCGTCGAAAAGCGGGTTCGGGCGTCCTAGTTCCTCAGGTGAGTTTCGTACATGCGCAGGTGCACGATCACGGCCGCCACCGCGCTGATCACCATGGCGGACCAGACCGCTGCGTCAAGGCCCGCCAGGTCAGCCACCACGCCCCCGACGAGTGCGCCGGCGACGTACCCGAGATCCCGCCAGACGCGGTAGACGCCGACTGCCCGCCCCCGCTGGGCGGGATGGGAGACGTCCCCGATGACCGCCAGCAGCGTCGGGTACACCAGCGCCGTTCCCGCCCCCAGGACCGCGGCCCCGAGCGCCCAGCCCGCGAAACCGCCGCTGAACGCGACGATTCCCAGGCCCAGCGCCTGTACCGCCATGCCGACGGTGATGAAAGGCTTGCGCCCGTACCTGTCCGAGGCGGCTCCGGTGAACAGCTGGCCGAGGCCCCACACCGCGGGGTAGACGGCGAAGAGCACGCCGATCTGCGACAGGCTCAGGTCGGCGCTGGCGAAGAGCAGCGGGAACACTCCCCAGGACAGCCCGAAGTTGAGGTTGTTGACCAGGCCCGCGGCGCTCGCCGTCGACAGGGCGGGCTCACGCAGGCTGACGTCGAGGAAGACGTCCCTGCTGCTGCGCTTCGGCGGTTCAACCCCGGAGCCCTCCAGCGCGGCATGCCCCCTGGTTTCCCGGACGAAGACGACACTGAGTCCCAGCGCGACGACGGCGTAGGCCAACCCCAGCAGGAACGGGGCGGGCCGCAGGCCGTAGTTCGCGGCGAGCTGTCCCGCCAGGAAGGACGTGAGCGCCACGGCTGCGTACCCGGCCGCTTCGTTGAGTCCCATCGCCAGTCCCCGCCGCGCGGGGCCGGCCAGGTCTATCTTCATGACCACGGTGGTCGACCAGGTCAGGCCCTGGTTGACGCCGAGCAGGAGATTGGCAGCCACCACCCATCCCCAGCTCGGGGCGAGGATGAGCATGATCGGCACCGGCAGGGCGATGAGCCAGCCCACGATGAGGATCGGCTTGCGCCCGTACCGGTCCGACAGGGCGCCGGCGAACCAGTTCGCGATGACTTTCGCCAGGCCGAACACCCCGATGTAGGTGAAGACCAGCGTGTAACCGGTCATCCCGAACTCCTCGCGCGCCAGGAGTGGCAGCACGGCCTGCTGCTGGCCGACCATTCCGCCGACCAGGGCGTTCACCAGCACGAGGAGGCTGAATTGGGCGGCGTTGACCCGCAGGCCGAGTCGTGGTGCGGTGGTGAGGCTCATGGGGCTCCCGGGGAGGTGGCGTCAGATGTCCCGACCATCCTCCCATATACCCCTAGGGGTATCAAGCGGATGCTCTTCCGGAGCGTAGATCCTGCGGTAACCGTCGAGCGTCGTGAAGAAAGGCGAGGGTTCCAGCGTCGGGTCGCCGGTGTAGCCCAGCTGGGCCGCAATGGCGGTGAAAGGGGCATAGGGCGCGGTGGCGTCGGCGTGCCCCTGCTCGAGCACGGTGCGCGCGACGGCGTGGATGCGGTCCTCGATGGCGATGGACTCCTCGATGGCTCGCATGGCCGTCGGGGCGTCCTGGTCCACCGGGTACGGTTCCCCCTCGGCGGTACGGTACGGGTGCCCCATGAACATGCGGGTGGGGGCCAGGCCCCTGATGCGGTGCAGGGAGGACCGGTAGGCGCCGGGATCCTCGTAGCCCGGAAATCCGTTGGCCGCGCCGTGGACCTGGACGGCGTCACCGACGAAGACCTCGCCGGTGTTGACGCGGTACGCGACGGAGCCCATGGAATGCCCCGGCACGTGGATGACCTCCACGCTCACCCCGCCACCGAGGTCGATGAGCTCCCCGCCATGGACGACCAGGTGCGCGTCCATCTCGCCGCTGATGGCGGTGGCGGCCATCGCGGTCTGCTCCGCTTCCGCGTTCGGGTTGTCGATGTAGTTGTCCCGCAGCCCAAGGTAGTTGTCCACATGCGCGCGGCGGGCCTGCAGGTACTTGAGGTCGTCGGCGTGAATGACGACCTTCGCCCTTCTTCCGGTCATCTCCCAGAGGGCGTGGGCGCCACCGAGATGGTCGATGTGGCCGTGGGTGAGCAGGATGTACTCGATGTCCTCGACCCTCTCCCCCAGCTTCGCCAGCTCCGGCCTGATGCCCTCCGCCGGGGTGCTCGCGACACCCGTGTCGACGACGGCGGGACTGGGGGCGTCGATGAAGAACGTGTAGAGATGGAAGCGCCCCCAGGGGGCGATGAGCGGGTTGATCGTGGTCATGATGCTGCTCCTCGGGTCGGTGGTTCCGCGGCAGCCGGGCGCCGCCCATTTGGCATAACAATATGCGCAAATCCTTGACTCGGCCAGACCCCCTCCCCGCCCCCGGTGCGGGACACCCCCGATCTTTGCCGGGGTTCGCCCTGACTTCCCCCAGCTCAGAGACGGTGGCCCGGACCCCGGCCCTAGCGTCGGCGCCATGACGACAAGCTGCACAAGCTACAACCGCCCGTTCACATTCTTCGCGCTCGCGACCGCCCTCCCCTGGGCCCTCTGGCTCCTCGGCGGCTGGCTCAGTCACCGCGACCAGCCCCTCGCCGCGTCACTGCTGGCCCTGGCGGGGCTGACGGCTCCGCTCGCCGTCGTCGCCTGGGTCACCCGCGACGCCCCGGACGTCCGCGCCGACATGTGGCGGCGCCTCGGGAATTTCCGGGAGAGTCAGCGTCGCTGGCCGGTGCTGGCGGTGCTGCTGATGCCCGGCGCGGTGCTGGCGGCGACGGCCATCTCCCTCGCATTCGGCTACCCCGTCGAGCAGTTCCTGCCGCGTGGCGGGACGACGTTTTCCGTGGGCGTCTTCTCCGGCTGGTTCGTCCTCGTCGCCGGCGCGGTGATCGAGGAGCTCGCGTGGCACTCCTACGGCACCGACGCGCTGCGCAGTCGCCTCACCCTGTTCACCACCTCACTGATCTTCGCCGGGATCTGGGCGTTCTGGCATGTGCCGCTGGCATTCTTCGACGGCTCCGCGCAGGCGCAGACCGTCGACCAGGGGGCGATCCACGCCCTCAACTTTCCCCTCAGCCTGCTGCCCTTCGTCCTCCTGATGAACTGGATTTACTGCCGGGGCCACCGGAACATCATGCTCGCCGTTCTTTTCCACCTGGGCGCAAACCTGAGCACCCAGGTGCTGGCGACGCATCCGGACACCGAGATCATCGCCACCGGGGTGCTGCTCGCGGTAACCGCCGCCGTCCTGTGGTTCGAACGGGAGCTCTTTTTCCGGCGGGGGCACCACCCCCTTGCCGGGCCAACTTTGTCATAATAAACTCACGTCCATCACCTGTGGCATGCTCCACAGTCACCCCCAGACGAAAGGACGCCCACGTTGTCCGACGCTTATCCCCAGTTCCCCGCCGAGTCCACCGAGACCATCACCAGCGGTGGCAACGCCATCACCGTCCGCAAGAACCTCCGCGTCCCCATGCGCGACGGCGTCAACCTCGCCGCCGACGCGTACCACAAACCGGGCGACCAGCCCCGCCCCGCACTGATCGCGCTGTCCCCCTACGGCAAGGAGCTGCAGGCCTACTCGCTGACCATGCCGGGCCAGTACCGTCCGTCCGTGACCTGGGACGGCTGCATCGAAGCCGGTGACATCGCCCGCGTCGTTGCGGAGGACTACGTGCACGTCATCGGCGATCTGCGCGGTTCCGGCTACTCGGAGGGAACCCACTCCGGCAACTACAACGCCGGCGGCGTCCCGCTCGGCGAGGACGCCCACGACTTCATCCAGTGGGTCGCGGAGCAGCCGTGGTGCGACGGCAACGTCGGCATGATCGGCACCTCCTATTTCGGGTCGATGTCGGTGCTCGCCGCGGCGGAGCGGCCCCCGGCCCTCAAGGCCATCTTCGTCAATGGCGGCCACTACGACTTCTACGAGACCACCTACCACGGCGGCGTCATGTGGCTGATGCCGCGCGCCGCCCGGGAGGGCCGCGGCGGCGACTCCGGCTGGGCCTTCACCGACCGCGTCACCTCCCGGGTGCTCGACGAGTACTCCCCGGCCGAGGTCGAGAGGATGGTCGAGGAGCGCCTCAAGGACGCCGACGTCTCCGCCTGGCCCAACATGTTCCATGTGCTCAGGTACCCGAAACACCACGAGGCCTGGTTCGACATCGTCCTCAACGACCTTGACGGCGAGTGGTACCAGGATCGCAACCCCAACGAGCTGGCCCACCGGATCGAGGTGCCGGCCTATTTCCAGATCGCCCAGGGCCGCGGCTGGACCATGGACGGGACCATCGAGATGTTCGAGAAGGTCTCCGGCGTGAAGAAGCTCGACATCCTCGCCTACCCGCCGATGAACTCCCGCCCCTTCGTCGACGCCCACGACGAGATGTTCCGCTGGTACGACTACTGGCTCAAGGGCGTCGACAACGGCGTGATGGACGAGCCGGCCGTCACCGTCCACGTCGAAGGTTCGGGCTCCATCCGAACGGGAGACCGATTCCCCACCGGGGAGATCGAGCACAGGCCGCTCTACCTGCGCCCACGCCACCTCCTCGCCGACCGCCCGGAACCCCTCGGCCCCGAATACGCCGTACCCGAGGCAATGACGCAGATGCCGATGATGCTCACCAACGAAGTCGCGACGCTGACCTGGTCCACCCCGGCGTTCACCGAGCCGACCGAGTTCCAGGGCACGGGCGCCGCGCACCTCCACATCGCCATCGACCAGGACGACACGAATTTCATTCTGCGCTTCTGGGACGCGGCGCCGAACGGCAAGCGTCAGTTGCTGACGACGGGCTACCTCAAGGCCAACCAGGCGGAGCTCTCCCCGGAGTCCACGCCCGGCAACCCGGTGCACCCGCACAGCCGGAAGATCCCGGTCGTCCCGGGCGAGATCAACGAGTACGTCATCCGCGTCTACCCCTTCGCCGCGACGCTCCTGCCGGGCCACCGGCTCATCGTCGAGCTCTCCAACAACGAGCCCGTCTCCGACGAGCACAACGCCATGTTGCCGCCGGACGCCTTTCACCTGCCGATCGGCCGCAAGACCACCACCACGGTCTACCGCGACGCCACCCACCAGTCGCACATTCTGCTGCCGTACGTGAAGTAGGGTGCCTAGGCTGGGGTCATGATCGACCGTCGAGATTTTCTCCCGGAGTCCGCCCGCCGCCACGCACTCGCCGACGCCCCGCTCTCCATCGGCCACGGCCAGACCAACTCGCAGCCCACCACCGTCGACAACATGCTCGAGCTTCTCGACGCCCGACCCGGCCACCGCGTCCTCGACGTGGGCTCCGGCTCCGCCTGGTCCACCGCCCGCCTCGCGGAGATCGTCGGCCCCTCCGGCCGGGTCTTCGGCGTCGAGCGCGTCCCCGAACTGGTGGAGTTCGGCCGAACCAACCTGGCCAAATACGACTTCCCCTGGGCCAGCATCCACCAGGCGGGCACAACCCTCGGCCTGCCCGAGGAGGCCCCCTTCGACCGTATCCTCGTCTCCGCCATGGCCGAGAAACTGCCGCAGGATCTCGTGGCACAGCTCGCCCCCGAGGGCGTCATGGTGATCCCGGTCGCGGGCCGGATGCTGCGGGTCGACGCCGCGGGCGGGGCGACCGCCCACGGCGACTATCTCTTCGTCCCGCTGATCACGGGTGAATGAAAATTTTCCTGGAGTAGACCGCTTGGGCTACTATTCACCTTCGTCCGCAACATCAGAGAGCCCTCACCGCTGCGGTGACCCCCAACTCCTGCGTTGCTCCGGAGCCCCGGAAAGCGATGTGCAGCCTTTCTTCGAATTCTGAAGGTTATTAATCCATGCACACTTCGACTTCCCTTCGGCCCACTTTCCGTGAGGCCATCGACAACTCCCCCATGAGCGCCCGCCAGTGGCTGATCATCGCCATCGCCGCGTTCATCAACATGCTCGACGGGTACGACCTCGTCACCATGGCGTTCACCGCCACCGCCGTGTCCGAGGACTTCGGGCTCACCGGCTCCCAGCTCGGCTGGCTGCTCTCCTCGGCCCTGCTGGGTATCGGCATCGGCTCCATTCTGCTCGGCCCGCTCGCCGACCGCTTCGGCCGCCGTCGTCTCATCATCGTGGCCCTGGTCATCGACCTCATCGGCCTGACCATGACCTCCCTGTCCGACAGCCTCGGCGAGCTGCTGCTGTGGCGAGTCATCACGGGCATCGGCGTCGGCGGCATCCTCGCCTGCGTGACCGTCCTGGTCAGCGAGTTCTCCAACCTGCGCTTCCGGGGACTGGCCATGTCCATCTACTCCTCCGGCTACGGCATCGGTGCCGCCGTCTGCGGCATCCTCGCCGCCCGCACCATCCCGACGCAGGGTTGGCAGACCGTCTTCATCGCCGGCGCCGTGCTCACCGCGGTCGCCCTTGTCGTCACCGTCTTCCTCGTCCCCGAGACCGCCGAAGTCCATGCGGGCAAGGGTCGCCAGGACAGGATCGTCGACCTCGCCCGCACCCTGGGCAAGGAGACCGACCTGGCCCCGACCGTGATCAACGCCGCCGCCAAGCCCTCCATCAGCGCCGTGCTGCGCAGCGACATGCTCAAGGTCACCCTCCGTCTCTGGATCGCCTTCTCCCTGATCAACTTCGCCTTCACCTTCGCCAACCAGTGGACCCCGAAGCTGCTGACCGAGGCGGGCCTCTCCACCCAGCAGGGCATCATCGGCGGCATCATGCTCTCCTTCGGCGGCACCATCGGATCCCTGATCTACGGCGCCCTGACGACGAAGATCGACGCCCGCAAGCTCCTCATCGCCGTGAGCCTGCTGGCCACGCTCGTTCTCGTCGCGTTCATTTACTCCGCCGGCCTGCCGACGCTGATGTTCGCGCTCGGCGTCGGGGTGGGCATGCTGCTCAACGCGGGTGTGACCGGCATGTACACCATCACCCCGCAGGCCTACCCGGCCTGGCTGCGCACCACCGGCGTCGGCACCGCGATCGGCGTCTCCCGCGTCGGTTCCGTCACCGCCCCGATCGTCGTGGGCTACCTGGTCGACGCCGGCTGGTCCCCCGCCAGCCTCTACGTGGGCGCGGGCCTCATCGTCGGCCTGACCGCGCTGGCGCTGATCGGGGTCCGCGAGTACTCCGAACCCAAGCAGGACGCCGCCCCGAGCCCGAGCCCGGCCCTGGCCGGATAGGACCCGGGCCAGGCGCGCCAGATTCGACGCGATGGTCCCTCGTGGCCTTCGCGCTGCCGCGGTGGCGACTCGGGTTGTCCACCGCCGTACTCGCTCACGACGGCAACATTTTTCTCCCGAGCAGCGGCCTCTTCTGAAGCCGCCCGGAATCAGGTTTATCGTGGGAGGCATGGATTCAGAGCTTGAACACGTCCTGCACCTGGAACGGGAACTGCAGACCCCGTCCGTCCGGCGTGACCGCGAGCGGTTGACGGAGCTGCTCCACCCGGACTTCGTGGAGTTCGGGGCGTCAGGCAGGCGCTGGGACCGCGACGCCATGCTCGACGACGTCGAGCGTGATCGACGGGTCATCCACATCAAGAAGCTTGAGGCCCGGACGCTGGCCGAAGACCTCATCCAGGTGTTCTGGCAGTCGAAGATCAACGAGCACAGGGCCCGACGATCCTCGCTGTGGAAGCGCACGGGCGGAACGTGGCGGATCATTCACCATCAGGCAACGCCCCTGACATGACGACGGCGCCCCACCTTCATGGGAAGGTGGGGCGCCGCTGTGTCGCGTCGACAAGCGCTTTAGCCGTTGAGCTTACGGTAGTCGAAGACCTGGTCGACGATGCCGTACTCGACGGCTGCCTCGGCGGTGAGGATCTTGTCGCGGTCGGTGTCCTCGCGGACCTGCTGCGGGGTCTTTCCGGTGTGGCGTGCCAGGGTCTCCTCCATCTGGTGGCGCATCCGCTCGATTTCAGCGGCCTGGATCTCCAGGTCGGAGACCTGGCCCTGGGTCCCCTGGGTGGACGGCTGGTGGATCAGCACACGGGAGTTCGGCAGCAGGGCGCGCTTGCCCGGGGCGCCGGCCGCGAGGATGACGGCGGCGGCGGAGGCGGCCTGGCCCAGGCAGACGGTGGCGACGTCGGGACGGACGTACTGCATGGTGTCGTAGATCGCCATCAGCGCCGTGAAGGAACCGCCCGGCGAGTTGATGTACATGGTGATGTCGCGGTCCGGGTCCTGGGACTCGAGGACCAGCAGCTGGGCCATGATGTCGTTCGCGGAGGTGTCGTCGACCTGGGTGCCCAGGAAGATGATGCGCTCCTCGAAGAGCTTGGAGTACGGGTTGGTTTCCTTGGTGCCGTAGGACGACTGCTCGATAAACGACGGCAGGACGTAACGCGACTGCGGCATCTGCGGGGTGTTCATGGTGTTCATTTTCCTCTCTATCCCTTAGTTACCGACGGAGCCCTGGGCGTGCTCGATCACGTGATCGACGATGCCGTACTCCTTGGCTTCCTGAGCGGTGAACCAGCGGTCGCGGTCCGAGTCCTTGGTCACCTGCTCGAAGGTCTGGCCGGTGTGCTCCGCGATGAGCTCGGCCATCTCGCGCTTGGTGGCGGCGAACTGCTCGGCCTGGATGGAAATGTCGGCGGCGGTGCCACCGATGCCGGCGGAAGGCTGGTGCATCATGATGCGGGAATGCGGCAGGGCGTAACGCTTGCCCCTGGTGCCGCCCGACAGGAGGAACTGGCCCATGGAGGCGGCCAGGCCCATGCCGTAGGTGGCGACGTCGTTCGGGACGAACTTCATCGTGTCGTAGATGGCCATGCCCGCGGTGACGGATCCGCCCGGGGAGTTGATGTACAGCGAGATGTCGCGGTTCGGATCCTCGGCGGCCAGCAGCAGGATCTGCGCGCAGAGCTTGTTGGCGATCTCGTCGTCGACCTGCTGGCCGAGGAAGATGATGCGCTCGCGCAGCAGACGCTCGTAAACGGAATCACCGAGGTTCATGCCTCCGCCCGGGGAGGTCATGGAGAGCTTGTCAGTCATGTTCGTGGACACTCCTGTTTGTGTAAATCTGTCTTTGGCTTTCAATGACACCACCCTACTAGCGTCCCCGCCCCAGCCGCCCTTCTGTTCGCTGACAGCGTCGCAACACAAACATTGATACTACCTTTTTGGGCGGGAAATCATTTCCGGGCGTAAGATCGAAAATGTACCTACAAAAACTCAACCGAAAGGTGGACCTTCCATGAAGGCCTGGCAATTCACCACCACCCACGAACCACTCGTTCTCACAGAAGTTCCGGAGCCGAGCGCCGCTGCCGGTGAGGTCGTCCTCGACATGAAGGCCGCGGGCCTGTGCCACTCCGACGTCGGCCTCCTGGAGGACGAGGGCTGGCTGGCCCTTCTGGCCAAGCAGCCGATCACGATCGGCCATGAGAACGCGGGCGTCGTGGCCGAGGTCGGTGAGGGCGTCACCGATTTCAAGGTCGGCGACCGGGTCGGCGTCTGTCCGACAGCGGAAGGCGTCGGCGCTCCGGGTTACGCGTTTGACGGCGGATTCGCCCCGAAGATGGCTGTTCCCGCCGCCGCACTGGTACCGCTGCCGGACGAGGTCGACTTCCGCAACGGTGCCGCCGCCACCGACGCGGGCATGACCTCCTACCACGCGATGGTCACCCGCGGCGGCGCCAAGGAGGGCGACAAGGTCGGCGTCATCGGCCTCGGCGGCCTGGGCCAACTGGGTGCCCGCGCCGCTGTTCTGCTGGGCGCGGAGGTGTATGTCGCGGAAGTCAACGAGAAGGTGTGGCCGCTGGCCACTGAGATCGGCGCCACGGACGTCAAGGCGGCGATCACCGACTTCGAGGACGTGGAGTTCGACGTCATCGTCGATTACGCCGGCTTCGGGACCACCACCGATCAGGCGATCAGCGCCGTCCGACCGGGCGGCACCGTCGTCCAGGTCGGAATGGGCAAGCTTGAGGCCACCATCAACACCCGTAACCTGATCACCAAGGCCGTCAACCTGCTCGGTTCCGTCGGCGGCACCAAGGAGGACGTCGCCGGCGTCTACGCGCTCATGGCCACCGGAAAGATGAACCCGACCATCACCACCATCAGCTTCGACGAGATTCCGGAGGGGCTGGAGAAGCTCCACCGCGGCGAGATCGTCGGCCGCCTGGTCGCCTCCTACGAGTAGCCCCCGGCGACACACACCGGAAACGACGGACCCCGCCACGCGCTGCGCGTGGCGGGGTTCTCGTTTGCGGGGAGAGGGCCGCTTACTTCTCGCTGGCCTCGTCCTCGGAGGTGGTGACGTCCTGATCGGTCAGCTCAGCGTTCTCATCCTCGATCTCGCCGAAGTACTCGTTCGGGTCGACCTCGTTGCCCTCGTCGTCCGTGACGGAGACGCGGGTGATGGCGGTGGCCAGGGCCTTGCCGCGGCGGACGTCGGCGAACAGGTTGCCGATCTGGTTGGCCTGCTGCAGCTGCTGGACGAACTGGCCCGGGTCCATGCCGTAGGACTGCGCGGTGAAGAGGATGTGGTCGGTGAGCTCCTGCTGGGAGACCTCCGGGGACTCCTCGTCAGCGACGGCGTCCAGGAACAGCTGGGTGCGGACGGACTCTTCGGCCTGCTCGCGGGACTTCTGGTCGAACTCCTCGCGGGTGGTGCCCTGAGCCTCGAGCAGCTGGGCCAGGGCCTTCTCGTCGTGAGCCATCTGACCCAGGAGCTGGTGCAGCTGGGAGTGGACCTGCTCGTCGACGATGGACTCCGGCAGAGCGAAGTCGGCCTCGGCCAGGGCGGCCTTGAGGACCTCGTCGCGGATGTCGCCGGCCTGCTGGCCCTTCTTCTGCTCGGCGAGCTGCGCCTTGGTGCTCTCGCGGAGCTCCTCGACGGTGTCGAACTCGGAGGCCATCTGAGCGAAGTCGTCGTCGAGCTCCGGGAGCTTGCGCTCCTTGGTCTGCTGGACGTGGACCTTTATGGTGGCCTCCTGGCCCGCGTACTCGCCGGACTCGATCGTGGAGGTGAACTCGCCGTCCTCGTCGGTCTTCAGGCCGCGCAGAGCGGTGTCGAGGCCCTTGATCAGGGAGTCGTCGCCGATCTGGTAGGACAGGCCCTCGGTGGAGGCTTCCTCGATCTTCTTGCCGTCGATCTCCGCCTCGAGGTCGATGATGGCGAAGTCGCCGGTCTTCAGCTTGCGCTTGGTGTCCTTGAGCTCACCGAAACGCTCACGCAGCTTGTCCAGCTCCTCGTTGACCGCGTCCTCGTCGACCTTGATGGCCGGGACGGTGACGTCGAAGGAGGCGAAGTCCGGGACGGTGATCTCCGGGCGGATGTCGACCTCGGCGGTGAACTCGACGAAGTCGTTGTCCTCGATCTTGGAAATGTCGATCTGCGGCTGGGAGATGACCTTGAGGTCGTTCTCCTCGCACGCCTGCTCGTACTTGGTCGGGAGCATGTCGTTGATGACCTGCTCCAGGATCTGGCCGCGACCGAAGCGGGCGTCGATAAGCTGGCGCGGCGCCTTGCCCTTACGGAAACCCGGGAGGGTGACCTGCGCCCCGACCGTCTTGTACGCCTGGTCGATTTCCTTGTCGAGTTCGCTGAACGGAACGTTGACGGTCAGCTTCACGCGGGTGTCGCTGAGCTTCTCGACGGAAGTCTTCACGGGATACTCTCCTGGTCGTTTTGTCTTCTAATAGTCCGACGGAGTCCCGGAGGACCCCTTGAGTCGGGGCGACAGGATTTGAACCTGCGACCCCCTGCTCCCAAAGCAGGTGCGCTACCAAACTGCGCCACGCCCCGTACACGCCAGTTGGTCTGGTCCGCATACGAGAGGCCACTTTACAGCCTCTGTTTCACCAGCCGGATCATCGGGTCCTGATTAACCCGAAATTCACGCCCGGTCCCAACAAAACAGCACCGCCGCCAGCAGTTCATGCCGACGGCGGTGCACTCCGTTGGTGGAGGGGATGACGGGAATCGAACCCGCGTCTTCAGCTTGGAAGGCTGAGGTATTAGCCACTATACGACATCCCCAGTCGCCTCAGATTGCTCTGCGACAATCAGCCATCCTAGTGCAGATCACCGCGGATCCCCAAAACACCCTCCCCACATGCCCGATTGCGTCCAGCGCGGGAACACAGCGGGAGCAGCGGCCGTTGAACCAGTCAGTAGGGTTGGTGGCATCACCCGCCCGACGCCCGGTATCGACGAAGGACCCTGTCACCCATGATTGAACTGCTGCTCATCCTCGCCATCCTCGGTGGTGGCGCCTACCTGCTGGCCAGCCGGCAGACGAATAATAAGAACGCCCAGCTCGAGCAGGTTCAGCTTGCCGACGCCCAGGCCGACGCCCGCCGATGGATTGAGCGGCTGGGCAACCAGGTCCTGACGATTTCCGGCACCGACACCGCCTCCACCCAGGCCATGGCCGACGCCTCCGAACGCTACAATTCCGCGGCCTCCGCAATCTCCACGGCCACCACCGTGAAGCAGGCCCAGCTGGCACGCGAGTCCGCCCTGGAAGGCATGCATTACGTCAACGCCGCCCGCGAGATCATGGGCATGCCGGCCGGCCCGGAAATTCCGCCACTGGCGGGTCAGCGCAACGCGGGCCGGGTCACCGAGCGCCGCACCATCGAGCACGAGGGGCAGACGCTGACCGCCTCCCCGGTGGCCACCGACGAGACCCCCAATTACTATCCGGGCGGCAACGTCGCTGGCCGTCCGGTCCCGGCCGGCTGGTACTCCTCCCCGTGGTGGGCCTCGGCCATGATGTCGGGCATGTGGACCATGAGCTCGATGATGATGTTCTCCGCGATGTTCTCGGGCATGAGCGGCGTCGGGTACGGGCAGGACGCCTGGGCCGCCGGTTACGGCGAGGGCCTCGAGGATGGCGCGGCCGGTGACCTCGGCGGCGAAGACATGGGCGGCGACATGGGAGAGATGGGCGGCGAAGACATGGGCGGTGACGGCGGCGGATTCTTCGGCGGCGACGGCGGCCTCTTCGGCGGTGGCGGTGACGGCGGCGGAATGGACTTCGGCTTCGACTTCGGTTTCGACTAGCCGGCCCCTGGCCCGGCGCCACCGCGGGAAAAGCAGGGCACCGGTGCGTCGGGCACCGGTGCGGGACGAGACGGGCTAGTTCTGGGCCGGGACCTCCGGCGCGACGCCGGAGTTCTCGTATTCGGAGATGATGTCGATGCGGCGCTGGTGGCGCTCGGTACCTTCCCACTCGCCGGCGAGGAAGGCGTCCACGATGGCCTTGGCCTCCTCCTCGGAGTGCATGCGGCCGCCGATGCCAATCAGCTGGGCGTTGTTGTGCTGGCGGGCCAGGCTGGCGGTCTCCGGGGACCAGGCCAGGGCGCAGCGGGCGCCCGGGACCTTGTTCGCGGCGATCTGCTCTCCGTTGCCGGAACCGCCGAACACGAGGCCGAGGGAACCCGGATCGTTGACGGTGCGGGAGGCTGCTTCAATGCAGAAGGCCGGGTAGTCGTCGGCGGCGTCGTAGACGTGGGCGCCGCAGTCGATGGCTTCGTGGCCGAGGGACTCGAGGTGCTCCTTGATGACGTTCTTCATCTCAAAACCGGCGTGGTCTGCTCCGAGGTAAATGCGCATGACTGTGAGTCTAGCCTGACCCGTTGCCCCGCTACTTGACCTCCCTGAAGCTTCGGGTCGGGGTGCGTTCCGCGTCCTCCCGGGTGACGTTGCGGTAGATCAGCCAGACGCCGAGGGCCAGCAGCGCCAGGGGCAGGAGCTTGAACAGCACACCCAGCGCCCAGAGGAACGCCCCGAGGACGCCGAGCGCTCCGGCGAGGGCGGTGAGGGCGGCCAGCCCCAGGGACAGGGTCTTGTTCGAACTCCAGGCGGTATGGGCGCCGAGGCCCGCGACCACGGCGATGACGATGGCGGTGACGGTGAAACTCATGTGCCCCACTGTAGGGACGTCACTGGCCCCGGTCCCGGAAAAGCACGGAGCCCCCAGCCAATGCGTAGCGCATGGCCAGGGGCCTGTGGAACGGGTTAGTTCTGCGGGTTCTCGAAGCGGTGGCGCTTGGCCTCGAAGAAGTAGGGGTAGGCGGCGAGCGTGGCGTAGGCGTCGAAAAGCTCTCCGGACTCCTCCCCCTCCGGGTAGCGGGTGATGACCGGGCCGAAGAAGGCGTTGTCCTCGACCTGGACGACCGGGGTGCCGGCGTCCGAGCCGACGGCGTCCTGGCCGGCCTGGTGGTAGGCGCGCAGGTCGGCGTCCATTTCCTCGGTGTTGGCGACCTCCGCGTAGGAGGCGTCCAGCCCGACCTTCGCCAGGGCGTCCTTGATGATCTCGTCGTAGGCGCCGAAGTCGGACTTGCCCGCCTGGTCCTGGGTATGGAGGATCTCACCCATCGCGGTGTAGAGCTCGTCGACCTTCTCCGGCTGCTCGTTCTTGACCTTCGCGAAGACGCGTGCCGGGCCCCAGTTGGCCTTCATCTTTTCGGCGTAGTCGGCCGGGATGTCGGCGTTCTCGTTGAGGACGGACAGCGACATCGGGATGAACTCGAGGTCGATCTCGCGGTGCTTCTCGACCTCCTTGATCCAGCGGGAGGTCTTCCATGCGAACGGGCAGGAGACGTCGAACCAGAATTTCACGCGGGTAGCCATGAATCAGAGCCTTTCATTTTAAATTTCATCTAATTGATGCGTGTGGCCCAGCATAGCCGAAAATCCGCGCCCCGCCAGCCCGGTCTACCCTGGCGGGCATGACATCGATCAATCTCACTCAGGCCGAGGCCGAGGCACGTGCCGAGCTCATCGACGCCGTCCACTACAACGTCACCCTCGACGTCACCGGCGAGGAGCGCTTCTCGACGACCACCGTCGTCTCCTTCACCACCCGCGGCGCGGGCTCCACCTTCATCGACCTGCGCACCGACCGTCTCGATTCCGCGCTTCTCGACGGCGCCCCGCTCGACGTCAGCGGCTACGAGGCCGAGCACGGCATCCCGCTCACCGACCTAGACCCGGGCGAGCACATTCTCCAGGTCGTGGCGACGGCGCCCTACTCCCGCACCGGTGAGGGCCTGCACCGCGCGGTCGACGCTTCCGACGGCCGGGCATACCTTTACACCCAGTTCGAGACCGCCGACGCCAAGCGCGTCTTCGCCTGCTTCGACCAGCCCGACATCAAGGCCACCTACGACTTCAAGGTGACCACCCGCACCGGGGACGTGCTCATCACCAACGAGCCGGTCAACTACTTCGCCGCCGAGGACGACACCGTCGAGCACCACTCGAGCATCGATTACCCGCTGTCGACCTACCTGATCGCCTTCTGCGTCGGCCCCTACACCCAGGTCAACGACACCTGGCGCGGCCGCCTCACCCTCCACCCGGAGACCCCGTCCGACTTCAGCCAGATCGAGGGCAAGGAGATCGAGATTCCGCTCTCGATCTACACCCGCGCCTCCGTCGCCGACTCCCTGGACGCCGAGCGCCTGTTCACCGAGACCAAGCAGGGCTTCGACTTCTTTCACCGCAACTTCGGCGTGCCCTACCCCTTCACCAAGTACGACCAGGTCTTCGTCCCGGAATTCAACGCCGGCGCCATGGAGAACGCGGGCTGCGTGACCATCCGCGACGAGTACGTCTTCACCTCCGACGCCACCCACTACCAGTACGAGCGCCGCGCCGAGACCATCCTCCACGAGATGGCGCACATGTGGTTCGGCGACCTGGTCACCATGGAATGGTGGGGTGATCTCTGGCTCAACGAGTCCTTCGCCACCTGGTCCGCCGCCATCTCCCAGGCCGAGCAGACACAGTACGACACCGCGTGGGTGACCTTCGCCAACGTCGAGAAGGCGTGGGCCTACGCGCAGGATCAGCTGCCGACCACCCACCCGATCTCGACCGATGCCTCCGACATCGAGACCGTCGAGCAGAATTTCGACGGCATCACCTACGCCAAAGGCGCCTCGGTGCTCAAGCAGCTGCAGGCCTACGTCGGCCGCGAGAACTTCTTCGCCGGTGTGCGCCGCCACTTCGCCGCCCACGCCTGGTCCAACGCCACTTTCGAGGATCTGCTCGCCTCCCTGGAGCAGGCCAGCGGCCGGGACCTCAGCTTCTGGGCGGACCAGTGGCTCAAGACCACCGGCGTCAACGTCCTCTCCCCCGCCTTCGAGATCACCGACGGCGCGTACAGCGAGTTCGCCGTCCGCCAGTCGGGCGAGACGCTGCGCACGCACCGCATCGCCGTGGGCGTCTACAAGCTGATTGACGACGTCGTGCGCCGCACCCACCGGGTCGAGATCGACGTCGACGGCGACACCACCGCCGTCCCCTCACTGGTGGGCGTCGAGGCCGGCGACTTCGTCCTGGTCAACGACGATGACCTCACCTACGCCCTGCTCGATCTGGACGACGCCTCCCTCGACTTCATCGTCGCCAACATCGACAAGATCACCGACCCGATGGCGCGGACCCTCTGCTGGTCCGCGGCCTGGGAGATGACCCGCGACAGCTTCATGCCCGCCCGCGAATTCATCGCGCTGGTCATCCGCGGCGCCCGCGCCGAAACCGAAATGGCCGTCCTCGAACGCATCCTCGGGCAGGCCGTCCAGGCCCTCGACTCCTTCGCCGATCCCGCCTGGGCGAAAGCCGACACCACGCTGGCCACGATGCTTCTCGACGGCGCCGAGAACGCCGCCCCCGAGCGCGCGCTCGTCTACCAGAAGGCCCTCGCCCAGATCCGCCTCACCGAGGAGGCCGCGGAGTACTTCTCCTCGCTCCTCGAATCCAGCGAGGACGCCGACACCCGCTGGCGAGCCCTGACCGCGCTGGTCGCCAGGGGCGACATGGACACCGCCGCCGTCGACAAGCAGCTCGAGCTCGACCCCTCCTCCTCCGGCGCCCTCTCGGCCAAGAAGGCGCTGGCCGCGCGGCCCTCCCCTGAGGTCAAGGCTGCGCTTGTCGACGCCCTCGTGGCCGGCGACATGTCCAACGTCGAGGCCCGCCACCAGCTGGCCGGCCTGACTTTCGGCGACGCCGCCGAGCTGCTCGCCCCCTTCAACTCCACCTACTTCGAGGTCGCGGTGGACGTGTGGGAGCGCCTGTCGACGGAGATGTCCTCCTCCATCCTCACGGGGATCTACCCGTCGTGGGATGTCACGGACGAGGGCATCGCCCGCGCCGATGAGTTCCTCGCCCGTCAGGACCTGACGCCGGGGCTGCGCCGCCAGACCATGGAGCTGCGTGACCGGCAGGCACGGGCACTCCGCAACCGGAAGGCGGACGCCGCTTAACCTGCGGTTTTCCCGGCCCGGGGGGCGTGTCGGGGCGGTGCGATAAGGTTCATGTCGAACGCATGATCGACTACCGGTTCGGGGGAACCACGCTCATGAACGAACCCTATTTCACCGTCTGCGCACCCGATGATCCGCTGGCCCAGGTGACCCGTCTCGCCCGCCAGGCCGACTACGACGCCTGGCAGGCGTGCTACCGCACCGCCGGGCCCATCGACGCCGCCGAGCGCGACTGGGACGAACACGCCGCCACCCTGGCGGTCTCCATCGGCTCGACGAAACGTCGCATTGAGCAGCACCTCATCGCCTTCGACTACCTCGAACGGCTTCCCCTCCTCAGGGCGCTGATCGAGGACATGATGCACCTGGATACCTACGTCCTGGTCCGGATGGCCGAGGTGCTTCTCAAACTCCACCCCTCACTCGACGCCAACCCTGAGGTCTGGGTGTTCATCGACGAGGAACTGACCGCCTATCTCACACCGACGGCGCCCGCCCAGATTCTGCCCGGCGCTAACAACATCGTCCGCAAGCTCCAGCGGGTCCTCCTCGTCCTGCAGGAGGAGCTGCCGAAGCCGCCGCCGGCGGACCCGGGGGACGACCCGGACGCGGGGTTCCAGAGCTATCCCGACGGGACCGACACCACCGCCCTGTCCTTCAGCCACGAGACCGGCCTCGCGGCCATTCTCGAACAGGCCATTCGCACGCACGCGACCGCCCAAGGGCTGTCGATGACGCAGGCCCACGCCGACATCCTCCTCAACAAGGTGCAGGTAAAGATGCACCTGAACCTTTACCAGGCGCACGACGTCGAGAATGCCCCGATGTTCCTCGCCGACAACACGATGATTTCGGGGGAAGGCCGGCGCCAGCTGGCCCCGTACATCACCGCCACCCGGGACATCGACGCCGTCGACGGGTTCGTGGCCGAGGGCTACCAGCCGACCGCGGCGCAACGCGCCTTCATCGAGGGCCGCGACGGGTACTGCCGCTGGGTCGGCTGCGGCAAGCTGGCCAAGGACTGCGACAAGGACCATCGGATCAACCACTCCGAGGGCGGTGAGACCAGCACCGACCAGATGGTCTCGGCGTGCCGGCCGCACCACAACCGCAAGACCGAGGGATTGGTCTACTACGCCTTCGACAAGCACACGGGCAACGTCTACTGGCTGTACCAGGACGGCACCTGGGCGGTCGACGAGCCCAAGGGGCCGCTGGCCCCGGTTAACCGGCGGTGGCTGGCCACGTTGGCGGAGCGCCTGAAGAAGCGTCGGCAGCGACTGTGGCAGGAGCACCCGGCCACGGAGGCGCCCGCCGCCGTCCCGGATGAGGAAGGGGGCGAGCCCCCGTTCTGATGACGGAAAAATCCGTCATCGGTGGATTATTCGACTGGGCCGAGCAGCGACTTGGTGTAGGCGGCGTGCAGCGACTCGTTGTCGCTGGGCTGGTACAGCCCAGCGAGGACGTCGCGGTAGAGGCGTTGCAGCTCCGACGATCGGTAGTACTGCGATCCTCCCGTCGTGCGGATGGCCAGTTCCACGGCCTCCTTCGCCGCCTCTGTGGCGCGTCCCTTGACTCCCGAGAAATGCAGGAACCACTTCGCCCCGTGGTCGACGATGGCGAGGTTGTCGACGTCGTCAGTGAGCTTCTCCAGCTGAAGAATGACGCCGTCCATGATGATGCCTGCCTCGGCGATCTGCCAGCGGATGTCCGGGTCCTGGGAATATGGGGCCTGCCTGACGTGGGACCTACGCTTCTTGGTCGACTCCACCGCGAAGTCCACGGCCCGCTCGCCGAGGCCGGTGTAGACGCTGGCCAGCAGCAGCTCGAAGGGTCCGAAAATGCCCCAGACCAGGGGATCAGGGTTCGGGCCAAGCGGGGTGTGGGTGGCGACGTGCTCAGGCGCCATCCGCACCCCGTGCAGCCTGGTGGTGTTGGACTGCGAGGCGCGCATGCCGAGGGTGTTCCAGTCGTCGAGGATTTCGATGCCTTCGGCGCCGCGCTCCAGGAAGCCGAAGACCAGCCGGTCATCCGGGGTCCGGGCGTGGACCAGCAGCTTCGTCCACACCGGGGACAGTGAGGTGAAGATCTTGGTGCCGGTGATCGAGTAACCGCCGTCCTCGAGCGGCTCAGCGGTGGTCAGGGAGTCAAAGAGGACGGCGTCGTTGCCCGCCTCCGAGATACCGAATGCGAAGATCTCCCCGTTGACGGCTGCGTCAAAGACCCAGTCGAGGCGGTCATCGCCGCGCAACCACAGGGTGTAGGCGACCGTGACGATGATCTGGTGCATGTTGATCCCCAGTGCGGTCGCCGGGGCGGCCTGGGCCAGCAGACGCTGGGCGCGCGACCCCTCCACCAGTGTGAAACCTTTTCCCCCGAACTCCTCCGGCACCATCATCGCCAGGTAACCGGCGGCGCGGAGATCGGCCAGGTCCTCGTGGAAGAAATCATTGCGATCGTCATAACCGGCGGCGCGATCGTGGATGCGGGCGCGCAGATCGGGAGCAAGCAGCTCGGAAACTCGTGTCATTGTTCATCCTCCAGTTGTCTCGGGCAGAAACCCCAGACTAATGATGAAGAAACCTTCATCGGCGGTTCACGCCCCTTTCATGGCCGCCACGGATACTCGGGGTCATGTCATCCGTGAAACGTTTCGCCCCGGTCATCGTGATTGCCGTGCTCCTGGCGCTCGTCGCACTTGGAGGCACCGCCCTGGCGAACAACAACAGACCCCCGCAAATCGGCCCGGCCAGCCTGACCATCACCGCCACGACCTCCACCCCGGACGCCGCGGACGCCGCAGACGCCACCGGCACCCCCGACGCCACCGGCACCCCCGACGCCACCGGCACCCCCGAGCCCGCCCCGTCGCCGGTCGCCGAAGCACCCGCACCGGCGCCCGCACCCGCACCGGCGCCCGCACCGGCTCAGGCTCCGGCTACGGCACCCGCCAGCATCCAGCCGCCCCTGCAGTACCAGCACTACGAGGGCTGGGGCGACGATGACGGGGACGATGGGGACGATGCGGATGACTGGGATGATGACGACGACTGGGACGACGACTAACTTCGAATCCCATGGCCGAGACTTCCCTGACGCTGCGCCGCAACTCGCTGCGCTGGCGCATCATGCTCTGGATCCTCGTGGTCACCGCGGTCGCGCTGGCCAGCGTCATTCTGCTGACCAGGGCGACGCTGGTGTCCCAGGTACGGGAGGACTCGAACTCGGACGTCGCGCAGGAACTCGAGGAGTTCCGTCAGTTCGCGACCACCGAACCCTACGACACCGCGGACGGGCTGATCCGGGAGTACATGCAGCGCCAGATTCCGGACGACGAGGAGCTCTTCGTCGGGAGAACCGATCACGGTCTGGTGCAGCACGACTTCGCCAGCATCGACAGTCGGTTCCGCGCGCCGCTGCCGGCCAACGATCCGCTCATCTTCGAGATCTTCCACTCAGAGCAGAACTCCGGGGTATTCCTGCACCCGGAGCAGGGTCGTTCCCACTGGGGCCGGATCGACGTCGTGCTGCCCTCAGGTGACGGCGCGGAATTTGCGGTCATCAATTTCGCCGCCGAGGACCTCGCCGAGGCGGAGGCCCAGGTGCGGTGGCTATCGCTCTTCGCGCTGGTCGGCCTCCTGACGGCGGGCCTGATCGCCTGGCTCATCGCCGGGCAGATCATCGCCCCCATCAGGAAGCTGAAGTCCGTGGCTCGCTCGATCTCCGATTCCGACCTCACCCGGCGCGTGCCGGTGGAGTCCGAGAACGAGATCGGCCAGCTGGCCAGAACCTTCAACGCCATGCTCGACCGCATCGAGACCGCCTACCGGAACCAGCGGCAGTTCATCGACGACGCCGGCCACGAGCTGCGCACCCCCATCACCGTCGTCCGGGGCCAGCTCGAGTTGCTGGAGGACTCCACCGACGAGCAGCGCCGGCGCTCCGTGGAGCTGTCGACCGCAGAGCTCGACCGCATGTCCCGGATGGTCAACGACATGCTCACCCTCGCCGTCGCCGATTCGGGCAACTTCATCACGAAGGAGCCCGTGGACGTGGCGGAGCTGGCCATTGACGTCGAGGACAAGGCGTCGACGATCTCCGACCGCGCCCAGCTGCTGGAGGTCGCGGAGGGCACCGTCGACCTCGACGAACAGCGGGTCACGGAGGCTGTCCTGGAGCTCTTCGGCAACGCCCTGCGCTACAGCGAGGACGTCGTGGAGATCGGGACGGATTTCCGTGGTTCGGGGCCCGAACGCACCTTCCGGGTCTGGGTCCGCGACCGCGGAATGGGCATCCCGGCGGACCAGGTCGACTCCGTCTTCAGCCGCTTCAGCCGCGGCGAGCAACACGGCACCTCCCGGCCCGGCGGCGCGGGGCTCGGTCTGTCCATCGTGCAGGCCATCGCCCATGCCCACGGAGGCCGTGCCTTCGTGGACTCCACCGTCGGATTAGGCTCGGTCTTCGGCATGGAACTGCCCGCCCCCGAACCCACCGAAGTAGAAGTGAAGGAACAACAGTGAGCAGGATCCTGATCGCGGAGGATGACCGCGGTATCGCGGACTTCATCGAACGCGGCCTCACCGCCGCCGGCTACGCCTGCGACGTCATTGATTCGGGCCCGGCGGCCTTCGCCATGGCCCGCTCCGGGGACTTCAACCTCATGATCCTCGACCTCGGCCTGCCGCACATGGACGGAGTCGACGTGCTCGAGCAGCTTCGCGCGTTGCGGGTCACCCTGCCGATCATCGTCCTCACCGCCCGCATCAAGGTCGCGGACCGGGTCCAGGCCCTCGAGGGCGGGGCCGACGACTACATGCCCAAACCCTTTCAATTCGCGGAGCTGCTCGCCCGCGTGCGCCTGAGGCTTGCCGACGCCACCACCTCCGAATCCGCCGCCGACTCGGCCTTCCGCCTCACCCGTCATGACCTGGTCCTGGACCTGCGCACCCAGCGGGTGCGCGTCGCGGAGAAGTGGAAGGACCTGTCGCGCCGCGAGATGGGGCTGCTGGAGACCTTCCTGCGCCACCCCGGCCAGATCCTCTCCCGGGTGCAGCTGTTGAGCATGGTGTGGGGCATGGACTTCGATCCCGGCTCCAACGTCGTCGACGTCTACATCCGGACCCTGCGCAAGAAGATCGGCGCCGAGCGCATCGAGACGGTCCGCGGCTCCGGTTACCGGCTGGTGTAGCCCCGGCTACCCTGGTCGGGGTGTTCGTATTCCTCGCCGTCTTCGCCGGTTTCCTCCTCCCGGTCCAGACTTCGGTCAACTCACGCCTGCGCGCCACGGTCGGCACGCCGCTCGCCGCCTCGACGATTTCTTTCGCGGTCGGCACCGCCTCGCTGGCCTCGCTGGCGCTGGCCGTCGACGGCACCCTTCGGCCCGACGTCGGCGGGCTGCCCTGGTGGATGTTCCTGGGCGGCGCGTTCGGCGTGGTCGTCCTGACGGCGAACATCATCCTGCTGCCGCGGCTCGGCGCCCTGGCCACGGCCATCCTGCCCATCGTCGGCCAGGTGACGATGGGCCTGCTCATCGACGCCTTCGGCTGGTTCCGCTCACCCGTGGTCGAATTGAGCGTCATCCGGGTCACCGGCGCGGTGCTGGTGCTCGCGGGTGCCCTGGCCGCGGCCGGGGTGCTCGACCGGGTCCGTTCGGGCGATCTCGGGGAGGCTGACGCGGGCGCCTCTCTGTGGTTCTGGCGGCTGTTCGCCGTGGCCTGCGGCATGCTCGCGTCCTCCCAGACCGCGGTCAACGGTCAGCTCGGCGTCAACGTCGGCTCGCCGGTGCTGGCCGCGTTCATTTCCTTCTCGGTGGGCTTGACGACGCTGATCGCGCTGCTGCTCATCACCCGCACCCCGATCCGGTGGAACGCCGAGGTCGGGGGCACCTGGTGGATGTGGGTCGGCGGTGTGCTCGGCGCGACGCTGGTATTCCTCAACGCGGCGCTGGCCCCGATTCTGGGGACCGGGCTGACGGTGATGGGCGTGCTGGTGGGCATGATGGCCGCCTCGCTGATGATCGATTCGCTGGGGTTGATGGGCACGCGGCGTCGACAAGCGAGCGCGCCGCAGATGGGCGGCGTACTCGTCATGCTCGCGGGCGTGGCGATGATCCGGCTGCTGTAGGCGGTCCCCGCTACTCCGCGCGGGAGACGATCTCGACCTTGACGACGTCGGTGCGCAGGATGTCGCGGGAGTACTCCACCACGCGGCCGGAAGCGTCGCTGGCGCGGCGTTCCAGGCGCAGCAGCGGGGTGGTCCGGGAGACCCCGAGCCGGCGCTGCTCCTCGGCGTCGGCGATGGCCGGCTGCAGGGTCTCGCGTTTGGTCACGGGGCGGTGGTCGAGCTCCGCCAACAAGTCATAAAGGCCGTGGGTGAGGTCACGCACCGTGAAATCCGGGAAGAGATCCGCCGGGAAGTAGGAGTCCTCGATGGCGAAGGGGACGTCGTCGATGCGGCGCAGACGCAGCACCCGATGGACCAGCCCGTCCCCCAGCACGCCGGCGACGACGGGATCCGGCGACTCGGTGGCCACGAGGAGGATCTCGGAGTCGACGGTCGTACCCGACTCCTGCAGCTGCCGGAAGAGGCCGTGCATGTCGGTGAGTTCGATCAGCGGCGGCTCGACCCGCACGAAAGTGCCGCCGGTGCGCCCACGGCGGCGGTCGATGAGTCCCTCCAGCTGCAGGATGTCGAGGGCGTGGCGCACGGTCATGCGGGCCACGCCGAACTCGTCGACGAGATCACGTTCCGTCGGCAGCCGGTCGCCGGGAAGCAGTTCCTGGGAATCGATGCGTTCCCGCAGCGACGCCGCGATCGACAGATACGCAGGTGTGCGATCCTCTTCCACGTCCTTGACCTCCGTCCCGTGGTCAATCTCGGGATAACACTACAAGTGCGGCGGGGAAAAACCCAGAGGTCGGTGACATGACAACAATTACAGGCGGGCGACGGCCTCGAGGGCGGCCTCGACGTCGGCGAGCAGGTCAGCCTCGTCCTCGATGCCGACGGAGATGCGGACCAGGTCCCGCGGGACCTCGATCTGGGACCCCTCGGCGGAGACGTGGGTCATGGTGGCCGGGTGCTCCACCAGGGACTCGACGCCACCCAGGGACTCCGCCAGACAGATCAGCCTGGTCGACAGGCAGAAGGTGCGGGCAGCCTCCTCGGAGGCGAAACGGACCGACACCATGCCGCCGAAACGCGTCATCTGCTTCTTGGCGACCTCGTGGTTCGGATGGGACTCCAGGCCCGGGTAGAGCACCTGGCTGACCAGGTTGGACTCCTCGAGCAGGCGGGCGACGGCCTCCGCGTTGTCGCAGTGGCGATCCATGCGCACGGCCAGGGTCTTGGCGCCACGGGCGGTGAGGTAGGCGTCGAAGGGGCTCGGGATCGGGCCGACCCAGCCGAAGAAGAAACGCAGTTCCTCCTCGAGCTCGTCGTCGTCGGTGACGACCAGGCCGCCGATGACGTCGGAGTGGCCGCCGATGTACTTGGTCGTCGAGTGCAGGACGACGTCGGCGCCCAGGGCCAGCGGGTTCTGCAGGTAAGGGGAGGCGAAGGTGTTGTCGACGATGAGCTTCGCGTCGCCCTTGACGGCGGCGACGGCGGCGATGTCGGACACCGACAGCAGCGGGTTGGTGGGGGTCTCCAGCCAGATCAGCCTGGTGTTGTCCTTGATGGCGGCGGCCAGCGCGTCCACGTCGGTGGTGTCGACGACGGAGTACTCCACGCCCCACCTGGTGAAGACCTTGTCGATCAGGCGCCAGGTGCCGCCGTAGGCGTCGTGGCCCATGACCAGGTGGTCACCCGGCTTGAGGTGGATGCGCAGCAGAACGTCGGTGGCGGCCATGCCGGACGCGTAGGCGACGCCGTGCTTGCCGCCCTCCAGGGCCGCGACGGTCTTCTCCAGCGCGGTGATGGTCGGGTTGGCGACACGGGTGTACTCGTAACCGCCGCGCAGCTTCGCCAGGCCGTCCTGGGCGAAGGTGGTGGAGGCGTAGATCGGGGTGTTGATCGGGCCGTACAGGGAGTCCGGCTCATAGCCGGCATGGATGGCGTCGGTAGTGAAGCCAGGCTTGTCGGTGGTCATGCGCGTGGTCTCTCCTTGGTCTGCTGCGATAGAAGTGGTACGTCCGGCCATGATAGACCAAGCTGTCCGCTTTCCCCCAACAATCAGTTCACGGAGGGGGGACGGACTTTGACTACCGTGTTGAGGTGATGACTTCGTACACTCATTCACTGACCCAAGCCAGCACAACCGAACAGCTCACCGAGAGCGCCGAGGAGGCCGCGGGCGCGGTCAACGACTTCTGGCGCAACGACCTGGTCCAGGAATGGCTGGTCCAGGCGCCGTTGAAAATCGCCGTCATCCTCATCGTCGCGAGCATCCTCCACTGGGCCCTGCGACGCACCGTCAACCGTCTGGCCAGGCGCAACATCGCCAGCGGCGGTCGAGGCACCCGCCGGCTCCTCCCCGGCCGCCTCGCCCGGCAGGACACCGAGGTCACCCGCCAGATGGAGTTGCTCTCCGTGACGCAGGAGAAACGCCGCCAGTCCCGCGTCAAGACCATCTCCGGCGTCTTCAACTCCGCCATCGCCATCGTCATCTGGACCTGGGCGGTCATGGCGATCCTCTCCGCCGTCGGCGTCAACGTCGCCCCGCTCATCGCCTCCGCAGGCGTGGTCGGCGTGGCCATCGGCTTCGGCGCGCAGTCCCTGGTCAAGGACTTCCTCTCCGGCATCTTCATGCTCATCGAGGACCAGTACGGCATCGGCGACACCATCGACGTGGGCGACGGCATCGTCGGCGACGTCGAGGAGATCTCCCTGCGCGTGACGACGCTGCGCGACATCGACGGCGGCCTCTGGTACGTGCGCAACGGGGAAATCCTGCGCATCGGCAACCTCTCCGACGGTTACGCCATCGCGCGTCTGCAGATCCCGGTCGGACTCGACAATGACACCGAGACGACCCTCCAGATCATCGGGGACGCCGCCCGGGAGGCCGTGCGCGATCCCCGCATCGCCGACCTCGTCATCGAGGAACCCGTCATCAACGGCGTCACCGACATCCAGCCCGACCACGTCTCCTACCGAGTGTCCGTCAAGACGCTGCCCGGTGACCAGTGGACCGTCCAGCGGCTGGCGCAGGCCAAGGTGGTCAACGCCCTGCGCGTCCACGGCGTGAGCATGCCCTACCTGGCCACCCTCAGCCGTCCGGGCGTCGAGAAGCCCGACGCGCTGGGCGACTAGGGTGAGGCCCATGGCAGATCCTCAGGAGAATTCGCTTTACGACGCCGTCGGCGGCGCGGAGACCTTCGCCCGCCTGGCCAAGGGTTTCTACGACCAGGTCAAAACCGACGACATCCTCGGGCCGATGTACCCCGACGATGACTGGGAGGGCGCCGAGAACCGCCTGCGCTGGTTCCTCGCCCAGTACTGGGGCGGGCCCCGTGACTACCAGGAGAACCGCGGCAACCCCATGCTGCGCCGCCGCCACTTCCCCTTCGAGATCGACCCGCCCGCCGCCGAGCGCTGGCTGGAACTGATGAAGGTCTCGCTCGACGACATCGACGGCGAGACCATCAACGAGGAACAGCGCGCCGCGATCTGGAACCACATGGAACGCGTCGCCTACATGATGATCAACAAGCCCTACTAGGGGCTTGCGCTGCGGATCCCGGCCGCCCGTCTTAGGGTCAGGTGTCATGCAGATCAAACCTGGCGAGGTCGCCCAGCGCTTCGGCGTGCTGGGGCTGACCTCCTTCGGCGGCCCCACCGCGCACCTGGGCTACTTTCGGGAGGAATTCGTCACCCGCCGCGCGTGGCTCACCGACCGCTCCTACGCCGACGTCGTCGCCGTGTCGCAGTTCCTCCCCGGCGCCGGCTCCTCCCAGGTCGGCATGGCGCTGGGCTACCACCGCGGCGGTTGGGCCGGGATGGCCGCCGCCTGGCTGACCTTCACGCTGCCCTCGGCCCTGGTGCTGGCGGTCTTCGGACTCTGGCTCGCCGACGCCGATCCCGCCACCGTCGCCGACGCCGGCTGGATCCGCGGTCTGCTGGCCACCGCCGTCGCCGTCGTCTTCCACGCCGTCGCGGGCATGGCCAAGAACCTCGCCGCCGGCCCCGTCCGCGCCAGCGTCGCGGTGGCGGCCGCGCTGACGGTGCTGCTGGCCCCGTCGACGTTCACGCACCTGCTCATCATCGCCGCCGCAGGTGTGCTCGGGACGGTGCTGCTTCGCGCCGCCGAGGACTCCCCCGCCGGCGGCGGCGACATCGATGACGACCCGGGCATCCGGCAGGTGTCCGCCCGCGCCGCGGGCGTCGCGTTGCTCCTCTTCTTCCTCCTCCTCATCGGCCTGTGGCTCGGCGCCCAGGTCGTCGGCGGGCGGTTCTTGACCCGCTCCTCAGCGTTCTTCGAGACCGGCGCACTGGTCTTCGGCGGCGGCCACGTCGTCATGCCGCTGCTGCAGGCCCACGCCGTCGACGGCGGCTGGATGAGCCAGGAGACCTTCCTCGCCGGCTACTCCGCCGCCCAGGCCGTCCCCGGCCCGCTGTTCACCTTCGCCACCTACGTCGGCGCCGTCGACGGGGGCGCCTGGGGAGCGGTCTGGGCCACCGTGATGATCTTCCTGCCCTCGGCGCTGCTCATGATCGCCGGCCTCCACTTCTGGGGACGCTGGCGCCACACCCCCTGGCTGCGCGCCGCGTTCACGGGCATCAACGCCGCCGTCGTCGGCCTGCTCCTGGCCGCGTTCTGGGATCCCGTGCTGACCCACGGCGTCACCGACGCCACGTCCCTGGCCGTCGCGGCGATCTGCTGGCTCATGCTCGCCCAATGGAAGCTGCCGCCCTGGTCGGTGGCGGCCTTCGGCGCCGTCGCGGGCCTGCTCATTCTCTAGCCCGTCCACGGTGTAGATTGACCACACATGTCCGAGTTCACTGCCAACCGCGCCCAGTACGTCGCCATCCTCGCCGGTGGATTCGTCGGTCCCTACACCGGCCAGGCGTTGACGGTCGTGCTCCCGGAGTTCGCCGACTCCTTCGACATCCCCCTGTCCCTGGCGGCCCTGACCGTCACCTCCTACCTGGTCCCCTTCGCCGCGGCGATGATCTTCTCCGGCCGCCTCGTCCGCGGCTTCCCACCGCGCCGGGTGATCACGGCCGCCTACGCCGTCATCGCCCCGCTGGCCCTGTGGCTGCTCTTCGCGCCCACCTGGTGGAGCTTCGTCATCGCCTTCGCGACGCTGGGCGTGGCCAACGCCTTCACCACCCCGGTGCTGCAGATGATCCTGCGCTCCATCAGCCCTCCGAACAGGCTCGGTCAGACGCTCGGCACCTACGCCGCGATGCAGTCGCTGGGCATGCTTTCCAGCCCCTTCGTCGCCGGCATGGTCGCCGGGGTGAACTGGCGCCTGACCTTCCTGGTCACCATGGCCATCGCGGTGTTCATCCTGCTGGTCCGGGTGCCGGACGTGCCGACCCCGGTCTCCACAGACTCGCGGACCGGGGAGCCCGTCCCGGTCCTGCGCACCCTCGTCTCCACCCTGACCAGCTTCGTCGCCGGTTTCGGCGTGGTCGGCGTCGGTGTCCTCACCGCGCTCTACGTCGGCGACGCCTTCGGCCTGGGGCCCGAAGGCCGCGGCCTCGTCGTGATGTGCGGCGGCCTGGCCGCCTTCCTGGTCACCCGGCTCATCGGCGCCATGGCGGACCGGCACGGCCCCTCGAAGGTCCTGGTGGCCAGCGCCGTCGTCGCGGCCGTCGCACTGCTGCTGCTCCCGCTGGTGCCGAAGGTCGCCCTGGTCGCTCTGTGCTGGGCCATCGCCATCGCCGCCGCCCAGGGCATGCAGGCCACGGTCAACCTGGTGGTGCTCCGCGGCCCGGCCGGCTCCTCGCTGCTGTCGACGGTCCAGGCCTTCCGCTTCGGCGGGGCCGGGGTCAGCCCCCTGGTGTACCTGCCCGTCTACACCGCCATCGGCGGACGCGCCTTCCTCCTGTCCACCGCCGCGCTGCTCGTCGTCGGCCTAGCCCAGTGGGCCATCCGCCCGCGGGCCGGCGCCTAAAAGACCAGGACGTTGCCCAGACCGGTCGAGCGGTAGACCGTGCCGAAGGGGGCGTCGAGGCGCACCCAACGCCCGGCCGCGGAGACGCGGATGTGGCGCGGGATGTCCATCGGCGCGGAGAAGCCCGGAATCAGCCCGAGCGAGGTGCAGGTGAAGATCATCCGCATCGGGATCTCCACCGTCGTGCCGGTCTGCTCGTGCTCGACGGTGATCACCGTCTGGTTGAGCAGGCTGGCGGGCGGGCCCATCGGTCCGGAGAACTGCCGGGCCAGGGCCTGGCCCTCGTCGGCGAGGGAACGCACGACCGACACCGGGAGCGTGTCCAGCTCCTCGTAGTTCTTCAGCGGGGGCAGCGAACCCGGCCAGTTCGGATCCCGGGCGGGCCCGGTCTCCGCGGCACCGGACTGGAGCGCGTCGAAAAGATCGGTCGCCGCCACCACGGCGCCGTCACGGGAGACCTCTCCCAGCACACGCCGGGACGCGACGACGTCGAAGGGAGTGGTGACGAAGACGTCGATGGACCCGTCCCCACGGTCACGGAAGCGTGCCGACGCCGACGCATCCAGATCGGCGGCCCGGCCGACCAGTGCCCGTAGGCCGGCGGCGCCGTCGGTGACGCGGAGCGACTCAACAGGCATTACTTGCCGGCCTCAAGCTCCCCGACCGGCTCGGTGCGGGTCAGAATCTTGATTTCCTTCTCCGTCAGCGAACGCGGCAGGGTCTTCTCCATGTCGATCGCCACCTGCACGCATTCGATGGCGCAGGCGATGCGCCCCTGACGGTCCTTGATCTCCTGGCGGGTGACGAAGGAGGTGTTGCCGGTCTCGACGACCTGGGATTCGACGGTCACCTCGGTGGTGTCGGGCAGGATCGGGCGCAGGTAGTCGGCCTCGATGCGGCGGACGAACACCTTGAAGTCCAGGCCCCGCGACGTGAAGTAGTCGTTGGCGAACTGGAAGCGTGCCTCCTGGGCCAGCTCAATGTAGTTCGCGTTCATGAGGTGGCCGTAACGGTCGAAGTCGGACCAGCGGACCGGAACCTTGTGGACATGCACCCCGCTGGTTCCCTGGGTGGAGTTCTGTGCATCAGACATTGAGCGGTAAATCCTCTTCTACAGTTTCTTAACCGTGCCCGGATGAAGGCGCAATCGACAATTCCATCCCAATCTATACGTCGACGTCCCCCGCCGCCCGCATCGGGATAGCTCTCTGGGCCACAATGACGAGGCACCCGACCCTGGCGGGATCGGGTGCTTCAGCGCCTGGCTAGCGGGTCAGGCGACGGTGGGTGGAGGCCTTGGGCTTGGCGGCCTCCTCGCCGTAACGGGCGATCTTGTTCTTCTCGTAGTCGCCGAAGTTACCCTCGAACCAGTACCACGTGGCCTCCTCCTGATCGCCCTCCCAGGCCAGGATGTGGGTGCAGACGCGATCCAGGAACCAGCGGTCGTGGGAAATGACCACGGCACAGCCCGGGAAGTTCTCCAGGGCGTTCTCCAGGGAACCGAGCGTCTCGACGTCGAGGTCGTTGGTCGGCTCGTCGAGCAGGATCAGGTTGCCGCCCTGCTTGAGCGTCAGCGCCAGGTTGAGGCGGTTGAGCTCGCCACCGGAGAGGACCTTGGCCGGCTTCTGCTGGTCAGCGCCCTTGAAACCGAAGGCGGAGAGGTAAGCACGCGACGGCATCTCGTTCTGGCCGACGACGATGTAGTCCAGTCCGTCCGAGACGACCTCCCAGACGGTGGCCTCCGGGTCGATGTTCTCACGGTTCTGATCGACATAGCTCAGCTTGACGGTATCGCCGACCTCGACGGTGCCGGCGTCCGGCTGCTCGAGACCGACGATGGTCTTGAACAGGGTGGACTTGCCGACGCCGTTCGGGCCGATGACGCCGACGATGCCGTTGCGCGGCAGGGTGAAAGACAGGTCCTTGATCAGGACGCGCCCGTCGAAGCCCTTCTCCAGGTCCTTGACCTCGACGACCTTGTTGCCCAGGCGCGGCGGGGTCGGGATCTGGATTTCCTCGAAGTCGAGCTTCTTGTACTTCTCGGCCTCGGCGGCCATCTCCTCGTAGCGCTCGAGGCGCGCCTTGTTCTTGGACTGGCGGGCCTTCGGCGAGGAGCGGACCCAGGCGAGCTCGTCCTTGAGACGCTTCTGCAGCTTCTGGTCCTTCTTGCCGGCGACCTCCAGGCGCTTGGCCTTGGTCTCCAGGTAGGTGGAGTAGTTGCCCTCGTAGGCGTGCAGCTGGCCGCGGTCGACCTCCGCGATCCACTCGGCCACGTTGTCCAGGAAGTAGCGGTCGTGGGTGACTGCCAGGACAGCGCCCTCGTAGTCCTTGAGGAACTTCTCCAGCCACAGGACGGACTCGGCGTCCAGGTGGTTGGTGGGCTCATCGAGCAGCAGCAGGTCCGGGGCGGTCAGCAGCAGCTTCGCCAGGGCGACGCGACGTCGCTCGCCACCGGAGAGGTGGGTGACCGGCTCGTCGGCCGGCGGGCACCGCAGCGCGTCCATGGCCTGGTCGATCTTGGAATCGACCTCCCAGGCGTCGGCGGCGTCAAGCTGTTCCTGGAGCTTGCCCATCTCGTCCATGAGCTCGTCGGTGTAGTTTGTCGCCATTTCCTCGGCGATCTCTTCGAAGCGCTTCTTCTTGTCCATGATGTCGCCGAGGCCCTCCTCGACGTTCTCGCGGACGGTCTTCTCCTCGTTCAGCGGCGGGTCCTGGAGCAGGATGCCGACGGTGGCACCCGGGTCCAGGAATGCCTCGCCGTTGTTCGGCTCGTCGATGCCGGCCATGATCTTCAGGATCGACGACTTGCCGGCGCCGTTCGGGCCGACGACGCCGATCTTGGCGCCGGGGTAGAAGGCCATGGTGACATTGTCGAGAATGACCTTGTCACCGATGGCCCTGCGTACGTTCTTCATCGTGTAGATGAACTCAGCCAATGTGTCCCCTTGGGTAATGAAAGGTGGTTTTCGTCTTTCCAAAGGGTACATCAGCGCCCCCTAGAACGGCGGTTCGGCTGGTTCCTCATCCCTTCATGCGTTGGCGTATTCGTCCTCCCTGGTCATGGGCTCCTCCGCGGTTGTGCCCATGGTGCCGTCGGCCAGGTCGGCGGCTTCGGCCGGCTCCGGGCTCTCCATCCCCTCCGGGGTGTGGGCGGCGACGTCGGTGCGCCGGCTCGAGATGATGTAGCGGTTGAGATCCAGCCCGATCTGGAAGACCCGGAGGCGGACCTGCTGACGCTGGAGGACGTTGCCCTCCACGTCGCGGAAGCGGTCGTCCGGCCACTCGTCGGTGACCAGGTATCCGGTCACGATGACCGGCATCCCCTTGCGCAAGGACTTCTTGACGTTCTTCGCCAGCTCGCCCCACATCTCGCCGTTGATGTAGAGCTGGTCAAAGTTCTGCCAGTTGTTGCTCTCCTTGTCGCGGACCGACCGCGAGGCGGCGATGCGGATCTTGGTGACCTGGTTGTCCTTGGTGACGTTGTGACGCATGAACGGGTCGTCGATGAGGTTGCCGGTAACGGTGACAGTCTGCTGGGCCATGTGATTCCCCCTGAAGTGTGGCCTGCTCCCCCGCCGGTTGGCGGTTGCCCCTGAGACTGCCACGGGGCGGCGGGGTCGGGCGTCGAGAAGCAGAAAACCTGTGGACAACTCGCGTTATCCACAGGCAGGTGCACGTCAGGCTACTTCCGCTTGAATTCGCGGCCGTAATAGTCTCCGAGGGCGTCCCCCTCACCGGAGCTGTACCGGCGCAGCATCTGGTTGTAGGCGTCGAGCTCGTCGACCGGCTCCTCCCCGGAGTCCTCCTCCGGCGCGGCCTGCCAGGGCGCGAGACCGACGTGCTTCTTCTCCACCGGGGCCGCCTGACGGGCTTCCCGACGCCTCGAGGCGGCGTCCAGCTCCGCGTCGACGCGCTCCTCGTCCTCCTTGTCCTTGGCCCGCCAGGCCAGGAACATGAGAATCATGACGTAGGTCAACGGGAAGGAGCCGAAGGCCCACGCCACGCCACCGCCGACCTTCTGGTCCGCGAGCAGATCCGGGCGCCAGGGCAACTCCAGCGAGTTGTAGAACTCCTCGCCCATGACGACGTTGAGCTGCATGAGGTAGACGCCCATGAACAGGTGCACCGGCATGGACACGACCAGCCAGGCCAGACGCACCTGGATCGGCCGGCGCCCCGGGATCGGATCCGGCCCGACCAGTTCCCAGAAGTAGAAGTAACCGGAGAGCAGGAAGACGGTGTTCATGATGACGTGGCCGGCGTGCTCGCTGATCGCCAGCTCATAGAGCGGGATGTGCACGTACAGCACGTAGAAGAAGAAGATGAACTGGAGCAGGTTCAGCCACGGGACGGTGATGACGCGCAGCCACCCGGCCCGGGTGAAGGCGTGGGCCCAGTCGTGGATGCTGGGCCGGCCCGGCGCACCCGAGTCCCAGGCGGTCATCAGCAGGCTGAGCGGGGCACCGAGCACGAGCAGCAGCGGAATCACCATGCTCAGCAGCATGTGGCCGACCATGTGCATGGAGTAGCTGGCCGGCATGTTCATGCCGATCCCCGAGCTCATCGTCAGCAGCAGTGAGGCACACCCCAGCAGCCAGTGGACGGTGCGCCTCGCCTCCCAGGATTTGCCGGCCCGGCGGATGCGGCGCACACCCCACAGGTAGACCACGGCAAGCAGGATGGCGAGGACGCCCCAGAGGATATCGAAGCGCCACATCGTCCAGACGTTGAAGAACGTCGGCGCCTGGGTCAGCTCATAGCCCATCTGGATGTCCATGGACGAGAGGTTCGGATCCGCCGGCGGGGGCGGCGGGGTGCGGCCCATCGTGATGGCCACGCCCACCACGCCGGCCATGACCATGACCTCGCCGACAGCCAGGCGCAGGAACGCCCTCGGCTTCTTCCCCAGGGAGGGGATGGTCGCCCGGCGGTGGGCGAAACCGAGCAGACCCAGGATGATCGTGCCGACGATCTTCGCGACGATGATCCACCCGTAGCGGGTGGTGAACAGGTGTTCCAGCTGGATGCGGATGAGCGCGCTGACGACGCCGGACAGGGCCACCGTGACGATCGCGACGAGGGCGACCGCACTGTAGCGACTGACCGCCAGCCGCATGTCCGGGCCGAGGCGACGCCCGTGCGCGATCAGCGCCATGAGGCCGCCGATCCAGATCGCCATGAAGATCAGGTGCCACAGGTAGGCGTTGGTGCCGTAGTCGTGCGCGCCGCCGGAGGCCGCGTGGCCCTCCATCCCCAGCGGGATGATCATGCCGATCGCGCCGAGCAGCAGAATGGGCTGGGAGGACCAGGAGCGCAGGAACAGCCCCGCGACGCCGACGACGAGGGCGATGCCCGCGGAGATCGCCCACACCTTGCTGGTGGCCACCTGCTCGACCGCCACCGAGAAGGAGGAGGGGTTGAGTACACCGTTCAGCGGGGTGCCCGACACGTCCGACAGCACCAGCGGAACCATGAGCAGGCCGACCATCCCGAAGAGGACCGCGGACACGGCCCCGGTCCGGCCGGCCAGATGACCGTCGACGGTGAGGCTGGCGTCGTTGAGCCGGGAGTTGTCGTTGTCCGGCACGTTCGGCGAAATGTAGAAGGCCGAGAACATGAAGGAGCCGATCGACAGCGCGGCGAGCATCCAGCCGACGGCCCGGAAGAAGGGCAGGCCGTAGGTCGTGGCCGGCCCCGGATCCGGGATGCCGAGTACAGCGAGCGAGTCCGCGATGAAGGAGTATGCGATGGTGCCACCGACCAGACCTGCGACGACGACCGCAAGCAGATAGATCGGCCAGGCGGATCTCGCCTTTCGACCGCCCGGGGAGGGTTCTGGCTCGGTGACCGCGACAGCTGAAGTGGTGGACATGGCCCTAAGACTAATGGTTGACGGCGATTGCGCCGGAATCCGTTTTCGCGCGGAGGTGCCGACCGGACTAGGATCATGACCCGCACCGGCTTCACGCCGGTGTATGCCTCCATAGCTCAGTGGATTAGAGCAACCGGCTTCTACCCGGTGGGTCGCGGGTTCGAATCCTGCTGGGGGCGCGTTTGCCCCACCGAACCCCGCGGCCTCGACGTCGCGGGGTCTTCGCATTTCCCGACTCCCACGCCCAATCCTGAGAAGACGGGCCCCGGCGCGCGGGGTTGTCGACGGGCGGCCCGGCCACCGTGGACACCCCTGACCGACTGACCGAATATGTCCGAATAGCAGGGGAATTGATCGAACGGATCAGTGCTGGGGGCAGACTTTCCGACGATTTCACCCCCACCACGTCAATAGAGGATAACTCGTGACTGTATGCCACCTGTGACGGCAAATTCTGTGCTTACACTTATGTACAGCTTCACTCTTTAACGAAGCACTTTAAATCGAAATCACCCCACTAAAGGAGAACCATCATGCGCGGAAGCGGCCTCATCTGGACCATCGTCGGAGTTCTGCTGATCATCGTTCTGGTGATCTGGCTCATGGGTGCCCTCTAACCGTCACCTTTAGCCACAACGTCGGGTGCCGTCGGCCTCCCCTGTGAGGGGAGGCCGACGGCGTTCCTCATTTTCCGGGACAGTTTCCGTGCCGGTGGCCCGGCTGCTTGAAAACACGGGGGCGGCGGGGAAAGCTGTAGGTATGACCACAGAGAACCTCACCCTCCCCGTCCCCGCCGGCCTGGCCGAGCGGGCCGCGCTGCTGGGCTCCCCCACCGACACGCTGACCGAGGAGCAGGCCCGCGAGTTCATCCTGGCGCAGCTCGCCGAGACCGACGTCGACGGCAAGAACGTCGTTATCGTCATCCCGGACGGCACCCGCTCGGGCCCGCACGGCCTGATGATCCAGGCCGCCTATGACGCCATCGCCGACCGCGTGGCCTCGCTGCACATTCTCATCGCACTGGGCACCCACGCCGCGATGGAGGGCCCGGCGATCGCGAAGCTGCTGGGCGTACCCGCCGGTGGCGTCGAGAAGCGTTTCCCGAAGGCCAAGGTCGTCAACCACGACTGGCACAACCCGGACGCCATCGTCTCCCTCGGCACCGTCCCGGCGGAGGAGATCGAGCGACTGACCTCCGGCCTGCTCACGGACCGGGCCATGGACGTGCAGATCAACAGGCTGGTCGCCGAGGCCGACGTCAACCTCGTCGTCGGCCCGATCTTCCCGCATGAGGTCGTCGGCATGTCCGGCGGCAACAAGTACTTCTTCCCGGGCTGTTCGGTACACGACGTCATCGACATCTCCCACTGGGTCGGCGCGCTGATCACCGCCTCCGACATCATCGGCACCCTGGGCATCACCCCGGTCCGACAGCTCGTGGACACCGCCTCCGACATGATTGCGGGCGAGAAGCTGGCGGTCACCTACGTCGCGACCACCGGGGACGACGACTCCGTCAACCTGCACTCCGTGGCCTTCGGCGACACCAAGGCGGCCTGGGCCGCCAACGCGGAGATCGCCCACCAGACCCACATCAAGTGGCTGGACGCCCCGTACCAGCGCATCGTCTCCAAGGTCCCGACCATGTACGAGGACCTGTGGACCGGCGCCAAGGGCGTCTACAAGATGGAGCCGGTCTGCGCCGACGGCGGCGAGATCATCGTCTACGCGCCGCACATCACCGAGATCTCCGAAATGCACCCCGGCATCGGCGACATCGGCTACCACTGCATCGACTACTTCATCAAGCAGTGGGACAAGTTCAAGGACCACCCCTGGGGCGAGATCGCGCACTCCACCCACGTCCGTGGCCTGGGCGAGTACGACGCGGAGACGGGCGTCGAGAAGCTGCGCATCTCCATCACGCTCGCCTCCCAGGTGCCGCGGGAGGTGTGCGAGGCCTACAACCTCGGCTACGCCGACCCGGACGCGCTGGACTGGGAGGAGTTCGCGAAGGATCCGGACACCCTCGTCGTCGAGCACGCCGGTGAGATCCTGCACCGCCTGAAGAAGTAACCCCTCCCTGCCCCGGCCGCCCCCGCTTAACTCCGGAAAAACCATTAGGTATTTCCGGGGTTCGGGGGTTTAAGGTAGGACCATGTCACTCCCCCAGCCCGACTCCGCCGCCCGGGTCCTCATCGACCGCGTGGCCGAGCACCTGCCGCGCGAGGGCCGCCTAGGCGTCGCGTACTCCGGCGGCGTCGACTCGGCGACGCTGCTGGCCATCGCCGAACACGTCCTGGGCCATGAGCGCGTCCTCGGTATCACGGCGATCTCCGCCTCCTTCGCCGCCCGCGAGCGCGCGATGGCCCGCGACACGGCCGCGCTGATCGGGGCCGCCGTCATCGAGGTCGAGACCCACGAGGAGGAGAACGAGGGCTACATCGCCAACGACGTCGACCGCTGCTACTTCTGCAAGGACGAGATGTTCGAGGTCATCGATTCCTCGGTCATCGAGGAGTACGGCCTGGCCGCCGTCGCCTACGGCGAAAACGCCGACGACGCCGAGCGCGTGGACCGGCCGGGGGCGCGCGCCGCCACCGAGCACGGGGTGCTGCGCCCGCTTGCCGACGCCGGCCTCACCAAGTCCGACGTCCGCCAGATCGCCCGCGCTTTCGGGCTGCCGGTGGCCGACAAGCCGGCCGCCCCGTGCCTGGCCTCCCGCGTCCCGCACGGCCTGGAGGTCAACCGCGAGAAACTCGCCCAGATTGAGGCGCTCGAGCTGACCCTCTACGAACTGGGTTTCTCCACCTCCCGCGTCCGTCACCACGAGCGCATCGCGCGCATCGAGCTGCCGGTCGAGGAGATGGCGCGTGCCATGGAACCGGAGATCGCGGCTAGGATTCTTGAGTCCGCACTCGCCGCGGGGTTCACCTACGCGACGATCGATCTCAAGGGAATCCAGTCGGGCGCGATGACGCTGGCCGCACTGAACGCAAAGGGGAAGCTGAACTATGTCGGAGCAGGAACGGACCAAGCAGGTCGGTGATTTCGCCCGCCTCGACCTCGACCGGGTCCGGCGGCGCGGCTACCCGGAGGCCATCTACTGCGAGTCCAAGACGCTCGAACAGATCAGCGCCATCGCCGCCGCGGTGAAGGACTCGGCGCAGACGACGCTGTTCACGAGGCTTCTCGACGGCCACGCGGAGGCGGCGCTCAAGGTCCTGCCCGGCGCCTTCCACGATCCGGGGGCCCGTTTCCTCGCCTGGCCGCCTGAGGCGCCGGAACCCAGCGGGGTCGACATCCTCGTCGTCTGCGCCGGCACCTCGGATCTGCCGGTGGCCCGGGAGGCGATGCACACCGCCCGCTACCTGGGCCGCAGCGTCGACCTGCTCGCCGACGTCGGCGTGGCCGGCATCCACCGGCTGCTCGCGCACGAGCAGCGGCTCAAGGCCGCCGGCGTCGTCGTGGTCGTGGCCGGCATGGACGGGGCGCTGCCCAGCGTCGTCGGCGGGCTGGTCTCCGCGCCGGTGGTCGCGGTGCCGACCTCGGTCGGCTACGGCGCCGGCTCCGGGGGCGTGGCCCCGCTGCTGACGATGCTCAACTCCTGCGCCCCGGGCGTCGGGGTGGTCAACATCGACAACGGCTACGGGGCGGGTCACCTGGCCGCGCAGATCGCGGCGCGGTGAGTTTCTTGGCGTGGAGCGGCTGAGTCGACCACGCCATGCAGAAGATCGCGAAGGCGATGAACCCGGCCGCCACCACGGTCAGCAGCCAGCTGCCCAGGGGCTGGTTGAGCAGGAAATGGATGGCGTGATTCATCGTGCCCGCGTACTGCGGCACGGCCGCGATCGCCGACCACGCGAACAGGCCGCCGATGATGCTCAGCGACGTCCCCAGGGCCATGTAGCCGAACGTCCCCAGCGCCACCACCCAGGTCTTGACGGGTCCCACGAACTCGTCGACGAAGATCCGGCCGATCCCGCGCCCGATCTGGCCGACGCCGATCGAGATGACGACCACCCCGCCGAGGAGCACCGCCAGGCGCCCGCCCGGCCGGGACATGAGGCCGGCGACCACGTCCGACCAGGACGGCCCGCCGCCGACGCCACGGATGTTGAGCGCGACGAGCAGCGCCAGCACGCCCACCGCGAGGTAGATCAGCGCCCGGCCCAGCGAGGCGATTCGCCGGTTGAAGCGGCGCAGCCCCCCGAGGTGGACGTAGCCGAACATCGCCTCGATGAGCTGCCAGATCACCAGGAAGAACAGGCCCGTCGCGGCGACGATCAGCAGTCCATTGCCGAAGGGGCGGGACGCGACGTAGTCGAGCACGCTGCGGAAGGAGGCGTTGCGGTCGACGTTGTAGTCCCCCCAGGCGATGCGCAGCACGATAGCGCCCAGCAGCCCGTAGACCAGCCCGAACACCACCAGTCCCACGCGGACGAGCGCCAGGTAGAGGCGGTTGTTCTGGACCCGGGCGCTCAGCCGCTCGATCTCACCCATGTGACGCCCGGCGGAGGACGTCCGTCACCGGCACAGCCAGCTGCCCGGCGACCCGCCGCACGTCCTCGTACTCCGGTTGGCGGGTGAGGTCGCGCCCGCCCCGGCTGCCGACCTTCACAGCGATCTCGTGACCGTCGACGGTGACCGTCTCGAAACGGCGGTCCAGCCCCTCGCGCTCGACCTCCCAGTGCCGCACGCCGAAGGTGCTCGTCTGCGTGAACAGGACCTCCTTGAGGGCGGCGAGGGCAGGCTTGTCGACGAGCGCGTGGACCGTGTGCGCCGGGCGCCCCTTCTTCATGTGGATCGGGCTGGTCCAGGCGTCCCTCGCTCCGGCGGCCAGCAGGGCGTCGATGACGTCCGGCCACAGACGCGGGTCCAGGTCGTCGACGTTCGCCTCGACCTGGACCAGGATTCCGGTGTCCGAGTTGGCGGCCTGCCCGGTCTGCGCCCCTGCCAGGACGAAGACGCGGACGACGTTCGGACGGCCCGGGACGTCCCTCGTGCCGGCGCCGACGCCGACGCGGGTGACCGTTCCCCCGGGCAGCGGGCCGGCGGCGCCGGCGAAGTGCCGGATGAGCGCGACTCCGGTCGGGGTGGCCAGCTCCCCGGCCCCTCCCACCGTCGTCGGCCAGCCGGTGATGAGCTCCGCGACCGCCGGCACCGGCACCGGAATGTCACCGTGGGCGACCCGGACGCGACCAGAGCCCAGGGCGATCGACGTGGCGGTGACGCCGCCCGCGTCGAGCTGCCGCAGCCCCTCGCAGACGCCCACCACGTCGGCGATCGAGTCCAGCGCACCGACCTCGTGGAAGTGGATGGTCTCCGGATCGACGCCGTGGACGCGCCCCTCCGCTTCGGCGATGAGGGCGAAGACCGCCTGCGCATGGGTGCGGGTGCTTTCGGCGAGGTCGGCGTCGGCGAGCATGCTGCGGATGTCGGCCCAGTGGCGGTGCGGCGGATCCGCCACGAGCATCTCCACGTTCACCTTGGTGGCCCGCATCCCCGCCCGTGTGACCTGCTCCGAGGTCAGGCGCACGGAATCGGCGACCACCGCGTCGACGGCGCGCTGGATGTCCGGGAGGTTCGCGCCGGCGTCGACGAGCGCGCCCAGCAGCATGTCACCGGCGACGCCGGCACTGGTGTCGATCCAGAGCATCTTCGAAAAGCCTCCACTGTGCACGGGATAATTGCTCTGCCCAGGATAGGCCACCCGGGCGAGCGTCCATTAGCGTGGGAGGGCAGTCAACCGTCCCCGCACACAGGAGCTCCCCCATGGCACTGCCCACCCCGACCCCCACCAGCTACGCACTGGTCACCGGCGCGTCCCAGGGCATCGGCGAAGCCATCGCCCGGCGCCTCGGCGCGCTGGGCCACAACGTCCTGCTCGTCGCCCGGCGCGAGGACGTGCTCAAGCGCATCGCCGGCGAGATCGCCGCCGACCACGGCGTCGACGCCCGCGTCTTCGCCGCCGACCTGTCCACGGAGGCGGACGTCACCGCGCTCATCGAGGAGATGAGCCGCACCCACGTCCACATCCTCGTCAACTCCGCCGGCATCGCCTCCTTCGGCGCCTTCATCGAGCAGGACTGGGACTACGAGGTCAACCAGTTCAACCTCAACGCCACCGCCGTCTTCCGCCTGACCAAGGCCGCGATCGACCAGATGGTCCCCCGCGGCGAGGGCGCCATCTGCAACGTGGGCTCCGTCGCCGGCAACGTGCCCATCCCCAACAACGCCACCTACGTCTTCACCAAGGCCGGGGTCAACGCCTTCACCGAGGCCCTCCACTACGAGCTGAAGAAGAAGGGCGTCGGCGTCACCCTGCTGGCCCCCGGTCCGGTCCGCGAGGCCGTGATCCCGGATGAGGAGAAGTCCATCGTCGACCGCGTCGTCCCGGATTTCCTCTGGACCACCTACGACTCCTGCGCCGAGGACACGCTCGACGCCCTGGCCGCGAACCGACGACGCGTCGTCCCGGGCCCCCTGTCCAAGGCCATGGATTTCCTCTCCACCTACGCCCCGCACGGTCTGCTCGCCCCCATCATGGGCAAGTTCTACGCCAGGATGGGGTAATGCCCAGATTCCGGGGGTCGCTGCCCCCCAAATTTAGGGCGTACCAATAGGCTGTCGGGAATGAACGCATCGTCTTTGAACCCGAGACTTGTCGACGAGTTTCTGACGACCCTCGACTCAATCAACGAGTACGCCGCGCCGCTTCGTCAGCAGCGTGACGCCGGCTCCCGGCAGATCAGCCATGACCTGGAGCATTCCGACGTCAACGACCTCTGGGTAAAGGTCACGCGCCTCGATTCGCTGCGGGAGCAGCTGTTTGCGCGCTAGCGCCGACGTGCGCGGCCAAGACCCAGGGTGACAACCCCCGGGTGAGTACTGACCCTGGGTTTTGCGGGTGAGAAAGCGACTCACCCGGGGGTTGTCACCCTGGGTCTTGTGGATATCCATGCCGCCGGGGCGAGTTATCCACACGATTGCCGGAGGCCGCAGCTCAGGCGGGCGGAACCCGAGACGATCAGAGGCGTGACACTTCCGGAACTCATTGAGCTACGACGCGCTCCTCTCGGGGATCGTCGCCTCCGCGATCAGCTCGCCAGCGACTCACTGGTCCTCCTGACGCCTGAAATCGCCGTCGACCGCGACGCCTACCGGCAGCTGCCGCCCTGGGATCGCACGCTTCTGCGCGCCCGGGCCGTCGGGACGGCCGCCAGCTCGGCGGTGCTCACCGGCAAAGCGGCGGCCCGGCTGTCGGGAGTGGCGGTGCGGGGCTGGGACGAACCGATCGCCCTGGCCTATCCCTCGGGCAGCCCGCCCCCGGCGAAGGATCGCCGAGCGGGAATCGCCTATCTGAACACCGCCATCCCCGAGCACGAGATTCGCCTGGTCGCCGGCGTCCGGGTCGCCGTCCTGTCACGGTTCCTGCGCGACATCGCCCGGATTGACGGCCTGGTGGACACGGTGGTCGCCATCGATTCCATTCGGCGGCGTTACCCGGACACGGACGAGGCATGGTTCTACCGCCGGTGCACCGACAACCGTCGTTTCCCCGGCGTCGCCACGCTCCGCGAGGTCATCCGCCTGTCCAGCGCGCTGGCGGAGAGCCCGCTGGAGTCCGAGGCGCGGGTGCGGCTGCTTCAGGCGGACCTCGGCCCGGTGCGGGAGCAGGTGCAGATCGGCGACCACCGGGTGGACTTCCTCGTCGGCGACGACGTCATCACCGAGGTCGACGGCGAGGTGAAGTACGACGGGGTGACCTTCAACCAGCCGGTCGACGCGGTGATCCGGGCCGAGCGACGCCGGGAGAAGGCCCTCCAGAACGCCGGCTACGTCGTTCTCCGGGTCGGTGCGGAGCATCTTCGGGAGGAGGGCGCCGGCCTGATTCAGCTGCTCCGGCAGGCGCGGCGCCGGTGAAGGCCTCAGACGAGGGTGGCCACCTCGTATTTCACCGGCGCGCCGGCCACCAGCGAGACGGGAACGTCGATGAGGCGCTGGTTGGCGGAGCCGGCGAAGGGCTTGAGGTTGCCTTCGTCGCGCTCCTCCTGGATGAACTGCCCGTCGATGAGGACGTCGAGGGATTCGAGCAAGGAGCGGCGCTCGTCGCCGAAGAGGCGCAGAATCTCCCAGGTGTAGCCGGAGTACGACCAGACCGTCTTGCCGGGCAGTTCCTCACGGATGCGGCGAACCAGCGGCAGCAGCCACCTGGCGGACAGGAAGGGTTCGCCGCCGACGAGGGTCAGGCCCGCGACGTGGGGGTTGGCCAGGTCGCGCAGGATGCGCTCCTCCAGCTCGGCCGTGTACGGGTTTCCGTAACCCTTCTTCTGGGCGGCCTTGTTGTAGCAGCCCAGGCAGTTGAAGGGGCAGTAGCTGACGTAGAGCGAGCAGCGCAGCCCCTCCCCGTCCAGGGCCTGGAAGGGTTTGTAGTCGGCGACGCGGAACTCGTCGGTCTGCTCCCACGTCCGGGAGCGCTCATCCATGGCCTCGATGCGGGAACGTCGGGCGTCGGAAAGCTCAGACATGCTTCACCCGGGAAGCGATCTCGGTCTGCTTGCCTGCGACGACCGGGCGCTTCATCGGGGCGCCGAGGTAGCCGCAGAGGCGCCGGGTGACGGAGGCCTTGTCCTCGTCGCGGTTGCCGCAGGAGGGGCAGACGTAGCCCTCGGCGTCACAGGAGAACTCGCCCTCGAAATCGCAGACGAAGCAGGAATCGACCGGGGAGTTGATGCCGAAGTAGCCGACGTGCTCGTAGGCCTCGTCCCAGATCGCCTCGAAGGCGACCGGGTTGGCCAGCAGGTTCGGGGCCTCGACGTAGTACATGAAGCCGCCCGGGGTCAGGCGCATGTACTCGGCCTCGAAGTGGATCTTCGCCAGCGGGTTGGTGTCCAGGTAGCTCGGGAAGTGGAAGGAGTTCTCGTAGTACTCGCGGTCGTTGACGCCTTCGATGGTGCCGAAGCGGGCGCGGTCGAGCTCGGCGAAACGGTCGCAGAGGCTTTCCGACGGCGTCGAGTACACCGACATGCGGGCGTTGAAGCCCTCCTGGGCGGCGTCAACGCGGCGGTTCATGTGTTCGAGGAATTCCTGCGACAGGGCGCGCAGCCGCTCGTCCTCGTGCCAGTCGACGTTGCCGGTCAGGGCCACCATCGCGTTGTGGATGCCGATGTAGCCGAGGCTGATCGAGGAGCGCTTGTAGTTGTCGCCGGTGTAGAAGTCACGGACGCTCTTCTTGCCGGTGGGGTCGCCCATGCCGCCCTGCGTGTACATGACCGGCGCGTTCTCCAGGTCGGCGGAGAGGATGACCTCCTCGCGGAGCTTCAGTGCCTTGAGGGCGAGGTCGATGGCCTCGTCGAGGCCGGCGAAGAAGTCCTCGACGGAGCCCTCGGCGGCGGTGGCGATGCGCGGCAGGTTCAGGGAGACGACGCCGAGGTTGTTCCGGCCGAGCAGCTCGTACTCGCCCTCGGCGTTCTTCCACGGGTGCAGGAAGGAGCGGCAGCCCATCGGGGTGATCAGCTGGCCGTCCTTGGATTCACGGATGCGCGGGACGGAGATCAGATCCGGGTAGATGCGCTTCATGGAGCAACGCATGGCGGCCTGCTTGATGTCGTAGTTCGGATCCCCCGGGGCGTGGTTGACCCCCTCGTCGACGAAGAAGAGGATCTTCGGGAAGATCGCGGTCTCGCCGCTCATGCCCCTCTCGCGCACGGCGAGGATCGCCTTCTGGATCTCGCGGGCGCACCAGGAGGTGCCCATGCCCAGGGACACGGAGGTGAAGGGGGTCTGGGCGGCGGCCGTGGTCAGGGTGTTGACCTGGTACTCAAAGGCCTGCATCGCGTCGTAGATGTCCTTGACGGTCTTCTTCCTCGCGTGGTGGGCGACGGCCTCGACGTCGTCGAGGACCTCGGCGTAGAGTTTCCGGTTCTTCTCCAGCGTCATCTCGGCGTAGGGCTCGAGCAGCCTGTCGATCTCATGGATGGAGATGCCGCCGTACTGCTCCCCGGAGATGGCGCCGAGGAGCTGGACGAGCAGGGTCGCGGCGACGCCGATGGAGCGCGGCGGTTCGATGCGGGCGTTGCCGAGGATGAAGCCGTTGGCCAGCATGTACCCGAAGTTGGGCAGGGAGCAGTTCGGCATCGCCTCGAACGGGGAACGGTCCAGGTCGTGGACGTGGATGAGGCCCTTGATGTGGGCGCGGCGCACGTCGGTCGGCAGCAGCTGCAGGCCCTTGGCCTTGACGATGGCGCCGGCCATGATCTCGCGCTGGGTGGTGAAGGTGCGGGAGTCCTTGTTGCCGTTTTCGGCGAGGACCTTGGGGTCCTTGTCGGTGACGCGGGACAGCGCGTGGGCGGGATCCACGGAGCGGGCGATCAGCGCGTCCTGGACGCCCTTGTACTCGCGGAAGGCCGCGAGGACGGCCGGCGACTCGGCCAGTGCGTCCTGGACCAGGTCGAAGAGTTCGTGGGAGTGGATGCGGCCCAGCGCGGCCGCCCGCTCGGTGATGCCATGGACGAGGTCGGCCTTGGGGGCATGGAAGTCGACGTTGAAGACGCGCTCGGCGGAGTTCAGGTCGTTGAGGAGCTTGCGCGGCCGGTAGGCGACCTCGCGGCCGTCCTTCTTGACCACCCGGACGGTGGCTGCGAGGACGTCGGTCTCGGGGTGCAGGGCGACGAGGTGGCCGGTGGTTGCTGCGGTCATGCGAGAAACTCCTTAGGGCTGAAGACTTAAGACGCGAGAATTACACTGCTGTTATCTCACTAATTCACGAAGCCTATCTGATTTGCCAACACGGCACCCTGGTGACGACCGCCACAAAACACTACATGTAGTGCCAATGGAAGAAATTGACTACCCGATGTCGTGCCGCGAGCCATCCCCCACAGCCGGCGATGTAGCCGTGTCTACCGGCTCCGATAGGGTTACTTTCATCAATCCCCGCCTACCCAGAAGGACCCACAAAATGAGTTCCCCGATTCCCGCCAAGGACGACCGCCTGGTCTGGGTCGACCTGGAAATGACCGGCCTGGACACCGACCGGCACGTCATCGTCGAGGTCGCCGCGCTCGTCACCGACGCCGAACTCAACATCCTCGGCGACGGCGTGGACATGGTCGTCCACGCCACCGAGGAACAGCTCGCCGAGATGGATGACGTCGTCGTCAAGATGCACGCCGACAGCGGCCTCGACACGGAAATCCGCGCCTCCGCCACCACCATCGAGGAGGCCGAGGACGCCGTGCTCGCACTCATCGAGGAGCACTGCAGCCCGGAGCACCCGGCCCCGCTGGCCGGCAACTCCATCGCCACCGACCGCGCCTTCATCCACAAGTACATGCCCCGGCTCGACGCCGCCCTCCACTACCGCATGGTCGACGTCTCCTCCGTCAAGGAGCTGGCCCGCCGCTGGTTCCCGAGGGCCTACTACCAGCAGCCGGCCAAGGGCATGTCCCACCGCGCGCTGGCCGACATCGTCGAATCCATCCGCGAGCTGGAGTACTACCGCCGCTCCGTGTTCGTCGGGATGCCCGGCCCCACCACTGAGGAGGCGCGGCAGGCCGCCGCCGACGCCATCGCCTCCTACGAGCGCCACCTCTAGCCCCATGAGCAGCGGTTTTTGCGTTTTAAGTCGCCTGGGCTAATGTTAATCCCGCTGCGCAAGCGGCAATGGTGGCTGTAGTTCAGCTGGTAGAGCACCAGGTTGTGATCCTGGGTGTCGCGGGTTCGAGTCCCGTCAGCCACCCCCAAGAAGACGAGGTCCGGGTTTACCCCGGACCTCGTCACTTTTCCCGGTCGGCCACGCTCTGGACGGCCATTGCCTAGTCGGCCAGGCCCGCCAGCAGCTCCTCCGAACGCGCCCGCCCGGCAGGATCGCTCATGCCGGCGGTGATGAGGACGTCGTCGGAACCCGTGTATGCGACGATGCGTTTGAGCTCCTCCCGAACCTGGGCGGGCGTTCCGTGGACCGTCGCCTCCAGCCCCTCCCGGATCCGCTGCCGCTCCCGGCCGCTCAGGGGGCCATGGTCAATGTCCGCCACCCGGGCGAGGTGCTCGAAGGAACCGGTGCGCCGGGAGATCACCGTCGAGTGGATCTGCGGCAGGAGCAGATCCCGGGCGGCCTCCTCGGTGTCGGCGACCGCGAGGTCGAGCGAGACGATGACCTCCGGTTCGGGGGCGTTCGCGCTCGGGATGAAGCGTCGGCGGTACTGCTCGAGCCCCTCGTGCGTCCGCCCCTCCCCCGCCACCAGGGAGGGGCCGCCGACGATCACCCGCAGGCCCAGCTCGGCCGCGACGGAGAGCGAGCGGAACCCGGCCAGCACCCAGAGGGGCGTCGCGCCGTCGTTCGCCGGGCGCGCGGTCACCGGCCCCTCCCCGCTGAGGAAGGCCATCAGCTCGGCGAGGTCGTCCGCGTAGCGCTTCTTCAGTTCCACGGGTTCCCCCTGCCTCAGGGCCCCGCGCACCGGACCGGTGAAACCGACGGAGTTGCCGACCCCGGCATCGACCCGTCCCGGAAACAGCGCCTCCAGGACCGCGATCTGCTCGGCCACGATCAGCGGCGGGTGGCTCGGCAGCATGATGCCGGCCGTGCCCACGCGGATGGTCTCCGTCGCCGCGCCCACCGCCGCGGCCAACAGCGCCGGCTGGGAACCGGCGATACCGGGCACGGCGTGGTGTTCGGCGGTGAAGAAGCGGCCGAACCCGAGCTTCTCGACGTCCCGAGCGTGGGCCACCACCGACCTGAGGGTCTCGGACTCACTCTCACCGGCGAGGGAATGGGCACGATCAAGGACGGAGAAGCGCATGCCCCCAGCCTACGTCCACCGACGGAAAGCAGCCATGACCTCACGATTTTACGTTTCTGTCACCTGTGGGTAATATTTTTACTCGTTGGAGCGGAGAGCACGGACTCCCCGTCGACAACATGAGGTACGCGCCATTAGCTCAATTGGTAGAGCATCTGACTCTTAATCAGAGGGTTCGGGGTTCGATTCCCTGATGGCGCACAGCGCGACCCCTCGCCGGATGATTCTGGCGAGGGGTCTTCTCTTTCCCGGATACCCGCCGGAACCAGCGTATTTTCTTTTTCTCCGGGCCATAGGTTAATGTTTCCTCCCGTTGCAACGGAGAGCACGGACTCCCCGTCGACAACATGAGGTACGCGCCATTAGCTCAATTGGTAGAGCATCTGACTCTTAATCAGAGGGTTCGGGGTTCGATTCCCTGATGGCGCACAGCATGCGAGCACCCCGCTACTCCGGTAGCGGGGTGCTTCGCTTTCGGGCGGTCGCCCCTACCCCAGCTCCGCCGCCAGCTTGTCCGCCTGGTGGAGGAAAGCGTCCACGACGGCGTCTTCGTCTATCCCGGTGGCGCCGAGGTACACCCCGTGAGCGCCGAGGGGCAGGTGCGCGACGTAGCTGCGCGTCGGCCCCTCGGCGAGCGGGGCGTGGACGGTCACGACGTAGCCCTCCGCGCCCCGCTCACGTAAGGCCTCGGGCAGCTGCGCGAAGGCGTACTTGGTGAGAAGCTGCCGGTCGGTGACGGCCATCGGGCAGCTGGCCAGCACCTCCGAGTAGAGCGTCGCCGTGTCAATGGTGCGTTCCCCCCGCAGGGAGTAGAGCCCGAGGGCCAGCGTGTCGCCGGTTCCCTCGTAGAGGACGACGCTGGAGGCCTCCGGGGTGAAGGTCGTGTTCAGCACCGCGGCGATCGCGTCGCCGCAGGCGCCCGTGTCGGACAGCGGCACAAGGCCGACGCCGAGGGCGGTCTCCTGGCCGGTCGCCTCCAGCGGCCGTTCCGAGCTTTCCGGGGTGAAGGTGAGTTCTTCGGCGGTGAGCAGCAGCGGCGTCAGCTCCGGCGCCGAGAGCGGGTCCGCGGGCTGAGCCGCGGCGCACCCGGCCAGCAGCACGGACGCCGCCGCCAGCGTGAGCCGCGCCCGACAGCCACCCGCTCCACCCATCGTCCCACCTTCACCCGGGCGCGGACGGCGGCGGTTCCGCCGGCCCGCCCCGGGACTCGATCTACCGCTGACCCTATCAGCCGTGACCCCCGCCACGTGACGGTTCCCCGCGGCCCCTCCGGGACCCACCCGCTAGAATTGGTGCCATGACCGCCCCCGACAACCCCGCCACGGCCGTTCCGGGGTCCGACGGGGAGCACGTGACGATCTACGACGTTGCCGAGGAGGCCGGGGTCTCCGCGTCCACCGTCTCCCGCGCGTTCTCCCGCCCCGACCGCGTGTCCTCCCGCACGGCCGAGCGGGTCCGGCAGGCCGCGGAGAGGCTCGGCTACCGCCGCGACCTGGACACCCGCCCCAAGCCCGCCACCCGCACGAAGGCCCTGGGCATGATCATGGCCGACGTCACCAACCCCTTCTTCCAGGACGTGCTCCGGGGTGCGGAGCACGCCGCGCGCGTCCAGGACTACGTCGTCCTCTCCGTCGACACCGCCGAGTCCGTGCCCCGCGCCCAGCGCGCGGCGGAGCGCCTGGTTCCGCTCGTCGACGCCCTGCTGCTCGTGTCCTCCCGGCTGTCCAACGGCGAGATCCAGAAGATCGCGCGCCAGTTGCCGACGGTGTCCATCAACCGTCCCGTGCACGGCGTGCCGAGCGTGCTGGTCGACAACTACGCCGGCGCGATCAACGCCGCCGTCCACCTCCACGAGCAGGGCGCGCGCTCGGTGACCTACCTCGCCGGGCCGAACGACTCCTGGGCGGACGGCGTGCGCTGGCGCGGGCTTCTCGACGCGGTGGGCACCACCGACCCCCGTGAGGGTGACGCCGTGCTCACCCGGACGACGACGCTGCCGACGGGGACCCTGCGCAAGCTCGCCCGCATGCAGATGCGCCAGCTCCGGGTCGACGAACCCACGGTCCGTGGCGGCCGACGCGCCTTCGAGATCTGGCGGACGCATCCCACCGACGCCGTCCTCTGCTTCAACAACATGGTGGCGATCGGGTTCATGAACCAGGCGGAGACGGCCGGCGCCCACATCCCGGACGACATCCTCGTCGTGGCCTTCGACAACACCGAACTCTCGGGCCTGGTCACCCCCGGCCTGACGACGGTCGCCGGGCCCTCCCGCTCCGTCGGGCGCGTGGCGGCGGCCAACGCGCTGGCGCTGGCCGAGGGGCTGCGCTCCCCGCTCACCAAACCTCGCGTGCTGCCGACGCGTCTGGTCCTGCGCGGCTCCTCCGTCCGCAGGGACTGACCCGGCCTCAGGCTGCCGGCATCAGGCGTCCAGGTCCATCACGTCCGGTACGAGGGTGCCGTCGTCGAGCTCGTTGTCGAGGAGGAATCCCCGCGGATCGTGGCTGGCGATCTCCCGACCGCCCTCGCGCAGGCGGCGCAGCCCCTCCCCCAGCATCGCGATGCCCATCGGCTGGGTGTGGGTGACGCGTTCCAGATCCAGCACGACTCGCTCGCCGGTGAGTTTCCTGCCCGAGATCGCGTGCAGCGCGGCCTCGGCCGCGGAGAAGTCGACCGGCCCCTGCAGGACGACCACGCTGTCGCCGCCGCGATGTTCGATGGTGCGCACGGTCTCCGAGCCGCTCATGCCGACGCCGTTCATGAGGTGCAGGCCCATCTGATCGGAGAGCTCCTCGAAGGCCTTCACGCCGCGGACGGAGTTGCCGGAGCCGTCCAGGCGGGGCGAAAGCGCGGCGATGCCCAGCTGGCTCGGCAGCGTGCCGATGATGCCGCCGGAGACGCCCGACTTCGCGGGGATGCCCACCCGCGCCTGCCATCGGCCGGCCGCGTCGTACATCCCGGAGGAGTTCATCACGGAGAGGGTGAGCCGGGCGACGCGGGCGTCGACAAGCTTTTCCCCGGAGCGCGGATGAACGCCGCCGTTGGCCAGCGTCCCGGCCATGACGGCGAGGTCCTTGACGGTGACCTTCACCGAGCACTGGCGGATGTAGCTGAGCACGGCGTCCTGCGCGGAATCGGTGATGATGTCGTAGCTGCGCAACATGTGCGCCAGGGAGAGGTTACGGTCGGCGCCCGCGAGCTCGCTTTCGGCGGACTTCTCGTCGATCTCGAGTTCGCGGCCGGCCAACCGGGAGAAATAGTCGCGGATCATCTCGACGCGCTCGTCGACGCCCGAGTCCGGCCCGTTGATGAGCTGGTTGACGGTGATGGCGCCGGCGTTGATCATCGCGTTGACGGGGCGACCGTCCTCGCCCAGCGAGAGCTCGTTGAAGGCCTCGCCGGAGGGTTCCAGCCCGACGGCGTCGACGACCGCGTCCATGCCGGCGGACTCGATGGCCAGCGCGTAGGCGAAGGGCTTAGACAGGGACTGAATGGTGAACTCCACGTCGTCGTCGCCCGCGGAATAGAGGTGGCCGCTGGTCGTGCACAGGGCCAGCCCCAGCCACTCCGGATCGGCCTGGGCCAGCTCGGGGATGTAGGTGGGGATCTCCCCGCTGGAATCGTCGCGAACCGAATCGAGGATGTCACCGAGGTAATCGGGGATCGGATTCTCCATGCCCCCAGGCTATCGATTGGCGGGACGCCGGGGGCAGGTTCCCGCCCCACCGGAGCCCACCCCGGCAGGCGCCCCGGGCGCCAATTCACGACAACTTCGTGCAACTTCTTGAATGTGATGACCAACCCAAAGTTGGATGGGGATATGAGTACATCACATGCCGCACACCCGGACCGGCTCCTGCCCGCCGATCCCGGTACCCGTGACATCGCCCGCCGCCTGCTGGCCAACGTCGAGGACCTCCCGATCATCTCCCCGCACGGTCACCTGGACCCGGCGATGTTCACCCGGGACGAGGCCTTCGAGAACCCGACCGCGCTGCTGATCTCCCCGGATCACTACCTGACCCGCGTCCTCCACACCGCGGGCTACGAGCTCTCCGAACTCGGCGTCGGCGGCCACGAGGCCGACCCGCGCGAGGCCTGGCGCATCTTCGCCGCCAACTGGCACCTCTACGCCGGCACCGCCACCGGCTACTGGGTGGAGCAGGAGTTCGAGCACGTCTTCAGGATTGACCCGGACACCATCTCCGCCGGGAACGCCGACGCGATTTACGACGAGCTCTCCGCCATCCTGGCCCGCCCGGACTTCCGCCCGCGCGCCCTGGCCGAGGAGTTCAACCTCGAGGTGCTGGCCACCACCGACGACCCGCTGGACACCCTCGAGCACCACAAGGCGCTCGCCGAGGACCCGACCTTCTCCCCGCGCGTGCTGCCGACCTTCCGCCCGGACGCGTACACCAAGATGTACAAGCCGGAATTCGCGGCCAACGTCGAGAAGCTCATCCAGACCGCCGGCGAGGGCAAGTCCGGCTGGGAGGGCTACCTCACCGCGATGCGCAACCGCCGCCAGTACTTCATCGAGCACGGCGCCACCTCCTCCGACCACGGCACCCACAACGCCGACACCACCCCGCTCAGCGACGCCGAGGCCCAGGCCCTGCTGGACAAGGGCATGCGCGGCGAGGCCACCTTCGAGGAGGCCCTGGCCTTCGAGGCGAACACCACCTTCCGTTTCGCGGAGATGGCCCAGGACGACGGCTTGGTCATGACCCTGCACCCGGGCTCCCACCGCAACCACTCCACCTCCGCCTTCCAGAAGTACGGCGCGGACGTCGGCCACGACATCCCCTTCCAGATGGAGTACACCAACGCCCTGCAGCCGATGCTGTCGACCTTCGGCGAGAACAAGGACTTCCACTTCGTCATCTTCACCATGGACGAGACCACCTTCTCCCGCGAGATCGCCCCGCTGGCCGGCTACTACCCGTCCGTCTACGCCGGCGCCCCCTGGTGGTTCATCGACGAGATCGACGCGATGAACCGGTTCCGTCAGTACACCACCGGCACCACGGGCTTCTCCCGCTACTCCGGCTTCATCGACGACACCCGCGCCTACTGCTCCATCCCGGCGCGCCACAACACCTCCCGTCGCGTGGAGGCGAACTACCTGGCCCGTCTCGTCGCTGAGCACCGTCTCACCGAGGACCGCGCCGCCGACATCATCGTCGATCTCATCGACGCTTCCCCGAGGAGGGTTTTCAAGCTGTGAGCACTCTGAACCGCACCGCCGACACCGCCACCCCGCCGGTCCGTCTGGTCCACCTGGGCCTGGGCGCCTTCCACCGCGCCCACCAGGTCTGGTACACCCAGCAGGCCGAGGCCGATCCGGCCACCCCGCAGTGGGGCTACGCCTCCTTCACCGGGCGCTCCCGCGGGGCCGCCGACCTGCTCAAGTCCCAGGACGGGCTGTTCACGCTGGTCACCCGGTCCGGTGCCGGCGACGACTTCGAGGTCATCTCCTCGCTGGTCGATCCCGCCTACGCCGACGACACCGCCCACATGGTGGAGCTGCTGGCCCGGCCGGAGGTCGCCGTCGTCACGCTGACCGTCACCGAGGCGGGTTACCACCTCGCCGAGGACGGCACCCTGCTTCACGACGCCGACGTGACCGCCGATCTCGCCGCCCTCAAGGACGCCGTGGCCGACCCCACCGGCTTCACCGGAACCCTCCGGACCGCGGCCGGCAAGATCGTGCTCGGCCTGGCCGCCCGCCGCGCGGCCGGCGCCGGCGGGCTGGCCGTCATGAGCTGCGACAACGTCGCCGACAACGGCCCGCTGACCCGCGGCTCCGTCTGCGGCTTCGCCCGTGAGCTCGACGCCGACCTCGCCGACTGGATCGAGCAGGAGGTCACCTTCCCGTCGACGTCCATCGACCGCATCACCCCGGCCACCGACGACTCCCTCATCGCCGACGTCAAAGCCGCGACCGGCGTCGACGACTCCTCCCCCGTCGTCACCGAACCCTTCGCCTCCTGGGTCATCGAGGGCGAGTTCCCCGCCGGACGCCCGGACTGGGAGAAGGCCGGCGTCGAGTTCGTCGACGAGATCGAGGAGTTCGAGCGTCGCAAGCTCTGGCTGCTCAACGGCTCGCATTCCCTGATGGCCTACTACGCGCAGCTGCGCGGCCACGCCACCGTCGCCGAGGCCATCGGTGACGCCGAGGTCCGTGCCCGGGTCGAGGCTCTGTGGGACGAGGCCGCCAACCACCTGCAGGCCCCGGAACTCAAGGTCCCGGAGTACCGTGCCAGCCTGACCGAACGCTTCGAGAACCCGCGCATCCGTCACAACCTGGTGCAGATCGCCACCGACGGCGGCACCAAGCAGCGCATGCGCGCCGTACCGATCATGAAGGCCGAGCTGGCCGAGGGCCGCGACGGCGCCGCCGCGGCCTTCTCGATCGCCGCCTGGATCGCCTACCTGCTTCGCGAGGGCGCCACCCAGGAAATCAAGGACACCCGCGCCGAGGAGCTGGCCCGCGCCCGCTCCGCCGCCGATCCGGTCCGCTCGCTGATCGCCGCTCTCGACGAAGAGCTGGCGGGCACCGAGTCCGCGGTCGCCCTGATCCGATCCCAGGTCGAATCCATCCAGCGGTAGGTCGACGCTCCGGCGTCGCCACGCACCGGCGGGGAGACCGGACCGCCCGACGGGCAGGTGGACTCCGACCGGCGCGACCACGCGCTACGACTGAACACACCTTCCCATTCATGGTTTCCTAAAGGAGCAGCCGTGTCCACCACCACAACAGCACCGCCCGCGGGCGGCGCCTCCCGGCAGGGGCAGATGCCCAGCCACCGGGTCCTGACGTATTCGCTCGGCGACGTCGCCAACAACATGTCCTTCATGATGACCTCCATGTTCCTCATGGTCTACATGACGGACATCGTCGGCCTCTCCGCCGGCGTGGCCGGTACCATCTACGGCATCACCAAGATCTGGGCCGGTTTCGCCGACCTGATCGCCGGCAACGTCGTCGACCGGACCAACACCAGGTGGGGCCGCCTGCGGCCCTATCTGCTGTTCGGTCCTGCGCCGCTGGCCCTCGTCTTCATCGCCCTGTTCTCCACCCCGGCGGGTCTGAATCCGACGATGGCCATCGCCTGGATCTTCCTCTTCGACGCGCTGTACCAGCTGGCCTACTCCTTCATCAACATCCCGTACGGTTCGCTGGCCTCGGCCATGACCCAGGATCCGGTGGACCGCTCCAAGCTCTCGGGCTCGCGCTCGATCGCCGCCTCCCTGGCCGCGGTCGCCCTGGCCTACGTCGTCGCCCCGCAGTTCGGTGACACCGCCGCCGACGGCATCCGCCAGCAGTTCATGATCACCTGCATCATCCTGGCGGTCATCGCCATCGTGCTCTACCTGGTCTGCTTCGCGAACTCCCGGGAGGTCGTCCCGCGCGCCAGCGGCCGAATCTCCTTCAAGCAGACCTTCAAGATGCTGGGCCAGAACGGCCCACTGAAGGTCCTCCTGCTGATGGCGGTTCTCTTCCTGACGTCCAACTTCGTGTTCAACGCGGTGGCCCTGTACTACGTGCGCGCGATCACCGGCAACGCCGCCTACTTCGCCGCCCTGCAGCTCTCGCAGACCGTCGGCACCATCCTGGTCGCCTCCTTCGCGCCGACGATCACCCGCCATCTGGGCAAGCGCAACGGCTACCTGATGGGCGCGGTGTTCGCGATCGCCGGTTATTCGATGATCTTCCTCATCCCCGGCGGCAGCCTGACTCCGGCGCTGATCGCCTGGTTCGTCGTCGGCCTCGGCGTCGGCGGCACGAACTCCATGATGTTCTCCATGCAGGCCGACACCGTCGACTACGGCGAGCACGTCTCCGGCATCCGCTCCGAGGGCGGCTCCTACTCCATCCTCTCCTTCACCCGGAAGATCGGCCAGGGCATCGGCGGTTGGCTGGGCGGCCTCGTCATCGGGGCCTTCGGCTACACCGCCGGGGTCGAGGTTCTCGAGGGTTCGGACGTCGCTCTGGGCCTGCGCATCGCCGCGGGCGCCGTCCCGGCGGCGCTGGCGCTCGGCGCCATGCTCGTCGCCTTCTTCTACCGTCTGGACGCCGACACCCACGCCAAGGTCGTCGACGACCTGACCCAGCGTCGAACCCAGACCTCCATCGCCGAGGCCAAGGGCGTCGACGCGGAGCTCACCCTGGTCGGCGCGGCCGGCGTCGGCGACGGGCGCACCACCCTGATGCGCAAGCCGGGGCTGCCCAACCCGCCGATCGTCACCCTCTTCGGTCAGCGCGGTTCCGGCGCCACAGACATCGGCCCGCTGGTGGCGCAGAGGCTGGGCGTGCCCTACATCGACCAGAAGTTCTCCTCCCGGGAGCTGGCCCAGGTCGACCAGACCACCCTGCTGTCCGACTCCGCCTTCAACCGCTTCCTGCGCAGCCTCTCCGGCGCCGGCGGCCAGGGCACCGAACTCGGGGCAGCCACGGAGGCCGCGTCCAACCACCGGATGGCCACCCAGAACACCCAGGACGTCCTCGCCGACGTCGAAAACGGCGGCGTCATGCTGGGCCGCAACGGCGCGCTCGTCCTCGGCCCGGTCGTGGGCACCCTGCACGTCCGGCTGGTCGCGCCCATGGACCGGCGGATCGAACGCGTCATGTACAAGACCGGCATGAGCGCGTCCGACGCCGCGGAGCAGTGCGAGATCGAGGATCGCCTCCGATCCGAAATGAGCCTGCGTCTGTACAAGTGGGATCCGAACGCGGATGAGGAGTACGACCTGACGATCAACACCGCCTCGACCACCTACGAGCAGGTCGCGGATCTCATTGTCAACATGTACCACTCCAAGTACCCGGAGAATGTCGCCCCCGTTCGTGGGGAGTCCGAGGACGGCAACAAGTAGCAACCGCTGGCCAACGCCCCGACTGTCGCGCTATGATATCACCATTATGGCGCGCTGGCGGGGCTCCCCTTTCCATGTTCCCCACCCCATACCGCCGCCACCCCGAGAAGAAAGCAGGAGCAATGACCACCGAGAACAAACCCCTCCACGTCGTCGTGATGGGGGTCTCCGGCTCAGGCAAGACCACCGTCGGAGAGATGCTCGCCGAACAGCTGGGACTGCCCTACTACGACGGGGACGACCTCCACCCGCAGGCAAACATCGACAAGATGGCCCAGGGCATCCCGCTCACCGACGAGGACCGCTGGCCCTGGCTCACGCTCGTCGGCGAGTGGCTCGCCGAGCGTCCCGCGGGCGGCGTCATCGGCTGCAGCGCACTCAAGCGCTCCTACCGCGACGCCATCCGCGCCGCCTCCCCGGGAGTCTCCTTCGTCCACGTCCACGGCGCCAAGGAGCTGCTGCGCGAACGCATGGAGCACCGACCGGGCCACTTCATGCCGGCCAGCCTGCTCGACTCCCAGTTCGCCACCCTGGAGGAGCTCGACGAGGACGAGGTCGGCCAGGTCTTCGACGTGGCCGACACCCCGGACCGCATCGTCGAGGCGGCCGCCCTCTGGCTCAAGCGCTAGCCTCCCGCCCCGCGCAACCCCGCTAGAATCGGGACCATCGTTAGCCAACCTAAGGATGGTCCTTTTCCATGCGTGCACTAGTCATCGTCGACGTTCAGAACGACTTCACCACCGGCTCACTGGCCACGCGGCGCGGCCCCGAGGTGGCGGGCACCATCGGCCAGTACATCGGCGATGACCTCGCCGAACTGAACCACTACTCCACCATCGTCGCCACCCAGGACTGGCACGTCGATCCGGGCGCGCACTTCTCCGAGGAACCCGACTTCGTGGACTCCTGGCCGCGCCACTGCGTCGCCGGCACCGAGGGGGCCGAGATGCACCCCGCGCTGGCCGACGCCCCCATCGAGGCCTACTTCCGCAAGGGCGAGTACGAGGCCGCCTACTCCGGTTTCGAGGGCAGCGCCGACGGGGTGGGACTGGCCGACTGGCTCCGTGCGCGCGGCGTCACCGACCTCGACGTGGTCGGCATCGCCACCGACCACTGCGTCCGCGCCACCGTCCGCGACGCCCTCCGGGCCGGCTTCGGCGTCCGCGTACTCACTGGCATGTGCGCCGCCGTGGACAACGCCCGCGGTGACGCCGCCCTCCTTGAGATGGAGAAGGCCGGGGCCGAGCTCCTCTGAGCCTTCCCGGCCCCTGCTTGTCGACGCCCGCTCCGGGCGGCGACAAGCCCCCTACTCCACGCGGTACCCGTGCCCGGACGCATCCGCCACCGCACCGGAAAGGTGCTCCGCGTGGGAGAGCGCCTCCGCGAGCAGCCGTCTCACGTGGGACTCAGTGGCCCGGTAGTGGACGAACGTGCCCTCCCGCCGGCCGCTCACCAGGCCGGCAAGCCTGAGCTTCGCCAGGTGCTGGCTGACCGTAGAGGGCGTCGCCTCCACCAACTCTGCGAGTGCGTTGACGCTGGACTCGTCCTGGAACAGCGCCCAGAGGATCCGGACCCGGGTCGGATCGGCGAGCAGGCGGAAAGTGTCGGCCGCGATGCGGGCGTGGTCGGCGTCCGGAACCGGGTACTTCAACGCGTCGTGCATGTGATCATGGTAGCAACAACTGTCTATCTGCATAACTACGAAGATACGATGGCAGCATGGAGACCTCCCACCGCCACGACCATGGGCACGACCATGGGCACGACCATCACCACGACCACGATCACAGCGCTGGCCCGCTCGCCCGACTCAAACACGCACTCATCCCGCACAGCCACGACCACGCCGCCGCCGTCCCCGATTCCGGCCCCGATTCCAGCACAGCCACCGAGATCGGCATCCGGGCGGCCTGGATCAGTCTCCTGGGAATGGGCGTCACCGCCGCCCTGCAGATCATCATCGTCGCGCTCAGCGGCTCGGTCGGGCTCCTGGCGGACACCGTGCACAATCTCGGCCACCTGGTGACCACGATCCCGCTGATCATCGCCTTCCGGCTCGGGCGTCGGGCGGCCACCCGCCGCTACAACCACGGCTTCGGCCGCGCCGAGGACGTCGCCGGCCTGTTCATCGGCGGTGTGGTCGCCTTTTCCGCGGCGCTCATCATCTGGGAGTCCGTCGCCGCCCTCTCCGAGAGCCGGGAAATGACTAACCTGGGCTGGGTCATGGCGGCCGCGCTCATCGGCGCCGCCGGCAACGAGATCGTGGCGATCTACCGCATCCGCGCCGGCAGGAGAATCGGCTCCGCGGCTCTGATCGCTGAAGGCCAGCACGCCCGGACCGACGCGTTGACCTCGCTGGCGGTCGCCGTCGGCGTGATCGGCGCCTGGGCGGGACTGCCCTGGTTGGACCCGCTGGTGGGGCTGATCATCGCCGCGGTCATCCTGGGTGTTCTCGTGCAGACCATGCGCACCGTCTTCCAGCGCCTCATGGACGGCGTGGACCCGGCGGTGATCGACCGGACCGAGCACCTGGCCGGGGAGGTCCCCGGCGTACGCTCGGTGGCGTCGGCCCGGGCCCGCTGGAGCGGACACCGGCTGCTGCTCGAGGTGGAGGTCGGCGTCGATCCCGGGCTGAGCGTCTCCGAAGCCGACGCCATCGCGGGTCGCGTGAGGGAGTGCCTGCTCAGGGGCATCGGCCACGTGGGGCGCGCCACGGTTGGGGTGGTTCCCGCGACACGCGGCGACGGGCAGGAAAAAGGCCGCCGCCGTGAGTTCGGGGGCGGCCGGTCACTTGCCTGAATCAGGCCCAGGAACGCTCCGCCAGCAGCTTCTGGATCTCCTTGATGTCGTTGGCCTTGCGTCGGTTGCGGGCCACCGTCAGCCCCACGACGCCGATGACCGCGGCAGCGACGCCGGCGATGACCTTCTGGACCGTCGGATCCTGGAGCTTGTTGGAGACACCGGTCTTGGCATCCTCGACCAGCGTGGCCGGCTTGGTGCGGTGGGCCAGCTCGTCCAGAGTGCCGGCCAGCTGCGCGCGGGTACGCTCGATGTCGCGCTGGATGTCGTCGATGTTACGTGCCACGAGGAATCTCCCTTGTCGTGCTTGTCTGTGAATGTTCTCAACTCCGGTTCCCGGACCAGTGTAGTCACAGACAATGCCTCCGGCGCGAGCGACTATCCCGGTAGTCTCGGTGACATGACTGAAGCAATCCGACTCGAAGTGGGCGACACCGCCCCGGCATTCACCCTGACCGACGACACCGGCGCCGAGGTGTCCCTCAGCGACTACGCGGGCAGGAAGGTCCTCGTGTACTTCTACCCCAAGGCGGCCACCCCGGGCTGCACCACCGAAGCCTGCGACTTCCGTGACAACCTGGGCGAGCTCAATGAGCTGGGCATCGAGGTCCTCGGCATTTCCCCGGATTCGGTGGCGAGCCTGACGAAGTTCAAGGCCGACGAGGGCCTCAACTTCCCGCTGCTCTCCGACGCCGACAAGTCCGTCATGACGGCCTGGGGCGCCTTCGGCGAGAAGAACAACTACGGCAAGATCGTCCAGGGCGTGATCCGCTCCACCTTCCTCGTCGACGAGGAGGGCACGATCGCCCTGGCCCGGTACAACGTGAAGGCGACCGGCCACGTCGGCCGCATCCTCAAGGACGTCGCCTAATCCTCACTCACTCGTCGACACCCGGGAACCCGCACCGCTGTGCGGGTTCCCGCCTTTTCCGGCAGCCCCTCACTCCCCCGCAGGAAACCGGGTCCGAAAACGCCGCCCGCTCACTGCTGGAACTGACAGATCGCCACGGCGTAGTCGCCGTCATGGCTGATGCTCAGACTGGTGAGCGGGTTTCCCGCCTTTTCCTTCACCCGGCCGTGGAGAACGATGGCCACCCGGCCCCACCGGTCGGGACGAATCTCGATCTCGGCGAAGTCCACGTCGTCGCCGCCGATGAAGGGAGGGCGCCCGTAGATCGATTGCGACCACGCCTTGATGAAGGCCTCCTTCGCGGCCCACCTGCCCGCCAGGTGCGCGTCGCGGTCCGGCTTCGTCGCCGCCACACGGATTTCCGCGGCCGTGAACACCGCCTCAAACGTCGATCCCGGGGTGGCCAACTGCTGGGCAAACCCCGGGACATGGACGATGTCGATGCCGATCACGTGCGCCCGGAGAGACTTGAACTCTCACGTCCTAGGACACTGGAACCTAAATCCAGCGCGTCTGCCAATTCCGCCACGGGCGCGTCGTCGCTCATCCTAACGCGAGCGGTGTACCACACGGAAAACAACCCGCAGGGAATCCAACTTTCGACGCACAGTGGTTAAGATGGCCCAGTGTGAGTAGCAACAATGGCGAGGACGTCGAGATCGAGTGGGTCTGGGACCCCGACGACCTGGACGCCACGCACGATGACGACGCCACCGCAGAAGCCACCGCGGCGGCCGGCGAAGACCGCTTCCGCGTCCGCGCCTGGCACATCGTCTTTCTGCTTGTGCTGGTCATGGCGACGATCGGCCTGGCCTGGTGGCAGTGGTCCCGGTTCCAGTCCGGTTCGGGAAGCTTCCAGAACCTCGGTTACGCGTTCCAGTGGCCGCTGTTCGGGGTCTTCTTCGTCTACGCGTACCGGATGATCGTCAAATACGAGAACAAGGCGCGCGCGGCGAAAAGCCAGGCCGCGGACCCGGACTTCGTCTACCAGGCGGACACCGCCGAGCTCGACGACAACGGCCGGCCCCTGGTCACCGAGATCGACGAGGATTTTCTGCCCTCCCGGCCCCGGCTGGACGTCGACGAGTTCAACGAACTCAACCGGCAGCGCCGCGGCCCCGACTCCGGCCCGGGCCACCCCGAAGCACCGACCACCCCTAGGGAGAATTCATGACCACCGACCAGACCCGCAAGATCCGCCGAGTCCACCCCGAGCGCAAGCGCCGGGTCCGCGGCGCCCTGAAGTTCTTCTCCGTCTCCGCCTGGGTGACGGGAATCTTCCTGCTCCTGCTGGTGGTGCGCATGGTGATGCAGTACATCCTCAGGATGGACATTCCGGAGTGGGCCACCTGGGTCGCCATCCTGCACGGCTGGGCCTACATCATCTTCGTCATCGCCACCTTCAACCTCGGCCTCAAGGCCCGCTGGGAGCCGAAGTGGTGGGTGACCACCGTGCTTGGCGGAGTGGTCCCCTTCCTGTCCTTCTGGGTCGAGAACAACCGCCGCCACGAGGTGGTCAACAAGTTCCAGCTTGATCTTCCGGATCATCCGGAGGGCACCCGGTCGGCCGCCTGACTAGTCCCCGTCGACGGCGCCGTGGAGAACCTCAGCCGTCAACAGCGCCAGGAGGTACTGGGTCAGGCCCAGCCCGATAATCAGGTAGAAGCCGAGCAGCACCGACCATTGCCCCGGGGCGACACCCAGCACCACCCAGGGGGCCGCGTAGAGCGCCACCCCGCCCAGGGTCCGGAAGGGGTAGCGCACTGAATGCAGGGCCGCGGCGGTCAGCGTCGGGGCGACCCCGGCCGGGCGGGCGTCGAGAAGCGGATAGAACCAGACAGATATCCCGCCGACCAGCCCCATCCCCATGAGCACCAGCGCCGAGAGCACCACCGACGTGACGCCGTCGACGGCGCGCCCGATGACGATCAGCTCATAGAGTGCCAGCAGCCCACACCCCAGCGACACCAGCCACCAGACGGTCGCCGCCGCCCAGCCCCGGGGAAGCAGCCCGAGGAAGGACCGGACCGGGCGGGAACCCTCGCCGCGGACCAGTCCCCGGGTGACACCCGCGGCCGCCCGCTGGGCCGGCCCGAAAGTGAGCAGCGGCAGCGCCCCCACGACCATCGCGAGGTTGACCAGCACAAGGTCGGCGAAGAGCGCCAGGGCCCGGTAGAAGGGCGTGTCGATTCCAAAGATGCGGGACATTCTTCAGCAGGCTAGCCCTTCACCGCACCCGCCGCGACTCCCTCGATGATGTACTTCTGGGCGGAGACGTAGAAGATGATGATGGGCACGATCGCCAGGACGAGCATCGCCATCATCGCCCCCATGTCGCGATTTCCCTGGGAGCCGACGAAGCTCTGGATGACGACCGGGATCGTCTTGTAGGGCGTCGACAGGCCGATGACCAGGTACGGCAGCAGGTAGTCATTCCACACCCACATCGCGTTGAGGATCGCGACCGTGATCGCGGTGGGTTTGAGCATGGGGAAGACCACCCGGAAATAGGACTGCAGCGGTCCACAGCCGTCCATGATCGCCGCCTCCTCGATCTCGAGCGGGATGGACTTCACGAACCCGGAGAACATGAACACCGACAAACCCGCGCCGAAACCGACGTAGAGCACGACGATTCCGAGCGGGTTGTTGAGGTTGAGCATGTCCGCGATCTGCACCGTCGGAAACATCACCATCTGAAACGGAATGACCATGGAGAAGACGAGGACGTAGTAGATCGCGCTGGTCCACCACGTCTTGACGCGGGTGATGTAGTACGCGGTCATCGCCGAGAGGAACACGATGGCGATCACCGAGAGGATGGTGATGACGAAGGACCACAGCACCGCCCAGTGGAACCCCTGCTTGGTCAGGCCGACGACGTAGTTGTCGATTCCGGCCCACAGGTCGCCGAGGGGCAGCGCGAAGGGCGAATTCGCGATCGCGAACTTCTGCTTGAAGGAGTTGACGAGGATGAAGACGATCGGGCCGACGAACGCGATCGTCAGCAGGATGAGAATGGCGTAGAGGACGACCTTCGCGGGGCCGCTGACGCCGGTCGAGTCCGTCCCGCGCCGGGACTGGGTGAGGGTACTCATGCTTCCACCTCCCTGGATCGGGTGATTTTCAGCTGGAACATGGCGATCACGACGACCACCACCACGAAGATCACGGCCTTCGCCTGGCCGACGCCTTCGACGCCGATCCTGGTGAACATCGTGTTGACGATGTTCAGGGCGACCATCTCCGTCGCGCCGCCCGGGGCACCGTTGGTCAGCGCGAGGTTCTGGTCGAAGAGCTTGAAGGTGTTCGACAGGGTGAGGAAGACGCAGATCGTGATGGCGGGCATGACCATCGGGATGGTCACGCTGCGCAGCGTCTGCCAGCGGTCCGCGCCGTCAATCTCCGCCGCCTCCAGCAGTTCCTGCGGGACGTTCTGCAGCCCGGCGATGTAGATGATCATCATGTAGCCGACCATCTGCCAGTTGATGAGCATGACCAGGCCGAGGTAGCCGTACTTCCAGTCCGCGACGATGGTGGTCCCGTACTGGGCCAGCACGGCGTTGATCATCGATTGCCAGGTGTAGCCGAGCACGATGCCGCCGATGAGGTTCGGCATGAAGAACACCGTGCGGAAGAAATTGGTGCCCCGCAGTTTGCGGGTCAGGAGCCAGGCGATGGCGAAGGCGGCGACGTTGACGGTGATGACCGAGACCACGACGACCAGCAGCGTAAAACCGAAGGCCGCGACGAACCCCTCCCGCTCGGAGAACGCCCGGGCATAGTTGTCGAGGCCGACGAACTCGGCGTTCTGGAGGGTGGTGAAGTCAGCGAAGGAGAGAGCGAAGCCGATGACGAACGGGACCAGGAAAGCGATCAGGAAGGCCAGCAGCGTCGGCAGGACGAACACGGGGAAATACTTCTTCAGAGAGGCTTGCATTGCGGGCGCCTTCCGGGGTCGGGTGGCGCCCCCGCGGGGAACGCCACCGGGGAATTACTGCAGGGCCGCCGTCTCGGCCTCCCAGTTCGCCCGGAAGTTCTCGACGACCTGATCCCACTCCATGTTCCCGGAGGCGTACTGGGCAAGATCCTGACCGAAGTCGTTCTTGAACTGCTGGGAGGGGAAGTACTGGAAGTCCCAAGGGATGGCCGTGCTGTCCGGGTTCGCCAGTGACTCCGCCACCTGGCGGGCCAGCGGGTCGGCCGGGGTGTCATCCTCGGTGAAACCCTCGAAGGGGGCGATGAAACCGAGGTCCTCGACGACGCGCGTCTTGCCGGCGTCGCTGGTGAACAACCAGTTGAGGAAGTCGATGGAGGCCTGCTGGTCAGCCTCGCTGGCGTCCGAGTTCACCGCCAGGTAGTTCTCGGTGCCGATGGCCAGGCCCTGCTCGGGGTCCTGGGGCATGCCGGTGTACATGGGCATGAATTTGATGTCATCTTCGGCGACGACGTTTCCGGAGACATCGGCGATCTGGCTCCAGGCCCAGTTGCCGTTCTGGACCATGGCCGCCTGGCCGAGCGCGAATTCCGCCATTGAGTCGGTGACGGACTTCGACGGCGCCAGCGACGGTTCCACCGTGGAATCGGTGAGATAGAGGTCGAAGAGGTTCTTGAAGTTCTCGTTGTACGTGAACTCCAGGGTGGGGGCGTCGGTGGTGCCGAGATCCTCGAACTCGTAGTGGACCGGGATATTGGCCAGGTGGGTCTGCCAGCGCCAGTCCTCGCCGGAGGCCAGGGAGGTGGAGGCGAACACGCCGTCGATGCCGAGTTCGGCCTTCTTGGCCTGCATGTCGTCCGCGACGGCCTTGAGCGTGTCAAAGTCGGTGATTTCCTCGACCGAGCCGACGGCCGCGCCCGGCAGCGCAAAATACCGGTCCATGATGGCCTGGTTGTAGATGATTCCGTAGCCTTCGACGGCGAAGGGAACGCCGACGATGGCGTCCTCATCGTCCTTGAGCGGGGAGGTGTCTTCCTTGAGCGCTTTGGCGAAGTCCGCCTCGGAGAGATCCGCCATGTAGTCACCCCAGGTCTGCTGCCCGACCGGACCGTTGACCTGGAAGATCGTCGGGGCCTCCTGCTTGCCGATCTCCGCCTTGAGCGTCTGCTCATAGTTTCCGGAGGCCGCGGTGACGACCTTGACGTCGACGCCGGTTTCCTCGGTGTAGGCGGCGGCGATTTCCTGGTATGCGGCGTCCTGCTCCGGCTTGAAGTTGAGGAAGTAGACGTTGGCCTCGTCACCGCCGCCGGAGGAGCAGGCCGCCAGACCGGCGACGGACAGGGCGGAAACGAGGGTCACGGCGACGACGCGGGAAAGGCGACGGGTGGGGTGGGACACAGGGACCTCCTGAAGGATGTGCGTGGAAGCGAACCGAGTTCGGTGACTCGTCCGGCGCCCCTGCGGATGAAGCCCGCACGACCAGTGACGCCTGACACGTTCATATTCAATTATTACACAGTTCACTGCTATGCCTCCGAGAGTAGGCCAGCTTTTCACACCAAGTAAAGGAACCGGTCATACCCACCGGGCCCCGGCACCCCCGCCCCCACGAAATGGGCAGCACACAGGCCATTTCTTGGTCACGGCCGGGCCCCACCCTTGGCCCGACCCACACCTGGAGGGATACTGGTTATCACCTAACCTCGCACCCGGATCGTTCAGCACGTACCTGCTGATGGAGGAGAATTCATATGTCAGTCGTCGTTTTCGACAACGCCACCAGAACCTACCCGGGCAATCCCCACCCCTCCGTCGACAGACTGAACCTGCGCATCGGCGACGGCGAGTTCCTCGTCCTCGTCGGCCCCTCCGGCTCCGGGAAATCCACCGCGCTGCGCATGCTCGCCGGCCTGGAGGACATCAACGACGGGCGCATCCTCATCGGCGAGAACGACGTCACCCACGTCCCCCCGCGGGAGCGCGACATCGCCATGGTGTTCCAGAACTACGCCCTGTACCCGCACATGACCGTGCGGGAGAACATGGGCTTCGCGCTCAAGATCGCGGGGATGGACCGCGCGGCCATCGACGAGCGGGTGGAGGAGGCGGCGACGGCGCTCGACCTGCTCCCCTACCTGGAGCGCAAGCCGAAGGCCCTGTCGGGCGGACAGCGTCAACGCGTGGCGATGGGCCGGGCGATCGTCCGCCGCCCGCGGGTGTTTCTCATGGACGAGCCGCTGTCCAACCTCGACGCGAAACTGCGTGTGCAGACCCGCACGCAGATCGCCCGGCTCCAGCGCGAGCTCGGCGTGACGACTCTCTACGTCACCCACGACCAGACCGAGGCCCTGACGATGGGTGACCGCATCGCGGTCCTCAAGGACGGGGTACTCCAGCAGGTGGCCACCCCCAAGGAGATGTACCAGCGCCCCACCAATGAATTCGTCGCCGGATTCATCGGCTCACCCGCCATGAACCTCGGCACCTTCACCCTCGACGGCCGGACCGCTCACCTGGGGGCGGCCCATCTCAGGGTCCCGGAGTCCTTCCTCGCCGGGCTCGGCGCCTCCGACAACGGGACCGTCATCCTCGGCTTCCGGCCGGAGGCCCTGGAACTTGTCCCGGACGCCGACGTCGGCACGATCCCCATCCTCGTCGACTTCATCGAGCAGCTCGGCTCGGACGCCTATCTCTACGGCACCCTCCACGGTGGGGGCGCGTTGGGATCAGGGTCCGACTCCAACCCGGACAAGGCCGCCGTCGACAGCATCATCGTCCGCATTCCCCCGCTGAACACTCCCGAGCCCGGCGACGTCGTGCAGGCGCGGGTCCGCGAGGGGCAGCTGCACGGATTTGCGCCGTCAACGGGTCTGCGGTTGCCCGATCCCGTCTAACCGGCCAGGCCGGCGATGACCTCGACCAGCCCGGTCAGCGCCTTCCCGCGGTGCGAGAGCGCGTCCTTTTCTGCCGGGGCGAGCTGCGCGGAGGATCGGCCCAGGGTCTCGGCGGGCTCGAACAACGGGTCGTAGCCGAAGCCGTTCTCCCCGGCCTCCTCGTGCAGGAGACGGCCCTCCCAGCGCCCCTCGGACACGTGCTCCTGGCCGTCCGGGGTGACCAGTGCGCACACGGAGACGAACGCCGCGTGGCGACGCTCCTCCGGGACGTCCCGCATCTGCGCCAGCAGCAGGTCGTTGTTCGCCCGATCATCGCCATGGGCGCCGGACCAGCGTGCGGAGAGCACGCCGGGCATGCCGTTCAGCTCCTCGACGGCGAGACCGGAATCGTCGGCGATGGTGACCAGGCCAGTTTCCCGGGCCCCGGCGCGCGCCTTGATCAGCGCGTTGTCCGCGAAGGTGCGCCCGTTCTCGACCGGATCCTCGTACTGGACGGGGGCGTCGGCGAGCGCGACGAGATCCACGCCGCTGATGGCGTGGGCGTCGAGGATGCGCTGCAGCTCGGCGAGCTTCTTGGCGTTGTTGGATGCGACCAGGAGCTTCACGGAAGGACCGCTTCCAGCGCGGTCTTCTGCACCTGGTGAAGCTCACGGATGCCCTTCTCCGCCAGATCGAGCAGCGCACCCAGTTCCTCGCGGCCGAAGTCGCCCTCCTCGCCGGTGCCCTGGATCTCGACGAAACGGCCGGACTCGGTCATGACGACGTTCATGTCGACCTCGGCGCGCACGTCCTCCTCGTACGGCAGATCCAGCATCGGCACACCGTCGACGATCCCCACGGAGACGGCGGCGACCGGCGGCAGCAGCGGGTTGCCGGGGACGACGCCGGCCTCCTGCAGGACCGCGACGGCGTCGGCGAGCGCGACGTAGGCGCCCGTGATGGCGGCGGTGCGGGTGCCGCCGTCGGCCTGCAGCACGTCGCAGTCGATGTTGATGGTGTTCTCGCCCAACTGGGTCAGGTCGACGGCCGCCCGGAGGCTGCGGCCGATGAGGCGGGAAATCTCGTGGGTGCGGCCCTTGACCTTGCCGGACATGGATTCACGGCGGTTGCGCTCGTGGGTGGCAGCCGGGAGCATGGCGTACTCGGCGGTGAGCCAGCCCTCGCCGGAGTCCTTCTTGAAACGCGGCACGCCCAGTTCGATGGAGGCGGTGCACATGACGCGGGTGTCGCCGAACTCGACGAGCACGGAGCCGGCCGGGTTGGTGGTGAAGCCGCGGGTGATGCGGATGGAGCGCAGCTGGTCGGTCGAGCGGCCGTCTGCGCGGGTGTTCTGGGTGTCAGTCATGCACACCAGGCTACAACGCGTAGACCTGGCCGGGCTCGCCGACGCTGATCTGGCCGTCGAACTCGCTGCGCGCCGCGGCAAGGGTGGCCTCGACGTCGGCCCACGGCTGAATGTGGATGAGCACCAGGTGCCCGACGCCGGCTTCGCGGGCGACACGACCGGCGTCCGCGCCCGACATGTGCATGCCCGGCGCCATGCCCTCGCCGCTCGGCCCCCAGCAGGCCTCGGCGAAAAGGAGGTCGGCGCCGCGCGCCGCCGTGACCAGGTTCGGGGTGTAGGCGGAATCGCCCGAGTAGGTGATCACCTTGCCGGTGGCGGGCTCACGCACGCGCAGGGCGTAGGCCTCGATCGGGTGCAGGACACGGTAGGGGGTGATGGTCACCCGGCCGAGGATTTCCGTCTGCCCGTCCACCCACGGGGCGAAGGCGAAGGTGTCGGACATGTCATCGACGCCGCCCGGCTCGTTCGAGCTGAGCCGCCCGAGGTGGATCGGGGTGTCCACCGGCCCGAAGCAGAGATCGCGGCCGTAGGACGCGGCGTCCGGATGGAAACGGCGCCAGACCATGAGCGAGGGGAAGTCGGTGCAGTGGTCTGCGTGGAGATGGGAGAAGACGACGTGGGCGTCGGCAGGGTTCTGAATCGCCTGCAGGGCGGCCAGGGTGCCGGGGCCGAGGTCCATGACCACCGACTCGTCATTGTCGACGGTGATGAGATATCCGGAGGCGGGCTTGCCTGGTGCGGGCACGCTGCCGGAGCACCCGAGGATGGTCAGCTTCATAGCCCAACTGTGCCACGAACCTCCTGATTTTTCGACTGAAACCACGCGGTTCAGCCGAAGGAGTGCTGGTGAACCCCGGAAATGCCGGGGCCGAGGAAACGCTGCGCCAGGGCCGTGAATTTCTCGGGATCACCGGTCGACTCGAAGATCCGCGTCGGCGGGCCGTGGACCTCCGGATCGGCGAGCATGTCCCTCTCGGTCAGGATGCGCAGCACGTCCTTCGCCGTCTCCTCGGCGGAGGAGACGAGGGTGACTCCGTCGCCGACCGCGAGCTGGATGATCCCCGACAGCAGCGGATAGTGGGTGCACCCGAGCACGAGCGTGTCGACGCCCGCCGCCTGGACAGGTTCCAGGTAGCCCTCCGCGACACCGAGGATCTGGCGGCCGGAGGTGATGCCGCGCTCGACGAACTCCACGAAGGCCGGGCAGGCGGCTGCGGTGACCTCGACGTTCGGGTTGAGGCGGAAGAGATCCTGGTAGGCGCCGGACTTGATGGTGCCAGCGGTGCCGATCACCCCGACCCGGCCGTTGCGCGTCGAGGCCATGGCACGCCGCACCGCCGGGTGGATGACCTCGACGATGGGGATGTCGTAGCGCTCGCGCGCGTCGTGCAGGAAGGCGGCGGTGGCCGTGTTACAGGCGATGACCAGCATCTTGCAGCCGCGTTCGACGAGGTCGTCGGCGATGACGCGGGCGTGCTCGCGGACCTGGGCGATGGGCAGCGGTCCGTAGGGGCCGTTGGCGGTGTCGCCGACGTAGATCAGCGACTCGTTCGGCAGCTGATCCATGACGGTGCGGGCCACGGTCAGGCCGCCGACGCCGGAATCGAACATCCCGATCGGGGCGCCGGGCCCGGGGGTGGACGCAGGGGAAGATGCTGAGGTGTTCATCACCGGCCCATCCTAGGCCCTGCGTCCGCTCAGACGGCTTCCGCGGTGTCCCCGGCGCACTCATGTGCTCCGTCGGCATCACGCACCGAGGCGGCCATCTTGCGCAGGGCGGAGCCCAGCGCCCGGGACTCCTCCGGGGTCAGGTTGTCGAACACCAGTCGGCGGATCTCGGCGATGTGCGCCGGGACGTTCTCCTCGTAGAGGGACCACCCGGTGCGGGTGAGGTCCACCAGCGTCGTCCGCCCGTCATGCGGGTCCGGCAGGCGTCGGGCCAGGCCGCGCTTCTCCAGGCGCGTGACGACTCGGGAGAGGTGGGACAGGGACATGTCTGCGGTGGTGGCCAGCTCACTCATGCGGACCGGTCGCCGCTCAGCGGTGGCGACGTGGTGGAGGGCGCAGAAATCATGATGGGAGATCCCGGCACGGCGCCGGAGACGCGTGTCGAGCTGGGCGGGCAGCCCCAGCCGGAAGGACGAGAGGTTACGCCAGGTCTCGGTCTCCTCGCCGCTCAACCGGTGGGCGGGGTTGATGTTCGTCGTCGTCATGACTGCACACTTTAAGCCAGAACCTGAGAACCTTTCACATCTAGAGTCAGAATTTCATATACTCCGTCCGCGTAACCTCCCCACACCGGTGGTCACCTGCCGTTCCGGACGTCCTTCTTCGCGCTGCGGTAGGCCACCAGGTGCGGCGGGTCGTCCGAGGTGATGAACATTCCGGCCAGTACGCCGCCGACGGCGCCGAAGAGGTGCGCCTGCCACGACAGGCCGGGGGTGCCGGGCAAGAGCCCGAAGATGAGGCCGGAGTAAATGAAACCGAGGGTCACCCCCAGCCCGATCTCCGCCAGCGAGCGGTTGAAGAAACCGCGGATCAGCAGGTAGGCGAGCCAGCCGTAGACCAGGCCGGAGGCCCCGATGTGGTTGGTGCCGATGCCGCCGAACAGCCACACGCCGGCGCCTCCGACGATCACCACGATGGCGGTCACCTCCCAGAACACCCGCGGGCCCGAATGCCCGATGAGGAAGGCGAAAATCGCCCCCGGCAGCGTGTTCGACATCAGGTGGGAGAAGTCGGCGTGCAGGAGCGGCGAGGTGAAGATTCCCCAGATGGAGCTCAGGTCGAGGGGGTGGATGCCGAAGACGATCAGCTGGCCGCCGAAGAGGAGGCCGTTGACGATGTGGACCGTCCAGATCAGGATGACGAAACCGGTCGCGTAGGACAGTCCCGCCCGCCACCCGCCACGCCGTGGCGCCGGGCGACGCCCGGGGCCGCGCGCCCCCAGGGGCATCGGCCGGCGCCCCGGCTGGTGGGGGTAGCCCTGGCCGCCGAAGGGGTTCTGGCCCCGACCGTAGCCCGGCCGCTGGTTCGGATTCTGGAAACTCATAGTCCTTTCAGGCTACCTGTCCCGCCCTCCCCCGGCGCGGCGCATTCAGGAGACCAGGTCGCTCCACACAGGCAGTCCGTAACCGGGCTCGGCGGTGACCACGGCGTCGACGATGGCCGCTTCTACCGCCTCGGCGGCGGCCACCGACAGCGCAGCCATGGTCTCCAACTCAACGCCCAGGTCCTCCTCCGAGGTGCCGAGGGCGAAGAGGGTGTCGCCGTCCAGCGGGGAATGCGCGGGACGCACCGCCCGGGCAATGCCGTCGTGCCCGGTCATGGCGAGTCGCGTGGCCTGCGCCTTGGTCACGGGCGCGTCGGTCGCGACGACGCCAATGGTGGTGTTCAGCGCCGGGGTGGGGCGCTCGAGTTCGCCGAAGGCGCGCACGTCCACCGCCGGCCGGGTGGGGTCCCCGTGGAGGCGCCCCGTCACCGGGTCGACCACGGAGCCGACCGGGTTGGCGACGACGCCCGCGGCCAGGGTGTACTCCCCCACTCGCACGCTCGCCTGACCGAAGCCTCCGCGCAGCACGCCGGCGGTGGCGCCGCTGCCCGCGCCGACGCTGCCGGAGCCCGCCGCCTCTCCGGACAGGGCGGCACGCACCGCGGTCGCCCCGTCCGCGGCCGTGGGCCGGTGATCGGGGGAACCGACGAGCAGGTCGAAGATGACGGCCGCGGGGACGATCGGCACCCGGGGACCAGGCACGCCCTCCCCGAACACGGGGAAACCGTGGCCTCGAGACTCCAGTTCCCTCACCGCACCGTCGGCGGCGGCCAGCCCGAAGGCGGAACCGCCGGTGAGGATGACCGCTTGCACGCGCTGGACGGTGTTGTGCGGGGCCAGCAGGTCGGTCTCGCGCGTCCCGGGTCCGCCGCCCCGGACGTCGACGCCGCCGGTCATGCCCAGGGGGGATTGGGCGACCACCGCGGTGACGCCGGTGTCGCCGAGGCTGGCGTGGCCGAGCCGGAGTCCGGGGACGTCGCCGAGGCGGCCCGCCATTATTCCCCCATCAGCGCAGACAGGAGGCTGTCCTGGTTGTAGGCCAACCATTCGACCAGGTCGTCGCGGTCCTGCGCCTGCGTCTCGTTGTGTCCTTCGCCCGCAGCCAGATACAGGCGCAGGTCGTTGAGGCCGGCGAGGAACTGCTGCGCCTCCCGTTCGTCGAGGCTGACCTCCACCCCACCGTCCGGGCCCACGGCAGAGGTGATCGCCTGCAGGTTCCCCAGCTTTCCGGAGATTATGTCCGTCTCGTGGAGGGAGCGCAGGAGCGCGTTGTCCCCGTCGAATTCCTCGTCGCCGTCGCGCTCGAAGTCCGGCAACAGCCGCGCCAGCGAGGGATCCTCCGGGGCGTCCTTGTGCCCGGCGGGCAGGCCCATCATCTGCGCGAGTTCATCGCGGGGGGCGGTGCGGGCGCGCTCCATGAGCGCCTCCGCCACGGTGGCGGCGAGGTTGCCGAGCACCTCGCGCTCCATCGGGTCGAATGTGGTGCTGAACTTGGCGGCCCGCATGAGGCCTTTCTTCCTGCGCCAGGGCTTCACTGTGCTCCCTGTTCCTTTCTTTCCGTCACCGGGACGGGCCGGCCGGCCCTTAACCCGCCTGCTGCATGGTGGCCCAGAGCCCGGCGGTGTGCAGCTTCTTGACGTCCGCCTCCACCTTGTCGCGCTCCCCGGAGGAGACCACGGCCCTGCCTTCAGTGTGGACCTGCATCATCAGCTCGGTGGCCTTCTTCTTGCTGTAGCCGAGCACGGTCTGAAAAACGTAGGTCACGTAGCTCATGAGGTTGACCGGGTCGTCCCAGACGATGCACATCCAGGGCAGATTCTCGGCAGTCGCCACATCGACCTGGATGTCCTCGTCCAGTTCGGGAGTGGCCATCGGCGAGGCCATCCTCGGACCGTCGGCGGTTCCGGCTGAGATAATCATGGTCTCCACACTAGTCAACGCCGGTGCCGGGTGCGCAGGATGGCCCGGCGGCAGGTCTGCCGCGCGCCGTGCCTGACGACGCCGGCGGAGCGTTAGACTGTGACGCTGTTACCGCAACCCCGACAGATGACGAAAGTGCGCCATGAATGAGATGTCCTCCCGGCTTGCCGTCCTCGGTTCGGAGCTCATCAATGACCCGCTGAACCTTGTCCGTGAGCCGAACAGGGTTTTTGCGACGCTGCTGAGCGCCGCGACGCTGGCCGCCTCCACCGTCCTCGGGGTCACCGCCGGAGAGGGCGGGGCCGGCTACTTCGGCGGCAGCTCGGGCGACTACGGGGACTTCGCGGACTTCGAGGACCCCGCTCTCCAGGAGCAGCAACGCCTGACCGCGATTGAGCAGGATCTGCAACGTGGACTCCTGGAGCTGCGCGCCCGTGAGGCGGTCGATTATCTCAGCGGCTCCGGCCCGCTCCTTCCCGATCCCGCACTCCAGCTCCAGGCCCAGGACGCGGCCCGCGACAACGCCGCCAACGGCCGGGAGCAGGCCTTCCTGGACAGCAACGTGAGCATGATTCAGGCGAGCCTGCCCGCCGAGTCCGCGTCGGGCGAGGCCTTCCTCGACCTCTGGTTGCGCTCCGCACCGCACACGGAAATCATCCTCGACCCGGCCTACGCCTTCTACGGGGTGTCCACCGCCCAGGGCCACGGAAAGGTGTGGGCCGTCATCCTCTTCAGCCGATAACGCGACACGGGCGGTTCACCGACTAAGTACAGTGGTCTCCGTGAACGACATCGCCCCCCGCACCGATCCCTTCCCGCCGCGCTCCACCGCTCTGCTGACGGACAAGTACGAGCTGACGATGCTGCAGGCCGCGCTCCGCGACGGTACCGCCCACAAGGCATGCGGCTTCGAGGTGTTCTCCCGCCGGCTGCCCAACGAGCGTCGCTACGGCGTCGTCGCCGGCACCGCTCGCGTGCTCCAGGCGATCGAGGCTTTCCGCTTCAGCGAGGAGCAGCTCGCCGAGATGGATTTCCTTGACGAGGCCACCCTGGATTACCTGCGCAACTACCGTTTCACGGGCCAGGTCGACGGTTACCGCGAGGGCGAACTCTACTTCCCCTACTCCCCCATCCTCACGGTGCGCGGCACCTTCGCGGAATGCGTCATCCTGGAGACGGTCATCCTCTCCATCATGAACGCGGACTCCGCCGTGGCCTCCGCCGCCGCCCGGATGGTCACCGCCGCCGACGGCCGCCCCATCATCGAGATGGGGTCGCGTCGCACGCACGAATACGCGGCCGTCACCGCCGCCCGGGCCGCCTACCTCGCCGGTTTCGTCGCCACCTCCAACCTGGAGGCCGCCCAGCGCTACGGCATCCCGGCCTCGGGCACCGCGGCCCACGCCTGGACTCTGCTGCACGTCAACGAGGACGGTTCCCCGAATGAGGCGGCCGCCTTCCGGGCGCAGATCGACGCCCACGGGGTGGACACCACGCTGCTGGTGGACACCTACGACATCACCCAGGGCGTGGCCACCGCCATCGGGGTCGCCGGCACCGAGCTCGGCGGCGTGCGCATCGATTCCGGTGATCTGGGGCCGCTGACCCGGCGGGTGCGCAGGCAGCTCGACGACCTGGGCGCGTACAACACCAAGATCGTCGTCTCCTCCGACCTCGACGAGTTCGCGATCGCCGGCCTGCGCGGCGATCCGGTCGACTCCTACGGTGTCGGCACCTCCGTGGTCACCGGTTCCGGCGCGCCGACCGCCGGCATGGTCTACAAGCTGGTGGAGGTGGAGGGCCATCCCGTCGTCAAGCGCTCCTCCGGCAAGGCCATGACCGGCGGCACCAAGACCGCGATGCGGGTGCACCGCAAGTCCGGCGTCGCGGTGGAGGAGATCGTCTACCCTTACGGCACGCCGACGCCGGACTGCGGTCAGCTCACCGGCGAGGAGCTGGTGAGCCCGATGTTCCGTGACGGGCGGCGCCTCGAGGGACTGCCGGATCTGGAGACCTCCCGCGCGCACCTTGCTCAGCAGCTGAAGATTCTGCCCTGGGAGGGCCTCGCCCTGTCCCGCGATGAGCCGGCCATCCCGACCCGTTTCGTCGGTTTCGCCGAATCCGGGCAGGAGCACTAGCCGGGTTAGACTGCTCGGCATGTCAGATTCTGCCGACCAGCCGTTGTCCGCCTCCACTGGGGAGCTGCTCAGCGCTGCCGTCACCGCGATCGGCGGCGCCCCCCGGCCGGGGCAGGTCGCGATGGCCGAGGCCGTGACCGCCGCCCTCGAGAAGGAGCGCCATCTCGCGGTCCAGGCCGGCACGGGCACCGGTAAATCCCTGGCCTACCTCGTCCCCGCCATCCGCCACGCGATGGCCACCGACTCAACCGTGATCGTCTCCACGGCGACGCTGGCCCTGCAGCGCCAGCTCGTCGACCGGGACCTGCCCCGCCTGGTCAAGGCGCTCGCCCCGCAGCTGCAGCGCGAGCCGACCTTCGCCATCATGAAGGGGCGAAACAACTATCTGTGCCTCAACAAGGTCGGCCAGGCCTCGCTGGAGCCGGACGCGCTCATCGACGAATCCGAGGTCTCCTGGCTGGGCCGGCAGGTCACCCGCCTGCACGACTGGGCCAACGACACGGACACCGGTGACCGCGACGAACTCGATCCCGGCGTTTCCGACCTGGCCTGGCGCCAGGTCTCGGTCAGCTCCTCGGAGTGCCTGGGCGCGTCCCGCTGCCCGCATGGCGCGGAGTGCTTCGCCGAGCTGGCCAAGGCGAAGGCCCAGGACGTCGACGTCGTCGTCACCAACCATGCGCTGCTGGCCATCGACGCGCTCTCCGACGCAATGATTCTGCCCGAGCACGACGTGGTCATCATCGATGAGGCCCACGAGCTCGACGGCCGCATCACCTCCGTGGCCACCAACGAGATCTCCGCCCGGTCCCTGCGACTGGCCGCCAAGCGCGCCGGCAAGCTCGGGGCCGAGGGCCGCGACGAGACCCTCGATTCCCTCGCCGACGACTTCGCAGTCCACACCAGCCTCATGGAGCCCGGCCGCTGGACCAACATCGACGAGCCGACCCGGGGAATGCTCGTCGGGCTTCGCGACGCCCTCTGGTCCCTCAAAAACACCATCGCCGCCCCGCCCGAGGGCGAGTCCACCAACGACCCGGAACGCTTCGCCGAGCGCCAGAACCTCAACAACCACCTCGGCGACCTCCACGACGCGCTGGTGCGCATCCTCGACGTCTTCGGCACCGAGGATCCCGCCTCCCACGACGACGTCGTCTGGATCGAGCGCTCCTCCCGCGACGCGGACACCCTGGCCGTCGCGCCGCTCTCGGTCGCCGAGATGCTGCACAACAAGCTCTTCGCGGAGCAGACCGTCGTGCTCGCCTCGGCGACGCTGACCGTGGGCGGCAACTTCGACGCCATGGCAGCGTCCTGGGGCCTGCCCAAGGGCGGCTGGGACTCCCTCAACGCGGGCACCCCCTTCGACCCGAAGAAGTCCGGCATCCTCTACACCGCCAAGCACCTGCCGACGCCCGGACGCGACGGACTCTCCGACGCCACCCTCGCTGAGATCGCCGGGCTCGTCACCGCCGCCGGCGGCCGCACCCTCGGTCTCTTCTCCTCCCGCCGCGCCGCCGAGCAGGCGGCCGAGGCCATGCGCCCCCGTCTCCCCTTCGACGTCATGGTTCAGGGCGAGGAAACCCTCGGCGTCCTCGTCGACAAGTTCAGCAAGAACGAGAACTCCTGCCTCTTCGGCACGCTCAGCCTGTGGCAGGGCGTCGACGTCCCCGGCAGTGCCCTGTCGCTGGTGATCATCGACCGCATCCCCTTCCCCCGCCCGGATGATCCGCTGCTGCAGGCCCGTTCCCAGGCCGCCGACGCCGCCGGCCGCTCCGGATTCATGGAGGTCTCCGCCACCCACGCGGCGCTGCTGATGGCCCAGGGCGCCGGCCGCCTGCTGCGCCACGTGGGCGACCGCGGCGTCGTCGCAGTCCTGGACAACCGGCTGGTGACCAAGCGCTACGGCTCCTTCCTGCGCGCCTCGATGCCGGACTTCTGGCAGACCACCGACCCCCAGGTGGTGCGGGGCGCACTGAAGCGGCTGGTGGAGTCACCCTAGCCGGTTTTTCACCGGACTCGATAGGATAAAACCATGGCTTCGAATCCGGTCCGCAGCTCCTGCGCGCACGCGCATTCCTGTTCCGCCGCCGTCCGCCTGCGGGCGATGGCGAACAGTCCGCTCCTCGGTGGCCTGACACCGGAGCAGCACCGGAAGCTCGACACCACGCTCAGCGCCTGGGCCTGGAACGAGGGCGACCCGCTTGTCATGGCAGGTGACATGGTCGAAGGCTCCTACCTCATCGTCGCAGGGCGAGCCCGGGTCACCAGGGACACGGTCGACGGCAAGGAAGTCACCGTGGACATCGCCGCCCCCGGCGACGTCGTCGGCCCCCTGTCGACCGTCACCGCCGAAGCGGCGGATTCCGTCTGGGCGATGGAGACCACCTGCGCGCTCTACCTGCCTGCAGACGCGCTCGCCGACGTGGTCCGGAACTACCCGGAAATCGCCCTGTCGATACTGGAGATGCAGAACGAGAAGCTCGCCCACTCACGCACCCGCAAGGTGGCGCAATCGACCCGGACCGTCGAGCAGCGGGTCGCCGAGGTGATTCTCCACCTCGATGAGAAACTCGGCCAGGTGCGCCCCGACGGTTCCCACCTGATTCAGGTGCGTGTCCGCCGCGACGACGTCGCCGGCATGGCGGGGACCACCATCGAGTCCGCCTCCCGGGCGATGAGCAGGATGAAGCGCGACGGTCTCATCGACTCCGGGCGCGAGTGGATCGTCGTCCTCGACGTCGACACGCTCCACGACCTGGCGGAGGGCCCCACGGACTAGCGCTCGCTCAGCGCCTGCTGATCAAGGACCTCGACCCCGTCGTCGCCGATGGTGAACACCATCAGATCCTCACCCAGGACGACCTCACCGTCGAAATTCTCCTTGGTGCGCGAGATCATCTCCTCGTCGGAGACGCCCTCGACCTTGCCCGGGATACCGTTGACGAAGTGGGTGTACACCGCCATACCCGGGTTGGCGTCCCGGAAGATCTCGCCGGCCTGCTCCGGGGTGGTGTGGTGCGAGATCACCTGCGGCAGAACGTCCGGATCCTGGAACGCGGCCACCTCGTGGATGAGCAGGTCGACGTTCTTGCCGTGCTCGACGACGTTGGGGTGCGGGATGGTGTCGCCGCTGATGAGCACGGAGTGCTCCCCGTAGTCGATGCGGTAGCCCTGCGAGGGAAGGATCACGTTGGCGGGATCGTGCTGGACGTCGAACATGGTGACTGTGAGGCCGTCCCTGTCCAGGACCACGCCTTCCTCGGTGAACTCCTCCCAGGCGATGCCGGTGGTCTCGAGGTCGAGCTCCCCGTCGGCGGCGCGAACCTGACGATCGTTCTCGAAGGCCGCGTAGAGATTGTCGACGATCGTGCCCACGCCCTCCGGCCCGTAGACCATGAAGTCACCGCCATCGCGTCCGCCGAACGCCGGGACGTATCCGGTCATCCACAGGTCGTCGACGCTCAGGACGTGGTCCGAGTGATAGTGCGTGAGGATCAGCCCGTCCAGCTCGCCCGCCTCAACACCCGCCTGGGTCAGGCGGATGACGGCGCCGCGCCCGGCGTCCACGAGGTAGTTCATGTCGCCGGCCTGGACGAGGATGGAGAACCCGAACCTTTCGGTGCTGGGCACCGGGCTGCCGGTGCCCAGCAGGGTGACGCGGAGCTCCCCCTCAGCCGGGGCGTCCTTGGCCGGGTGGGTGGATTCCACGACATCCACCGGAAAGTCGTTGGCGTTGATCTCGGCCGAGACCGAGGCGGCCGGGGTAACTTCCGCCGCCGTCGTGGCGCCGTCCGTCGTGGCGCAGGCGCTCAGCGCCAGCGCCGAAGAGACACCGAGGGAGAGAAGAATCGTGCTGAATCGTCGGGATCGGACCATGGACATGTCCACACCGCCTTTGATGATCTGGACTACATAAGGACAGAATATGCATCCTACGCAAATGCATCGCCATCAAAGGAATTACGTTTGCGCTCAGCGCCACATATTCTCCCCTGGCCCACCCCCGTCACGGACTGACGCGAACAGACTCCCTGGGTTGGGGCGGGATGCTATCCCCGCCCCGGCACCGCCACCACCGTCAGCGAATCGGGCTCGACCTCCGTGAAGCCCGCATCCCGCACCACAACGGCACCCTCGCGTTGCGCAAGCTCGAGAAGGTGGTCGCGGCTGACCTCCCGGACCTGGACGGAATAGCCCTGCCGGGCCCAGTCCTCCACCCAGCCGAACGGCTGCTGGGCGGCCAGGAGCATTGATCCGTGCCCGACCTGCGCGGCGGCCTTGCCCAGAGACATGTCCAGGGCAGCGTCGATCGCGATCGCGGGCAGACTCCGGTCGATCTCCCCCGGCTGGTCGGCAGGCAGCTCGGTGCCGCGAATCTGCAGCTTCCGGATCAGCGGGTCCACCTCCGACACCGCCGACGGAACAAACGCCCGGACCTGGGCGCCGTCGACCTCGACGGTGACCCCGGGTACCTTCTGGACGTCCTCCCACGACTTGTTCCGGGCACGCCGGGCGACCTTGCGGATCAGATGGTCGTACCAGGTCGTGACGCCGCGGTTCCATGCCTCATCGGTGATGACGCGGCCATCCAGGCAGACCCGGACCACCGCCTGGGCGGCGGCCTCCAGGAGCGCTGTCCTGGTCGGCGGCTCCTGCTTCGGAATGTTCAGCGCGATCTGCATGGCCTGCACGGTGCCAGGATCATCGGGATCCTCGGTGTGCGCACGTCGATCGTCTGTGACGCGCGCCGCCAGCAGGGCGTGCGCCTGCCGCAGCAGATCGGTGTCGGACTCACCCACTAGGCCAGCGCCACCTTGCGCGCGCTGCCGTCCAATTCATCGGAGTGGTCGATCTCGTGGCGTGGAATACCGAGGATGTAGAGGACCTCGTCCAGGAACGGGTGGTTGACCGAGGTGTCGGCGACCTCCTTCAGGGCCGGTTTCGCGTTGAAGGCGATGCCCAGGCCGGCGGCGGAGATCATGTCGATGTCGTTGGCGCCGTCGCCGACGGCCACGGTCTGATCCATGCGGATGCCGGACTCCTCGGCAAACTCCCGCAGGAGACGTGCCTTGGCGGCGCGGTCGACGACGTCGCCGATGACCCGTCCGGTGAGCTTGCCGTCGACGATCTCGAGGGTGTTCGCGCGCATGTAGTCGAGCTCGAGTTCCTCCGCCAGGCCATCCAGGACCTGATTGAAGCCGCCCGACACCACGGCGGTGCGGTAGCCCAGCTTGTTCAGCGTACGGATGGTGGTTCGGGCGCCCGGGGTCAGCTCGATGTCGGCGGCGACCTGGTCGATGACCGAGGCATCCAGACCGGCCAGGGCCTTCACGCGCTCGCGGAGGGAGGCCTCGAAGTCGAGTTCACCGCGCATGGCGCGCTCGGTGACCGCCGCGACCTCCGCCTCGCGCCCGGCGTGCGCGGCGAGCATCTCGATGACCTCGCCGGTGATCAGCGTCGAGTCGCAGTCGAAGCACACCAGCCGCTTCGAGCGCCGCGACAGGCCGGCGCGCTCGATGGCGATGTCGACGTTGAGCTGGGTGGTCAGCTCGGCGAGGGCCTTGCGCAGGGAGACTCCCCCGCCCGGGGCCGGGTTATCCACCGTGATCGACAGCTCCAGGCCGGTGAGCGGATAATCCGCGATCCCCCGGATGCGGTCGATGTTCGCGTTGTAGTTCGTCAGGGTCTGGGCGACAGAAGTGACGTCCTCCGCGGTCACCGGGTTGCCGAGAACGACGACCACGTGCGTGGAACGGGGGCGTGCCATGGTCTTGGTCCCCTCCCCTGTCTCGACGGTGACGGACTGCCCGTGGACACGCAGGGTGTCCTCGAGTCCGGTGCGCAGCGCCACGAGGCGAGAGGGTTCGACTCCGACGAAGGCGGCCAGCGAGAGGTGGCCGCGGAACTGGGCCTGCTCGACGTCGAGCAGCTGGACCTTCTGGGCGGTCAGCACCCGGAAGAAGGCGGCGGAGACACCCGGGTGGTCCTTGCCGGTGGTGGTGAGAATCGCGGGTTCGAGGCCGGGCTGGAGTTCAACCTGGAGTGCCGCGGTGGATGGGGACGCTGGTGATTCAGTCACGGGTCTCATTCTGTCATGACGGGTGAATATATGAATCTCGCCCCTTCGCGGGGAGCGAGGGGGCGAGAAAACCATCTCAGGAGGGAGATGTCAGTTGCTGACGGCTAGCGCGCCGCAACGCTGTCCTTGGACGGGGACTGCACCTTTGCGGTGCGCTCGTCGTCGTGGCCACCGGTGTGTGCCTCGCGACGCATGCGCTCCACCATGTGCGGGTAGTGCAGCTCGAAGGCGGGACGCTCGGAGCGGATACGCGGCAGGGAGACGAAGTTGTGGCGCGGCGGCGGGCAGGAGGTGGCCCACTCCAGGGAGTTGCCGTAGCCCCACGGGTCGTCGACGGTGACGACCTCGCCGTAGCGCCAGGACTTGAAGACGTTCCAGACGAACGGGATGACGGAGGCGCCCAGCACGAAGGAGAAGATCGTGGAGATCTGGTTGAACAGGGTGAAGCCGTCGGAGTCCAGGTAGTCGGCGTAGCGGCGCGGCATGCCCATGTTGCCCAGCCAGTGCTGGATGAGGAAGGTGCCGTGGAAGCCGACGAAGGTCAGCCAGAAGTGGATCTTGCCCAGGCGCTCGTCGAGCATGCGCCCGGTCATCTTCGGGAACCAGAAGTAGACGCCCGCGAAGGAGGCGAAGACGACGGTGCCGAAGAGGGTGTAGTGGAAGTGGGCGATCAGGAAGTAGGAATCAGCCAGGTGGAAGTCCAGCGGCGGGGAGGCCAGCATGATGCCGGTCATGCCGCCGAAGAGGAAGGTCGCCAGGAAGCCGACGGCGAAGATCATCGGAGTGTTCCAGGTGATGTGGCCGTTCCACATGGTGCCGGTCCAGTTGAAGAACTTCACGCCGGTGGGCACCGCGATCAGGAAGGTCATGAACGAGAAGAACGGCAGCAGCACAGCGCCGGTGACGAACATGTGGTGCGCCCAGACCGCCATGGAGAGGGAGCCGATGGCCAGGGTGGCGAAGACCAGTCCGATGTAGCCGAAGATGGGCTTGCGGGAGAAGACCGGGATGACCTCGGAGATGACGCCGAAGAACGGCAGGGCGAGGACGTAGACCTCGGGGTGGCCGAAGAACCAGAACAGGTGCTGCCACAGGATGGCGCCGCCGTTGGCGGTGTCGTAGATGTGGCCGCCGAGCTTGCGGTCGTAGAGGACGCCGAGCGCGGCCGCCAGCAGCAGCGGGAAGACCATCAGCGCGATGACGGAGGTGGTGAAGATCGACCAGGTGAAGACCGACATACGGAACATGGTCATGCCGGGAGCGCGCAGCGTCAGGATGGTGGTGATCATGTTGATCGCGGAGGCGACGGTGCCGACGCCGGTCGCGCCGACGCCGATGATCCACATGTCGGCTCCGATGCCCGGGGTATGGACCGAGTCAGCCAGTGGCATGTACATGGTCCAGCCGAAGTCGGCCGCGCCGCCCGGGGTCAGGAAGCCGGACAGCATGACGATGCCGCCGACGGTGGTGATCCAGAAGCCGAAGGCGTTGAGACGCGGGAAGGCCACGTCCGGGGCGCCGATCTGCAGCGGGATGACGTAGTTGGCGAAGCCCCAGACGATCGGAGTACCGAAGAGCAGCAGCATGACGGTGCCGTGCATGGTGAACAGCTGGTTGAACTGCTCGTTGGAGAGGAACTGCAGACCCGGGGAGAAGAGCTCCGCACGGATCAGCAGCGCCATGAGACCACCTAGGAAGAAGAAGCTGAAGCTCATGATGATGTACATGATGCCGAGCTGCTTGTGGTCGGTGGTGATGAAAGAGTTCCAGAGTTTCGAGCCCAGACGGCTACTGCCGGTCGGCTCTGGACGTACCGGAGCGACGTAGTCGTCGATCCTCGGCGCCACAGCGGTCATTCGATCCTCCTGATGTCATAACGCGTCCGCAGGTTCACGGGCGCGCCACTTGTCGTGCCGCTTCATCCTAGGAGATGTCACGGAGTTACTTCCAGCCACTACAGGCCGGGGACAAGAAAGAGTGTAGTCGCAGGGAATGCAGAGGAAATTTGTATTTGACAGGCACTTTCGCCAGCTACCTGCGGTTGACGACATGCGTCACACCAATACAGGTGACCGACGACACTTTCGGTGCCAGCTTTCCTCCAGCCCAGGTGACCGGAACCCCTTTCCACCCACCCCCGCTTGGTGTCCATCCAAAGGTTGAACCGTGCCCCTCAGAGGCGATTGGCGGGGAGGGCCGGGGGATGGAAATGCCTGGCCAGAAAGTCACCGGGGGGGCCGCAGGACCGGCAGGGGCCCGGAAGGTTCGCGTCGGCGCGGACGGGAGCAGCCACGGGCGAACGGGCCGGCCGAAAGCCTCACCCGCAATGTAGCGGAAGAAGTGCCCCCGTCCGCCCGACCCCTCGCACATATTCACGACGTGACCGACCCCGACGCCGGAGATGAATCAGGCACTGAGCGTAAGCCGGATGGCCCGGCAAGCACAGGGATGACCGGAGCCCTAAGAGATAAGGAAAGGATCGGGACGACCCTCTCCTTCCACCCATCGACGCCGTCCCCCGCAACCCAGGGTCCTATTGGGCCCCACGGGGACGCCCGCCCCCTCGTCCTTGCCCACCGGGGACCCCGCGCGCCCCCACTTTCAGGGGCAGAGACGACGCGGGCGTCCCCTCTGACGGGGGTGGCGAGTCGGACTCGAGGTCAGCACACCACGGAGTGGCCACCCCGGAAGCAGTCTGGTGGACGCCCGCCCCCGGACATCGAAGGCCACCCTCAGCATGTTCGGCCCGGGACCGTTGCCCACCCGGGCGGCACGGCAGTCTCGGGGGAGATTCCGGCCGCGCCCCCATAGGCTTTTCTTTATCGATACACGCGATCACCGAGAGGCCACACCTCGGCCAGGTTTCGTGTCCGGTTGGGGGTGGCTTTACGATTGAGGTGAGACCAAATACTATAGGATTGACTAAAGGTAATCTGTATCTCTAGAAATCCAGTCGCACCCTAGGAGCCCACTCCATGTCACCCAGCATTCCTGGATCCACCGGAGCAGCCACTCCCCTGCTCGCCTCAGTACTGGAGGAGCTCGGCCGCCAGATCGTTGCCGGTGACCTGCCCGAAGGACGCACCTTCACCCTCCAGGACATTTCCGACCGTTTCGGGATTTCCCGCACCGTCGCCCGCGAGACCATGCGCGCGCTCGAACAGATGGGGCTGGTGTCCTCCTCCCGTCGGGTCGGCATCACCGTCCTGCCCCGCACCCACTGGGCGGTGTTCGACCCGACCATCATCGAGTGGCGTCTCGGCAGCGAGCGCGAGCGCGACCTTCAGCTGCGCTCCTTGACGGAGCTGCGCATCTCGGTTGAGCCGATCGCGGCCGCCAACGCCGCCCGCAACGCCACCGAGGTGCAGCGCCGGGAGCTGGTGGAACTGGCGGCCACTCTGCGTGAGCTCGGCACCGGCGGGCAAGGCACCGCCGACGAGTTCCTCACCGCGGACATCCGCTTCCACCAGCTTCTCCTCGAGGCCTCCGGCAACGAGATGTTCATCGCCCTGGCCCCGACCCTGGTTCCCGCACTGGAAGGCCGCACCCACGCCGGGCTGATGCCGCAGGCTCCGGAGGAGGTGGCTCTGCAGGCCCACGAGCGTCTGGCCGCCTGCATCCGCGATTCCGACTTCGACGGTGCGGAGGAGGCCTCCCGCGAGCTGCTCACCGAGGTCCGCACCGCCCTGCACGCGTAATTTTCTCCGCCCCGGGGCTTATCGACGCCCGCGACCCGGCTTCCCCGTCGGGACCCGGAATCCGGCGCCGAAGTCCTGGGGCGTCCGCATCCTGCCGAAGGCCGCGCCCAGCGTGAGGTGGACGCCGACGAGGAGTCCGACGATCAGCAGGATTACGCCGAGAATCTGGGCGGTGCCGGTGTAGTTGCTGATCATGAGGATTCCCCCCACCGCAGCCACCGTCGCGATGAGGAGCTCCACCAGGATCTGTATCAGCAACTTCACGACTTTCCGCTCCTTCTGGTTCTTAGCTGTTTTCCCAGGCCACGACGGCCATTGTCCCTACGCTAGCAGAGCGGTCCCCCACCCTGGCGAGCCCGCCTCCTCGCGTCGGCACCCGGAAAAGGGCGGAAGCCCCCACCGTCTGGTGGGGACTTCCGCCCTTTCAGCCGATTAGAGCATGCAGGAAACGCAGCCCTCGATCTCAGTGCCGGCCAGCGCCATCTGGCGCAGGCGGATGTAGTACAGGGACTTGATGCCCTTGGTCCAGGCGTAGATCTGGGCCTTGTTGATGTCGCGGGTGGTGACGGTGTCCTTGAAGAACAGCGTCAGGGACAGACCCTGGTCGACGTACTTGGTGGCCTCAGCGTAGGTGTCGATGATCTTCTCGTAGCCGATCTCGTACGCGTCCTCGAAGAACTCGAGGTTCTCGTTGTCCATGTGCGGCGCCGGGTAGTAGACGCGACCGATCTTGCCTTCCTTGCGGATCTCAATCTTGGAGGCGATCGGATGGATCGAGGATGTCGAGTTGTTGATGTAGGAGATGGATCCGGTCGGCGGGACGGCCTGGAGGTAGGCGTTGTAGATGCCGTGCTCCATCACGTCGGCCTTGAGCTGGGCCCAGTCCTCGGCGGTCGGGGTGTGGATGGAGGAGCCGGCGAAAAGTTCCTTGACCTTGTCCGTCTTCGGGGCGAAGTCGGCCGGGTCGTAGCGGTCGAAGAAGGATCCGTCGGCGTAGTCGGAGTCCCTGAACATCGCGAAGGTCTCGCCGCGCTCGCGGGCGATCTTGTTGGACGCCTTGATCGCGGCGAACATGACGGCGGCGAAGTAGGCGTTGGTGAAGTCCAGGCCCTCCTCGGAGCCGTAGTGGACGTGCTCGCGGCCGAGGTAGCCGTGCAGGTTCATCTGGCCCAGCCCGATGGCGTGGGACTTGTCGTTGCCCTCACGGATGGAGGGCACGGAGTCGATGGCGGTGTTGTCCGCGACGGAGGTCAGGGCGCGGATGGAGGTCTCGACGGTCTTGGCGAAATCCGGGGAGTCCATGGTCAGCGCGATGTTGAGGGAGCCCAGGTTGCAGGAGATGTCGTCGCCGATCTCGGCGTAGGTGAGGTCCTCGTTGAACTCGGACGGGGAGTTGACCTGCAGGATCTCCGAGCACAGGTTGGACATGTTGATCCGGCCGACCTTCTTGAGCGGGTTGGCGGCGTTGGCGGTGTCCTCGTACATGATGTACGGGTAGCCGGACTCGAACTGGATCTCGGCCAACGTCTGGAAGAACTGACGGGCGTCGATCTTGGTCTTGCGGATGCGTGCGTCCTCGACCATCTCGTGGTACTTCTCGGTCACCGAGATGTCCCCGAAAGGCTTGCCGTAGACGCGCTCGACGTCGTACGGGCTGAAGAGATACATCGGCTGCTTCTTCTTGGCCAGCTCGAAGGTGATGTCCGGGATGACCACGCCCAGGGAGAGGGTCTTGATGCGGATCTTCTCGTCCGCGTTCTCACGCTTGGTGTCGAGGAAGGAGAGAATGTCCGGGTGGTGCGCGTTGAGGTAGACGGCACCGGCGCCCTGGCGCGCGCCCAGCTGGTTGGCGTAGGAGAAGGAATCCTCGAGCAGCTTCATGACCGGGATGACGCCCGAGGACTGGTTCTCGATGTGCTTGATCGGCGCCCCGGACTCGCGGATGTTGCTCAGCAGCAGGGCGACGCCACCACCGCGCTTGGACAGCTGCAGGGAGGAGTTGATGGCACGGCCGATGGACTCCATGTTGTCCTCGATGCGCAGCAGGAAGCAGGAGACGAGCTCGCCGCGCTGGGCCTTGCCGGCGTTGAGGAAGGTCGGGGTGGCCGGCTGGAAACGACCGGACATGATCTCGTCGACCAGGTTCTCCGCCAGGCGGGGGTCGCCCTCGGCGAGGAAGAGCGCGGTCATGGAGACGCGGTCCTCGAAACGCTCCAGGTAGCGCTTACCGTCGAAGGTCTTGAGCGTGTAGGAGGTGTAGTACTTGTACGCGCCCAGGAAGGACCGGAAGCGGAACTTGTAGGCGTAGGCGCGCTTGTACAGGTCCTTGATGAACTGGAAGTCGTACTGCGCGAGCACCTCCGGCTCGTAGTACTTGTTCTCGACCAGGTACTTCATCTTCTCTTCCAGGTCATGGAAGTAGACGGTGTTCTGGTTGACGTGCTGCAGGAAGAACTGGTTCGCAGCCTCGCGGTCCATGTCGAACTGGATGTTGCCGGACTCGTCGTAGAGGTTCAGCAGTGCGTTGAGGGCATGGTAGTCGAGCTGAGCGTGGGGGTTAGCCGGCTCGGCGACGGACTTGCCGTAGGACTCCGTGGTGATGCTCACGTTCGCAGTGGCCTTTCTGAAGCGGTGCATGTCGTTGCCATGTATATCAGGGATATCTCCGGCCCGGCATGTCGGGTTGAAGCGGTCGGGTTGAGGGGGACGGTGGTGGAAACTCAGGCGTCGGTGGCGGTCAGCGGCTCCAGGCCGAGCTGCTCCGCATTCTCGAGGAGGCCGGCGCGCAGGGTGCGGACGTCCTCCTCGGTGCCGAGCAGCTCGTAGCGGTAGACGTAGGGCACCCCGCATTTGGCCGAGATGACCTCGCCGGCTCTGCCGTAGTCGACGCCGAAGTTGGTGTTGCCGCCCGAGACTACGCAACGGATGAGCCTGCGGTTGTGCTCGTCATTGAGGAAGCGGATGACCTGGGGCGGGACCGGCCGGCTGTTCTGGTGGCTCATCGAGGCGCCGCCCCCGTAGGTCGGCACGATCAGGCAGTACGGCTCGTCGACGCTCAGCGGCTCATCCTGCCTGTGCAGCGGGATGCGCACGTTGGGCAGCCCCAGCTTGTCGACGAACTTCTTCGTGTTCTCGGTCGCGGAGGAGAAATACACGATCAACACGAGCGATTCACTTCCCTTCTCACGTTCCGGCGGGGCGGGGCGCCGGTGCCTGGCGCAGAAAAAGCCGCCCTGTCCGTTCAGCCGGGCCAAAGACAAGACGGCGGTGCGGGGATAAGGGGCCGGAGTTCCGACTCCCGTGGAGAGCTCTTGCTCCCTTGTCCCCGCGGGACCTGCGGGGTGGCCGGGCGTCTAGGCGGCCTGGGCGACGAGGTTCTTGATGCGGTCCGGGCGGAAGCCGGACCAGTGCTCGCCGTCGACCTCGACGACCGGGGCCTGGAGGTAGCCGAGGGCGAGGACGTAGTCGCGCGCCTCGTCGTCGACGGAGACGTCGACGGTCGTGTAGTCGAGTCCGGCGCGGTCGAGGGCCTTCTTGGTGGCGTTGCACTGGACGCAGGCTGGCTTGGTGTAGAGGGTGATGGCCATGGGAGTCACTTCCTTCGGTGGGTGGCCCGGCCCTTGGTCGACCTGTGGGGGATGGTCACGCCAGGAGGCGCCGAGCTTCTTATATGGTTCTACGTCCGGTCGTTTCCGGAAGCTGGTCTTATCCCCGGCTTCCGTTCCCGGCGACATGAAATGACACTATCCGTTGTGGGAATATTTCGCAAAGAGCACTACATGTAGTAGTTACAGCCATGAAACTCGCAGGATGCCGCCCACCCCGAGCCCACATGTGGTCCTCTGCCTCGAGGGGGTCACCAGGGCACGTAACTACCCGGATGTAATTCCCCCAGCTGGCGCCGAAAATAGTTATCTTTTTGTAACATTTCCCGATCCGGGGCGGCGCCGGGGACGCCCGTCCGGAAAATGAAATCGGGCACCACACGTGGTGTGGTGCCCGATTCCGGGAATCGTCTCAGAAACGAGACGCGACCTCTTAGCCCTGGCGAGCCTTGAAGCGCGGCTCCTTCTTGTTGATGACGTAGACCTTGCCGCGACGACGCACGACCTGGGCGCCCGGCTTGTTTTTCAGCGACCGAAGCGACTTGCGGACCTTCATCGGGCGCTCCTTTCTCTCTGCGCTCTAAATAGCGGATGGTGACTAGTTTGTAGCTAGCACGGTCCCGGCAGAAAACCGGGCCATGACACGAGGGTAAAGAGTACCGGAGCAGGCCCCTAAGAACCAAACCGTCCCCGGAATGCCTCTCCCACCTCTTCCAGGCTGCGCCCGCGCGTCTCCGGAACCGCGGCCCGGACGAAACCGAGCGCGGCGAGGCCGAGGCCGGCGAAGATGAGGAACGTCGTGGTCGCGGACACGGCGTCGACCAGCGGCAGGAAGAACTGCGCGACCGCCCAGTTGGCCGTCCAGAGGGCGAGACCCGCCAGGCCCATGCCCAGGCCGCGCACCTGGACCGGGACAATCTCGGAGATGAGCAGCCACGTCGTCGGCGAGACGGCGGCCTGCTGGGAGGCAATGAAGATCGCCATGACGGCGAGGGCCACGAAGGCCAGAGCTGCGTTGCCCTCCGCCGCCCGATAGGTGAAGGCCAGGACGACCAGCGCGACGACGTTGACCGTCAGTCCGAGGGTCAGCAGAGTGCGCCGACCAATGCGGTCAATGATCTGCAGCCCGACCAGGCACGCGAGGACGGAGACGGCGCCGATGATGATCGACGTGTAGATGGAGTTTTCGACGCTCATACCCAGCTGACTCATCAACGTGGGGGCGAAGTAGACGATGGCGTTGACACCGGTGATCTGCTGGATGACGCCGATGAAGGCGGCCACCCCGACGGCAATCCGGAGCCAGCCGACCGACCGCAGGGCCTGCCACTCCCCTGCTGTGGCCCGCTTCTCGGCCCCGTCGCGGGTGAGCACGGAGAGCTCCCCCAGGCTCATACCGGCCCGTCGGGCGGTCTCGCGGGCCTCGTCCATGCGGCCCTTGCCCGCCAACCAAACCGGGGTGTCCGGCAGGAACCACATGCCGACGGCGAGGACCGCGCCGGGGACGGCGGCCATGCCCAGCATCGCCTCCCAGGAACCGGTGCCGGCCAGGAGGGAGTTGACGAGGTAGGCGAGCAACTGACCGACCACGATCATGAAGGTGTTCAGCGACACCATCCTGCCCCGGACCCGGGCCGGGGACTTCTCCGAGATGTACATCGGTACGACGACGGAGACCGCGCCGACGGCCACGCCCAGGAAGGTTCGGGCGGCGGCGAGCATCTCCGTCGAGGTGGCGAAGGAGCACCACAGGGAACCGGCGACGAAGATGAGCCCGCCGATGATGAGCGTCAGCCGACGGCCCAGCCAGTCGGCGACCCGGCCGCCGGAGAGCGCGCCGACCGCTGCGCCCACGAGCAGCATGGAGGTCACCCACCCCTCTTCGGCGGAGGTCATGGCGAACTCCGGGGCGACGAAGAGGAGGGCGCCGGACATGACGCCGGTGTCGTAGCCGAAGAGGAGGCCGCCGAACGCGGCGACGAGGGCGACGGTGCGAACATAACGGCGCGTCTGCGGGGTCGAGACGTCCGGGTTCGTCGGATCTTTTCCGGTGCTGCTGGTCATGGACGAAGATTCTGCCCCACCACTAGGATGGGGCGCATGCGTACCGAGGACCGAAAACTCCAGGAACATATCATCAATTCCCTGCATACCAAGCCCTTGATCGATCCAGAGACTGAGGTTGCGGAGCGCGTGTCTTTCCTCGCCGAGTATCTCGCGGCCTCCGGCGCGAAGGGCTTCGTTCTCGGGATCTCCGGCGGCCAGGACTCGACCCTGGCGGGGCGTCTGGGCCAGCTCGCCGTCGAGAAGCGTCGCGCCGACGGACACGAGTCCGAGTTCCAGGCGGTGCGCCTGCCCTACGGCGTCCAGTCCGACATGGGCGACGTCGACGTCGCGATGAACTTCATCAACCCGGACCATGACATTCAGGTCAACATCAGGGACGCCTCCGACGTCATGAACAGCGACGTCGCCACGGCATTGGGCCTGCTGGAACTCGGTGACTTCAACAAGGGCAACCTCAAGGCACGCATGCGCATGATCGCCCAGTACGCCATCGCCGGCGAGCGCGGGCTGCTCGTCCTCGGCTCCGACCACGCCGCCGAGAACATCACCGGCTTCTTCACCAAGCACGGCGACGGGGCGGCCGACCTGCTCCCGCTGGCCGGCCTCACCAAGCGCCAGGGCGCCCAGTTGCTCGAACACCTCGGCGCGCCCGAGTCAACCTGGACGAAGGTCCCCACCGCCGACCTGGAGGAGGACCGCCCGGCACTGCCCGACGAGACCGCACTCGGCGTCAGCTACCAGCACATCGACGACTACCTCGAGGGCAGGGACGTCCCCGACGCCGCCCGGGAGCGCATCGAGCACCTGTGGCGAGCGGGTCAGCACAAGCGCCACATGCCGCCGGGGCCGCACGAGGCGTGGTGGCGCTAGAGCAGCGACATCGTCACCCGGGCCGCCGCCACCAGCGCACGCCCGTACGAGGGGCCGTGGCTGGCCGCATGCACGGCCAGGGGATGCAGCTGGTGTATCTCCGTGAGCTCGAGCCACCGGGGCGGCAGCGGATGAACCTCCTCGTAGCCCGCCCGAATCTCGTCGAGATGGGGTGCGCCGAAAAGAGCCAGCATCGCCAGGTCGGTCTGTCGGTGCCCGCCGTGCGCCGCCGGGTCGATCAGGACGGGACCGTCCGGTCCGAAGAGGAGGTTGCCCGCCCACAGATCCCCGTGCAACCGCGCCGGGGCCGGCTCAAAACCCGCCGCCGCCACCGCAGCCAGGGCCTTGTCGACGATCGCGATGCCGGCTGCGTCCAGATTTCCCGCCCGGACGGCCTTCTCGGCGAAGGGGCGCACGCGCTGGCGGGCATAGAATCCGGCCCAATCATCGGTGGGGGTGCACTCCTGCTCCTGCCGGCCGATGTAGTTGGGCCCGTCCCAGCCGGGCGGCGGACTGCCGAAGGCTTCCGCCCCGGCGTCGTGGATGCGCGCCAGCTCCCGCCCGGCGACCCGGGCCGCCTCCGGGGTGGGGCGGACCGCCTGGACGCGCCGGAGGGTGAGCATGTCGTCATCCGCCCCGAGCACCTCGACGACGACGTCGGAAGCCTGCCGCAGCCACCGCAGACCGGCGGCCTCGGCCGCGGCGGCGCGGTATTCATTCGGACGCTTGGTGAAGGTTCCGCTCGTGTCCATGCCCGCCAGGTTAGCGAAAGCACAAATCCGCGTCCCCTCAGATGAGAGAACGCGGATTGCCCTACTGGTGGAGCCTACGGGATTCGAACCCGTGACCCCCACACTGCCAGTGTGGTGCGCTACCAGCTGCGCCAAGGCCCCAGTGAAATATTCAGTTGACCGGAACTAGTCCGAGTGGAGCCTACGGGATTCGAACCCGTGACCCCCACACTGCCAGTGTGGTGCGCTACCAGCTGCGCCAAGGCCCCTGTTGGTTGTTGATTTCAACTTTTCCCAATGTACAGTCGAACCGCCTCAAGGACCAAATCCGCTGGTGGGTGCCATATCTCTGGAAAAGAAACGCCGGCCCCAACTGGTGCGGGGCCGGCGCCGACAAGCGAGGTTGACCTCGCCGCCCGCCTAGTTGGCGAGCACGTAATCAATCCACTCGGTGTTGTCCTGGATCGGCAGGTCCTGGCCGTCCTGGAGGATGCGCGGGGAAGAAACGGAACCGGTCTGCTCCTGCAGGGTGGTTGCGTTGGCCTCGGCGGTGGCCTTGGCCTCATCGAGGAACTCACCGTTCCTGATGGCCTCGGCGGACTCCTCGGAGGCGCCGACGGCCGTGGCCGCGGTGGCGAAATCCTCGTTGTCCCACTGGTTGTAGACCTGCTGCTGCTCGAGCATCAGCATGCTGCGCAGGGACCAGTAGGCGTCGGTTTCGCCGTTGGCGGCCAGGGCCAGGGCCGCGGCCAGGGCCTGCGTCGAGTGTCCCTCGTTGCCGTTGTCGAGGAAGTTCAGCGGGTTGATGTGGACGGTCAGGTTGCCCTTCTCGATCTCGTCCTTCATCTGCTCGTCCGTGTCCTCGGCCAGCTGGGCGCAGTAGGAGCAGGAGAAGTCCTCGTAGAGGCTGGCCTCCTTGGCGTCCGCGGCGTCGGGGGCGGAGAGGGTGATCGTGTTGTCGGAGAACTCCATCTCCGCGTTGATCTCCGACTTGTACTGGGCCAGCTCCTCTCCCTGGCTGCTACGCCCGCTGATGACGATGTAGCCGACGATCACGGCGCCGATGACGAGGAGGGCAATAATCGCCCAGAGGAACCCGGCGTTCGACTTCTTGTTCGGGTTCGTCACTTTCTTGCTGGTCACAGTTTCTCTCTCCGGTGAGGTTGGTGCCCGCTACGGAACAGGCGGGCAACTACGGGGTGTAGATGGCCCACTTCTTGAACGGACGATGGACGGTCCACGCGCTCAGTGCGATGTAGAACAGGTCGCGCCCAATGGTAGTCGCGTACTCGAGCTGGTAGTTGGTTGTGGTGGCCGTCGGGTCGAAACAGCCGCAGTCCAGCTCGAGCCCACGGAGCCAGGCCTGCGCGACGCCGATGATGAACAGCGTGAGCACGCCGATCGAGACCTTGGCGGAGGTCCGCAGGAAGATGCCCAGAAGCAGCAGCACGCCGCCGGCGATTTCCAGCGGACCGATCAGGCGCGCGAGGAAATCCGACCATTGCGGCGTGAAGATCTCGTAGGCGGTGATGTTCTGGGTCACGGCCATGTGCGCGTCGAGCTTCGAGATTCCGGCCTTGATCCAGGTGTAGGCCATCCAGAACCGGGCGAAGAAGCTGATCGCATCCAGGACCAGGGTCTTGTTCAACCGCTTCCCGGTTTCCGGGGAGTCGGTGCGCGGTGTTTCGCTAAGTGTGGACACGGAACGTGACAATAGTCCACCAAAGGATTGAGTGACAGCCCCACCGCGCTTTCAATTTCCTGACAATTCTCCAGAAGGTCCGCACACCTGACCGTCGCGGACCTATCGGGCCGACGAGGGGGTGGCCGTCTCCGCGGCAGCTGACTCAACGATGCGCACGGACGTGCCGCCCCTCGGGCCGCGCGGCTCGGTGGCGAAGAAGAAGCCGAACCAGGCGACGGCGGAGATGACGCCGAGCACCATCCAGCCCCACCGCGGGCCGACGTAGCCCACGCTGACGGAGTAGATGTACGGGAAGAGGAACGCCCCGACGTTGCCCAGCGAGAGCACCAGGCCGAACGCGGTGGAGTAGTTCTGCGGGGAGATCTCCCCCGGGTACTCCGCGTGGGCGACGGTAGCCGGGGAGAAGTACATCGAGCCGAGGATGCCGATCAGCGGCAGCGCCACCCACAGCAGGCTGCCCTCAATGAACGGCAGCACGAGGAGCATCACCACGAGCAGGCCGGCGGGGATCCACAGGGTCGGCAGGAAGGAGCTGGCACGATCCGCGATGACGCCGCTGATCAGCGCCGCCGGGATGCCCAGCAGCAGCATCAGGGCGCCGAGCAGGCCGGCCGAGGAGGCGGAGAAGCCGAACTGCGCCTCGACGTAGCCCGGGCCCAGCTGGGACACGGTGAACAACGCGCCGTAACCGCAGATGCTGCCGATGCCGATCGCCCAGATGGAGCGCGATCGGAAGACCTCTCCGGTCGACTTCCAGGTGAAATGCCCACCGTCCAGACCGCCCAGGAAATCAGGGGTACTGACGAAGAACACGGCCGCGACGGCGATGACCAGGCTGACCACGGCGGCGACCAGCGTCGCCTGGCGCCAGCCGTAGGAATCGATGAGGATCGTCCACAGGTAGAGGCCCAGGGCCGAACCACCGGTGAACCCGACGCCGTTGACCAGGCCACCAACGACCAGCCTCGCGTGCTTGGGCGGGGCCCAGGCGGTGGCCAGCGGGAAGGCCGCGCCGGCCATGAAGGACATGGCCAGGCCACCGAGGAGCCGGGAGATCACCATCATCGGATATCCGTCCGCGACGACGAAAAGGAAGGTGGACACGGCCAGGGCGAACGCGCCCCAGACGGCGACCCTCTTGATCCCCCACGCCGCCGCCGCGAAACCGGCGGGCACGTGGGCCACGGCGTAGCCGAGGAACCAGATGGACACGAGCAGCCCGATCTGGGTCAGGTCGAGGGAGAATTCCTCCTGCAGGATCCCGAACGCAGGCACGGTCGCGTACATCTGCAGCCCGTAGGCGAAGGAGAGCAGAACCGCCATGGCGATCGCCGCATAACCACGGAAATCCAGGGGTGGACGTTGCATATGGGTAACACCGACAGAACTCACAAATAGGCTCCTGGTTTAAATGGTTAAATTAGGAACGCCAAAAGAGTATCAATAGTAACTTCAAAGTAAAGTCGATTAATCGCTTTATCCGCGACATTCATGCGAGGAAAGTGTTGATGGGGCTTCGTTCCCCGGGCCACCCTCACCCCCGGGGTCGATTCCGCCCTCCCCCGGCTAGACGCCCTCACATGCGCATATGCACATGCCCTGGGGTCCCCGCCGGAGCGCCCCGACCCCCGGGAGCCTCCCGCACCCCGGCACCGGGAATGGATCTCCCGGACAGCCCCCCGGGCATGAATACAAATGGGCGCGGCCGGTGGCGCCTGCGCCGGGACCAGCCGATCGCGCCCACCCCCATGGGGCGCCCTGCGGCTAGCCGCCGAGCACCTCGGAAACCACCTGCTGGGCCTCCTCCTGCACCTGCCTGAGGTGCTCCTGCCCCTTGAAGGACTCGGCGTAGATCTTGTACTTGTCCTCGGTGCCGGACGGGCGGGCGGCGAACCACGCATTCTCGGTGGTCACTTTGAGTCCGCCGATGGCGGCGCCGTTGCCGGGGGCCTCGGTCATTTTGGCCGTGATCCTCTCCCCCGCCAGGGTGTCCGCGGCGACCTGCTCCGGGGACAGCGCCTTGAGCACCGCCTTCTGCTCACGGTTGGCGGGGGCATCGGTGCGGGCGTAGGCCGGTGCACCGAACTGCCCGGCCAGCTCCGCGTAACGCTGCGACGGGGTCCGGCCGGTGACCGCGAGAATTTCCGCGGCCAGCAGATCGAGGATGAGGCCGTCCTTGTCGGTGGACCAGACGCTGCCGTCCGTGCGCAGGAAGGAGGCGCCCGCCGACTCTTCGCCGCCGAAGCCGATCGTGCCGTCGATGAGCCCCGGCACGAACCACTTGAAACCGACCGGGACCTCCACCAGCCGACGGCCGATGGAGTCGACGACGCGGTCGATCATGGAGGAGGAGACCAGGGTTTTGCCGACGGCGGTGTCCTTCGCCCAGTTCTCCCGGTTGCTGAACAGGTACTCGATGGCGACCGCCAGGTAGTGGTTGGGGTTCATCAGGCCATGGTCCGGGGTGACGATGCCGTGGCGGTCGGCGTCGGCGTCGTTGCCGGTGGAGATGTCGAACCTGTCACGGTTGCCGATGAGACCGGCCATGGCGCTCGGGGAGGAGCAGTCCATGCGGATCTGGCCGTCGGTGTCCAGGGTCATGAAACGGAAGGTGCCGTCGACCAGCGGGTTGACCACGGTGAGATCCAGCCCGTGGGTGTCGGCGATGGCGCCCCAGTAGTCCACGGATGCGCCGCCCATCGGGTCGGCGCCGATGCGGACGCCGGCGTCCCGGATCGCCGCGAGGTTGATGACGTTGGGCAGGTCCTCGACGTACATGGAGACGTAGTCGAATTTCCGCGCGCGAGCGTCCAGCACTCCGCTGACACAGGTGCGCTTGACGCCTTCGAGACCCGCGCGCAGGTAGTCGTTGGCCCGGTCGGCAATCCAGCCGGTGGCGTCGGTGTCGGCCGGGCCACCGTTAGGCGGGTTGTACTTGAAGCCGCCGTCGCGGGGCGGGTTGTGGGACGGCGTGATGACGATGCCGTCCGCCCGCTTCGGGTCGGCGCCGGTGACGCCGCCCGCCAGCTGGGCGTTGTGGCGCAGGATGGCCACGGAGACGGCCGGGGTCGGGGTGTAGCGACCCCGGTCGTCGACCAGGACCTCGACGTCGTTGGCGAGGAGGACCTCGAGCGCGGAAATCATCGCCGGCTCGGAGAGTGCGTGGGTGTCACGGCCGACGTAGACCGGCCCACCGATGGCGTTCTCGCGACGGTAGTCGACGATCGCCTGGGTGGTGGCGAGGATGTGCTGCTCGTTGAACGCGTTATCCAACGAGGACCCGCGGTGGCCGGAGGTTCCGAAGGCGACCTGCTGGGCGACGTCCGAGGGATCGACGTCCCTGGTGTAGTACGCCGAGACGAGCTCGGCGATGTCGATCAGGTCTTCCGGCTGGGCAAGCTGCCCGGCGCGCTCATGGGCCATGATGTCTCCTTCAAAAGGCGGATGCGGGTTTCTCGCCCCCAATGTTAGGCATTTCCACAGCGTCCGCACGTGATACGGGACTCACCCCCGGGCGGGGGCAGCAATAATCACACCTACCCCTCTGTTGCGCAGGACCCGAGGACATGACCTTTGTCACACGATAGTTTCCCAGCATGGAGAACTATCCGGCGCTCGCGGCGCTCAACGACATTCTCGGAGTCATTTCCTCATTCGTCTGGGGGCCGTGGCTGCTCATCCCGCTGCTCCTCGGCACCGGCATCTACCTGACCATCCGTCTCCGTGGCATCCAGTTCCGCGCCCTCGGCCGCGCGCTGCGCCACACCTTCGTGGACGGAGACGACTCGGAGACGTCCCAGGGAGACATCTCCAACTACCAGGCGCTGACCACCGCCCTGGCCGCCACCGTGGGCACCGGCAACATCGTCGGCGTCGCCACGGCCATCTCCATCGGCGGTCCGGGCGCCCTGTTCTGGATCTGGTTCACCGGCCTGGTCGGCATGGCGTCCAAGTACACCGAGGCCTACCTGGGCGTCCGCTTCCGCGTCACCGACCACAGGGGCAACCAGATGGGTGGCCCGCAGGTGTACCTCAACCGCGGCATCCCGGGCGCACTGGGCAAGACGCTCGCGTTCCTCTTCGCGCTGTTCGCCGCCATCGCCTCCTTCGGCATCGGCAACCTCACCCAGGCCAACTCCGTCGCCGCGGGCATGGAGGACACCTTTGGCGTCGATCCGTGGGTCTCCGGAATTCTCATTTTCGTGGCGACCGGCGCCACCCTCCTCGGCGGCATCAAAGCCATCGGCCGGGTCACCGCGGGCTTCGTCCCCCTGATGGTCACCGTCTACGTCATCGGCGGCCTGGTCGCCCTGGCCCTGATGATCGAGGAGATCCCGGCCGCGCTCGGCCTCATCTTCAGCGACGCCTTCAGCGGCACCTCCGCGGCCGGCGGTTTTCTCGGCGCCACCATCATGATGGCCGTCCGTTACGGCGTGGCCCGCGGCATCTTCTCCAACGAGTCCGGCATGGGTTCCGCCGCCATCGCCGCCGCCGCCGCGAAGACCTCCCACCCGACCCGTCAGGGCCTGGTCTCGATGACCCAGACCTTCATCGACACGATGATCGTCGTCTCCATCACCGGCCTGGTCATCGTCACCTCCGGTGTGTGGGACATGGGTCCCGACCAGGCGGCGGTCATGACCGCGGCAGGCTTCTCCGAGGTCCTCCCCGGGCAGTGGGGCGGCACGATCGTCTCGGTCTCCCTGGTGTTTTTCGCCTTCTCCACCATCATCGGCTGGTCCTACTACGGTGAGCGTTCGGCCGCCTCGCTGGTCGGCGGCTGGATCACCGTCCCCTACCGCATCCTGTTCACCATCGTCGCCTTCTTCGGCGCGATCACCGAGCTGGAGCTGGTCTGGACCTTCTCCGACATCGCCAACGGTCTGATGGCGCTGCCCAACCTCATCGGCCTGCTCATCCTCTCCGGCCTCGTCGCCCGCGAGACCCGGGAGTACCTGAAGTTCGACCCGCAGCTGAGCAAGCCGTCGACGGAAGTCATGAGCTTCACCAGCGCCCAGATGCCGGGCTGGCGGTAGACCGCGCGGCGGCCCGGACTCCGTCACGGGGGCATGCCGCGGCACCGTCTACACTGCTGATCGTGATTCGCGAAGGACTTGCCGTCGGTGCGGGCGCCGCCCTCGGGGCGGTCGCCCGATTCCTGCTGCTGGAGGGGCTCGGCGACTCCGCCTGGGTCGTCCTCGGCGTCAACGCCCTGGCCTGCCTGCTGATGGGGCTCTTCCTGCCGGGTGTGTTCTGGGGAAAGGGTGTGCTGGGGGGCTTCTCCACCTTCTCCACCTTCGCCGCCTTCCTGGCCGGCTCCACCGCACCGGTGGCCCTGTTCCACGCGCTGACCACCATGCTCATGTGCGTCGGCGCCTACCTGGTCGGACTCTTTGCCCGTGAGCGACGCCGGGAGGCGTTCCGATGATGGCGGGGGTGGCGGCCGTCGCCCTCGGCGGATTCCTGGGCGGGCTCGCCCGCTGGGGCCTGGGCCGGGCCGTGCCGGCCCGGGAGGGGCGGGTGGGCACCTTCGCCGCCAACATGACCGCCAGCGCGGTGCTGGGCTTGTCGACGGCGATGCCGGGCCTCTGGCAGGTCATGGTGGCCGTGGGGTTCGCGGCGGGCATGTCCACGATGTCCACTTTCGCGCGCGAGCTCGGTAACCTGCTGCGGCAACGAAGATGGTGGGAGTTCACGAGGTATCTGCTGGCGACGGTCGTCCTTGGCCTCCTGGCCGCCTGGCGGGGCGCGATCTGGGGTCAGCGCATCCTCGAGAATCTGGGCTCGTGACGGCGAACCGCGGCCCGGCCCCTCCGATGGAGGTGGCCGGGCCGCGGCGTGGCGCGCGTCGGCAAGCGGGCTAGTCGGCGATCGCGTCCAGCGGTGGCGTCTTCGCCGCGCGGTTGGCCGGGAAGATCGCGGCGAGCACGCCGACCACCAGGGAACCGGCCAGCACGATGCCCAGCAGGGACCAGGGGATGGCCACCGATTCCAGACCGGTGCCGGCCAGCGCCTTGAGGAACGCCCAGCCCAGGAACAGGCCCATGGCGATGCCCGCGACCGCGCCGAAGACCGCGATCTGGACGGATTCGAGGATGATCATCGTGCGGATCTGGCGGCGCTGGGAGCCGACGGCGCGCAGCATGCCCAGCTCCTGGCGACGCTCGATGACCGAGAGCGTCAGCGTGTTGACGATGCCGAGGATGGCGATGATGATCGCCAGCGCCAGCAGCGCGTAGAGGATGTTGAGCATCTGGGTCACGGCGTCACCGGCCACGCCCGCCATCTCCCCGGCGCTGAGCACCTGGACGACGATGTACTGGTTCATGGCCTCGGTGAGATTCTGTCGCAGCTGCTCCTGGTCGACCGTGCCGTCTCCGTTGACGCCCACCATGGCGACCGAGGAGACCGCGGCCGGCAGCCCGAGCTTGTCGACGGCGGACCGGGAGATGACGTCGTTCGCGAAGATCGCGTTCTCGTCGTAGATGCCGACGATCTCGACCTCGGTGGTTGCGGGGCTCAGGCCCGGCGCCGAGAGTTCGTAGGTGTCGCCGACGTTCCAGCCGTGCTCCTCGGCGAAGGCCTGGGAGGCGATGACGCCGTCGTCACCGAGGTCGCTGGTGCCCTCGATCATGTCGAGCACGACCATGTCCGCCGGATCACCGGAGATGACGTCGCTGGCTCCCTGGCCGGGCCCGTAATCGTAGGTGTAGAGGCCGTCGACGGCGACCGGGACGGAGGAGTAGGTCAGGACCGTGCCCACGCCCTCGACGTCGAGCGCGGTCTGCGGGACCTCCGCCGGGATGGGGAAGCCGCCGCGCTGCGGGGGCATGAGGACGAACTCGGCGGAGACGCCGGTCTCCACGAGGTCGTCGATCGAGTTCTTCATCGTCTGGCCGAGCATGCCGATCACAGTCACCAGGGCAATGCCCAGCGCCAGGGCGAAGGCGGTCGCGGAGGTGCGGCGCGGGTTGCGGCGGGAGTTGGTCGAGGCCAGCTTGCCGATGGAGCCGAAGGGCAGTCCGATGAGACGGCCGAAGGTCGGGACGATCGGCAGGGACAGGGCCGGGCCGGCGAGGAAGAAACCGACGATGACGCCGATGGCTCCGCCGCCGACCGCCCACGCGCGGTCCGCCGTGCCCCAGTCGTCCATGTAGGCGCCGACCAGCCCGGCGATGACGCCGGCGAGCAGCAGAACCAGACCGAGAATGGTGCGCACCGTCAGCGGCTGCGGCGTGGCGGACTCGGAGGAGCGCATCGCCTCGACCGGTTCCACCTGGCCCGCGCGACGGGCCGGGGCCCACGCGGAGATGACCGTGACGACGGTGCCGATGATCAGCGGGACGACGACGGCCATGGGTGACAGTCCCAGTCCGGAGCCCGGCAGGGCGGCGCCCTGCGCGGCCATGATCGCCTTGATGGCGGCGACCAGGCCGACGCCGACGAGAATGCCGATGGCCGAGCCGAGGAAGCCGACGACGGCGGCCTCGAGCACGACGGAGTTGGTGATCTGGCGGCGCGAGGCCCCGAGGGCACGCAGCAGGGCGAATTCCTTGGTTCGCTGGGCGACGATCATCGAGAAGGTGTTGGCGATGAGGAAGGTGCCCACCAGCAGAGCCACCAGACCGAAGGCGACGAGGAAATAGTTGACGAACGACAGGGCGTCCTGGATGGTCTTGGACACCTCGTCAGCCAGCTGCTGACCGGTCTCGAAGGTGAGGTCCGGGTGCGCGGCGGCCAGGTCGTCGACGACTGACTGGGCCTCGCCTTCTCCGTCGATGAGCAGCTCCCCTACCGTCGGGTTGTCCGCGTGGTAGCGGTCCAGGAAGTCGGACTCGGGCATGAGGAGGTTGATGGCGGTGCCCTGATCCAGATCCCGCTCGTAAAGGCCGGTGACGGTGACTTGGAAGCGGGCGGCGGGGTCCACGACGGTGAGCTCCTCGCCGACGGAGATCCCGAACTGCTCGGCGGCCTGCGCGTTGACCGCGACTTCCTCACCGTTGACCGGTGCGCTCCCCTCCACCAGCTCGCGGGGGTTGCCGACGACGTCCTCCGGCGCGTACCAGACGCCGAGATCGGCCGAACCGCTGCCGGTCTGAATCGGCTCCGGGCTCTCCGCCGTGCCCCGGGCGAGCACGACGGTGGTCTTCTCGGTCAGGTTGACCTTGGTCACGGCGGGATCGTCGGCGAGGGCCTGGCGCTGCTCCGGGGTGATGCCCGCGCTACCCTCCGCCGGCTGGGCCACGGCGTCGACATCCTGGTAGGCGTTGTTCACCGCGGCGTCGAAGGAGTTCGACAGCGAGTTGGTGAACATGAACGCACCAGAGATGAACGCCGTGCCCAGCACGACGGCCAGGACGGTGAGGGCGAGCCGGAGTTTGTGGGCCGCGATGTTGCGCAGGGAGACCGTGCGCATGGTTCTGTTTCGGGCCGCCACTAGTTCTCGATTCCCGTCATGGTCGCCAGGATGGTCTCCGGGGTCGGGTCCATGAGCTCGTTGACGATCTGACCGTCCGCGAGGAAAATCACGCGGTCGGCGTAGCTGGCCGCGCGGGCGTCGTGGGTGACGATGACGACGGTCTGGTTGTCCTTGTCCACGGCGGTGCGCAGGATGCTGAGCACCTCGGCGGAGGAGTTGGAGTCCAGGTTGCCGGTCGGCTCGTCGCCGAAGATGATCTCCGGGCGCGAGACCAGGGCGCGGGCGCAGGCGACGCGCTGCTGCTGGCCGCCGGAGAGCTCCGCCGGGCGGTGAGTGAGTCGGTCAGTCAGGCCCAGACGGGTGGTGACCTCCTCGAACCAGGCCTCGTCGACCGGATGACCGGCGATGTCGCTCGGCAGGGTGATGTTCTCCTTGGCGGTCAGCGTCGGCACCAGGTTGAAGGACTGGAAGATGAAGCCCAGGCGGTCACGTCGCAGGGCCGTGATCTCCTTGTCCTTGAGCCCGGAGAGGTTGGTGTCGCCGATGTAGGCGGAGCCGGAGGTGGCGGAGTCCAGGCCCGCCATGGTGTGCATCAGCGTCGACTTTCCGGAACCGGAGGGGCCCATGATGGCGGTGAACTGGTTCTTCGCGAATTCCACGGACACGTGGTCGAGGGCGGTGACGGCGGTGTCCCCGGATCCGTACTGCTTGAACAGGTCAATTGCCCGGGCGGCCGGCTCGCGGACCCCGCCAACAGGGTCGGGGCGGTTCGTCTGGGCGGCGGAGCCTTCGGCACGTTCAGTGCGCTCGCCGTGTCCGGACTGGTCGTCGGGGCTGCTCGGGGTGCTCATGTGGGCGGTCAACCTTCTTCGTTGTCTACTGGGTGACGTGACGTCTGGCGGGTTCAGGGTCGCCGGGACACATCCCGGCGACTACCGCTCCAACGGTAATGGGTGGGACTACCCGGAGGCATCGGGGGACCCCCTGATTTCCTTCCCGGAACCGCCGCCGCCCCGCATTTTTCCCTGGGGTGAAAATGACATCCTACCGAATGAACTTGTCCCCCATTACCCGCGCCGAGACGAATACACTGTGGGCATGACCGAGAAGAACGTTGACATCAAGCCACGCTCACGCGCGGTCACGGACGGCATCGAGGCCACCGCGTCCCGCGGCATGCTTCGGGCGGTGGGCATGACCGATGATGACTGGGACAAGCCGCAGATCGGTGTGGCCTCCTCGTGGAACGAGATCACCCCCTGCAATCTGACCCTGAAGAAGCTCGCCGGGTTCGCCAAGGAAGGCGTGTTCGAGGCGCAGGGCTACCCGCTGGAGTTCGGCACCATCTCCGTCTCCGACGGCATTTCCATGGGCCATACCGGGATGCACTACTCGCTGGTGTCACGCGAGATTATCGCTGATTCGGTCGAGACCGTCATGTCCGCCGAGCGTCTGGACGGTTCGGTTCTTCTGGCCGGCTGCGACAAGTCCATCCCGGGCATGCTCATCGCCGCGGTCCGCCTGAACCTCTCCTCCGTGTTCCTCTATAACGGTTCCACCATGCCGGGCACCGCGAAGTTCGCCGACGGCACCGAGAAGGAGGTCACGCTCATCGACGCCTTCGAGGGCGTCGGCGCCTGCCGGGCGGGGAAGTTGAGCGGGGAGGACCTCGGCGCCATCGAGCGTGCCGTCTGCCCGGGCGAGGGCGCCTGCGGCGGCATGTACACCGCCAACACCATGGCCTCGGCCGCCGAGGCGATGGGCATGTCGCTGCCGGGTTCCGCCGCCCCGCCCGCCATCCACCGCAACCGCACCGAGTACGCGCGCAAGTCGGGCAAGGCCGTCGTCAACCTGCTGGGTCAGGGCATCACCGCCCGCGACATCGTCACCCGCGAGTCCCTGCTCAACGCCCTAGCGGTGGTCATGGCCCTGGGCGGCTCCACCAACGCCGTCCTGCACCTGCTGGCCATCGCCAGGGAGGCCGAGGTCGATCTCACCCTCGACGACTTCAACATGATGAGCGACCGGGTCCCGCATCTGGGCAATCTCAAGCCCTTCGGCGAGTACGTCATGAATGACGTCTTCAAGATCGGCGGCATCCCCGTCGTGATGAAGGCGCTTCTCGACGCCGGCCTCATCAACGGCGACTGCCTCACCGTCACCGGCAGGACCGTCGCCGAAAACCTGGCGGGCATCAATCCTCCGGATCCGGACGGCAAGATTCTGCGTGCCCTGGACGACCCGATCCACCCCACCGGCGGCCTGTCCGTCCTCAAGGGCACCCTGGCCCCGGAGGGTGCGGTGGTCAAGACCGCCGGCTTCGACGCGGAACGCTTCGAGGGCACCGCCCGCGTCTTTGACACCGAGGAGCCGGCCATGAGAGCCGTCCTCAACGGTGAACTGAAGAAGGGCGACGTCGTCATCATTCGCTATGAGGGGCCGAAGGGTGGCCCGGGGATGCGCGAGATGCTCGCCATCACCGGAGCGATCAAGGGTGCGGGCATCGGCAGGGACGTGCTGCTCATCACCGACGGCCGTTTCTCCGGCGGATCCACCGGGCTGTGCATCGGCCACGTCGCCCCGGAGGCCGTCGACGGTGGCCCGATCGCCTTTGTGCAAGACGGCGACAGGATTACGGTCGACATCCCGACCCGCACCATCGACGTCGACGTCTCCGCTGCGGAGATGGACCGGCGCCGGCAGGACTGGGAGCCGCGTCAGAGCCCGCATCTGACGGGCGTGCTGGCAAAGTACGCCAAGCTCGTCCACTCCGCCGCCGAAGGTGCGGTGCTCTACTAGCACTCTCACCGGCCGCAGCCCTGAAACACTCAGACCCCGTCCCCCTGTCGCAGCGGGGACGGGGTCTCTTCCTGGCGCCCCTAGACCGCCCGCTGGCGAGTCTCGCCGACGACCTCAGTGACGGCCTCGTTCGCCTGCTCCCGCGTGAACCCCTCCTCCAACAGGTCCTGCAGCAGGGTGTCCGGGGTGGACAGGCCCTCGGCCAGGTTGAATCGGGCTGCCTTAACCGCCTCATCAGACCAGTCGACCCGGATGTCCCGCACCCCCGCGGTGGCCTCCTCCGGGGTAAAGCCGCCCATCTCCTCCCCCACCAGGAACTCATAGAGGGAGCTGGGCGAGAACCCCATCTCGCCCTCGATGAGTTCCTGCCCGGAACGCTGGGCCTGCTCGACCCAGTTGACGCCCAGCGAATCGACCGCTTCGGTGGCGGCCGCCTCCGTGTAGAAGGACTGCCCCACTTCCTTGGTGGTCAACACCCCGATGAGCGCCACGCGGGAGAAACCGGCGTGGCTCAGGAGCGCCTCTGCCTCGGAGCGGGCGGCGTCCACGTCCGTGGAAGCCTCCTCCACCGGGGCCAGTTGAGGAGCCTGTATCACGTTCGGGGCGCCCTCGGCGTCGCCCCAGGGCGAGGGCACGGAGGTCACCGAGGGCGGGGTGGGCGCAAGCCCGCTCGTCGAGGCAGAGCGCTCCGACAGGAACCAGAGGAAGGCTACGAGCACCGCGATAATCGCCAGAATGCCCACCGCAGCGATGATCAGGGATCCCCGGAGGCTCCGGCCACCGGCGAGAGCGGGATCACCGACACGGTAGGCGTTGTCGTAGCCGTGGAGGAAGGTGTCCGCCGGCGGATACGTATAGGCGAAGGGAGTCCGTCCCTGGCGGTCATCGTGCGGGGATGACACAGTGGACTCCTTTCCGACCTCTCCGGGTCCGCGACGGGTGGGGATTAAACAGGTATTACCTGAACCTTATCACTCTGTGATAAGCCTGGGTAATCCATGGAGGATCGTTTGTGTAACAGTCAGGAAAACCAGAGGAGACCCCGCGCCACCGGTAGGGGGCGCGGGGTCTGCTCTGGTATTCAGTTGTGTTTATGTTGAATGTCGGCGGTGTCTTACTCTCCCACACCCTCCCAGGTGCAGTACCATCAGCGCGGGTAGGCTTAGCTTCCGGGTTCGGAATGGGACCGGGCGTTTCCCTACCGCTATCAACCACCGACACACCCACAGAGGCACCCCAGCCGGCTACGGCGGGGACCTGTGACACGGGTGTGCTGTGTCAAACACTGCATAGTGGACGCGAGCAAACTTCATCTGCTCTGTGTTTCGCTTGCGTTAACAACAATAGTGTTGTTTAGTCGGTGCATTAGTACCAGTCACCTCCGATGGTTACCCACCTTCCAGATCTGGCCTATCAACCCCATCGTCTCTGGGGGACCTCAACAGAAACCTCATCTCAAAACAGGCTTCCCGCTTAGATGCTTTCAGCGGTTATCCCTCCCGTACGTAGCCAACCAGCCCTGCTCCTGGCGGAACAACTGGCACACCAGAGGTACGTCCAACCCGGTCCTCTCGTACTAGGGTCAGCCTTCTTCAAGTTTCAACGCGCGCGGCGGATAGAGACCGAACTGTCTCACGACGTTCTGAACCCAGCTCGCGTGCCGCTTTAATGGGCGAACAGCCCAACCCTTGGGACCTACTCCAGCCCCAGGATGCGACGAGCCGACATCGAGGTGCCAAACCATCCCGTCGATATGGACTCTTGGGGAAGATCAGCCTGTTATCCCCGGGGTACCTTTTATCCGTTGAGCGACACCACATCCACAAGTAGGTGCCGGATCACTAGTCCCGACTTTCGTCCCTGCTCGAGCTGTCACTCTCACAGTCAAGCTCCCTTGTGCACTTACACTCACCACCTGATTACCAACCAGGCTGAGGGAACCTTTGGGCGCCTCCGTTACATTTTAGGAGGCAACCGCCCCAGTTAAACTACCCACCAGGCACTGTCCCCAACCCAGATCATGGGCCAAGGTTCAGGTATCCAATCCGGTCAGAGTGGTATTTCAACAACGACTCCACCGCCACTGGCGTGACGGCCTCACAGTCTCCCACCTATCCTACACAAACCGAACCGAACACCAATACCAAGCTATAGTGAAGGTCCCGGGGTCTTTTCGTCCTGCCGCGCGAAACGAGCATCTTTACTCGTACTGCAATTTCACCGGGTCTGTGGTTGAGACAGCAGGGAAGTCGTTACGCCATTCGTGCAGGTCGGAACTTACCCGACAAGGAATTTCGCTACCTTAGGATGGTTATAGTTACCACCGCCGTTTACTGGGGCTTAAATTCTCAGCTTCGCGACGTAAACGTCGCTAACCGGTCCTCTTAACCTTCCAGCACCGGGCAGGCGTCAGTCCGTATACATCAACTTCACGTTTTCGCACGGACCTGTGTTTTTGATAAACAGTCGCTTCCCTCTATTCTCTGCGACCCACACCAGCTCACGGAGAAAATCCGGTCACCAGCACGGGCCCCCCTTCTCCCGAAGTTACGGGGGCATTTTGCCGAGTTCCTTAACCACAGTTCACCCGACCGCCTTAGTATTCTCTACCTGACTACCTGTGTCGGTTTAGGGTACGGGCCATGTATGCACTCGCTAGAGGCTTTTCTCGACAGCACGGGATCACCGACATCGGACCACGTCCTACGCATCACGTCTCAGCCATCACGGGACACGGATTTACCTATGCCCCGGCCTACACGCTTACACCACAATCCAATAAGTGGCACGGCTACCCCACTGCGTCACCCCATCACTTAGCTACTACCAGTTCAGGCCCCACGCACGCACACCAACACCACCCGAAGGCGGACGTCGGCGATTGTGGGTGGTTAGTATCACTGATTCACCATGGGCGCACATACACGGGTACGGGAATATCAACCCGTTATCCATCGACTACGCCTGTCGGCCTCGCCTTAGGCCCCGACTCACCCTGGGAAGACGAACTTGACCCAGGAACCCTTAGTCATCCAGCGGTAAGGATTCTCACCTTACTCTCGTTACTCATGCCTGCATTCTCACTCGCACACAGTCCACAGCCCCTCACGGTACTGCTTCACCCCATGCACGACGCTCCCCTACCCATGAGACAAAATCTCATGCCGCGGCTTCGGCGGTGTACTTGAGCCCCACTACATTGTCGGCGCACAACCACTCGACCAGTGAGCTATTACGCACTCTTTCAAGGGTGGCTGCTTCTAAGCCAACCTCCTGGCTGTCTTCGCGATCGCACATCCTTTTCCACTTAGTACACACTTAGGGGCCTTAACCGGCGATCTGGGCTGTTTCCCTCTCGACTATGAAGCTTATCCCCCACAGTCTCACTACCACGCTAAACTTGACCGGCATTCGGAGTTTGGCTGACGTCACTAAGATTGTAGTCCCGCTCAACCAACCAGTAGCTCTACCTCCGGCAAGAAACACGCGGCGCTGCACCTAAATGCATTTCGGGGAGAACCAGCTATCACGGAGTTTGATTGGCCTTTCACCCCTACCCACAACTCATCCCCTCAGTTTTCAACCTAAGTGGGTTCGCGCCTCCACAACCTCTTACAGCTGCTTCACACTGGCCATGGGTAGATCACCCCGCTTCGGGTCCAGAACATGCCACTAAACACACTAGTTAGTATTCGCTTTCGCTACGGCTACCCCACACGGGTTAACCTCGCGACATGCCGCTGACTCGCAGGCTCATTCTTCAAAAGGCACGCCATCACACACAAGAGGTGCTCTGACGGATTGTAAGCGCATGGTTTCAGGAACTATTTCACTCCCCTCCCGGGGTACTTTTCACCATTCCCTCACGGTACTATCCGCTATCGGTCACACTGAGTATTTAGGCTTACCGGGTGGTCCCGGCAGATTCACAACAGATTCCACGAGCCCGTTGCTACTCGGGAATACGACAACGCCCGACGCCTGGTCTTCATGTACGGGACTCTCACCCACTACGGTCGGTCATCCCAAACCAGTTCCACTAACCACACGCCGCACGCGACCAGCCGGCAGCCTGGTCACATCGCATCCCACAACACCGCATGCACAACCCCTGCCAGGTATCACACACACACGGTTTAGCCTGATCCACGTTCGCTCGCCACTACTAGCGGAATCATTATTATTTTCTCTTCCTGCGGGTACTGAGATGTTTCACTTCCCCGCGTCACCCCCACCACACTATGAATTCACATGATGGTGACCGCCCATAACGACGGCCGGGTTTCCCCATTCGGACATCCTCGGATCAACGCTCAGTTGTCAACTCCCCGAGGCTTAACGCAGACTCACACGTCCTTCATCGGCTCAGCATGCCAAGGCATCCACCATACGCCCTTAACAAAACAACACTAAGAACGATCACCAACCCACCACCACAGTGACGGGCCGGCGAACAAACAAAACACACACGGACACACACCACCCGAAGGTGACCTGCGCCCATTTCAAATAAAGATGCTCGCGTCCACTATACAGTTCTCACACAACACACCCACCCACCACAACCACCGGGACTTCAGCATCCAGACAGTCATGCACGGGAAGGTCACAGAACAACCAGTGTTGCCCCAGACACCCAACAGTGCGCCAACATACCAAACCGTTCATACACCATGCGACCATGCCGCGGCGCGCGCATCCACCGGACATCGACGTCCGGGGGCACTGGCGCATCCACCCCAACAGATACGTGGCAGCCACACAACCGGTGACTCAACCACAACACCCGCAACTGCGGGCACGCACACCGGGCATTCCTGCCTCCGGCGTGACTGACAAAAAATCTCCTTAGAAAGGAGGTGATCCAGCCGCACCTTCCGGTACGGCTACCTTGTTACGACTTCGTCCCAATCGCCGATCCCACCTTCGACAGCTCCCTCCACAAGGGTTGGGCCGCTGGCTTCGGGTGTTACCAACTTTCATGACGTGACGGGCGGTGTGTACAAGGCCCGGGAACGTATTCACCGCAGCGTTGCTGATCTACGATTACTAGCGACTCCGACTTCATGGGGTCGAGTTGCAGACCCCAATCCGAACTAAGGCCGGCTTTAGGGGATTAGCTCCACTTCACAGTATCGCGACCCGTTGTACCGACCATTGTAGCATGTGTGAAGCCCTGGACATAAGGGGCATGATGATTTGACGTCATCCCCACCTTCCTCCGAGTTAACCCCGGCAGTCTCTCATGAGTCCCCACCATCACGTGCTGGCAACATAAGACAAGGGTTGCGCTCGTTGCGGGACTTAACCCAACATCTCACGACACGAGCTGACGACAACCATGCACCACCTGTACACCAGCCACAAAGGGAAGGACCATCTCTGGCCCGGTCCGGTGTATGTCAAGCCCAGGTAAGGTTCTTCGCGTTGCATCGAATTAATCCACATGCTCCGCCGCTTGTGCGGGCCCCCGTCAATTCCTTTGAGTTTTAGCCTTGCGGCCGTACTCCCCAGGCGGGGCGCTTAATGCGTTAGCTACGGCACAGAAACCGTGGAAGGTCCCTACACCTAGCGCCCACCGTTTACAGCATGGACTACCAGGGTATCTAATCCTGTTCGATACCCATGCTTTCGCTCCTCAGCGTCAGTAACTGCCCAGAGACCTGCCTTCGCCATTGGTGTTCCTCCTGATATCTGCGCATTTCACCGCTACACCAGGAATTCCAGTCTCCCCTACAGCACTCAAGTAAGCCCGTATCACCTGCCCGACCGGAGTTAAGCCCCGGTTTTCCACAAGTGACGTGACAAACCACCTACGAGCTCTTTACGCCCAGTAATTCCGGACAACGCTCGCACCCTACGTATTACCGCGGCTGCTGGCACGTAGTTAGCCGGTGCTTCTTCTACAGGTACCGTCAATTCCTCTTCGTCCCTGTCGAAAGGAGTTTACAACCCGAAGGCCGTCATCCCCCACGCGGCGTCGCTGCATCAGGCTTGCGCCCATTGTGCAATATTCCCCACTGCTGCCTCCCGTAGGAGTCTGGGCCGTATCTCAGTCCCAATGTGTCCGTACACCCTCTCAGGCCGGATACCCGTCGACGCCTTGGTAGGCCATTACCCCACCAACAAGCTGATAGGCCGCAGGCTCATCCCACACCGATAAATCTTTCCACCACCCACCGAAGGATGGTCCTATCCGGTATTAGACCCAGTTTCCCAGGCTTATCCCGAAGTGCGGGGCAGATCACCCACGTGTTACTCACCCGTTCGCCACTCGAGCACCCCCAGCAAGCTGGGGGCCTTTCCGTTCGACTTGCATGTGTTAAGCACGCCGCCAGCGTTCATCCTGAGCCAGGATCAAACTCTCCACAAAAACTGCAAAAATGCAGGCGAAAAGCCTGACACCAGGCAAAAAAGAACAACTGACAAAAATCACTGATGTTTGCCATCGTCCAAAAACCACAACATAAAACTCATACCGCCGACCCCCACCGACGAGGTGGAACGGGGCCGACGCAACCACAACCGTGCCCCCCAACAGGGGACACGACCGCGCATACCATGAGCAATGCCGCACCACACTAGGAACCACAGGCCATCAAGACCCGGATCCCGTGCATCTCAGGCGGGCCCATATGGAAGGACACCACCCCAGGTACGCCACCCGACCGGACCGACCCACAAACCGGGACCAGACCAGCCAGAACACCCACGCCACACACGATCACACGATCATGTATAAACAAAAGTACATTGGCACACTATTGAGTTCTCACACAACAACCGCACACAGCTCACCACCCCGACCCACGGTCGGCGTCTTCCCTGCGGCGTGGAACCATCACCCTACCGGATGAGGCCCAGAAGTTTAAATCTCGCTCATCAGCGACTCGTTTTCCTTCCGCCGCACACTCACACACTCGGTGCTCCGCGGGGCGTTGTCGGTCGCGCTGACCTGATTAAAGTTACACACCACCCCACACAAACCACAAATTCCCTGCGAGACACGGGTTTCGCTCACAGGGAATTCACGGGGCCAGCTGCGTCAGGGGACGGAGACCCGTTCGACCCCGGCGCCGAGGTTGCGGAGGTTCTCCACGAAGTTCGGGTAACCGCGGTCAATGTGGAAGACGTCGTGGACCGTGGTGGTCCCGTCGGCAACCAGGCCGGCCAGGACGAGTCCCGCACCCGCACGGATGTCAGAGCTCCACACGTCGGTCGAGGAGAGCCGGTCAATGCCGCGGACCACCACATGGTGTCCGTCGACGCGGGCATCCGCTCCGAGACGGAGCAGTTCGTCGACGAAACGGAAGCGCGATTCGAAGACGTTCTCGGTAATGATGCTGACCCCCTCGGCGATGGTGGAGATACCGATGGCCATCGGCTGGAGGTCGGTCGGGAAGCCCGGGAAGGGAAGGGTCTGATAGTCGACCGCGCCCGGACGCCCGGTGCCCCGCACCCGGAACCCGTTGGCGAATGTCTCCACCTCCACGCCGGCGCTCTTTATCTTCTCCAGCGCCAGGTGCAGGTGTCGGGGCGCAATTCCTCCGACAGTGATGTCGCCCTGGGTCATCGCGGCCGCGTAGGCCCACGTGCCGGCGACGATGCGATCCCCGACGACCTCGTGCTGGGTGGGCTCGAGCTTCTCGACGCCCTCGATGGTGATCGTCGAGGAGCCGGCGCCGGAAATCTTGGCGCCCATGGAGTTCAGCATTTCGCAGAGATCAGTGATTTCGGGCTCACGGGCGGCGTTGTCCAGCGTCGTCACGCCCTTAGCCAGCACGGCAGCCGCCAGGATGTTCTCCGTCGCTCCGACGGAGGGGAAGTCCAGCTTGATCTTCGCCCCGACCAGTTCCTCGGCCTCGGCCACGACGCACCCATGCTTAATCCTCGTGGTCGCACCCAGCTTCTCCAGGCCGGACTGGTGCATGTCCAGGGGCCGGGAGCCGATGGCGTCGCCGCCGGGCAAAGCCACGACCGCACGGCCGCACCGGGCGGTCAGCGGGCCGAGCACGGCGACGGAAGCACGGAACTGGCGCACCGCGTCGAAGTCCGCGTCGGACTTGACTTCGGCCGGGGTGGTGATGCGGACGGTCGAGCCCTCCAGCTCGACCTCGCAGCCGAGACCTTCCAGCACCTTCTGCATCAGGGGAACATCGAGAATTTGCGGACAGTTGGTCAGCGTGGTCGTTCCCTCTGCCAGCAGTGCCGCCGCCATGAGCTTGAGAACGCTGTTTTTGGCTCCGTCAACCCGAACGGAGCCGTGGAGCCGGGCTCCACCTTCTACTCGAAATGTATCCTTCACCCTTCCGAGGGTAGCGAGGATCAGGGCAAAGCGCCGATACGACGGGCCGCGTTAACCGCCTCGTATCGGGTGTGGGCGCCCAGCTTGCGCATCACAGAGCGCAGATAGGACTTCACCGTCTCCGCACCGATGCCCATTTCCTCAGCGGCTTCGACATTTGTGTGGCCGAGAGCGACACAGGAGAGGACATCCAGCTCACGGGCGGAAAGTTTGGTGGACTGCTTGACCCGCACCGGGCTGACCATCTGGTCGCAGAGGGCTTCGAGCTCCTTGCGCAGCCCCTCATCCTCCACGCGGTTCGCCAGCATGCGCAGCTTCGAATGGGTCGAGCGGACCTGCTCCCACTCCGCACCGTTCATCATGCGGCCGCTCTTGGCCGCGCCCTTACCGCCCTCGGTGCGGCGGAGGGCGGAGTTGACGGCCAAATCCTGCTCCAGGGAGCGGGCGGTCATGGTGACTTCCTCGATCACCTTGTCCCCGAGCCGGACCGGCGAGTGCACACCGGCGTAAAGCACGCCGCGAATCTCCCGCTGGACGATGACCGGCAGCGCCACGATGGAGTGCAGCCCCTCATCCTGGATGGCCCGGTCATGCTCATGGGAGATGACATTGGCACGCGTGTAGTCGGAGACACCGACCGCACGTCGCGTCGTGACGACGCGGCCGCCGACGCCCGCGCCCGGTTCCAGATACAGGTTCTGGAGCGCCGGCGTACGCAGCCCAATCCACTGGGAAATGTGAATTCGGTTATCCGCCAGCAGCGTTCCGTACATCGTCACCGGGATTCCGGTGGCGGTCTTCAGCGCCGTGAGCGCCGAGCGGATGGCTTCCTCGTCATCCTTGACCCGCTGTGCTTCCATCTGCGCACTCCTCCTCGGGGGTACCCGGCCAGGTGTCCCCGGAAGTGTTGTTTCCGGAGGACTGTGTGGTTTACATGGATATGTTAACCCAAAGTTAGGGGGTAGATACAAGTCGACCCCATCACATTTATGCACAGTCGACGGCCCACAATGGTCATCCGAAGTTCAGGTGATGGGGGTGAACGTGGAGAAGAACCAACGAGATGAGGCCCGCTTCCTCGACCCCGACAGGCGCCAAAAGGCAGGCCAGGGGGAATTTTAAGATACGGTACGGTCTACTTGCAATATACCGCTCGGTCTATTACGGTCCTGTAGCATGGTCGTCGTCACCTGGGTGCCAGCGGAACGCGCGGGCCCCGGCCAGACACGGACCGGCTAACGGAAATTACGCAGCAAGAGACAAGGAACCACCGTGGCAAAGATCTACGACAACATCCTCGACACCATCGGCAACACCCCCCTGGTCAAGATCAACGGCATGGCCGAGGGCCTGAAGGCCAACCTCTACGGCAAGCTGGAGTTCTTCAACCCGGCAAACTCCGTCAAGGACCGCATCGGCAAGGCCATCATTGACGCGGCAGAGGAGTCCGGCGAGCTGAAGCCGGGCGGCACCATCGTCGAGGGCACCTCCGGAAACACCGGCATCGCCCTGGCGCTGGTCGGTGCGGCCCGCGGCTACAAGGTCGTCCTGACTATGCCGGAGACCATGTCCAACGAGCGTCGTGTCCTGTTGCGCGCCTACGGAGCCGAGATTGTGCTCACCCCGGGCGCGGCCGGCATGCAGGGCGCCGTGGACAAGGCCAACGAAATCGTGGCTGAGCGCGAGAACGCCATCCTGGCTTCGCAGTTCGCCAACGAGGCCAACCCGCGCATCCACTACTCCACCACCGGCCCGGAGATCTGGAACGACACCGACGGCAAGGTCGACATCCTCGTCGCCGGCGTCGGCACCGGTGGCACCATCTCCGGCGCGGGCAAGTACCTGAAGGAACAGAACCCGGAGATCAAGGCAATCGCCGTGGAACCGGCGGCTTCCCCCCTGCTGTCCGAAGGCAAGGCCGGCTCCCACAAGATCCAGGGCCTGGGCGCCAACTTCATCCCGGAGACCTTCGACCGCACCGTCGTCGACGAGATCGTCACCGTGTCCAACGAGGACGCCATCGCCACCTCCCGTGCGCTGGCCGTCAAGGACGGCATCCTGGGCGGAATCTCCACCGGCGCCAACCTCAAGGCCGCCCTGGAGATCGCCTCCCGTCCGGAGAACGAGGGCAAGAACATCGTCTTCATCGTCTGCGACTTCGGTGAGCGCTACGTCTCCACCGTGCTCTACGAGGACATCCGCGACTAGTCCGACGCACTCGGCCTGACCGCCCTGGCGGGCGCCGATGAGTCTCACCCCGTGGCCGTGGCCCCGCACCTGCAGGAAGGTGCCGGGCCACGGCCATTTCGGTGCCCGGCGCACATGGTTGAATATTAAAAAAGACCCCGCTCCGGAGTACTCCCCCGCGCTGTTAGACTCGGGCTTCATGTTGCGCAAAGTGATCAGTACCGTCCGTGAGGACCTGCGAAACGCCAAGGACCACGATCCCGCGGCTCGTGGTGATATCGAGAACGCCATCGTCTATTCGGGACTGCACGCGATCTGGTCACATCGGGTGAGCCACTGGCTGTGGCAGCGCGGGGCGAAGGGGCCGGCACGAATACTCGCCCAGCTCAACCGCTTCTTCACCGGTATCGAGATTCACCCGGGCGCGACCATCGGCCGCCGCTTCTTCATCGACCACGGCATGGGCATCGTCATCGGTGAAACCTCGGAGATCGGCGACGACGTCATGCTCTACCACGGCGTCACGCTCGGCGGCCAGGTCCTCACCCAGACCAAGCGCCACCCCACCCTGGGCAACAATGTCACCGTCGGCGCCGGCGCCAAGATCCTCGGCCCCGTCGTCATCGGCGACGGCTCCGCAGTCGGCGCCAACGCGGTGGTGACCAAGGACGTCCCGCCCAACAGCATCGCCACCGGCGTGCCCGCCAAGAACCGTCAGCGCGGCCAGAACGAGACCAAGAAACTCGTCGACCCGGACTTCTACGTCATCTAACTCCACCCGGTCAGCGCAATGGCCCCGTACACGCCCTCCTGGGGTGCGTACGGGGCCATTGCCATGTCCGAGGGACCCCTACTTCGACAGCAGGTCCTTGTATTCCTCGTTCTTCTTGACGAAGTGGTCGACAGCCGAGCACGACGGGATGATCGAAAAGCCTCGCTCGCGGGTATCGTCCAGCGCCGTCTTGATCAGCGGGGAGGACAGGCCCTGGCCGCGGAACTTCGGATCGACGACCGTGTGGTTGAAGTCGCGGACTCCGTCGCGTTCCACGTACGTGGCGTAACCCGCCTCTTCACCGCCGACGGTGATGATGAAGCGTTTCCTGTCCTCCTGATGGGTGACGGTGCGTTCCTGCTCTGCCATGATGGTCTCCTTCGGTCTGCGGAACATGGTTGGCCTGCCCCCCACACTAGTGACGGAAGCCACGAGAGACGAGAAAATCCCCGCAGTTGAATTCAACTGCGGGGATTTTCTGATGTGGCCAGAAGCGGGGTCGAACCGCTGACCTTCCACTTTTCAGGCGGACGCTCTACCAACTGAGCTATCTGGCCAGAAACCGTCCGTGAGGACAATCTCTGCGACCCTGACGGGACTTGAACCCGCGACCTCCGCCGTGACAGGGCGGCGCGCTAACCAACTGCGCCACAGGGCCAAACTGTTTCCAGTTCGTTGTGTTCCGGACTTGTCCGTCGCACAGGGAATTACTTTACACAGCCCGCCGACAGGCGGGCAAATCGCCAGCACAATCACGCTTTTCGATGCCAGCCCCCGGCCCGCGGCAAGGCCAGGGCGTCCGGACGGGCACGAAACGGGCGGAAAACAAAAATACCGGGAACGCATGGCGTTCCCGGTATTTGATATGGCGACCCTGACGGGACTTGAACCCGCGACCTCCGCCGTGACAGGGCGGCGCGCTAACCAACTGCGCCACAGGGCCATATTCTTTTGTTCGAGTGCTCCACGAAGGTGGTACTCGCGTACCCCCAACGGGGTTCGAACCCGTGTCGCCGCCGTGAAAGGGCGGTGTCCTAGGCCACTAGACGATGGGGGCCTGTCGACCTCTGCCGGATTGCCCCGGCCTTAGCGACGTTTTAAAACTATACTGCGCCCGGCCCCAACGTCAAAACCGCGGGTGAACCGGCGAAAGTTCTGGCCAATGGATACCCCTATAGGGTATGCTCCTGCGCAGGATATTCAAGGAGAGGCGGGGAACCATGACTAACGTCGCAGACGAGATGAACCACCAGGGCGCCGAGCCGGACGTCGCCACCGAGCCTGGCCACACGCACGGCTACAACGGAGACAAGGCCAGGTACCTCGCCCGGCTCAAGCGCATTGAGGGCCAGGCCCGCGGAATTCACCGGATGATCGACGAGGACCAGTACTGCATCGACATCCTGACCCAGATTTCCGCCGTGAACTCCGCGTTGGAGAACGTCGCCCTGGCACTGCTGGAGGATCACGTCACCCACTGCGTTCGCGACGCCGCCGGCGCGGACGGCGAGGAACTGGACGCCAAGCTCGAAGAGGCGATGAAGGCGATCAGGCGGATGGTCAAGAGCTAGCCACCCTTCCGGCCGAATGGGGGCCCGTCACGCGGTGACGGGCCCCCATTCGTTCGCTTCGGCACGATCTCCCGGCCACGCGGCTACGCGGCCTCCGCGATGTCCTCCGCCGTGCGCCGAATGCGGTTGCGGCGGTTCATCTGCTTGCCCAGCTCCGTGGCCTCCCGGAGCTCCCTCTCCCGCTGCGCCTTGGTCTGCTTCGTCAGCGCGGCGGACAGGTCACTGAATCCGTCGCAGTTCTCGTGCGCGTACATCCGGAGCGTCCAGAGCATGCGGTCCACCTCGGCGGGATCCGTCGACTCAATCCAGTTGCGAACTGCGCGAACATCGAACAAAAATATCGCTCCCTAACTGCCATTGCCTGTGTCCAACCTTCATGGGCCCGCCGATGTTCCTCACGAGCAAGCCCAATAGAACTATATTATCATAATTTATGATAAATAGCCACGACATATCAATATCGCCCCTCGCAAAGACGGAACCCCGCACACCACCTGAGTGGCGTGCGGGGTCATATGTGGGCCCTGCGGGGCTCGAACCCGCGACCTGCGGATTAAAAGTCCGTAGCTCTACCAACTGAGCTAAAGGCCCGAGCCCGACCATTCGACCATGACAGCCAGCCGGGCACCGCCCCATTGTACTTGCCTCCCCCGCCAGCACCGAACCCGCTGCACCCGGGAGGGGGCCGGAACCCCCAATCCCGTGACGCGACCGGCCATACCCTCACCTTATGGAACTTTCGTTGGACGATATTCGACTACATAAGTATGGTCCGAAGTATATTCCAAAGTTTGATGGTCAAACTTTTCAGTGAGCTTCGCGGGAGAGGCGGGCTGCGTTGGATCTTGTAGATGTTTCGCGGTGGCAGTTCGGAATCACCACGGTTTACCACTATATTTTCGTTCCCCTGACCATCGGGCTGGCCCCGATGGTGGCCGGAATGCAGACGGCCTGGCTGCGCACCGGTAACGAGCACTGGTACCGGGCCACCCGGTTCTTCGGAACCCTGTTCCTGGTCAACTTCGCCATGGGGGTGGTCACCGGAATCGTCCAGGAGTTCCAGTTCGGCATGAACTGGTCCGAGTACTCCCGGTTCGTCGGCGACGTCTTCGGCGCCCCCCTGGCGTTGGAGGGCCTGGCGGCCTTCTTCATCGAGTCCATCTTCCTGGGCGCCTGGATTTTCGGCTGGGGCCGCATGCCGGCCTGGCTCCACAACCTGTCCATTTGGATGGTGGCCGTCGCCGTCAACCTCTCGGCGTACTTCATCATCGTGGCCAACTCCTTCATGCAGCATCCGGTCGGCGCGGTCTACAACCCGGACACCGGCCGCGCCGAGCTCGTCGACTTCCTCGCGCTGCTGACCAACCCCACCGCCCTGGCGGCGGTCCCGCACGCGATCTTCGCGTCGTGGATGGTCGCCGGCACCTTCGTCATGGGCGTCGCGGGCTGGTGGATGGTTCGCGCCGCCCGGCGCGGCGACGCCGTCGCCGGCGGGTGGTTCGAGGACGCCGACCAGATGTGGCGCTCCGCGCTGCGTCTGGGCGCCTGGGTGACCGTCATCGGGGTCATCGGCGTCTCCCTGACCGGGCACAGCCTGGCGCAGCTGATGTTCGTGCAGCAGCCGATGAAGATGGCTTCCGCGGAAGCCCTGTGCACGACCGAAACCGACCCGTTGTTCTCCGTGCTGTCGATCTCCTTCTCCAACAGCTGCGACGACACCCATCAGCTCATCGGCGTTCCCTTCCTGCTGTCGTTCCTGGCCGGCAACCGGTTCACCGGGGTCACGCTGGAGGGCGTCGCCGAGATTCAGGCGCAGTACGAGGCGCTCTACGGCGCGGGGGACTACTCCCCCAACATGTTCGTCACCTACTGGGCGTTCCGCATCATGATCGGCGCCATGATCCCCTCCGTCGTCATGGCGTTTCTGGCGCTGTGGGTCACCCGTCGGAAGCGGTCCTTCGACAAGCCCTGGTTCGGGTGGCTCTCGTTGGCCGCGATGCCCTTCCCCTTCGTCGCGAATTGGGCGGGCTGGGTGTTCACGGAGATGGGTCGTCAGCCGTGGATCGTGTACCCCAACCCGGAGTTCCAGGGCCAACTCCTGCCCGGCAATGAGCAGGAGATCCACATGCTCGTGGAGTTCGGCGTCTCCGACCATTCGGTGACCACCGTGTGGCTCTCGCTGATTTCCTTCACGCTGCTCTACGGCGTTCTCGCCGTGGTCTGGTTCTGGCTGATGCGGAAGAAGGTGCTCGAGGGGCCGCCGCCCCCGGGGTCCTCCGAGGATATCGCGCACAAGGAGTACGACCCGGACGAGGACGACGGCGTAGCCCCGCTGACCTTCAGCGAGGACGGCGCACCCAGCACCGGAAAGGCTGAGCACTAATGGATCTTCAGACGCTCTGGTTCATCATCATCGCGTTCTTCTTCGTCGGCTACTTCCTGCTCGAGGGCTTCGACTTCGGCGTCGGCATGCTGCTGCCGTTCCTCGGCGGCCGGGACGCGGAGGAGAGGGCCGCGCGCCGCTCGGCGGCGGTCAAGGCCATCGGTCCGATCTGGGACGGCAACGAGGTGTGGCTTATCACCGCCGGCGCGGCGCTGTTCGCCTCCTTCCCGGAGTGGTACGCCACCATGTTCTCCGGGTTCTACCTGCCGCTGCTGCTCATCCTGCTCTCGCTCATCCTGCGCGGCGTGGGCCTGGAGTGGCGCACCAAGGTCGACACCCAGAAGTGGCGTGACGTCAGCGACGTGTTCACCGCCGTCGGCTCCTGGGTTCCGGCGCTGCTGTGGGGCGTGGCCTTCGCCAACATCCTCCGGGGCGTCGCCATCGACGCTGACCGTCAGATCGAGTCGGGTTTGACCGGTCTGATCGCTCTGCTCAACCCGGTCGGCCTTCTCGGCGGGCTGACGTTCGTGGCGTTGTTCCTGCTGCACGGCGCCATGTTCCTCGGCTTCAAGACGGAGGAACCGCTGCGCTCCCGGGTCCACGACATCGGCCTGAAGTGGCTCACCGCCCCGGCGGTGGCGCTGACCCTGGGATTCGCCCTGTGGATCCAGTACGACAGCGGCAAGCCGGCCGGCTGGGCGATCATCGCGGCCATGGTGGTCTCCATCGCCGTCGGCGTCGTCTCGCTGATCGGGAAGCGGGACGGCTGGGCCTTCGCGTCCACCGCCGTGGCCGTGGTGGGGCTGGTCGTCCTCATCTTCGTCAGTCTCTTCCCCTACCTGATGCCGACCACGCTGGAGGGCGGCGTGTCCCTCGACATCTACAACTCTGCCAGCTCGGACTACACGCTGAAGATCATGGGGTGGGCCGCGCTGCTGTTCATTCCCGGAGTGCTCGTCTTCCAGGGGTGGACCTACTGGGTGTTCCGCAAGCGCGTGAAGGTCGTCGCGCACACCACGTCCACGATCTAGCCGGTTCGGAAGGATTCCATGGCGTCGCCCGTCGATAAGCGTCTGTTGTCTCTCGTCCCCCCTGTGTCGCGTCTGATCGCCCGGGCCGGGGTGATCCAGGCGCTGGACACCCTCCTCGTCCTCGCCCGCGGGGTTCTCCTGGGGTGGGTCGCCGCGCGCGCCATCATCGACGCCGCCGCGGACGGCCTCCCCGATTACCGGGACTACCGCTGGCCACTGCTGGCGCTGGTGGGCGTCGTCCTCGCGCACGGCGTCGTGTCCTGGGCCGGCCGGCGATCGGGCTCGAACGCCGTCGCCGACGTCGTCGACACGCTGCGCGTGCGCGCCCTGGCGGCTCTGCGACGCCGCGATCCCCGCCAGGTCCAGGAGGAGTCCGGGCACTGGCGCACGGTGCTGACCGACGGCGTCGGTGATTTCCGGCCCTATCTGTCGGAGTTCCTCCCCTCCCTGGTGTCGCTGGTGATCGCCACCCCCGCGGCACTCCTCGTGGTCTTCTGGTTCGATCCCCTCTCCGGCGTGCTGGCGCTGGTGACGCTGCCGCTGATTCCGGCGTTCATGGTGTTGATCGGCAAGCTGACCGCCGCGCACACCGAGCGTCGTCTGCAGGTCACCGGGGCGCTGGGCGGCCAGTTGGCGGATCTGCTCTCCGGTTCGGTGACGCTGCGCGCCCTCGGGGTGACCCGCCAGCCGGCGAAACAGCTGCTGTCCACCGGCCGCGCCCACGAAAAGGCCACGATGGGTGTGCTCCGGCTTGCCTTCCTCTCCTCCTTCGCGCTGGAGTTCCTGGCGACGCTGGCCGTCGCCCTGGTCGCGGTCAACATCGGCCTGCGCCTGGTCTACGGCGGGATGGACCTCACCGCCGGCCTCATCGTCCTCATCGTCGTGCCGGAGGTCTACAACCCAGTGCGCCAGGTCGGCCAGAACTACCACGCCGCGGCCGACGGCCTGGAGGCCGCCGAGGAGATCCTCACGCTGCTGGAGCAGGACTCGCGCCGCGCCCACGCCGTGGGCGGGTACCTCACCCACACCTCGGGCACGGAAATCCGGCTCAGCGACCTGTCCGTGACCGGCCGCGACGGCGTCCGCCCCGAACACCTCAGTTGCCTCGCCCGCCCAGGAGCGATCACGGTGCTCTACGGCCCCAACGGTTCCGGCAAGTCCACCGTCTTCCTCGCCGTCCTGGGCATGCTCCCCGACGAGGCCGTCACCGGCTCCGTCACCGCCCCGGCGCGCGAGCGGATCTCCTACCTGCCGGCTCGGGCCCTGCTCAGCGTCGGCACCGTGGAGGACAACCTCACCCTCTTCAGGGCGGACCGGGCCGCCGTCGCCCGCACCGCCGCCCAGGTCGGGCTCGACGTGCCGGGCGATCACGAGGTGGGCGCGGGCGGGCGCGGCGTCTCGGCCGGGCAGGGGCAGCGCATCGGGCTGGCCAGAACACTGGCGCACGGTGACGGGACGCCCCGGGTGCTGCTTCTTGACGAACCGAGCGCCCACCTCTCCCCCGGCCTCGTCGCGCGCCTGGCGGACACCCTCCGGGAGCGGGCGGGGCGCGGCGACACCGTCCTCCTCGCCTCCCACGACGAACGGATGGTCACCCTCGCGGATCAGGTGGTGCGCCTGTGAAGGACTGGGCCTACCTCCGCACGCTCCTGGCGCTGGCCGGGGTCAGACCGCGACAGCTGCTGCTCGCAGTCCTCGCCGGCGCCGTCACCCTGCTTTCGGCGCTGACCCTGACCGTCCTGTCGGGCTGGCTGATCACCCGCGCCTGGGAAATGCCCCCGGTGCTTGACCTGAGCGTGGCGATCACCGCCGTGCGCGCACTCGGCATCTCCCGCTCCGTGTTCCGCTACATTGACCGGCTGGTCAGCCACCGGTTGGCGCTGTCGGCGCTGACCACCCTGCGCTCGCGCCTGTTCAACGCCATCGTCTCCGGCGGCGGCACCGGCGGCGTGGCGCACCTGCGCTCCCGCGGTGAGGGCCTCTCCCGCCTGGTCTCCGACGCCGACCGCGTCACCGACCTCATCGTGCGCACGCTGGTCCCGGGCGGGGTGGCCCTGGTGCTCTCGCTGACCGCCGTCATTCTGGCGGGTGCGCTGCACCCGGGGGCCGCCGTGATCATGGTCGTCGGTTTCCTGTTCACCGGGGTCGTCACGCCCTGGCTGGCCGCCCGCGCCGCCCGCCACCGGCGCCACATCGACGCCCAGGACGAGCTGGCGGCCCGCATCGACGAATCCCTGCGCAACCGCGCCGAGGTCGAGGCCGCCGGCGTCGCCGGGGAGCACGCGGAGCGCACCCGGCGGGCGTCGGCACGCTTCTCGCGCGCCGAGGCGGAGGCCGAGCGTCCCGAGGCGCTCGGCGACGCCGTCCACTCCTGGGCCACCGGCCTGACCGCCGCGGGCGTGCTCGTCCTCGCCGTCCTGACCTACCCCGGTGAACCAGTGTGGCTGGGCATGCTCGTGATGCTCCCGCTGGCCGCCTTTGAGGCGCACGGCCAGCTGGCCAAGGCCGCCGTGCGCGCCGAGCTGGCGGCCATCTCCGCCCGCCGGCTCGTGGACCTGGTCGACGGGCACGACGGCGCCGCGCCAGAGCCCGTCGACGCCGCCCCGCTCCGGCTGGAGGACACGCACCTGCGGGCCTCCGGTCTGCGCTGCCGCTACGGGGAAATCCCCTGGGACCTCGACCTGGCCCCGGGTGAGCGCATGGTGGTGCGCGGCCCCTCCGGCTGCGGCAAGACCACGCTGCTGCAGACCCTCGGCGGGCTCCTGCCGCCCCGGGCGGGTGAGCTGACGCTGGGCGGCCGCGTCCTCACGGACGTCGGCCAGGACGTGCTGCGCTCAACCATCCGGGTCCACGCCGAGGACGAGTGGGTCTTCGCCACCACCATCCGGGAGAACGTCAAGGTGGGCAACTCCCGGGCGACCGGCGAACTCGTCGCGGAATGCCTGGCCGCGGTGGGCCTGGACGACTGGGTGAACGGGCTGTCCGAGGGGATGGACACCGTGCTCGCCGACGGCGCCGGCTCCCTGTCCTCAGGGCAGCGCCGCCGGCTGCTGCTGGCCCGCGCGCTGGTCTCCGAGTCGCCCGTCCTGCTCATCGACGAGCCGACCGAGCACATTGACGCCGATGGCGCCGCCGAGCTGCTGGACATGCTGCTCAACCGGCGCCTGCCCGGTGGGCGAGCCGATCGCAGCGTCATCCTCGTGACGCACCAGTCACCGGATGACGCCGGTGTCGAGGTCGACAAGGTCAGCGTCGACAAGCGTCCCGCGCCCGTGGCATGAGAACGGCGCCCGCCCCCTCGGAAGGGGTCGGGCGCCGTCGCCGTGTCTGCGGGACTAGTTCTCGACGAGGGCGTCCTGCTGCTTGAGCATGGAGCCGGTCTCAGCCAGACGGGTGTGGAACTCGAAGGCGGTCGGCAGGTGGACCGGGGTGTGGCCGCCGGCGGCCAGGCCGCGCTCGACGTACTCCTCGAGCTGTGCACGGTAGTCCGGGTGCGCGATGGCGATCATGCGCTCGGCGCGCTGGCGCGGGGCCAGGCCGCGCAGGTCGGCGTAGCCGTACTCGGAGACGAAGACCATTGCGTCGTGCTCGGTGTGGTCGATGTGGGAGGCGTGCGGGACGATCGCGGAGATCGCGCCGCCCTTGGCCACGGACGGGGTCACGAAGGAGGAGATGTAGGCGTTGCGGGTGAAGTCACCGGAGCCGCCGATGCCGTTCATGACCTTGCCGCCGGAGACGTTGGTGGAGTTGACGTTGCCGAAGACGTCAGCCTCGATCAGACCGTTGGAGGCGATCAGGCCCACGCGGCGGATGACCTCCGGGTGGTTGGAGATCGCCTGCGGGCGCAGGATGATGTGCTTGCGGTAGAAGTCGGCCTTCTCGTTCATGCGCTCCGCCGCCTCCGGGGAGAGGGCGAAGGAGGTGGCCGAGGCCATGGTCATCTTGCCGGCGTCGATGAGATCGAGCATGCCGTCCTGGATGACCTCGGTGTAGGCGGTGATGTTCTCGAACTTGGAGTTGAGCAGACCGGCCATGACCGCGTTCGGGACGTTGCCGACGCCGGACTGCATGACGTAGTTGTCGTAGGACAGACGGCCTGCGGCGACCTCGTCCTCGAGGAACTGCAGGAAGTTCTCGGCGATCTTCTTGGAGACCTCGTCCGGCTCCTTGAACGGCGAGTTGCGGTCGGCCTCGTTGGTCTCGATGACCGCGACCACCTTGGAGGTGTCGATGCGCTGGAAGGTCTCACCGATGCGGTCGCCGACGTTGGTGATCGGAATCGGGGTGCGGTCCCACAGCTGCTCCGGCTCGTAGATGTCGTGCATGCCCTCGAGCTCGGCGGACTGCCAGGAGTTGACCTCGAGGATGATCTTGTCGGCGTACTGGGCGTACTCGACGTTGTTGCCGACCGCCGAGGACGGGACCACGGTGCCGTCCTCGTTGATCTTGACGACCTCGAGGATCGCGACCTGCATGGGGCCGAAGAAGCCCTGGACGACCTGCTGGCCGAGGTGGGAGAGGTGGATGTCCGAGTACAGGGCCTCACCGGCGTTGAACTGGTTGCGCAGGGTGCGGTCCGAGTTGTACGGCGTACGGAAGTTGATGGCGTTGGCCTCGGCCAGGACGCCGTCGGCGTCGTCGCCCGTGGAGGCGCCGGTGAAGAGGTTGATCGTGAAGTCCTCGCCGCGGGAGTGGGCGACCTTGGCCTTCGCGGCGATGGCCTTCGGCATGGCCTTCGGGTAGCCCGCGCCGGTGAAGCCGGAGGTGCCGACGTTGTCACCGTTGTTGATGAAGTTCGCGGCCTCCTCCGCGGACATGATCTTGCCTGCGAGGTCAGCATTCAGAATGCGGTCAGACATCTGCTCTCCATTGTTGAGTCGTCCTACTACGTGAAGTGTTCAGGCGAACCCGGGTTCGCCGTCCGGCATTTACCTTATACAAGACCACAGACAACAACATGCACCGCTCACCCGCAACCTCCCCCCGAACCCCACCCTTTCACCGTCACATTCGCCCGGTTTGGGCGTATCGGGTAGAGGGAGGACAATGGGTGACGTGACAACCCACGTGACAACGCAGACAGACATCACCCAGCCCGCCGGCGGCGAGCGGGCCGCCGCCGGCGCGCCCGCCGGTCAGCTGCGCATCGGTTCGCTCACCGTGGACTCCCCGGTCGTGCTCGCCCCCATGGCCGGGGTGACCAACGTGGCCTTCCGCACGCTCTGCCGCGAGCAGGAGAAGGAACGCACGGGCACCGTCGCCGGCCTCTACGTCTGCGAAATGGTCACCGCCCGCGCGCTCGTCGAACGCAACGAGAAGACGCTGCACATGACCACCTTCGCCCCGGACGAGGATCCCCGGTCACTCCAGCTCTACACCGTGGACCCGAAGTACACCTACGAGGCCGCGAAAATGATCGTCGACGAGAACCTCGCCGACCACATCGACATGAATTTCGGTTGCCCGGTCCCCAAGATCACCCGCCGTGGCGGCGGCTCCGCGATCCCCTACAAGCGCAAGCTCTTCCGCAGCATCGTCGCCGCGGCCGTCAAGGCCACCGAGGGGACGGACATCCCGGTCACGGTGAAGTTCCGCGTCGGCATCGACGACGAGCACCACACCCACCTGGACTCCGGCCGCATCGCGGCCGACGAGGGGGCGGCCGCCGTCGCCCTGCACGCGCGCACCGCCGCCCAGCGCTACTCCGGCGAGGCCGACTGGGACGAGATCACCCGCCTGGTCGAGCACATGGACGGCACCGGCATTCCGGTGCTGGGTAACGGCGACATCTTCGCCGCCGCGGACGCCCAGCTCATGATGGATCAGACCGGCTGCGACGGCGTCGTCGTCGGCCGCGGCTGCCTGGGACGCCCGTGGCTCTTCGCCGAGCTCTCCGCACAGCTGCGCGGAGAGGAGATTCCGCAGGAGCCGACCTTCGGCGAGGTCACCAGGATCATCTACCGTCACGCCGAGCTGCTCGCCGCCCATGACGGGGAGGATCGGGCCACCCGCGACCTGCGCAAGCACATGGGCTGGTACCTGCGCGGCTTCCCGGTCGGCGGCGAGTTCCGCGCCTCGCTGGCGAAGATCACCTCCCTGGCGGATCTGCGCGAGAAGCTCGCCCCCTACGCGGACTCCACGGCCCGTGCCGAGGACGCCGACGGCGCCCGCGGCCGCAAGGGCTCCCCGGCGAAGGTCGCGCTTCCGGACGGCTGGCTCAACGACCCCGAGGACGACGCCGTCGCCGAGGCCGGCGCCGAGCTGATGAACTCCGGCGGCTAGGCGCGGCAGCGCACTCAATGCACCCCGGTTATATGTTGGGTCAGTACGTCGGGCAGAATGATTGGTACTAACCCAGCATAATCAAGGAGGTCGGCCTACGATGGTGCGCATGCGTATTGCCTACCGAGATCAGCTTGACGCCTTCGCCCGCGACCTCGTTGTCATGTGCGACATCGTCAACGAGATCATCACGAAGGCCTCCAGCGCGCTCATCCGCGGTTCGCTCGAGGAGGCCGAGGACGCCCTGTCCATGGCCGACGGCCTCGACGAGATTCGCCGCCGCTGTGAACAGCGGGCCATCGACCTGCTGCTGCTGGAAAGCCCGGTGGCCAGCGATCTCCGCCAGGTCATCTCCTCGATCTACATTGTCAACGACCTCCGCCGCATGGGCGCCCTCGGGATGCATATCGCGAACACGGCCCGTCGGCGCCACCCCGACATCGCCGTGGCCGATCCCGTCAAGGAGCAGTTCCAGGAGATCGCCGCGGCTGTGCTGACGATGATGGGGAAAACCCGCGAGGTCCTCATCACCCCGGACGAGAAGGTGGCCTACGACCTGGCCGCCGAGGATGACGCCGTCGACGAGATGAACCAGGCCATCCTCACCGAGGTCACCGGCGAGGAGTGGGCGCACACCAACCGCGAGGCCGTGGACGCGGCCATGCTCACCCGCTACTACGAACGTTTCGCCGACCACTGCGTCTCGGTCGCCGCCCGCGTCGTCTACCTCGTCACCGGCATGCCGCCGGAGGAGCGGTCCGACGCCTTCGACCACCCGGGCACCGACGCGGAGATCCTCCACCGGTTCACCCGGCTCAAGGATCCCCGCTAACGCCCGCGCGGCCCGGCTTATCGACGCGTGAGCGTGACCGGGAGGCTGGCCCAGCCGCCGACCGGGTGAGTCTCGCGCTCCCCCGCCGCGGTGTCGGCGGCGGTCACGGTGACCACGGCGAGAAGTTCGTCGATGAAGGCGCGCAGCTCGAGCATGGAGAGGTCCTTGCCCGGGCAGGCGTGCGGGCCGGCGCCCCACACCAGGTTCTGGGCGGCGTTGGCCTCCGGGTCGTACGCGTCCGGTTCCCCGAAGCGGCGCGGATCCCGGTTGGCGGCCGTCCAGTGGATCCGCACCGATTGCCCCGCCGGCAGCTCGGCGCCGCCGACGCTCACCGGCCCCGTGGTGATCCGGCGGTTGGAGACGAACGGGGAATCTCGGCGGAGGATCTCGTCCATGATCGCGACGAACTCCGCGTCCGAGACGTACTCCCACTCCCGCAGGCGGTCCTGCAGCGCCGGGATCTCCACCAACGCGGCCAGGATGACGCCGATGCAGTAGGCCATGGAGCTGAGGTCGCCGCCGGTCCAGTTGCGGAGGATCGAGATCACCTCGGCCGACTCCAATGGACGTCCCAGCGACTCGTCCCGGACCAGCCGTCTGGTCACCGAGTCCGCCGGACTCTCGGCGAGGGCGTCGCGGATGATGGCGTCGAATTCCTCCGCGACCGCCGCGGTGCGTTCCAGCTCGCCGGAGCGGGTGGCCTCGTTGTTGGCGATCACCCAGTCGATGAGTCGCTGCTCCATGGACACTGGCCAGCCGAGCCAGGCGAGCATTGACCGCACCGCGTAGGTCGCCCCCAGCTGAGCGACGGCGTCGACCGTCACGGTCTCGTCGGTGACCAGCTCCGTGATGGTGCTGCGGGCCGCCGCAAGAAACTCGTCGGCGTAACCGTCGACGACCTCCAGGGCGAGATAACGGTCCAGGAGACGTCGGAAAGCGGCGTGCTCCTCCCCGTCCAGACCGTTGGGGATCTGCAGGAAACGCGAGACCGCGGAGCTGAAGGCCTCGGCGTCGGTCGCCGCCGCGAGGGCTTCCGCATGCCCCACGATCACCACCTCATCGCCTGCCCCGTGCGCGATCGGGCAGCCGCGGCCGTGGAGCTCATCGCCGTAGGCCCTGGGCTGCCGTTCCGTCGGATCGCTGCTCGGAATGGGTGCGGATGCGGTCACGGTCTCCTCCTGAAGGTCACTGGGTGGTTCTTCCCACTCTAGTGAGCCCGCCTAGTTAGTACGATGATTCCCGTGCATTGACACCGGGGCTGTCCGGGCCGGAAAAGCCCTCACCCACCCCGGGGCTGAACTGGTGCCCGGGGTGGGTGAGGGCTGGATGAGGTGCCTGGACTCGCTCAGACTGACTGGGACCGAGCGTGGCGTCCGCCTGATTTAGCCGAAGCGGCCGGCGATGTAGTCTTCGGTTTCCTTCTGGTCCGGGTTCTCGAAGATCTTCTTGGTCGGGTTGTACTCGACCAGGTGGCCCGGCTTGCCGGTGGCCTCGAGGTTGTAGAAGGCGGTCATGTCCGAGACGCGGGCCGCCTGCTGCATGTTGTGGGTCACGATGACGATCGTGAAGTCCTTCTTCAGCTCGTGGATGAGGTCCTCGATGGCCAGGGTGGAGATCGGGTCCAGTGCGGAACACGGCTCATCCATGAGCAGGACCTCCGGCTCCACGGCGATCGCGCGGGCGATGCACAGACGCTGCTGCTGGCCGCCGGAGAGGCCGCCGCCCGGCTTGTCGAGGCGGTCCTTGACCTCCTCCCACAGGTTGGCGCCGCGCAGGGACTTCTCGGCGACCTCCTTGAGCTTCTTCTTGTTCTTCTCGCCGGAGAGCTTCAGTCCGGCGACGACGTTGTCCTCGATGGACATGGTCGGGAACGGGTTGGCCTTCTGGAAGACCATGCCGACGGTGTTGCGGACGGAGACCGGGTCGATGCCCCGGCCGTAGATGTCCTCGCCGTCGAGACGGATCTCGCCCTCGACGCGGGCGCCCGGGATGACCTCGTGCATGCGGTTGAGGGTGCGCAGGACGGTGGACTTGCCGCAGCCGGACGGGCCGATGAAGGCGGTGACGGCCTGGGCCGGGATGTCGAGGTTGACGTTCTGAACGGCGTGGAAGTCACCGTAGAAGATGTTGACGTCGTTGAGGAGGAGCTTGGTAGCCATTGTCTTTCCTAAAGCGTTCGTGGGGTTTGGCGACGGTTACTTCTTCACCGAGAACTTGTCGGAGATGACTCGCGCGGCAATGTTCAGGATGGCGATGATGAGCACCAGGGTCAGCGCCGCGCCCCAGAGCTTGTCGAGGGTCGGCTCCGTGGTGCCGGACTTGTACATGTCCAGCATCATGAGCGGAAGGGAGGACTGCGGGCCTTCGAAGATGTCCCAGTTGATGGTTCGGGTGGAACCGACCAGGATCAGGACCGGCGCGGACTCACCCATGACGCGGGCGATGGCCAGCATGACGCCGGTGACGATGCCGGACAGTGCGGTCGGCAGCACGATCTTCTGGATCGTCTTCCACTTCGGCACGCCCAGGGCGTAGGAGGCCTCGCGCAGGTCCATCGGCACCACGCGCAGCATCTCCTCGGTGTTGCGCACGACCAGCGGAATCATCAGGAGGATCAGCGACAGGGTCACGGCGAAACCGGAGCGGCCGAAGCCGAAGTTGGTGATCCACAGCGCGTAGACGAACAGCGCGGCCACGATGGACGGGACGCCGGAGAGAATGTCGACCATGAAGGTGGTGATTCGACCGAGGCGGTTGCCGTAGGAGTACTCCACCAGGTAAATCGCGGTGAAGATGCCGATCGGGACCGAGATCAGGGCTGCGACGACGGTCTGCAGCACGGTGCCGATGATGGCGTGGAGGGCGCCGCCGCCCTCCATGAAGGTCGGGGTCCGGCCCTGATCCTCGGTCCACCAGGAGGCGGTGAAGAGAATGCCGATGCCCTGGGAGATGACGGTCCACAGGACCCACACCAGCGGGACCATCGCCAGAAGCATCGTGAACCAGACCAGGCCGGTCATGATGGTGTTGGTGGTCTTGCGCGAGCCGGAGATGTGCGTGAAGACGCTGCCACCCGTGGCGGTCGTGTTAGCGGAAACAGTAGTAGACATTGTTTTTCTCGCCTTCCTTACTTGACCATCGAGCGGGCGATCGTGTTGACCACGAAGGTCAGCAGGAACAGCACCAGGCCGGCGGCGATGTAGGCACCCGCGGAAATCGGGTTGTTGAACTCAGGCGCGGCGTTGGCGATCGCCGTAGCGAAGGTGGTGCCGCCGTCGAGCAGGGACCAACGGAAATTGGTGGCGCCGGAGACGACCATGTACAACGCCATGGTCTCGCCCAGTGCACGACCGAGACCGAGCATGGAGCCGGAGATGTAGCCCGACATGCCGAACGGCAGGACGGTCATCCGGACGACTTCCCAGCGGGTGGCGCCCAAAGCGAGCGCGGCCTCAATCTGGCCCGGGGGCGTCTGGACGAAGACCTCACGGGCGGTGGCGGCGATGACCGGGAGAATCATCACGGCCAGGACGATGCCACCGGTGAAGATGTTGCGTCCGGTCGCGAACGCCGGCGCGCCGTCCCACGCGAAGAGGAACAGCCAGTCACCGAAGACGTCGTGACACCACTGGTAGAAGTTGGACAGTGCCGGGCCCAGCACCTGCCAGCCCCACAGGCCGTAGACGATGGAGGGCACGGCGGCCAGCATGTCCACCAGGAACCCCAGCGGCTTGACTGCCTTCTTCGGCGCGTAGTTGGACAGGAAGATGGCGATGCCGAGCGCGACCGGCATGGCGATGATGAGGGCGACCAGCGAGATGAAGACGGTGGCGCCGAAGATGTTCGGGATGCCGAACTGCATGCCGTCGTCCGGACTGGTGTCCCAGCGCTCGCCGTAGGTGAAGAAGCCCAGGAGGCCGCCGTCGTTTCGGCTCAGCGCGGGAATCGCGTTAAGCAGCAGGTAGAGGCCGATCGCGGCGATCAGGACGGTGATGAGGACGGCCGACGTCGTCGCCAGCAGCTCGAAGATTCGGTCACCGGGACGCTTGACGCCGGAGCTCTTGCTTGCGCGCTCCGCAGGGACGGTGCCGCCCGGCACCGCGCCTTCGGACACGGCACCGAGGGTGGTGGTCGATTTGGCCATCAGTTCGGGCTCATCCGCACGCGATTCGGGATCCCTCGGGTTGTTAGCCATCAGGTTCTAGATCCTTCGTGAGAGTAAAAATGGGGCATACGCAGTGGGTGGCTACCCACGATGGAACCCCCGCCGCTGCTCAGCGGACGGGGGTTCGACATCACCGGCCCGCGATCCCGACAATAAAATGCCTGGTCACGGTCCGACAGCGGGGGGGTGCTTACGCACCCTCACCGATGGCGGCGATGGCGTCTGCCAGACGCTGGCCGTGGGTGGAATCCTTGGCGATCGGGATGAAGCCGATCTCACCGATGGCGTCCTGGTTGTCCAGGGAGACGGTCAGGAAATCCTTGACCAGGTTCTGGGTCTCCTCATCGTAGCCTGCGGAGCAGACGATCTCATAGGTGGTGAGGATGAGCGGGTAAGCGCCCTCCTGGGTCTGCTGGAACAGCGCCTCGGAGTCGACGACCATGTTGTGGCCCTCGGTGGAGAACTCGAGCGCGTCCAGTGCGGAACCGACGGTCTCGTTGTTGAGCTCGGTTGCGCCGGAACCGAAGTCCAGAGCGGCGACGCCCAGGTTGTTCTGGGTGGCGAAACCGGCCTCGACGTAGGTGATGGCGCCCGGGATGTTGGCGACCTGGGTGGCGACGCCGTTGGAGCCGTTGGCGGACTCACCGTTGGCCGGGATCGGGAACTGCTCGCCCTCGGTGTCCCACTGATCCGGGACAGCGGCCTGCAGGAACTTCTGGAAGTTGCCGGAGGTGCCGGACTCGTCGGAACGAGCGATGACGGTGATGTCCTGATCCGGGAGCTCGACGCCCTCGTTGGTGGCGGCGATGGCCGGGTCGTTCCAGTTGGTGATTTCGCCCTTGAAGATGGCGGCGACGGTGGGGATGTCGAGGGCGACGCCCTCCAGGCCCTCCAGGTTGTAGGCGACGGCGACCGGGCCGACGACGAACGGCAGGTGCCAGGCGTCGTTGCCCTCGCAACGCTCCTTGGCCGGCTCAATCTGGTCTTCCGCCAGCGGGGAGTCGGAACCGGCGAAGTCGACCTGACCGGCGATGAAGTTGGTGCGGCCGGAGCCCGAACCGGTCGGGTTGTAGGCCAGGGAAGCACCGTCGACGTTCTCGGCGTAGACCGTGCCGAAGACCTCCATGGCGTTCTGCTGGGAGGAGGCGCCCTCGCCGACGAGCTCGCCGGACTGGCCGGACAGACCCTCGGAGGCGGCCGCGGAGTCGGAGCCGGACTCGGCTGCGGAGGACTCTGCGGAGGTGTCGGCGGAATCGGAGGAGTCGGAGCAGGCGACCAGGGCGACGGAGCCAGCGGCAACGACACCAAGGACAGCGGCGGAACGCTTGAAGTTACGAATCACGGGAATGCCTTTCCTGTGCGGATAAGTTCAGTCAGTTTGAGGAGTCCGAGCAAGCCAGCACCCTTCCCAGGGCGCGGGCCGGTACATCCGGTTCACGTTCGCGAACCTCGGCGACCTTCCGCCAGGCTCCGTACATGCACAACCGTTGTTGCTCACAGGATGACAAGGTAGAGGGTGCACGTTAACCACTTGGGTTCCATCAGGTGAACTGGCGGTTAACAAATCCCCAACTTCACGCCCGACGTGGCCCTATAATATTTTCTTAGTGACGGTAAACACATCAAATGTTGTCACTTCACTCAATTTTTCGAGTTTCTCCGAGCCTTCCCGCCCTTAAAATACCCCCATCAGGGGGCACTTTGAGGAAACTCCCAGAGTTCGCCCACCTGGCTGCTATGTGCGCAGCACCGCCGGTTCCCCGCATGTTTCAGCTGGCGGAGTAAACCACGTGCTCCTCGGCCAGGGTGAACCCGTCCGCCCGGTAGCGCTCCACGGCGGTGGCGTTGTCGTCCTCGACGTAGAGGATGACGCGTCGGGCGCCGCCCTCGCGCAGGTGCCGCAGCCCCATGGACACGGCCGGGCCGCCCAGACCTCGACCCCGGTAGCCGTCGGCGAGCCCGACGACATAGACCTCGGCCGTGGCGCCGTCGTGCCACTTGGTCCAGTGGAAGCCCGCCAGGCCCGGCATCGTGGCCGGAGCGTCCGCGCCCGCCGGCACGTCCCAGAGCAGCCACACGTCCGCGGGGTCGAACCACTCAACGTCCATTCCCCGACGCAGCCGGTCCCTGTCCCAGCCGCCCTGCTCCGGATGCCAGGCGAAGGCCTCGTTGTTGGCGGCCAGCCAGGCATCGAGCACCCGCTCCTCACCCCAGCGTTCGATGGAGTCGCTGAGATTGAGTGCGCTGACCCCCGCCGGCAGGTCCACCCCGGCTGCGGCGTCGAGGCTGTCCCCGGCAATTTCCAGGACGAGCAGCCGGCGAACGACCTGCAGGTTCTCCGCCCCCGCGATGGCCCGCGCGCCGGGCAGGTTACCGTGCGCCCACACCTTGAGCCCGTCCACCCTGTCCGCGAGCGAGCGCAACATCTGGGCGCCGTAACCGAGCCTGCGCTGCTGGGGATGGACCGCCAACTCGACCTCGTCGTCGGCGATGGCGGCCACGGCCACCAGGCGACCGGCGGAGTCCTCCCCGATCAGGTGCTGGTGCCCCAACCGGGCGTCGGCGAGCCCCAGGACGAACTGCTCCGACAGGGCGTCGATGCCGTCTGCCTCGGAGACTGCGTCGAGAAGCTCCCGCACGCCGGGCAGTCGGTCGGAATCGTCGGGGAGTCGGGTCCAGATCAGGGTCAGTGGGTTCATGGCCCCCAGGCTATCCGGTAGAAATAGATGGCGTGAAGACTTCCCGACGCCTCCGCGACCATCCGGCGGTCATCGCCGCTCTCGCCATCGCGGTCGTGCTGGGCCTGCTGTGGCTGGCGGACTCCGCCCTGGCCGCCCGCGCGGAGGCCCGCCTGTCCTCCTCCGCGGAGCGGTCCGCGGGCCTGCAGAGCTCCCCCAAATCCTATATCGGCGGCCTGCCCTTCGCCCAGGTGCTGGTGACCGGGGAGGTCCCTCTGGTCTCGCTGGATGTGCTGGACGTCGACGTGGCCGGTCTCGGCATCGTCAACGCCCGTTCCGAGTTCGCCGAACTGGAGATTCCCGCCGCCCGGGCTTACCGCGGCGAGATCATCGGGGCGCCGGTCAGCGCCGTGACCCGCAGCGTCTCGCTTGACGGCGTCGCGCTGGGGCAGGTGCTCAACATGACCGACCTGGACATCAAGAACCCCTACGACATATCCCCGGGCGGCGGGGTCGCCGCGGAGGCCCAGCTGACGGGCACCCCCGTCGGGTTCGACGAGCCCGTGTCGGTGCTGACGAAACTGCGCCTCGACGCCGGTGAATTCACCATGCGGGTGACCGACGTCCTCAGCGCGCCGGAAGGACGCGAGGAGGAGGCCACTGAGGCGTTCACCCTGACCCGGGACACCACTTCCCTGCCGATCGGCGGCCCGGCCACCGCCGTCTACCTCGCCGGCGGTTCGATCACTTTCGAGCACGCGCGCTACCGGACCGTCATCGCCGAGGAGGACCTCGTGCCGAGCGCGACCGGCAACTCCAGGTTCACCCGCGAGGGCGGGGGCGAGCCGCCTCGCCTGCCGCAGCCGTAGCGCGACGGCGACGACAGTCCGACACCCCTCAGGCGGGGTGGATACGGTGAGGGGGCAGTCACTAGTGTGGAGTCCATGACTGAGCAGAACCCGCAGGACACTCCCGCCGACGCCGCAGCAGCCGCGTCGGGCACACCCAACCCCCCGGCCGCTGGGGAGCAGCACCCGAGCCAGGACCACCAGCGCATCGCTGAGCCGGAGACCCCCGGGCGCACCTCCGGTTCCGACGCCGTGAACCTGGCCGCCGAGCAGTCCGAGTCCACCGCCCCCCGCAACATCCCTGAGCTGGGCCTGGACAAGCTTCCGCTGCACGAAGACACCGCCAACCTCCGCTACGGTCCGAGCCTGCATGACGCGCTCCTCGCCCTGCTCCCCCTGGTCGGCGTCTGGCGGGGCCACGGCCAGGCGGACACCGAGGCGGGCCAGTACTCCTTCGAGCAGCAGATCATCTTCTCCCACGACGGCGGCGAGTACCTGATGTACGAGTCCCGGATCTGGCGCCAGGACGAGGAGGGCAACGTCGTCGGGACCGACCGTCGCGAGACGGGTTTCTGGACCATCACCGCCAAGGACGAGATCACCGCGACCCTGGCCAACTCCGCCGGCGTCATCGAGATCATGTACGGCGAACCGCGTACCGAGCGCGCGTGGCAGTTGGAGTCCGCCTCCACCACAGTGACCGAGAACGGCCCGGAGGCCCACGGGCCGGGCAAGCGCCTCTACGGCCTGCTGCCCAACAACAACCTCGGCTGGGTCGACGAACGTCTCGTCGACGGCGAGCTCAAACCGCACATGTCCGCCGAGCTCAAGCGCATCGCCGGCTAGGGAAGTGCCGGCCGGGGGCCAAGCAACGTCCCCGGTTACTTCTCGAGGGCCCTGTCGAACATCTCCGCCAGCTCGGTGGCGTTCGCCGGGGCCGGCAACTTCTTCCCGTTCAACTGGGCCACGCGCACCGCGCGGCGCACGGAGCTGACCAGCCACACCGACTCCGATCGCTGCAGGTAGTCGACGTTGAAGTCCTTGGCCCGGCAGTTCCACCCGTGTTTCTCCGCCTCCTCGAAGATGGCGAGCTGGCCCGTACCCTGCAACACCCCTCCGACGGGTTTGGGTGTGCGCAGCTTCCCGCCCCGGCGCACGGCGATGATGCTGGCGGTGGCCGCCTCCAGCACCCGGCCCGTGCCCGGATCGGTGAGAATCACGTCATCTGCGTTGTTGGCCCGGGCCCAGCGCAGGGCGGCCATGTTTTCCGCGTAGTCGAGCGTCTTGGCCGCTTCGGTGCGCCACGGGGCGGCGTCCGCGCCGGTGGCCATCGTGTAGCCGCGGGAGGCGGAAAGCACCCGCAGCCCCCTCACCCGGGTGGCCCGGTCCATCACCGTGGCCTCCTGGATGGTCAGCCAGGCCGTCGGGATGCCGGTCTTGGCGCGCCCGCGGGTGTAGGACCAGCCCAGCCGACCGTCGATGCGTTCTCCCCGACAGGCGGCCGTCCAGTCCTCGGCGGCCTGGCGGGAGGCCGCTTTCCACTGCTCGACGTCAGGCGTCGGCAGGTCGAGCTTCTTCGCGGAGCGCACGAACCGCTCGGCGTGGCGCTCCAGGTTGGCCACGTGGCCGTCCGTCACCAGCAGGGTCTCGAAGACGCCGTCACCGCGGGTGATTCCGGAATCGTCGAAGAAGATGTGCGGCAGATTCGGATTCTGCGTGCGCGCCGAGCCGCCGTACGGTTCGAGAATGTAGATGACCGGAGCTGGACTGCCGAAGGGCATGGGAAGTCGCCGTTCCTTATGAGGTGGATTCACGGGTCTTGACGTGGCGGATACCATCGTCCTTGTGACTGACGATACCAATGTAGGCACCCCTGACCGCCCTGATTACACATCTGTGCTGCTCGGCCGCCCCGGCGCCGCCCCGCTGGATCATGACGGCGTCGAGACCGCCGTCGACGCCCGCGGCGTGGCCTGGCATTACGGTGACCCCCTCGGCGAGCAGCGCGCCATCCACGACGGCGGCGTCGTCGTGGACCGCTCCCACCGCACCGTGATCAGGGTGTCCGGCAAGGACGCCGCGCACTTCCTCAACAACCTCCTCAGCCAGAAGCTGGACGACGCCCCCGACGGTTTCGGTGGTTCCGCCCTGGACCTCGACATCCAGGGGCACATCCTGCACCACGCGGACGTCGCCCGCGTCGGCGACGACTTCTACCTGGATTTCCCGGCCGCGCAGACGCCGACCTTCCTCAGGTTCCTCCAGATGATGATCTTCTGGTCGGAGGTGACCATCACGGAGGTCGACTACGGGATCCTCAGTGTTCTGGGCGACGCCCCCATTCCGCCGGGCCTGTCCCCGCTCTTCCTCCGCCCCGTCGCCTGGGCGTCCGCCCCCCGCCGCGACCTCGCCGTGCCGCGCGCCGAGCTGGGGACCGCCGTCGACACGCTTGTCGACGCCGGCTTCCGCCTGGCCGGCCTGATGGCCTTCACCGCCGAACGCGTTCGCGGCCTCGAACCGGAGCTGGGCGCGGATCTGGACGGCAAGTCCATCCCGCACGAGGTCCCCGGCTTCATCGGCCGCGGTGAGCACGTCGGCGCGGTCCACCTGAGCAAGGGCTGCTACCGCGGCCAGGAGACCGTGGCCCGGGTGGAGAACCTCGGCCGCAGCCCTCGCGTGCTCGTGATGCTGCAGCTCGACGGTTCCGCCCCGGCCGCCCCGCTGCCGGGCGACAGGCTGGAGTTCAACGGCCGCGCGGTGGGTCGGCTGGGCACCGTGGTCCACGACTGCGACTACGGGCCGATCGCGCTGGCGCTGGTCAAGCGATCCGCCCTCGACGTCGGAGAGTTGAGCGTCGTCGACGCCGACGGTGGCCGCGCACCGGTCTCCGCGAGCGTCGATCCGGACTCCCTGCCCGCCGACGAGGGTGAGAAGGCGGGTCGGGCGGCGATCGCAAAGCTTCGCGGCCAGCAGGAGTAATCTCCTATAACCCCAGCTAGAGACCCAGTGGGGAATTTTTCCGCGGGAACGGCTATTGTGTTGAACAGGATTGCATACACATAGATAAGTCGATGGGACGTCCGAATTTTCCCTGGACCGTTCCGACAACCTCAAGGGGGTCAGGCCATGGGACGCGGTCGAGCAAAGGCAAAGCAGACCAAGGTTGCACGCCAGCTGAAGTACAACACGCCCGAGATGGATCTGGACAGCCTCCAGCGCGAGCTCGCCGGCAAGCCGCCGGCACGTGACTGGGCGGACGAGGACGACGACGAGTACGTCGACGACCAGTACGCCGATTACGTGGATGAGTATGAGGACTGGGAAGACGGCGGGGGCGGCGACACCGCTCGCCGTTAACCACGTCACCCTTCTGGTTTAAGGAACCCATGGGTCGCTCCAGACTCATGGTTCCGAATCTTCCCGGGTCCTGATGCTGCCGGTGTGACGGCTAACCCCCGCGTAGTTCCTTCGGGGTCGGCCACGGCAATCCCCACCGATCAGCATCCTTGCCCCTTGAGGCAAGAAAACCGGGTGGTGCCGGACAACCTTCAACGAGGTCGTCCGGCACCACCCGGTTTACGCGTTTCCTGCGTCGGATCGTGCCGGCGGCGACTAGCCGCGGTGGGAGGGATGGTCGCCGGTCAGCACGGCACGGGACTCGTCGTCCTCGGTGGCGTTGCGGACGGTGCCCAGCTCCCAGGCGTCGATGTGGCGCGCGGTGAGCATGGCCAGGGCGCGGTCCCGGTCCGCGGCCGCGACGACGGCGACCATGCCGACGCCCATGTTGAAGGTCTTCTCCATCTCGAGGCGGTCGACCTTGCCCAGGGACTGGATCATGCGGAAGATCGGGGCCGGGGTCCAGGTGGCGCGGGACATGTCGGCGACCATGCCCTCCGGCATGATGCGCTCCATGTTGCCGGCCAGGCCGCCGCCGGTGACGTGGCAGAAGGTCCGGACGGTGCACTCGTTGATCAGCGCCAGGCAGTCGAGGGCGTAGATGCGGGTCGGCTCGAGCATCTCCTCGCCGAGGGTGCGGCCGAGCTCCTCGATGTGGCCGTCGAGCGGCAGGCCGGCGCGCTCCAGGAGCACGTGGCGGGCCAGGGAGTAGCCGTTGGAGTGCAGGCCGGAGGAGCCCATGGCGATGATGACGTCGCCCGTGCGCACCTTGTCCGGGCCGAGCAGCTCGTCGGCCTCGACGACGCCGACGGCGGTGGCGGAGACGTCATAGTCGTCCTCACCCATCACGCCCGGGTGCTCGGCGGTCTCGCCGCCCAGCAGGGCGCAGCCGGCCTGCTCGCAGCCGTCGGCGATGCCGGAGACGATGTCGGCGACCTTCTCCGGGACGACCTTGCCGATGGCGATGTAGTCCTGCAGGAAGAGCGGCTCGGCCCCACAGACGACGAGGTCGTCGACGCACATGGCGACCAGGTCGATGCCGATGGTGTCGTGCTTGTCCATCGCCTGAGCGACGGCCAGCTTCGTGCCGACGCCGTCCGAGCCGGCGGCCAGCAGGGGCTCCTTGTACTTGCCCAGGGCGAAGAGGCCGGCGAACCCGCCGATGCCGCCGCGAACCTCCGCGCGGGAGGCGCGCTTGGCGTGGGACTTGATCAGGTCGACGGCACGGTCGCCAGCCTCAATGTCGACTCCGGCAGCCGCGTAGGAGGCGCCGCCCTCGGCGTCGGTGTCTGCTGCGGGGGTGTTGTCAGTCATCTCGATTACTCCTGGGTTGCTGCGGTCGATTCGGCGGGCCCGGCTTCGTTCAGGGCTGCGCTCTGCTTCTGGGACGCGAGGTGGAACTCGGGATGTCCGAGCTGAATCTTACGGACGGCGTCGGCGTTGGGGTTCTTCGCCGGCAGGCCCAGCGGGTAGTGGCCGGAGAAGCACGCGGTGCACAGCTCCCGGTCGGGCTGCTCGGTGGCCTCGACCATCTGCTCGACGGAGACGAATCCGAGGGAGTCGGCGCCGATGGCGGTGCGGATGGACTCCACCATCGCCGCCTCGGAGGAGGTGTCGCCGTGGTTGGCGATCAGCTCGCCCGGGGAGGCGAAGTCGATGCCGTAGAAGCACGGCCACTTCACCGGCGGGGAGGCGATGCGGACGTGCACCTCGGCGGCCCCGGCCTCGCGCAGCATGCGGATCAGCGCGCGCTGGGTGTTGCCGCGGACGATGGAGTCGTCGACGACGATGAGGCGCTTGCCCTCGATGACCTCCTTGAGCGGGTTGAGCTTGAGCCGGATGCCCAGCTGGCGCAGCGTCTGCGAGGGCTGGATGAAGGTGCGGCCGACGTAGGCGTTCTTGACCAGGCCGGTGCCGAAGGGGATGCCGGACTCGCGGGCGTAGCCCACCGCCGACGGGACGCCGGACTCCGGGACCGGGATGACGAGGTCGCCCTCGGCCGGGTACTCGCGGGCCAGGCGCTTGCCCATCTCGATGCGCACGTCATTGACGCTGCGGGCGCGGATGTGGGAGTCCGGACGGGCGAGGTAGACGTACTCGAAGACGCAGCCGGCCCGCTGGATCTCGGCGTAGCGCTCGGTGTAGACGCCGGTCTCGTCGATGGCGACGAGCTCGCCCGGCTCGATCTCCCGGACGAAGGCGGCGCCGACGATGTCGAGGGCGCAGGTCTCGCTGGCGACGACCCAACCGTTGTCGAGTTTGCCCAGGACGAGCGGGCGCACCCCGTGCGGGTCACGGGCGGCGTAGAGGGTCTTGCCGTCGGTGAAGGTCAGGCAGAAGGCGCCCTTGATCTTGGGCAGCAGCTCCTTGGCCGATTCGAAGACGCTGATGTCGTCGCGGCAGCCGTCGGCGAGCAGGGCCGCCATGACGGCGGTGTCGGAGGAGGAGCCCTCCTCCTTCTTCGGGTCGTCGTGGTCCTTCATCAGACCGCGACGGACGGCCTCCTCGTGGAGCTCCGCGTAGTTGACGAGGTTACCGTTGTGGCCGACGACGATGTCGGTGCCGTTCGGGGCGGAGGCGAACATCGGCTGGACGTTCTCCCAGCTCTGCGCGCCGGCGGTGGAGTACCGGGTGTGGCCGATGGCGACCTCGCCCTGCAGCGAGTTCAAGGTCGTCTCATCGAAGACCTGGGACACCAGGCCGGTGTCCTTGAAGACGAGCAGTCGCTCGCTGTCACCCACGGCGATGCCGGCACCCTCCTGCCCACGGTGCTGGAGTGCAAATAGCCCGAAGTAGGCCATCCGGGAAACGTCTTCCCCCGGGGCCCAGACGCCAAAGACGCCACATTCTTCTTGCGGCTTGCGCTCGTCGGCGTCGTCAAGACCCTCGTACTGGTCGAGTGGGGTCTGCGGACGACTGGACATACGATGCGGTGCTACAGTCACGCGCCTTACCTTAGTCCCCGGTGGTCACGTTCAGAAAGTCCAGGACATCCGGGCCCGTCATTTCTTCATCACCGGCAGGTACCCCCGGATTTCCTGCGCCCGCGCCCCGGAGGCGTCGACCCGCCCCTCAGCCACCGCCTCCCCGAAGTCGAGTCTCCCGGTCGCCAGCTCCAGCCAGGTCCGCGGATCGGTCTCCACCACGTTCGGCGGGGTGCCGCGCGTGTGGTCGGGGCCGGCGATGCACTGCACCGCCACAAAGGGCGGAACCCTGACCTCGACGGAGTGGCCCGGCGCGTCCTGGGCCAGAGTGCGCGCGGTGGTGCGCACCGCCCGGGCCAGCTCGGCCCGCGCCGGCGTGGCGACGCCCGGCCCGCCCGCCAGCCACTCCGCGACCGACGCCACGGCGTCCATCATTTCCTCGGGGGGAACTTTTTTCGTGGGTGCCATGGTCCATAAGTCTAGGCCCGCCCCTCCCCCTGTTCGGACTTGGTTTCAGTTCGCCGCGATTGCTTGGGGTTATCCTTAGCCAAATACTTCAGGCGTTGAACAAGGATCCCCACACCCATGACTGAATCCACCCGCTCCCCCAAGGTCACGCTGCGTTTCCTCGCGGCACCGACGGACGTGCTCGTCCACGGCAACCACGGCGTCCACGGCGGTCGCGTGCTGGAGTGGATCGACAAGGCCGCCTACGCGTGCGCGGTGCAGTGGTCGGCGACCTACTGCGTCACAGCCTACGTCGGCCACATTCACTTCACCCGTCCGATCCCCTCCGGTCACCTCGTGGAGGTGCGCTCGCGTATCGCCATGACGGGGCGTTCCTCGATGCACATCGTCAACGAGGTCTACTCCGCGGATCCGAAGGAGGGTGTGTTCACCCGGGCCTGCGACTGCCTGGTCATCTTCGTCGCCAAGGACGCGGAGACCGGCCGCCCCACCACGGTTCCCTCCTATGTCCCGGAGACCGCGGAGGAGCAGCGCGTCGAGAAGGCCGCCGAGTCGCGTATCGCGCTGCGCAAAGCCATCCAGGCCGAGATGGAGAAGCAGACCTACGACGGTCCGTCCGACGCGCCGCGCGTCGTGCACCGTTTCCTGGCCAAGCCGACGGACATCAACTGGGGCGGCAACGTCCACGGCGGCACCGCCATGGAGTGGATCGATGAGGCTGGCATCTCCTGCGCGGTGGAGTGGTCCGGTGAGCACTGCGTCGCGGTCTACGCCGGCGGCATCCGCTTCTACAAGCCGATCCACATCGGCGACCTCATCGAGGTCGACGCCCGGATGATGCGCACCGACGCCCGCTCGATGCAGATGTCCATCCACGTCCGTTCCGGTGACCCGCGCGGCGGCCGCGCCAACCTCACCGAGGCCATCCACGCAACGGTGACCTACATCGGCATCGACGTCGACGGCAACCCGCTGCCGGCCCGCCAGTTCATCCCGGTCACCGAGGAGGACGTTCGCCTCTCCGAGCATGCCCAGGTCCTGCGCGAGCTGCGCGCCGAGTTCACCCCCCTGCCGCTGGTCGCCGGCGCCCGCCCGAACCACGTCGACTAGGTCGACGGAGTGCCCGGCCAGCTGGTCGACCGGAGCGGCCGGTCACGCCCCGGCTAGGGTATGGCCCATGAGCACGACCCGCGTCCTCGCCGTCACGCTGGCGGCCGTCCTCCTCGCGTGGCCCTCGGCCGGCGCGCAGGCGTCGACCAGCGGAGACGGCTCCGCGCTTTCCGGCGAGCCCTCCGCCACCGGCCCGTCCTCGACGGGCCTGAGCTCGGTCGACACCGCGGTGACGGTCTCCTCCGGGTCCTCCCTCTCCTCCAATGTGGCGCTGTCGTCGGTGCCCGCGCTGGTCGGCGCGATCCTCGCCGAGGGCGCGCTCGGCTCCAGCCTCTTCGGTGTGCCGGGGCGGGGACCGAGCAGTTCCGGCCCCCAGGACGTCAGCGCCACCTTCCCGCCGGAGTTGGGGCCGGCGGGCTCAGGCGCGGAACTGCGCAGCGTTGAGCACGTCACCGGCGACCTGCACCGCTTCGAGGTGTACTCGCCGTCGATGGACAGGATCGTCAGAAACGAGATTCTGCTGCCCGGCGGGGCAGCGAACACCGCCGCCCGGCCGACCTTCTACCTGCTGATGGGCGCCGACGGCGCACACAGCGGCTGGACCTGGGCACGGACCACCGACTACGAGTCCTTCTTCGCCGACAGGCAGGTCAACGTGGTCACCCCGATCGGCTCGGTGTCCTCCATGCAGACGAACTGGTACGACGCTGACCCGGTCCTCGGTGACAACCAGTGGGGCACCTACCTGGTCAACGAGCTCCCCGAGATCGTTGACACGCACTTCCACGGTTCGGGGCGCGATGCCGTCGGCGGCGTCTCCATGTCCGGGGGCCCGGCGTTTGACCTGGCCGCGATCGCCCCGGATCGATTCGTCGCGGCGGCGTCCTACTCCGGGTGCCCGGCCACCGAGGGGCTCTTCGGATCCAGCTTCACCCGTGCCGCCGTCACCATGAACGGCGGCACCCCCGACAACATGTGGGGCAGCGCGTTCGACCCCGCATGGGCCGCGCACAACCCCGCGGCGAACCTGGACCGGCTGGCCGGCACGGCGCTGTTCGTCTCCGCCGCCCACGGCATCCCCGGAGAAATTGACAACCAGCCGAGCTCCCGCCCGCTCAACCCCATCGAGACGGCCTCCTACGTGTGTTCGGACTGGTTCGTCGACCACGCCCGCAGCTTCGGTCACGAGGTCGACTGGTATCCCCTGGCCGAGGGGGCGCACTCGTGGGGCCTGTTCGAGCACCAGATGCGCACCTCCTGGCGCACCATCGGTCCCGCCCTGGGCGTCGAGTAGCTCTCAGCCCCCGACGCCGGGGCTGAGGTCAGCCCAGGAAGTGCTCCGCCAGCATGACGGCGGCGACCAGGATCATGGCTCCGCCCGCGACGCCGGTGAGGATCCTGGACGCACGTTCGGAGCCGGCCAGCAGGCGACGCGCCGTGAGGCCGAGGGCGGTGTAGACCGACAGCGCCGACACGATGAAGACCAGTCCGAGGGTGAACATCTGGGCCCACACCGGCAGCGGGGCGGCCGGGCTGACGAACTGCGGCAGGAGCGCCACGAACAGCAGCAGGCCCTTCGGGTTGAGGCCGCTGACCGTCGCCCCCTGCGCGATGATCTGCCCCCGCGTCCGGGTCCGCCTCCCCGTCGTCGCGCGCTCCAGCAGCGCCACCCCGCCCCCTGCCGTCGGGGACGTCTGCCCGGGTTCCTCGGCGGGCGGCGTCAGGCCGCCGTCCGGCCCAGCCACTGCGGAGCGGAGCATGCCGACGCCGATCCACGCCAGCACCAGCGCGCCGAGAATCGTGACGATGGTCAGCACCGCGGGCTGCGAGGCCACGACGGCGCCGAGGCCGGCGGCCACGACCGTCGTCAGGCCCAGGTAGCCGAGGGCGATGCCCGTCAGCGGCGGGACGATGCTGCGCCCGCCCAGGCTGTGCCCGAGCACGAGTGCCCAGTCCGGCCCCGGCGTCGCCGACAGGAGCAGGGCGAGCGCCCAGAAACTCAGAACCACCGATGCCTCCATGCCGGGCCTCCTGGATGTGTGAAGTGGGATGTGTGAGGTGTCTCGGAGATCAGTCTGCCTGGGGGCTCTGGCCGGGAAAAATACCGCCGGAAAATCCCATTTCCAATGACTTCGCCGTGGTTTATGCAAGAATCAGGCACATGGACGACGTTGACCGCAGGATCCTGACGCTGGTGCAGGAAAACGCACGAATTTCAGCTGCGGGCCTGGCCCATCACACCGGGGTCTCCTCCTCGACCTGCCTGCGCCGGCTGCGGGCGCTGGAGGACGAGGGCGTCATCGAGGGGTTCCACGCCCGCGTCGACCCGGCGGCCCTGGGCTTTTCGACGCAGGTCATCGCCTTCATCACGCTGGGCAAGGAGGACCGCGCCACCGTCGAGGCGCTGGAGGAGGGGCTCGCGGCCATCCCCGAGGTGCTCACCGCCGAGCGGCTCTTCGGCGACCCGGACTTTCTCATCCGCCTCGTCGCCCGCGACCTCACCGACTACCAGCGTCTGCGCGACGACCACCTGGCCGCGCTGCCGGGCGTCGAGAAGATCACCTCGACGCTGGTGATGCGCACCGTGGTCGACGACCGTGCCGTGCCGGCCGATCACTTGGACTAGCGGGGCCGGAAACGAGCAGAAGGCACCCACGGGCGAGAATCGATCCTTATCCGCCGACGACGTGATGGCACAGATCCGGCCGGGTCGCGGATCCCGCCTGAGCCGGCTCCCCGACGGCGAGGAGAAGCCTGGCAGCCGGGCGCGACGCCGCTGACGCCGAGGTGCCCCAGCGCCCGGACCACCATCTGGCCCGGCGGGTCCAGGATTTCTTCCCTCGGAAGGACAGTGACAACTCAACGGGCCTGGGGTTTCCGGCCTTCAGATCGACTGGGCCGGGAATGGCGCTCGCGGATCCCACCAGTGCAGCCCCCTGGGTCGACCTGAACATGTTCCTGCTCGGGCACGTAGCGGTCACCCCCGGAGAGTGACCGCTACGCCACCCTCGCGTAACGAAGGGGTGAACTCTTGCCCAATACCCGGTAAAGGCCCTGCGGTGGTGTTATACGCGTCCTGCACAGGCGATCCACAGGGGCTACAACGGATGTCCGAAGATCTTTTCTAATTCCCTGTTTTCCCTAGTTCCGAAGGATTACCCATGAGCGTCCGGTCCCGGCGTCGCGCCACCACCCTCGCCATCACCACCGCCCTCGGCACGGCAGCCTCCCTGTTTGCCGCGCCCGCCGCGCTCGCCACCCCGGCCGGTGACAACGTCGTCATCAACGAGGTCTATGGAGGCGGCGGCAACTCCGGCTCGGTCTACGGCAATGATTTCGTCGAGCTGTACAACCCGACCGACGCCGACATCGACGTCACCGGGTGGGTCATCGACCAGCAGTCCGCGGCCGGCAACACCGGTACCGCCCACACCCTCAACGGCACCGTCCCGGCGAAATCGACCTACCTGGTCCAGGGCAAGGCCGGCACCAACTCCACCGGCGTCCTGCCGACCCCGGATGAGACCGGCTCCTTCAACTTCTCCGGGACCCAGGCGGTGGCCGAGCTACGCGACGGCTCCGGCGCCGTCGTCGACCTGGTCGGCTGGGGCGGCGCGGCGAAGTTCGAGACCGCCCCGGCCGCGGGCACCAGCAACTCCACCTCGGTCGCGCGCGTCGAGACCGGCGTCGACACCGACGACAACTCCGCAGACTTCGCCGTCGGCACCCCCACCCCGGCCGGCACCGCCGGCGGGGACGATGCTCCCGTCACGGAGCCGGACGCACCGGCTGAGAAGCTCACGGTCTCCCAGATCCAGGGTGAGGGCCCGGCCACCCCGTACCTCGGCCGGAAGGTCACCACCGAGGGCGTGGTCACCGCCGTCTACGCCGAGGGCGGCATGAACGGCTACGTCATCCAGGAGCCCGGCACGGGCACGGAGGTCACGGCCGCCTCCCCGGCGATCTTCGTCTACGTCGGCGCCACCGGCGCCTACCCGGCCGTCGGCGACTCCGTCGTCGTCACCGGCACCGCCGAGGAGTACTACGAGGTCACCCAGCTCGGCTCCGCCAGCTTCGCGCCTGCCGACGCCCCCTTCGCCCCGGTCACCGCACTGGAGATCGACACCCTCCCGGCCGGCGACGAGGCCCGCGAGGCCTTCGAGCATGTGCTCGTCCTGCCGGTCGGCGAGCACACCGTCACCAACAACTACGCGCTGAACTCCTACGGTGAGATCGGCCTGGCCCCGGGCTCCGAGCCGCTGCGCACGCCGACCGACGTCGTCCTGCCGGGCGAGGAGGCCATCTCCCTGCAGGCCGAGAACGACGCCGCCCTCATCACCCTGGACGACGGCCGCACCCGCAACTACGGGCGCACCGACCAGGCCACCCCGCTGCCCTACATCGCCGTCGACGGCGGCGTCCACCAGTCCATCCGCACCGGTGACGCCGTCAGCTTCCAGCACCCGGTCATCGTCGACTTCGACCACGACCTCTGGCGCTTCCAGCCGACCCAGCCGATCACCGGCCACAACTCCGCCGCCGACCTGCCGATCACCTGGACCGAGTCCCGGACCGCCGAACTGGGCGCGATGGACACCGTCGCGGGCGAGTACTCCGTGGCCTCCTTCAACGTCCTCAACTACTTCACCTCCCTGGGCCAGGATGAGGACGGCTGCCGCGCCTACACCGACATGTACGGCGCCCCCGTCGGCGCCAACTACTGCACGGTCCGCGGCGCCTTCTCCGAGGAGGCCTTCACCGACCAGCAGGCCAAGATCGTGGCCGCCATCAACGGCCTCGACGTCGACGTCCTCGGCCTGGAGGAAATCGAGAACACCGCGGCCGTCACCGGTGACGTCGAGCGTCGTGACGAGTCCCTGGCAGCGCTCGTCGACGCCCTCAACGCCGCCGCCGGCCACGAGCGCTGGGCCTACGTCGAGTCCCCGGCCGAGGTCGGCATCGACGAGGACGTCATCCGCGTCGGCTTCATCTACGACCCGGCCACCGTCGCCCCAGTCGGCGGGTCCCGCATCTTCAACCACGACGCCTTCACCGGGGACGCGCGCCAGCCGCTGGCCCAGGAGTTCGAGACCGTCGACGGCGCCGGCACCTTCGTCGCCGTGACCAACCACTTCAAGTCCAAGGGTTCGGTCTCCCGCGGCGACGCCGACACCGGCGACGGCCAGGGCAACAACGCCTCCCTGCGCACCGCCCAGTCCCAGGCGCTCATCGACGCCCTCGACGCCCAGACCGACTGGGCCGACGCCCCGGTCTTCATCCTCGGCGACCTCAACGCCTACACCCGCGAGGACGCGGCCCGCGTCCTGGAGGCCAACGGCTACACCAACATCAACCTCTCCCACGCCGGCGGGGAACCGACCTACCAGTTCGACGGCCAGCTCGGCTCCCTCGACCACGCCTTCGGCAATGCCGAGGCGATGGCGCTGGTGGAGGACGCCCGCGTCTGGAACATCAACGCCGACGAGCCGATCGCCTACGAATACTCCCGCCGCAACTACAACACCGTCGACTTCTACGACACCACCCCGTTCCGCTCCTCCGACCACGATCCGATCAAGGTCGGTTTCACCCTGACGGAGACGCCGGCGGAGTCCGAGCCAGGCACCGGTACGGACCCCCGTCCGGGCGCCGACAAGCCGCTGAACCCCAACGCCAATGAGAACGCCGCCCACCGCGGCAACAGCGGCAGCGTGCTCAGCTGGCTCGCCGCCGCCCTCGGCTGGGGTCAGCGACAGTAATATCCCCGCCAGCACACGACGGAGGCCGTCCCACCCGGGTGGGACGGCCTCCGTCGTGTGCTGGCTACCTCTCGAGCAGCTGCCGGCTGAAGGCGCAGTAGTCGCTCGGCACGGCGCCGGCCTCGGTGGCGGCCCGGACGGCCGTGAGGAAATCCTTCACGGTCTTGGCGTCGTTGAGGTTGCGGCCCGAGGCCGACAGGCGCACCAGGTGCCCCTTGGCCGCGCCCCGCTCGGCGGCCTTGACGACGGCGGTGCGCCACCACTTGCTCGCCCCGAAACCCTCGCCGATGGACAGGTTACGGCCCGGGACGGTGGCTCGGTTGCCGATGTCGTGCAGCCCCGTCGAGGAGCAGGCGACGTCAAAGCCGAATTCCGGCAGCACCTCCAGGGTGCCGGGCGAGAGGCGCCAGCGGGGCGGGGCGAAAATCGGGGAGTCGAATCCCATCTTCCGCATCTGCCGCGTCGCGCCCTTGAGCCGCAGGCGCGCCTCGTGGGAGTCAAGCGTGGCGAACTCCGCGCGGCGGCCCTGGACCGCCTGGTCGAAGCCGTTGAGGACGAGGGGGTGGCCCTCATCCCGGCGGGTTTCCAGCCAGGCGCGGGTCTCGTCGTCCTTGGCCAGGTGCCAGTCGCCGATGTGGGGGGCGACGAGCAGGGTGACCGCGACCCCCTGGTCCTCCAGGCGGGAAATCACGTCGGCCACCTGCGGACGCGTCTCCGAGAAGATGGAGGAAATGGAAACAAGCAGGTGCCCGGGCATGGGAGCGATTATCCCACAGGGTCAGGCGTCGCGCGCGTCAACTGCACCGGCGGTGGCCAGCACCCAGGCGTACTCGAAGCCGGTCTGCTTCCACTGCCCGTAGCGGCCGGAGACGCCGCCGTGACCGGCCGCCATCTCCGTCTTGAGCAGGAACTGCCCGCCGGTCGCCGTGGCGCGCAGCTTGGCGATCCACTTCGCCGGCTCGACGTAGAGCACGCGGGTGTCGTTGAGGCTGGTCACGGCCAGGATGTCCGGGTAGTCCTGGGCGGTGACGTTCTCATAAGGCGAGTAGGAGGCCATGTAGTCGTAGACGGCCGGATCGTGGTACGGGTTGCCCCACTCGTCCCACTCGATGACGGTCAGCGGCAGCTCCGGCATGAGCATCGACGTCAGCGAGTCGACGAAGGGGACGACGGCGAGGATGCCGGCGAACTTCTCCGGGGCCATGTTGGCGACCGCGCCCATGAGCATGCCGCCGGCGGACCCGCCCTCGGCGACCAGTGTGGCCGGCTCGGTCAGCCCACGGGCGATGAGGTCGTCGGCGACGTCGATGAAGTCGGTGAAGGTGTTCTTCTTCGCGGTCTCCTTGCCGTCCTCGTACCAGGCGCGGCCCATCTCGCCGCCGCCGCGGACGTGGGCGATGGCGAAGATCATGCCGCGGTCCATCAGCGACAGGCGGGCGATGGAGAAGCCCGGGTCGGTCGAGGACTCGTAGGAGCCGTAGCCGTAGAGCAGGGTGGGATTCGGCTGGTCCAACGGCAGGTCGGAGCGGTGGATCACGGACACCGGGATCCTCGCCCCGTCGCGGGCGGTGGTCCACAGACGGTAGGCGGTGTAGTCCGCCGGGTCGTAACCGCCGCGGACCTCCTGCCTCTTGAGCTCGGTGAACGTGCCGGTAGCGACCTCGTAGTTGGAGACGGTCGAGGGCTGGGTGAAGGAGACCGTCGTCACGCGCACGACCGGCGCGTCCCACTCCGGCTGCGCGCCGACGCCGACGCTGACCAGCTCCTCCTCGAAGCGGAGCTCCTCGAACTGCGTGTAGCCCGAGTCGTTCAGGAGCATGAGGGCGACCTGGCCGATGGCGTCGCGTCGATACGCGGCGACGAGGAAGTCGCGGTAGGTGTCGACGCCGTAGACGCGGACCTTCTCGTCGTGGGCGATGAGCTCGCGCAGCTCGGTGAGGGCGGGCAGCTCGCCGACCACCGCGCACTCGCCGACCAAGAAGTTCGGGCCCAGCGCGTTGTGGGTGATGACCCAGCGGTCCTCACCGGCGATGACGGCGTGGTCGACGAAGTATTCGACGTTGCTCTCGCGCTCCCACAGGAGCCGGAACTCGCCCTCCGGATCGGAGGTCTCCAGCACCCGGGTCTCCGTGGTGATCTTCGAGGCGGACTCGATGAGCAGGTACTTTTCGCTGCGCACGCCGCCGACGGAGACGTTGTAGCGCTCGTCCTCCTCGCGGTAGACGAGCACGTCCTCGTCCGCCGGGGTGCCGATCTTGTGGCGCCAGACGGTGTCCGGGCGCCAGGCGTCGTCGACGCGCTGGTAGAAGATGTAGTCCTCGCCCACCCAGGTGGCGCCGTAGAAGATGCCGGTGAGGTGGTCCTCGAGCAGCTCCCCGGTGGCCAGGTCCTTGACGTGGAGGTCGAAGCGCTCGTCACCGGCGGTGTCGACGGAGTAGGCCAGGTAGCGCCCGGAGGTGGTGACGGTGGAGGCGCCCAGGGAGATGAACTCGTGGCCCTCGGCGAGCTGGTTGAGGTCGAGGATGACCTCCTCCCCCGCCGGCGCGGAGCCGTCCTCCGGCAGCGCGGGCGGGGTCCACGGGTCGGAGCCCTCGGCCACGGGCAGGCGGCAGGAGTAGCCGTAGTCCTTGCCCTCCTCGGTGCGCCCGTAGTACCACCAGTCCCCGGCGCGCACCGGCACGGACATGTCGGTCTCCTTCACACGCGATTTGATCTCCTGGTAGATCGTCTCGGCCAGCGGCTGGATGTCGGCGGTGGCCGCGTCGGTGTAGGCGTTCTCGGCGTTGAGGTAGTCCAGGGTGTCCTGGGATTCCTTGTCCCGCAGCCACTCGTAGTCATCGACGAACTCACGTCCGTGGAAGGTGCGGGTGATGGGCTTGCGTGCTGCGACAGGTGCTGTCAACGGGGCGGGGTCAGTCATGCCTGCCCATGGTAGTGACCCACCCCGACACCGGGATCATCCCGTGCAGCGCGCTCAGCGTCCACGCCGGGTAGGACCGGATTGTCGCCAGCGGCAGGGGCGCGCGCCGCACCGGTTCCTCGAGCAGCATCACGCTTGTCGACGCCAGAACGTCCCCGTCCGACTGCACCAGATCCTCGCCGATGCGCACCAGCAGGGCGGAGTTCGCCCCCTCCAGCGCGTGGGTCCCGTCGTGGAGCAGCGCGTCGTCGGCGCCGTGCTCGACGGCCCGCCCGCGCAGCTGTGCCAGCGCCTCGTGGTCCGGGCCCTTGTGCGTCGGCCGCGTGCGCGGATCCGTCGTGGGCGGGATCCACAGCACGGTCGTCTCCCGGCGCGGCGGGGCCGGGCGGAGCCGCAGGTAGAACTGGTCCCCCCGCAGCTCGATGCGCGGGAACCAGCGCCCCTGCCCGGGCACGAGCTTCGCGACCGAGGCGTAGAGGGCGTCCGGCACGGCACGGCCGTGGAGCCGGCGGCAGGAGTCCGCGAAGCGGGCGGCGTGCAGGTCGAGACCGGCGACTGCGCCCCCGGCGACGAGGAAGGAGTCCATGACCTGGATCCGTGCGTCACCGTCACCGGGCACCATGACGCCGCCCTCGTAGCGCCAGACGTTCATCTACCCCTCCAGGAGGTCGCGTAGGGGGCGGGCCTTGGTCAGGGTCTCCCGGTACTCCTCCTCCGGATCCGACAGGGCCAGGATGGCCCCGCCGACGCCGTAGCTCACGCGCCCGGGTTCGATGACGGCGGTGCGGATGACCATCGCCAGGTCCACGGTCCCGGTGTCGGAGAGGTAGCCGAAAGCTCCGGAGTAGGGCCCGCGGGCCTGCGTCTCCAGGCGGTTGATGATCTCCATCGTGCGGGTCTTCGGCGCCCCCGTCATGGAACCGCCGGGGAAGGCCGCCCGGATGACGTCGACCGGATCGGTGTTCGGTGCGAGCCGGGCGCTGACCGTCGAGACCAGCTGGTGCGCGCCGGGATGGGTCTCCACCTCGAAGAGCGGTCCGGCCTGCACGCTGCCGCGCACGGCGTGCAGAGCGAGGTCATTGCGACACAGGTCGACGATCATGAGGTTCTCGGCGCGGTCCTTGGGGTTGGTCGCCAGATCCCGGCGCAGCGCCTCGTCCTCGGCAGCGTCGGCGCCGCGGGCGCGGGTGCCTTTGATGGGGCGAGTGCTGACGACGCCGGCGGCGTCGATGCGCAGGAAGGTCTCCGGGGTCGCCGAGGCCAGCGCGACGCCGCCGGCGCGCAGGTATCCGCCGAAGCGGCTGGGATGCGCCGCACGCAGACGCAGGTGGGCGGCCAGGGGGTCCACGGAGGAGTCGACGGCGATGGTGGTGGTGAGACAGACCTCGTAGGTCTCCCCCGCCGCGATGAGTTCCTGGGCCCGGGTGATGGCGGCCAGGTAGGGCTCGCGCGGATGCGGGGGCACGGCGACGCCTGGGGCGGCCGGCACCGCCACCGGCTCGAGGTCCTGCAGCGCCGACTCCACGGCGTCGAACCACGGCTCGGCGCCGTCGCCCAGATACAGGAGCACCGTGCGGTCGGTGGCGTGGTCGACGGCGACGGCAGAGTCCAGGCGCGCCCACCAGGCGTCGGGCAGCGGGGACTCGAAGGTGGCCCGGGGATCGCATTCATAGCCGAACCAGCCGACCCACCCGAGTTGGAAGTCCAGGCCCAGGGCCTCATCGTGCGGGCGGTGGCGCAGCTGTGCGCCCACCGCGGAGAAGGCCTCCGCGCCGTCGGCGGTCATCGTCCGGGCGGGGACGCCGAGGTAGGACACGCCGGTGCAGGTGGCGTCGTCGAGCCACACCGCCTCCGGGGCGTCCCCGTAGAGCGTGCGGAAGGCCGCCGCCGTGTCCACCGCGCCGGGCAGGACGCGGGTGTGCAGGACGGGGCGCACCTGCGTCAGAAAATTGGCCAGGATCCCCAGACCGCCCTCGGCGCCGACAGATTCGGGGTGGAACTGCACGCCCCACCACGGCTTCTCGCGGTGGCGCAGGGCCATGACCAGTCCCTCGGCGTTGACCGCCGTGACCTCCAGAGTGGGCGGCAGGTCGACGGCGACCAGGGAGTGGTAGCGCACCACCGGCATCGGCGAGGGATGGGCGTCGAAAAGCCCGGTGCCGGCATGCGTGATCTCGTCGACGCGGCCGTGCACCGGTTCCGGGGCGCGGACGATGCGCGCGCCGGATTCCAGCGCCATGAGCTGATGCCCCAGGCACACGCCGAGGACGGGCAGGCCGCTGTGGAGGGCGTCGACGCTGATGCCGACGTCGGCGGGACGTTCCGGGGTGCCGGGGCCGGGTGAGATGACCACCGCGTCGTAGCGGGTGAAGTCCGGCACGGGGGCGTGGTGGTCGACGACCTCGGGCTCCAGCCCGGTCAACCCCGCGAGGTACTCGACGAGATTCCAGGTGAAGGAGTCCCGGTTGTCGATGACGAGCAGGCGCACGGGCTAGACGCAGTCTCCGACCCAGGTGCAGAACTTCTCGCCGGAGAGACGCTCGTAGGCCTCGATGTAGCGTTCGCGGGTGGCCTCGACGACCGATCCCGGAAGCGCCGGCGGGGTGGCATCCGAGGACTTGTTCCAGCCGGACTTGGCGCTGGTCAGCCAGTTACGGACGTACTGCTTGTCGAAGGAGGGCTGCACCTCGCCGACCTGGTAGGACTCGGCCGGCCAGTAGCGGGAGGAGTCCGGGGTGAGGACCTCGTCGGCCAGCACGAGAGTGCCGTTCTCGTCGACGCCGAACTCGAACTTGGTGTCGGCCAGGATGATGCCCTTGGCCTCGGCGATGGCGGCCGCCTGGGAGTAGATGCTGAGGGTGGCGTCGCGCAGCTCGGTGGCGCGCTCCTCGCCGAGCCTGTCGACGACCACGTCGAAGGAGACGTTCTCGTCGTGGTCGCCCTGCTCGGCCTTGGTGGCCGGGGTGAAGATGGGGGTCTCGAGGCGGGAGGCCTCGCTCAGGCCCGCCGGCAGCGCGATGCCGCAGACCGTGCCGGACTTCTGGTACTCCTCCAGACCGGAGCCGGTGAGGTAGCCGCGGGCGACGCATTCGAAGGGCATCATCTTCAGACGCTTGACCACCATCGCCCGGCCGAGGACCTCGGCCGGGATGCGCTCGTCGTCGGCGGGGCCGGCGAGGTGGTTGGGGAAGTCGATCTGGTCGAAGAAGAAGAAGCTCATCGCCGTCAGCACCCGTCCCTTGTCCGGGATCTCGGGATCCAGGATGTGGTCGTAGGCGGAAATGCGGTCGGTGGCCACCATCAGCAGGGTGTCCTCGTCGATCTCGTAGAGCTCGCGGACCTTGCCGGCGGAGAGGTGGTCGTAGTCAGACAACTCGGGTCGCATGGCTGGCAGTCTAGACCCGGTGCATCGGCTTCGGTAATCGAATGGACGTATCTTGGCGAGCATGGACTTCCACTACTACACGGCCGCCACCCTCAACGGCTTCCTGGCCGACGAGGCCGACTCCCTGCAGTGGCTTTTCGACGTCCCCGGCGCCGCCGAAACCGAGAAGGGCGCCGGGCAGTTCCTGGCGGGGATCTCCACTCTTGTGATGGGCTCGCACACCTACGAATGGCTGCTGCGGGAGATGGACCTGCTGGACAACCCCGGGGCCTGGCCCTATGGCGGGCAGAAGACTTTCGTGTTCTCCTCCCGTGACCTGCCGGTGCCGGAAGGAGTGGACATCGAGGTGGTCAACGGGCCGGTGCAGTCCGTGATCCCGGAGATGACCGGCGAGGTGTGGATCATAGGCGGCGGCGACCTGGCCGGGCAGTTCCTCGACGCCGGGGCGCTGACGACAATCACACTGACGCTGGCCCCGGCGTTCCTCGCCACCGGCAAACCGCTGCTGCCCCGGAACCTGTTCAGCGACCGTCTGGAACTGACCGGCGCCACAAAGAAAGGCCAGTTCGTGGAACTGGCCTTCGATGTGACGGGCTGAGGCTAAAGGATGTCGCCCGGGGTGTAGGCCGCGGCCTCCGGGTGCTCCTCGACCAGGTCGTTGATGCGGGCGATGACGCGGCCGGTCTGGGCCTCGGCGGCGCCGATGAAAGCGTGCTTGTCGGCCAGCGCCTGCTCCAGCTGGGCCTGGTCCAGCGGGAAACGCTCGTCTGCCACGAGGCGCTCGACCAGGTCCTGGCCGCCGCCGTTCTCGCGCATGTTAAGGGCCACGGCGACGGCGTGCTCCTTGATGATCTCGTGGGCCTCCTCGCGGCCCTGGCCGGCGCGGACGGCGGCCATGAGGATGCGGGTGGTGGCCAGGAACGGCAGGTATCGTTCCAGCTCGCGCTCGATCATCGCCGGGAAGGCGCCGAACTCGTCGAGAACGGTCAGGAAGGTCTCGAACATGCCGTCCATGGTGAAGAAGGCGTCCGGCAGGGCCACGCGGCGGACCACGGAGCAGAACACGTCGCCCTCGTTCCACTGCTGGCCGGAGAGGTCGGCGACCATGGTGAGGTAGCCGCGCAGCAGCACCTGCATGCCGCCGACGCGCTCGCAGGAGCGGGCGTTCATCTTGTGCGGCATGGCCGAGGAGCCGACCTGGCCCTCCTTGAAGCCCTCGGTGACGGTCTCGTTGCCGGCCATGAGGCGGATCGTGGTGGCCAGGGAGGAGGGGCCGGCGCCGAGCTGGACCAGGGCGGAGACGGCGTCGAAGTCGAGGGAGCGGGGGTAGATCTGGCCGACGGAGTCGAAGATGTGGCGGAAGCCGAGGAAGTCGGCGATCTCGCGCTCGAGGCTGACCAGCTTGTTGGCGTCGCCGCCGACGAGGTCGAGCATGTCCTGGGAGGTGCCCATCGGGCCCTTGATGCCGCGCAGCGGGTAGCGGTCGATGAGCTCCTGGACGCGTTCGACGGCGACGATCATCTCGTCGCCGGCGGAGGCGAATCGCTTGCCCAGGGTGGTGGCCTGCGCCGCCACGTTATGGGAGCGCCCGGCCATGACCAGGGCCTGGTACTGCGCCGCATGCTTGCCGACGCGCGCCAGCACCGCGACGGCCTTGTCGCGCACCAGGGTCAGCGAGCGGTGGATCTGGAGCTGCTCGACGTTCTCGGTGAGGTCACGGCTGGTCATGCCCTTGTGGATGTGCTCGTGACCGGCCAGGGCATTGAACTCCTCAATGCGGGCCTTCACGTCGTGTCGGGTGACGCGCTCGCGCTCGGCGATGGAGGCGAGGTTGACGTCGGCGATGACCGCTTCATAGGCGGCGATGGCGGCGTCGGGGATGTCGATGCCGAGGGACTTCTGCGCCTTCATGACGGCGATCCAGAGCTGGCGCTCCAGGATGATCTTGGCCTCCGGGGACCAGATCTCCGTCATTTCCGGGGATGCGTATCGGGTTGCGAGGACGTTCATGATGATGTTGTCAGCCACACCACCGATTATGGCATGACCACTAGCGACCCAGGTACTGCCCCAGTCGGCGGACCGCCTCGGCAGCCTCCTCCGCCGGGCCGCACAGGCTCAGGCGGACCCAGGAGTGGCCGTCCACGGGGTCGAAATCGACGCCCGGGGCGAGGGCCACGCCGATGGCGTCGACCAGCTCGCTGGCCCACGCTTCGGAGTCCTCGGTGACCGAGGAGACGTCGACCCAGAGGTAGAGGCCGCCGTCGGGTTCGGCAAAGGTGTCGAGGCCGATGCCCGGCAGGGCGTCGAGCAGCACCCGGCGGGTCTCGCGGTAGCGCTCCAGATGGCCGTCGAGTTCCTCGGTGGCCTCCGGGCTGAAGGCGGCGCGCCCGGCGATCTGGCTGATGGCCGGGGCGCACAGCGAGTGCGAGGCCTGCAGGTTCTCGACGGTCTCGACCAACGCGTCCGGGAGGATGAGCCAGCCGACGCGCCAACCGGTCATGGAGAAGTACTTCGACAGGGTGCCCACGACGATGGCGTTGTCGGAGAACTGCCGCGCCGTGACGGTCGGCTTGCCGAAGCTCAGGCCGTGGTAGTCCTCGTCGGAGATGAGCACCGCGCCGTGGGCGTCGCACCACTGCGCGATCTTCTCGATCTCCCCGGGGTCGATGATCGTGCCGGAGGGGTTGCCCGGGCTGGTGACCAGCACCGCTTTCGGTGGCTCGGGCAGCGCCTCGAGCATCGCCGCGGTCGGCTGGAAATTCGTCTCCGCGCCACAGGGCAGGTCGACGACGCCCACGCCGAGCGACTTGAGGATGTTGCGGTAGGCCGGGTAACCCGGTCGGGCCAGGGCGACGGTGTCGCCGATCTCGAGGGTGGCCAGGAAGGCGGCGACGAAACCGCCGGAGGAGCCGGTGGTGATGACGACGTTGTCGGGGCCGGTCTCCACGCCGTAGGTGCGGGAGTGCCAGTGCGCCACGATCTCGCGCAGCCCCCGGTCACCGACGACCTCGGTGTAGCCGAGCGGGGAATCGCGCAGGGCGGTCTCGGCGGCCGAGAGCACCGCCTCCGGCGCCCCCGTGGAGGGCTGCCCCGCGCAGAGCATGATGGTCTCCTGGCCGGCCGCGCGGCGGCGGTGGACCAGGTCCAGCATCTTCATGACACGGAAGGGCTCCACCACTCCGCGCCCGGCGATCAGCGTGCGGGCATCAGTCTGCTTGGTCATGCCCTCCAGCCTACGGCAGGGCGATGCGCCCCTCGACGGCCGGGAGTGCGATGTCGGTGCGGTAGACCGCGTCGGGGAACGTGATCTTGGCGACCCGTTCGTAGGCGACCGCGCGGGCCTCCTCCAGGGAGGCGCCGACGCCCATCACGTTGAGGACGCGGCCGCCGTCGGACACGTACTCGGTGGTCCCGTCATACAGCGTGCGAGACGCCGTGCCGGCGTGGAGGACCGCGTCGGCGTCGTCAAGCCCCTCGCCTGTGATCGGGGAGCCCTTGGTGGAGGACGCCGGGTAGCCGGCGGAGGCCAGGACGACGGTCAGGGCGTAGCCCTGCGCCCACTCCAGCGGGTGCTCGGCGACGTACTCGGCCAGCGTGCCCGAGGCCACGGCGTCGAGAACCTCGCCCAGCGGGGACCTCAGCAGCGCCAGGACTGCCTGGGTTTCCGGGTCGCCGAACCGGGCGTTGAACTCGATGACGGAGGGGCCCTCGGCGGTCCAGGCCAGGCCCGCGTAGAGCAGTCCGGAGTAGGGGGTGCCGCGGCGCACCATTTCCTTGGCCACCGGCACGCAGACCTCGTCGACGATGCGCTGGACGCCGTCGGCCGGCAGCCACGGCAGGGGGGTGTAGGCGCCCATGCCGCCGGTGTTCGGGCCTTCGTCGCCGTCGAAGACGCGCTTGTGATCCTGGGCCGGCAGCAGCGGGACGACGGTCTCGCCGTCAACCAGGCAGAAGAGGGAGACCTCCGGGCCGTCGAGGAAGGCCTCCAGGAGCACCGGGTTGCCGGAGGCGTGGACGGCCTCGACGTGGGTGCGGGCGGCGAAGCGGTCATCGGTGACCACGACGCCCTTGCCGGCGGCCAGACCGTCGTCCTTGACCACCCACATCGGGCCGAAGGAGTCGAGGGCCTCCTCGATGGTCTCCTCGGTGGCGCCCGGCACCAGCTGGAGGCTGCGTGCGGTCGGGACCTGGGCGGCGTCCATGACCTCCTTGGCGAACTGCTTGGAGCCCTCGATCATCGCGCCCGCCTTGTCCGGGCCGAAGACGCGGAAGCCGGCCTCGCGCAGGGCGTCGCCGACGCCGGCGACGAGCGGGATTTCCGGCCCGATGACGACGAGATCGGCCCCGACCTGCTCGGCCACGGCGACCATGGCGGCCGGATCATCGACGGCGCCCGCCTCCGGGTGGCAGGTGGCGACCTTGGTCATGCCGTCGTTTCCCGGGACGACGTGGAGGTCGGTCACGGACGGGTCCTTGGCCAGGCCGGTGAGAAGGGCGTGTTCGCGGCCGCCCGAGCCGATGACGAGAATGCGCATGCCCCTCAGCCTACCGACCTGCCGGGAGGCCCGAACGGATCAGCCGGAGGCCCGCTGGAAAAGAGCAGGTACTTGGGTACGCTGGGGAACCATGAGTAGCGTCTTCACGAAGATCATCTCCGGTGAGCTGCCGGGTCGTTTCATCTACCGCGATGACACGGTGGTCGCGTTCCTGTCGATCGAACCGGTCGCCTACGGTCACACGCTGATCGTCCCGGTCAAGGAGATCGACAAATGGACCGACATCGACCCGGAGCTGTGGGCCCAGATGAACGAGGTGGCCCAGCAGGTCGGCCGCGCCGTCATCGAGGCCTTCGGCTCCGAGCGCGCCGGCTACCTCCTCGCCGGCTTCGAGGTCCCGCACGCGCACATCCACGTCTTCCCGGCCAACGACATGTCCGGATACAACCTGGCCACCGCGATGCGCCCCGACGAGACCGATCCGGCCGCGATGGACGAGGCCGCCGAGCGGCTGCGGGAACTGCTCGACGTCGACGCGGACGGCCGCCCGAACCCCTGACCCCGGGGGTCAGCCCCGGCGGGAGGCGTCCGCCTCCTCCTGCTCCGGCTCCCCCGTCACGGCGTGGTCGCCCGTTGCCTGGGCCTCGCCGCCGTCCGGCAGGCTGGGGCGCGGGCCCATCTTCTGCGGCAGGCTGATGCGGAAGGTCGTGCCCTCCCCCTCCTTCGAGGCCACCTTGACGGTGCCGTCGTGCATCTCCACGAGGGAGCGGACGATGGCCAGGCCGAGCCCGGAGCCGCCGGTGCCCCGGAAGCGTGAGGAGTCCGCGCGGTAGAAGCGCTCGAAGATGTGTGAGGCGGTCTCCTCGCTCATGCCCCCGCCGTCGTCGATGACGTCGATGAGCTCGCGGCCCGGTTCGGCGGGGTCGCGGTGCAGTCGGATGGTCACGCTCGCCTCCTCGCCGCCGTGCTTGAGACCGTTGTTGATGAGGTTGGTGATCACCTGGTGGAGCCGGTCCGGGTCACCGTTGACGATGGGGATGCCGGAGGTGTCGTTGACGACCTCGATGCCACGCCCCGGCCACGCCGCCCGGCCGGACGCGGCCGCCGACAGGGTCAGCTCCAGCAGGTCGACGCTGGTCTTCTCCAGTCGGGAGCCTTCCGCGCGGGTCAGGGCCAGCAGATCCTCGACCAGCAGCTTCATCCGGCCCGATTCGGCGTCGATGCGGTCCATGACCAGGTCGACGTCTTTGGTGGCGCCGGATCGGTAGAGCTCGACGTAGCCGCGGACGCTGGTCAGCGGGGTGCGCAGCTCGTGGGAGGCGTCGCCGACGAAACGGCGCATCTGGGCCTCCTTGTCGCGGGCGATGTGCGCCGAGTTCTTCGCCGACTCCAGGGACTCCTGCAGCCTCGCCAGCATGATGTTGATGGACATCGACAGCTGGCCGACCTCGGTGTCCGGGGACCAGTAGGGCACCCGTCGGTGGATCTCGCCGGCGGAGATCGCCTGGGCGGTGCGTTCCACCTCGCGCAGCGGCTGCAGCGCGCGGCGGATGAAGCCGGCGCCGATCAGCGCCATCACCACCAGGGCGATCGCGCTGATCGTCAGCTGCACCGCGGACAGGCCGCCGAGCAGCTGGCGCTGGGAGGAGAGGTTCTTGCCGACGATGATGATCACGCCGGACTCGTTGACCGCCCCCATCGCGCGCCACTGGTCGTTGGAGGCGGAACCCGGCAGCGAGCCCACGGTCTGCGGGGGAGCCCCGACCTCGAGTTCGGTGAAGTCGGGGCGGGAACCGTCGTCATAGAGGAAGCTGGCCAGCCCCTCCGGGGTGATGGCGACGACGGAGAACTGCGTCGGCGGGCGCACCACCCCGGACTGGTAGATCTCGGGGTTCTGGGTCCAGCCGACGGCCGAGCTGCGCAGCTCCTCGTCGACCTGCTCCATGAGCACGCCGCGCATCGCGTAATGGACCGCCAGCGAGCTGCCCAGCAAGCCGATCGAGGACACGGCGACGAGCACGATGACCAACCAGACGCGCAGGGGCAGCGCCCGGCTGTGAATCAGCCGGGGGCCGCGGACGGGATGAGGGGTGTTCGGCACCTAGTTCAGTCCCGGGCTACTGGCGCGGGGTGCGCAGGACGTAACCGACGCCGCGGACAGTGTGGATCAGGGGCACGTCGCCGGTGTCGACCTTGCGGCGCAGGTAGGAGATGTAGGACTCGACCACGTTGCCGTCGCCGCCGAAATCGTAGTGCCAGACGTTGTCGAGGATCTTGGCCTTGGACAGCACCACCTCGGCGTTGAGCATGAGGTAGCGCAGGAGGTTGAACTCGGTCGGCGAGAGCTCGATGATCTCGCCGGCCTTGGTGACCTCGTGGGTCTCGTCATTGAGGGTGAGGTCCGCGTAGCGCAGGGTGGCGTCTTCGGTGCCGCTGGAGGCGACGTGGCCGCGGCGCAGGATGACGCGCAGCCTGGTGATGACCTCCTCCAGCGAGAAGGGCTTGGTCACGTAGTCGTCCGCTCCGATGGTCAGTCCGTGGATGCGGTCCTCCACGGCGTCCTTGGCCGTCAGGTACAGGACCGGGCCGTCCATGCCCTCCTCGCGGAGCTTGCCCAGCAGCTCGAAACCGTCCATTCCCGGCATCATCACGTCGAGGATGAAGGCGTCCGGCCGGAACTGGCGGGCGATCTCGAGCGCCTCCTGGCCGGACGTGGCGCTGGCGACCTCAAACTCCTGGAACTTCAGGCTGACGGTCAGCAGCTCGACGATGTTGGGCTCGTCGTCGACGACGAGCACCTTCACCGGGGAATTGGCTGCGCGATCATTCGTGTTGTCCATGTGGTTTCTGAGTCCGTCTTTCCGAAAGGGGTGGCGTTAACCCCTTCCAGTTAACAGGAGTCCTCTCCTTCCCCGCTTACCCTTCCCTGTTAGTTTGCTGTGCGCTCACCAGTTCGCATTCCCCGGATCGATCCCCTCCGCGCGCGCCTGCGCGTCGACGAGCTCCTTGAGATAGGCGCCGTGCCCGCGATAGGCCGCGTCGAAGCGCTCGTCGGCGGCGTACATGCGCGCCAGGATCACCTGCCGGTCCCGGTTCAGTTCGTAGAAGCCCTCGATGGAGGCCAGGTGCTTGTCGACGAGCGCTGCCGCCTCCGCCGTGCCCGGCGCGACCCCGCGCGCCGCGGCGTCGGCCAGCAGTTCCACGAACTCGGCTTGCCGACGCCGGAACGCCTCCCGGTCCCCCGCCGTGAATCCCCGGGCCCGCCGCTGCGACTCGTCCCACTCCGGCGTGCCGCCCCAGCGGGCCTCGGCCTCCTCCGCGTAACCGGGCCAGTCGTCGCCGAAGGCGTCGACGGTGTGTTCGGTGCTCATGTTTTCCTCCAGCAGGATGTCGATGGTGTCGTTCATGCGGCGCAGCCGGGCGATCTTCTCGCTGATCAGCCGCCGCTGGCGTGTGAGGTGTTCGCGGGCGCTGGCTGGCTCGGCAAGCACCCGCGTGATGTCCGCCAGCGCCATTCCGGCGCCGCGGTAGATGAGGATCCGCGCGCCCACCGCCAGGTCCTCGTCGCTGTAGAGGCGGTGGTCGGCAGTGGTGCGCCGGCTCGGGGTCAGCAGCCCGATCGAGTCCCAGTGCCGCAGGGTGCGGGTGGTGACCTTGAGGATGTCGGCGGCCTCGCCGATCGTGTGATCGCTCATGGGCACCATCGTGGCAGTTGCCGCGACGTCAAGCGCAAGCCGTGCCACCGGAATAGGATTTCACCCATGACGACAGCGCGTGCCACCGCCCTGACCGCCGGCGCCGGTCTTGCCCTCATGGCGGTGCTCGCGCCCCTGGCGGTCTTCCTCGCCCTCCCCGCCGGGCACACGACGGCGGCCGGCCTGCTGCTGGCCGTCGTCGTCCTGCTCGACGTCGTGGTGGCGGTCACGCTCTCCGACGTCCTCTCCCCCGGCGGCGGCCCGCTCGCCGTGGCAGCGGCGGGGCTGCGGCTGCTCTATGCGACGGTCTTCACCGTGGCCGTGGGCTTCCTCCTGCGCGGGGAGGTCGACACTTTCGAGCGGATCTGGGAACCCAGCCTCGGCGTCTTCGGGCTGCACCTGCTCGCCGTGGGCGTGCTCGGGTGGCGCACCGTCGTGCCACGCCTCATCGCCGCGCTGGTGTTCCTCGCCGGCGCCGGCTACCTCGTCGATGCGCTGCTCCCGCTGGGCGTGGAGGTCTCCGGCGTCTCCTTCGTCGGGGAGGTGGCGCTGCTGCTGTGGCTGCTCGCCCGGGGCGGGCGCGCCCGCCGCTAGGCGGGCACGCCTCCGTCTCAGGCCTGCGCCGGGACCTCGCGGGTCCAGACACGGTGCGCGGCCAGGAGGTCCTTGACCTCGTCCAGCAGCGCCGGCAGCGTCGCGCCGTCCACCACGCCGTCGGCATCGAGGTCGACGCCGGCGGCCGCCACGGCCGCGCGCGCGTCCTCGCGCAGGGCGATGGCCTTGTGGTGGCGGAAGGCCTCGTCGAGAAGCACCCGCGCCGCGGCCACCGGGGGAACGTCGGCGACGATGAGCGCGTCGAACTCGATGGAGCGGGCGGTGAGGTAGGTGCGGGACACGTCGACCTCGGAGTCGGCGAGCTTGCCGCCACGGGTGGAGATGACCAGCGGCACCATGCCCGCGTCGAAGACGGCGGACACGAGCTCGCCGATCTCCCCGGCCGGCGAGTTCTCGGTGGCGAGGATGCCGACCTGGCGACCGTCGAGGGGCCACGTCCCGCGCAGCTGCGAGAGCGCGGGGCTGGGCTCCACGTCGGCAAGCTCCACCGGCTCGGGCGCGGGCAGCCCGAGGTTGCCCGCGACGGTGGCGGCGAGCGTCTGATCGACGTTGGCGAGGACCGCGACGGTGCGCTCCTTGACGGCCTGCTCGTAGCACTTGCCCAGCTCGAAGCTGATGGCGTCGGCGAGGTGTTCCTGTTCCACCTCGCTCAGGCTCAGCCAGAACATGCGCGGCTGGGAGAAGTGGTCGTCGAAGGACGCCGGCTTCTTGCGGGTGATCTGGCCCTGTCGAATCTCGGCGGGGACGTCGATGAGCGGCGCGTCCTCGGCACCGGCCAGGAACGGGCAGCCCCCGTCGAGGGAATTCGGGTGGTAGGGGGCCACCCCCTTGTGCACCGCGGTCTGGTGGAAGCCGTCGCGGAACATGTCGTTGACGTCCGTGTGCGGGCGGTTGATGGGGATCTGGTTGAAGTTCGGCCCGCCCAGGCGGGTCAGCTGGGTGTCCAGGTAGGAGAAGAGCCGGCCCTGCAGCATCGGATCCTCGGAGACGTCGATGCCGGGCACCAGGTGACCCGGGTGGAAGGCGACCTGCTCGGTCTCCGCGAAGTAGTTGGAGGGGTTGCGGTTGAGGGTCATGGTGCCCACGATGTGCACCGGGGCGATCTCCTCGGGAATCAGCTTGGTGTCGTCGAGCAGGTCGATGCCCTCGAACATCGCCTCCCCGTCGTCGGGGAAGACCTGCAGACCCAGGTCCCACTGGGGGTAGGCGCCGGATTCGATGGCGTCGGCGAGATCGCGGCGGTGGAAGTCCGGGTCGGCGCCGCCGGTGATCTGCGCCTCCTCCCAGACCTGGGAGTGCACGCCCAGCTTCGGCTTCCAGTGGAACTTCACCAGGCTGGACTGCCCCTCGGCGTTGATCATGCGGTAGGTGTTGACGCCGAAGCCCTCCATCATGCGCAGCGACCGGGGGATCCCGCGGTCGGACATGTTCCACAGCGTGTGGTGGACCGCCTCGGTGTGCAGGGAGATGAAGTCCCAGAAGGTGTCGTGCGCGCTCTGGGCCTGCGGGATCTCCCGGTCCGGGTGCGGCTTGGAGGCGTGGATGACGTCCGGGAACTTGATGGCGTCCTGGATGAAGAACACCGGGATGTTGTTGCCCACCAGGTCCCAGACGCCCTCATCGGTGTAGAACTTGGTGGCGAAACCACGGGTGTCACGGGCGGTGTCCATGGAGCCGCGGCTGCCGAGGACCGTCGAGAAGCGGACGAAGACCTCGGTCTCCCGGCCCTTCTCGAACACCCCGGCCTTGGACACGGACGTGGCCGCCCCGTTGGCGACGAAGGTGCCGTGGGCCGCCGCGCCACGGGCATGGACGACGCGCTCGGGAATGCGCTCGTGGTCGAAATGCGTGATCTTCTCGCGCAGGTGGTGATCCTGCAGCAGCACCGGGCCTCGCTCACCGGCACGCAGCGAGTGGTCGGTCTCGGCCAGGCGGGCGCCCTGCGCGGTGGTGAGGAACCTGCCCTGCTGGGCGAGGTCCTCCTGCTCGACGGGGAGCTTCTTCCCGGTCGGCGTGTGCGGGGTCGGCCCGCTCTGGTCCGGCTTCGGCGGGGCAGGGTCGGTCGGGGTGGTCGGTTCCTCGACCTGCGGGGTGATGGAATTGGGCGCGCCCGGAACGACGTGGGCCGCGTCCTGATGCTTCTTGTCGGCGGATGAGGTCATGTCCGACTCCTTCCAGGAATCGATCGCGATGGTCTCGAGCTTTCGGAAGGTGACCCCGGTTACAGTGGGGGCCACTCCCGCCGAGCCTAGATAAAAATCTTTTTATTCGTTGCGCCCCGCCCCGGGAGGGCCCGCCCCACGCCCGAACGCGCAGTTCATCGCCCCGCCGACGGGAAAGAATTCGCCCCGGGCGCCCGCCCGGACCCGGCGAAGGCAGGTAGGGTCGGCGGCCACCCCACCCCCTACGGAGGTTCACATGCTGATCACCGACGTCACCGACGGCGTTCACCTGCTCCAGCACGGCAACGTCAACTGCTGGCTGATCGAGGACCAGGACGGCGACGGGCTCACGCTCGTCGACGCCGGCCTTCCCGGCGCCTGGCGGCACCTGACGGAGGGGGTGCAGTCCCTCGGTCACCGGATGGAGGACATCCGCGCCCTCGTGCTCACCCACGCGCACTTCGACCACGTCGGCATGGCCCGGCGTCTGGTGAGACAGCTCGGCCTGCCGGTCTACGCCCACAGCGCCGACCACGAACTCGCCGCCCACCCGTTCCGGTACGCGCACGAGAACCCCATCGCGCCCTATCCGCTGCGCCACCCGCGGGCGGTCCCGCTGCTGGGCTCCATGCTGGCGGCCGGCATGCCGTTCGTCCGGGGCCTCGACGACGTCCGGCCGCTGCAGGTCGACGCCGAACTCGACGTGCCCGGCCGGCCCAGGGTGATCGCCACGCCCGGGCACACCCACGGCCACGTCGCGCTGCACCTGCCGGAGCGTGACGCCGTGATCACCGGCGACGCCCTGGTGACGCTGGACCCCTACACCGCGCGGCGCGGACCCCGGCTCGTGGCCGGCGCCGCGACGGCCGACGAATCCCGGGCGCTGGCCTCGCTCGACGCGATCGCCGAGACCGACGCCCGGCGGGTCCTGCCCGGCCACGGCATGCCCTGGACCCGGGGCGCGCGCACGGCGGCCGAACTCGCCCGCAAGAACGGCATGGCCTAAGCGGCGGGGACGCCGGGCGTCGGCAAGCGAAATCCCCGGGCCAGTAACGCCTGCCCCGGGGATGGAAGAGCTGGAGACGAGACTCGAACTCGCAACCTACGCATTACAAGTGCGTTGCGCTACCAATTGCGCCACTCCAGCGGAAACGCCGGTCACGGGGACCGGGTTCCAATAATAACGGAGACCGTCACAGGGGCGTGAATTACACGTCCCGGGCGATCAGGTCCGTCAGCGGGGTCGGGCTGATCAGGTAGGGGGCGACCTCGAGGACCGTGAAGGCGCCGGACTGGCCCTGTTCCTTCAGGCGGTGCGCCGCGCGCGCGTAGGCGATCTGGACGGCCGCGGTGAAGTCCGGGTTGCGCTCCAGCTTCAGGACGTACTCGATGGTGTGGTTGAAGCCGCCGGTGTCGCCCGCGGTGATGACGTGGCCACCGTGGGGCATGCCGGTGTGCTCGGCGTCGAAGGTCTCCTCGTCGATGACGTTGATCTCGACGTTCTCGTAGGGGGCGAAGTAGTCCGGCATCTCGCGGATCTCCTTCTTGATGGCCTCGGCGTCGGCGCCCTCCTCCAGGACGATGAAGACCTGGCGGGCATGGGTGTTGTAGCCGGTCAGGTCGGCGGCCTGGCGGTTGCGGGCCTTGTCCAGGGCGGTTTCGTCCGGGAGGGTGTACTGGACGCCCTTCTTGACTCCCTCGACGCGACGGACGGCGTCGGAGTGGCCCTGGGACAGGCCCGGGCCCCAGAAGGTGCGCTGCTCGCCGCCCGGCAGCAGGGCCTGGGCGTAGACGCGGTTGAGGGAGAACATGCCCGGGTCCCAGCCGGTGGAGACGATGGCGACGGTGCCGGCGGCCTTGGCGGCGGCGTCCATGGCCTCGTAGTGGCGCGGGACGTCGTTGTGGTTGTCGTAGGTGTCGACGGTGCTGGCGTGCTTGGCGTATTCCGGGGCCAGGGAGGGCATGTCGGTGGCGGAACCCAGGCACAGCAGCGCCACGTCGAATTCCTTGGCCTCGGCCTTGGCGGCGAAGTCGTCGGTGGACCACACCGGGGCGTCGGTGTCGAGGGAGTCACGGCGCGAGAACACGCCGACCAGCTCCATATCCGGGGCCTGGGCGAGCAGCTTCTCCGCGGACCTGCCCAGGTTGCCGTAGCCGACGATCGCGGCCCTGATCTTTGCCTCTGCCATGATCTTTACCTCCAGGGGGGTTGGTTGTCCGTTGTCGGTTGCCCAGTGTACGCCCGAAACCGGCTCTCACCTATCGGTCGACCAAAATTAAAGCTAGGGAGTAGTGCGCCACCCCAGGATGCGGGTGGGCGGCGCGCTTGCCGACGCGCTATCGTTTCACCAACACACCCGACGGGAGGAGAGCATCGGTGGCCCCATGGACTGACACGCTGCGCTCCCTTCTCGGCGTGTCCGGACGCATCGCGACCATCGACTCCGCCCGCGCCGCCCCGCCGCCGTCGCCGCTGGCCCCGATCGACCTCACCGACGCCAGCCAGGTCGCCGGCGTGATGGAGATCGCCGCCCGAATCGGCGACATCCTGCTCGCCTCCGGCACCGCCAACCGTGACGCCGCGGCGCAGATGCACACCGTGACGACGGCCTACGGCCTGCACTACGTGCACATCGACATCACCAAGAACACCATCACGATGTTCACCACCATCGGCCAAGAGCGCCGCCAGCCGATCACCGTGTTCTGGGTGACCCGCGGCCTGGACACCGACTTCTCCAAACTCACCGAGGTCGACCGCCTCATCCGCTCCATCCGGGCCGGCGCCACCCCGCCCGCCGTGGCCGAGCAGATCCTCAACGAGCTGCGGGCGAAGCCGGCCAACTACGGCATGAAGAAGGCCATCTGGGGCTGGGGGATGCTCGGCGGCGGCGTCGCCTTCATGCTCGGCGGCGGGCTCGTCGCCATCGTCACCGCCTGGCTGCTGAGCATGGTGATCATCGCCGCGAACACGCTGCTGGGGCGCAACGGCCTGCCGGTGTTCTTCCAGCAGATCCTGGGCGGGGTCATCGCCACGGTCCCCGCCGCGGTGACCTACGCCTTCGCCGGCTCCTTCGGCGTCGAGATCTCGCCGAGCCAGATCATCGCCTCCGGCATCATCGTGCTGGTGGCCGGCCTGTCCCTGGTGCAGTCGCTGCAGGACGGCATCATGGGCGCCTCGGTGACCGGCTCGGCCCGCTTCTTCGAGACGATGCTGCTGACCGCGGGCATCGTGGCGGGCGTCGCGCTGGGCATCCAGATCTCCGACGTCGTGGCCATGCCGCTGCCGCCGATGGAGACGCAGGCGCCGGCGAACTTCGCCTCGGCCGTGGTCAAAATCCTCGGCGCAGGGGTCATCTCCGCCGGCTTCGCGATCGCCATGTTCGCCGAACGTTCCGCCGTCGGCATCTCCGGGCTCTCCGCCATCACCGGAATGAGCTTCTACCACCTCCTCTTCCGGCCGATCGGGATGGGCGACGTGGCCTCCGCCGCCTTCACCGCGACCATCATCGGCCTCGCCGGCGGCCTACTGGCCCGCCGCTTCCTCATTCCGCCGGTCGTCATCGCGATCTCCGGCATCACGCCGATGCTGCCCGGACTCATGCTCTACCGCTCGATGTACGCCCTGCTCAACGATCAGATGCTCGTCGGCTTCACCAACCTGTTCATCGCGCTGGCCACGGCCGGCGCGCTGGCCGCCGGCGTGGTCCTCGGCGAGTGGATCGCGCGCAAGCTGCGCCGACCGGCCCGCTTCCACCCCTACGCCGCGTTCCGGGCCAGGCGCCGGCCCACCTTCCGCAAGTCGCCCCGCAGCTACCGCCGGGTGCGTCGGAGCGGCCAGCGGTAGCGTAGACTGGCCTACCTGTAAGTGTGGCCTATCGCCGTGACGCCATGCGTTCACCGCGTCGCCGCCCCCGATCACGCAGGAGGAAAACGTGCCGCCCAAGATCTACGACACTCGCCCGACCCAGGAAGAGATCGAGTCCATCGAGGCCGAGATCGCCCAGAACGCGCGTGCGGTGGTCGCCACCTTCTCCGAGGACTACTTCGACGGCGTGACGCTGATGAGCATGCTCGGCGTCGAGCCGGAGGGCCTGGTCTACAAGTACGTCGCCGAGGAGCTCGGCCCCGCCGAGGAGGAGAAGCCGGCCACGAAGGCCGCCGCGAAGAAGACGACCAAGAAGGCCGCCGCAAAGAAGACCACGAAGAAGACCACCGCCAAGAAGACGACGGCCAAAAAGGCCGCCGCCAAGAAGACCACGAAGAAGACCACCTAGTTCTCCATGAGCGGCGACAACGATTTTGTGGTGGTGGCCAACCGCCTGCCGGTGGATCTGAGCACCGCGGCGGACGGCACCCAGACCTGGTCCCCCTCGCCGGGCGGCCTGGTGGCCGCGCTCTCGCCTGTCCTGGAGAAACATTCCGGCTGCTGGGTTGGCTGGCCGGGGGTGGCCGACGCCGCCCCGGAGCCCTTCCACACCGAGGGCGGGGTGCTCCTGCACCCGGTGCCGCTGACGGCGGCGGACTACGAGGCGTTCTACGAGGGCTTCTCCAACGCGACCCTGTGGCCCCTGTTCCATGACCTCATCGTCACGCCCCACTACGAGCGGGCGTGGTGGGAGGTCTACCGCGACGTCAACGAGCGTTTCGCGGCGGAGGTCGACAAGGTCGCCGCCCCGGGGGCGACGGTGTGGGTCCAGGACTACCAGCTGCTGCTGGTGCCAGGCATCCTGCGGCAGACCCGCCCGGACCTGACCATCGGCTTCTTCCTGCACATCCCCTTCCCCGGCGCGGATCTGTTCCGGCAGCTGCCGTGGCGCGAGGAGATCGTCCGGGGGCTGCTGGGCGCGGACCTGATCGGGTTCCACCTGGAATCCTACGTGGCCAATTTCCTGGAGCTGGTCTCCCAGGTCGCGGGCCCGCTCGGGTCGCGCATCGGCCAGCCCGACACCCTCATCGTCGAGGGCACGCCGGCCACCCGCCGCGTCGGGGCGCGCATCACCGCCTCGGACGGGCGCAGCGTCGGCGTCGGCGCCTTCCCGATCTCGATCGACCCGGCGACGCTGGGCGCCGCCGACGACGCGGCCGTCGAGAAGCTCCGCGCGGAGCTGGGCCATCCCGCCACGGTGCTGCTCGGCGTCGACCGCCTCGACTACACCAAGGGCATCCTCCAGCGACTGCTGGCCTTCGAGGAGCTGCTGGCGTCCGGCTCGCTCGCCCCCGAGGACGCGGTGCTGGTGCAGATCGCGACGCCCTCCCGGGAGCGGCTCGAGCATTATCGACGCACGCGCTCCGCCGTCGAGGAGGCCGTCGGCCGCATCAACGGCACCTTCGGCACGATCAGCCGCCCGGTGGTGCACTATTTCCACCGCTCCCTGCCGAAGCAGCAGCTGCAGCACTACTACCGCCTCGCCGACGTCATGGTGGTCACCCCCTTCAAGGACGGCATGAACCTGGTGGCCAAGGAGTACGTGGCCTGCCACGGCGACGGCTCCGGCGCGCTGGTGCTCTCCGAGTTCGCGGGCGCCGGCGTCGAGCTGCACCAGGCCCACCTGTGCAACCCCTTCGACATCGACTCGATCAAGCGCGCGCTGCTGGGCGCGGTGCGCGGTTTCCAGTGGGAGCCGGAGGCGATGGCCGAGCGCATGACCGCCATGTACGAGCAGGTCACCGCCCATGACGTCGATCTGTGGGCGGGCAGCTTCCTGGACTGCATGCGCGAGGCCGGCCGATGAGGCGCCCGCTCGTCCTGCTCGCCGCGGCCATCGTGCTCAGCGCCTGCGCCCCGGACCCCGCCCCGGTGGAGGGCTCGCTGATCGGCCAGACCTGGCAGGTCACCGACATCTACACGACGCCCGAGGCGCCGTCGACGGTCTCGGGTTCCGCCGCCGGCGCCGTCCAGCTCGTCTTCGGCGAGTCCAGCGCGACCGGTTCAACCGGTTGCGCACCCATCCAGGCCGAGGCGACCTTCCTGGCCGGCCGGGACCCCGACTCCGCCCCCGTGCCCGCCGACGAGGCCGAGGCCGTCGTCTTCAGCGACGTGGGCATCCCCGATCCGGGCGAGGCGGGCGTGGCCTGCGAGGGAACCCGCGCCTGGGCCCACGAACACATGACGGGCCTGCTCACCGAGGGCGCGACCTTCGACATCGAGGCCGTCTCCCCCGCCGAAATGGTGCTGACCCTGCGCGGGGACGTCGTGGACCGCCCCGCGCTGCGCCTGGCCACCCGCTAGCTAGAGTGGAGCGCATGCAGCTCGCGAGAACCGACCGCCTCCTGATCGTCGCCGACTTCGACGGCACCCTGGCCGGCATCGTGCCCGACCCGTCGAAGGTGCCGGTCAACCTCGCCGCCTGCGAGGTGCTGGACCGGCTGGCGCAGCTTCCGGACACCACCGTCGCGGTGCTCTCCGGCCGCGGCCTCGAGGATCTGAAGAGCGTCTGCCCGCTGCGCGCCCCGGTCACCCTCGCCGGCTCCCACGGGGCCGAGGGCGAGCACGGCGTCGAGCTCACCGGGGACATGCGCGCCCGCCTCGACCTCGTCGGCGCGCGCCTGGGCGCCCTCGGCATCGAGGGCGCCTACGTCGAGGAGAAGCCCTTCCAGCGGGTCTTCCACGTCGCCCCGCTTGCCGACGCCGACCCCGCCGCCGCCGAGGCCGCCCTGGCGGCCGCCCGCGCGGTCGATCCGGCGGGCACCACCGTGGCCGGCGGCAAGAACATCGTGGAATTCTCGGCCGCGCGGGTCACCAAGGGCGACTGGATCGCCGCCAAGCGCGCGCAGGTCGGGGCCACGGCGACGGTCTTCATCGGCGACGACGTCACCGACGAGAACGGCTTCGCCGCGCTGGGCCCCGGCGATCTCGGCGTCAAGGTCGGCCCCGGCGAGACCCTGGCCACCCGGCGCGTCGAGTTCGGGGCCGGCGTCACCGACTTCCTGCAGGAGCTGTTCACCGCCCGCGCGGCGCGCTGACCGTCGTGCCCGGGTGGAACGTGGTCGGCAGCAGCGTGCGCTGCGGCGGCCGCGGGGCCGGCTGGTCGGCCACGCGGGCGTCGACAAGCGTGCCCAGCAGCGCCCCGGCCTCCGCCCCCTTGGCCTTGTTCGGCTGAACGACGGTGGTCAGACCGCGGGTGAGCGCCAGGTCGACGCCGTCGAAGCCGGTGACCGAGAGATCCCCGGGCACCGACCAGCCGCGCGAACGCGCGTAGTCGAGGACCCCGAAAGCCATGGAGTCCGTCGTGCACAGCACCGCGGTCAGATCCGGGTTCGACTCCAGCAATTCGCGGGCCCCGTCGACGGCGGTGGCGTGGTCGTTGTGGTGGCGCACGACGACCGGGACCGCGGCGGGGTCGAGGCCGCCCGCGGCGAGCTCGGCCAGTGCCCCGCGGATGCGGCCGCGCTGCACGTGCAGCGTCGCCCCGTCCAGGTCACGCACCGGGCCGTCGTGGCGGACGCGGGTCAGGCGCTTGCCGAGGACGCCGATGCGGCGGTGCCCGGCGTCGAGGAGCGCGCGGGCGGCGGGGCGGATGGCCGCCTCGTCGTCGATGCCCACGTAGGGCAGATCCGCGACATCGTAGGGCTGGTCGCAGATGACCGTCGGCAGTCCGGAACTGCGCACGGCGGTGAGGTTGGGCTCGTCGGCGGCAACGGAGTAGACGATGAACCCGTCGACCACCGCCCGCGAGATCAGCGGGCTCGCCCGACCCGGCCCCTCCGGGCCGACCGGGACGAGCGTGAGCATGTTGTCCGTGCCGTAGGAGGACTCCGCCAGGCCGGCGAGAAAATCCACCGAGGCCAGGTCCTCGAAGGCGTAGGCCAGATGCTCGGTCATCAGCACCCCGATCGCGCCGACCCGCCGGGTGCGCAGGGAACGCGCGGTCGGATCCGGCCCCGGGTAACCCCGGGCGGCCGCGGCGGCGAGGATCCTCTCCCGCAGCGCGTCCGAGAGCTGATCGGGCCGGTTGTACGCGTTGGAGACCGTCGTGCGGGACACGCCCAGTTCAGCGGCCAACGACGCCAGTGTTCCGCGGCGGGGCGCTCGGGGTGGTGTCATGCGGGTCAATCTACCGGAGGCCCCGTTTTCAACACATTTTCAAGTTGACAACTGTTTTCAATAGGGGTTGATTAGGATCATGACTCCGACGCCCCGCACCGCCACCCTCGCCGCCGTGACCGCCGCCGCGCTCCTGCTCGCCAGCTGCTCCCCCGCCACCGGGGCCGCCGGGGACGCCGAAGGCACGGCCGGCGCCGCCACCATCGTCGCCTCCACCGCCATCTGGGCGGACGTCGCCCAGGCCGTCGCCCCGGACGCGGACGTCAGCGCCATCGTCGGCGACGCCAACGTCGACCCGCACAGCTTCGAACCCTCCGCCGCCGACCTGGCCCGCGCCGCCTCCGCGGACGTCGTCGTCGCCAACGGCGGCGGCTACGACTCCTGGCTCTACCAGGTCGTCGACCAGGACAAGATCGTCCACGCCCTCCCGCTCGTCGACGGCCACGGCCACGACGCCGAGGACGAGCACGCGGACGAGCCCCCCGCCGAGGACGAGCACGCCGACCACGGCCACAGCGTCGAGGGCGGCCTCGACACCGTCGACGGCAACGAACACATCTGGTACGACACCGACGCCGTCACCCTCGTCGCCGAGGACATCGCCGGCACCGTGGGCGGCGACGCCTCCGCGGTCGTCGCCGACATGGCCGAACTCAAGACCAGGATCGAGGCCCTGCCGCCCCTGCGCGTCGCACAGACCGAGACCATCGCCGACTACATCATCGACGATTCCCCGATGACCGACGTCACCCCGGCCGGCTACCGCCAGACCCAGCTCAACGAGGGCGAGCCGACCGCCGCCGACCTGGCCGCGTTCCTCGACCTCGTCGAGGCCGGCGAGGTCGACCTGCTGATCTACAACCCGCAGACCACCACCGACCTCACCGGCCGGATCCGCACCGCCGCCGAGGACGCCGGCGTCACCGTCATCGAGCTCGGCGAGACCCCGCCCGCCGGCACCGACTTCCTCACCTACTTCCGGCAGGTGGTCGAGGAAATTTCGGCCGCCGCGCAGTAAAATAATCCCATCTGCACCGGCCACACCTGCCCAGGGTGGCCGGCACAGCCATTTCCTCCTTCCCCGAAAGCACCCATGCACCTGCGTTTCCACGACGCCGCCATCGACCCCCTATGGTCCGGCCTCAACCTGGAGGTCGGCCCCGGCGAATTCATCGCCGTCCTCGGCCCCAACGGCGCCGGCAAGTCCACGCTGCTCAACGTCATCCTCGGCCAGCGCCAGCTGACGCATGGCTCGATGGACCTCGACGCCCGGGTCGGGTTCATCCCCCAGCAGCGCATGTTTCCGCGCAACCTGCCGATGCGCACCCGCGACCTGGTCAGCCTGTCCCTGGGCCACGGCGTGCTCAGACGGCGCCGCCCGGCGCGCGCCGAGGTCGACGCGCTGCTGGCCGCCGTCGGCGCGACCGGCATCGCCGACCAGGCCGTCGGCACGCTCTCCGGCGGCCAGCAGCAGCTCATCCGCCAGGCGCAGGCGCTGGCCAACGACCCGCAGCTTCTGCTCGCCGACGAACCCCTCCTGTCGCTGGACGTCGCCCGCCAGCAGGACGCCGTCGAAAAGCTCGACGCGCGCCGACGCGAGCACGGCACGTCCGTCCTCTTCGTCACGCATTCCGTCAACCCGATCATGGACGTCGTCGACAAGGTCCTCTACCTGGCGCCGAACGGGCACATGCTCGGCACCGTCGACGAGGTCATGACCTCGGAGGTCCTGTCCAGGCTCTACGGAACCGACGTCGAGGTCGCCCGCGTCGCCGGCCGACTGGTGGTGATCTAGATGCCGCAGCTGCTCACCGACACCGTCGCCCTGCTCGGCGTCGACTTCGTCCAGAACGCGATCGTCGCCTCCGCGCTCCTGGGCCTGCTCTCAGGCGTGATGACCAGCCTCATCGTGCTGCGGCAGATGTCCTTCAGCGTCCACGCCACCAGCGAACTGGCCCTGATGGGCGCGGCCGCCGCACTGCTCTTCGGCCTCAACGTCGGCTTCGGCGCGGTGGTGGGCGCCATCGTCGCCGCCGTGGTCCTGGCGGTGCTGGGCATGAAGGGGCAGCAGGATTCCGCGATCGGCGTGGTGATGAGCTTCGGCATGGGGCTGTCGGTGCTGTTCCTGCACCTCTACCCCGGCAATTCCTCGACCGCGATGAGCCTGCTGACCGGCCAGATCGTCGGCATCTCGATCGGTTCGACCTGGCAGATGGCGATCGTCACCCTCATCGTCGTCGCCACCGTCGTCATCTTCTGGCGCCCCATGCTCTTCGCCTCCGCCGACCCGGCCATGGCCAGGGCCGTGGGCGTGCCCGTCGGGGCGATCTCGATCCTCTTCGCGGTACTCGTCGGCCTCGCCAGCGCGCAGTCCGTCCAGATCGTCGGTGCGCTGCTGGTGATGGCGCTGCTGATCACCCCGGGCGCGGCGGCGGCGGAGATCACCTCCTCCCCGGTGCGCGCGGTGTTCTGGTCGATCCTCTTCGCCGAGCTGGCGGCGGTCGGCGGCTTCCTCCTCTCGCTGGCGCCGGGCCTGCCGGTCAGCGTGCTGGTGACCTCGATCTCCTTCGCCATCTACCTCCTCGCCCGCGTCATCGGCGGGGCCCGGCGCCGCCGCACCAGCCGCGACGAGGTCCGCGCCGGCGAGCGCATGGCGCAGGAGCACCACCACTGACGGCGGCCGCGCCCAGGACCAGCAACGCCCCGATGCCCTGCAGCCCGGGCGAGTCGTCCCAGCCGCCGTAGAGCACGGCGGCGACGCCGAGCAGTATCACGGATACCGCCAGCAGCCGCTTCACGGCGCGTCGTCCTCGGGAACCCACTCCAGCAGGTCACCGGGCTGACACTCGAGGACCCGGCACATCGCTTCCAGGGTGGCGAAGCGGATTGCCTTGGCACGGCCGTTCTTCAGCACCGAAACGTTGGCCGGCGTGATGCCGACCCGCTCGGCGAACTCCGTGACGCTGAGTTTGCGCTTGGCCAGTTCCACGTCGAGTCGGACGATGATCGCCATCAGATCACCCCCGCGAGGTCGGTGCGCAGCTCCGCCGCCCGGCGCAGCAGTTCGCGCATGACGACGATGAGCAGCACGAGCACCGCGCCAATCAGGGTGATGCCGATGAGCATCATCGGCATGCCCGGATCACGCAGCTCGGGGGTGCGGTAGATGTGGACGATCAACGCCGCGTTCACGGACGCGAGCAGCGACCACCCGCCCAGGAAGGTCCAGACGATCACGTCCACCCACCGGAGGGATTCCGCCGTGAAGATCCGGTCCTGCTGAATCAGGGTGAGCAGCCGCCAGATGCAGATGATGACGATCTGCAGGCACAGCGCCGCCGCCTCCCAGAAGACCAGCTGGGGCCAGCGCCAGGGATCTGACGGGGGCGAGGAGCGGAATTCGCCGGGAAAGGACAGGAACTGAGCCACGAGGAGGCCGAGAAAGACCACGGCGAGGAGAATGCGAAGCGGAAGGACCAATCGAGTTACGGTTGCCATCCATCGATCATCGACCGGATCATATCGAAAGTCAATCGGTAAGATGATCCGCATCGCCCCGAGCCGCGCGGTCGGGTGCATGTTCAGCCGTGGCCTTCCGCCACCCGGCGGGCACCAGTGGATCTGCCCGCCGATGCGGGCCAGTCGGCCGCGTCTCGGTGGGGCGTTGGGGTCGTCGTCGTTGACGCCGTTGTGGTACCGGCACGCCATCGACATGTCCCGGACGTTAGTTTCGGCGCCGTTGACCCACCCGTCGAGGTGGTGGCCCTGGCATTTGTCGGCGGGTTTGCCGCAGCCCTCCCACGGGCAGACGGGGTTCTCGGCGGCGAGCATGAGGCGCTGCTTCTCGTTGGCGAAACGCTCGAGGCGATAGGCGTCGACGGGGCCCTCCAGCGGGTGGACGAGGACGGCGAAGTCGTGTTCGGCGAACTTCGCCTGCACGTAGTCGCGGCCGGTCATGCGCGAGCCGTCGGTGCGCCCGATGAGGGTGTCGCCGGCGCCGTCGTTGGCGCGGAGGATCTCGTCGAGGTCGTCGAGCGCGATGATCGCGGTGGTGCTCAGCTGCGGGGTGTTCGCGCCGCCGCCCAGGACAAGGTCGTGGAAGGCCCGGGCCGGGTCGTCGGCGTCGCGCAGCTGGGCGCGGATCCCGGCGATGACGTGCTCGGCGTCGGTGTAGTGCAACGTCGACTGGCGTCGCGCGGGCCGGTGGCTGACGCTCAGCGAGCGGCGCGCCGCCGGCTCGTGCGCGGCGTTGAGCTCGGCGACCCGGGCCCGGCCCTGCTTGTCGACGTCCTCGTAGGTACCGGACAGGGCGCACAGCTGGCGGCGCAGGGCCCAGGCGCCCGAGGCGTCGACAAGCGAGCGGGCGTGCCTGTCGATCATGCGCAGGGTGTCGAGGGAGTGGCCGTTGCGGCAGGCGAGGCGGACGGCGTCGGCCTGTTTGCGGGGCGAGCGGGTGGGGCCGAACCAGGTGTCGGCGGCGCGCCGCCAGGACGCAGCCACGGAGCGGGGCAGTCCGCGGCGCATGAGGTCGGGGGTCGACAGCCCGACGACCTCCTGCAGCAGGTCCATGCCGTGCCGCTGGAGGTGCCGGATGCTGTCGAGAAGCGCCATGGCCCGCACGCTAGCCGAACCCGGCATTAGACTCGGGCACATCCGCCCGCCCCTGTGGACAACCCGGGTTATCCACAGTTTCAAAGGAGATCCGTGGCCACCAAGAACATTGACCCCCAATATCAGCTACTGATCCGCTTCATGTACCTGTCGGTGGCCGCGGCGCTGGTCACGATGGCGCTCAAGGCCGGCGCGGCCTGGGTGACCGGCTCCGTCGGCTTCCTCTCCGACGCGCTGGAGTCGGGCGTGAACCTGGTCGCGGCGGTCGTGGCGATCATCGCGCTGAGCATCGCCGGCCGGCCGGCCGACGAGAACCACCACTTCGGGCACGGCAAGGCGGAGTACTTCTCCGCGCTGGTCGAGGGCGCGATGATCCTCGTCGCCGCCGTCTCCATCATCTGGTCGTCGGTCAACCGCCTGCTGAACCCGCAGCCGCTGGAGTCGGTCGGCGTCGGTCTGCTGCTGTCGGTGCTGGCGGGACTGGTCAACCTCGCCGTCGGCGTGTTCCTCATCCGGCAGGGCCGCGCGCACCGCTCCATCACGCTGGAGGCCGACGGCAGACACCTCATGACCGACGTGTGGACCACCGCCGGCGTGCTCGTCGGCATCGTGCTGGTGTGGCTGACCGGGTGGAGCTGGCTCGACGCGGCCATCGCGCTGTCCGTCGGCGTCAACATCCTGTTCACCGGCTGGCATCTGCTGCGCGACTCGTCGACGGGCCTGCTCTCTCAGGCGATGCCACCGGAGGACATCGACCGCCTCGAGGCCATCACCGGTGAACTCACCGCCGAGATCAGCGCGCGCGTCACCGACACCCGCACCGTCGCCTCGGGCCGCCACCGCCACATCTTCCTCACCGTGGAGGCGCCGGCGGACATCTCACTGCTGCAGGCGCACAACCTCACCGACGCGCTCGAGATGGCGGTCGAGGCCGAGTTCACCGACGCCGACGTATTCATCCACGTGGAGCCGCAGGATTAGGGGCGCCGGCGGGAGCGACTACTTGGCGACGCGGCGCTGACGCGCGAACTCGCTGAGGACCACGCCCGCGGCGACCGAGGCGTTGAGCGACTCGACCCAGTCGGTGGTCGGGATCGACATGATGACGTCGCAGGTCTCGCGCACCAGGCGGGAGATGCCCTTGCCCTCGGAGCCGACGACGATGACGACCGGGTCGGTGCCGCCGTCGTAGGTGTCGAGCGTGTGCTCGCCGCCCGCGTCCAGGCCGACGACCTGGTAGCCGTTCTGCTGGAACTCCTTGAGCGTGCGGGTCAGGTTCGTCGCCTTGGCCACCGGCAGGCGCGCCGCGGTGCCCGCGGAGGTGCGCCAGGCCACCGCCGTCACCGAGGCGGAGCGGCGCTCCGGGATGATGACGCCGTTGCCGCCGAAGGCCGCGACGGAGCGGATGACCGCGCCGAGGTTGCGCGGGTCGGTGATGTTGTCGAGGACGACGAACATGCCCGGGGTGGCCTGGTCGGCGGCGTTCTCGATGAGCTCGCGGACCTCGGCGTACTTGTACGGCGGGATCTCCAGGCCGATGCCCTGGTGCAGGGTGTTGCCGACCAGGTTGTCGAGCTCGATGCGCGGGACCTCGCGGATGGCGATGCCGCGGGAGTTGGCGATGGCGACGGCCTCGGAGAGACGGTCGTCGTTGCCGGTGCCGTGGGCGACGACGAGCGCGTTGGCCGGGACCTTGGCGTGGAGGCACTCGATGACCGGGTTGCGGCCGACGACCAGCTCGGTGGTGGTGTCACGGGTGTGGCGGCCCGAGTCGCGGCGCTGGCGCTCGACCTTGCGCTTGTGGGCCGCGTGGTAGACGCGGTCCTCGGCCTTCGGGGTCGCGCCCTTGCCCTTGAGGCCGCGGCGGCGCTGGCCGCCGGAGCCCTTGATCATGCCCTTCTTGTCGGTCTTACGGGCGTTGGGGTTTCCGGTTCCTGCCATGTGGGTGCTTCTTCCTTACTTGAGCGACCACTGCGGGCCGTCGGGGGTGTCGGTGACGTCGATGCCGGCCTCGGCGAGGCGGTCGCGAACGGCGTCGGCGGTGGCCCAGTCCTTGTCGGCCCGGGCGTTGGTGCGGCGGTTCAGTTCCGCCTGGATGAGTACGTCGAGTGCGTGGGTGGTGGCTTCGTCGTCGCCGTCGGCGGCGCCGGCCCACTGGTCGGAGAAGGGGTCGATGCCCAGCACGCCGGTCATGGCGCGCACGGCCTCGGCGATCTGGGCGACCTTCGCCGTGTCCCTGGCCGCCAGCGCCGAGTTTCCGGCGCGGACGGCGTTGTGGATCTCAGCGAGGGCGCGCGGGACGGCGATGTCGTCGTCCATGGCGGCCTCGAACTCCGCGGTCCACATGCCGGCGGGCACCTCGCCGACGAGGTCGGCGGCCCGGTTGAGGAAGTCCTCGATCCGGCGGTAGCCGGCCGCGGCCTCCTCCAGTGCGGGCAGCGAGTACTCCAGCACACTGCGATAATGCGCCGACCCGAGATAATACCGCAGTTCCACCGGACGAACGACTTTCAGCAGCTCCGGGACGGAGAGGACGTTGCCCAGGGACTTGGACATCTTCTCGCCGGCCATGGTCACCCAGTGGTTGTGCATCCAGTAGTTGGCGAACCCGTCGCCGGCCGCGTGGGCCTGGGCGATCTCGTTCTCGTGGTGCGGGAACTGCAGGTCCAGGCCGCCGCCGTGGATGTCGAAGGAGCCGCCGAGGTACCAGGTCGCCATGGCGGAGCACTCGAGGTGCCAGCCGGGGCGGCCCTCGCCCCAGGGGGTCGGCCAGGTCGGCTCGCCCGGCTTGGCGGCCTTCCACAGGGCGAAGTCCTGGGGGCTTCTCTTACCGCGGGAATCCGCAGGATTCTCGCCCTGCTCCATCTCCTCGACCCGGTTGCCGGAGAGCGAGCCGTAGTCGGAGCCCTCCGCCTGCGCCCAGGCCGTGACGTCGAAGTAGACCGAGCCCCCGGACTCGTAGGCGAAGCCGGCGTCCATGATGCGCTGGATGTAGGTGACCATCTGCGTCATGTGGCCGGTCGCGCGCGGCTCCGTCGACGGCGGCAGGACGCCGAGCATGTCGTAGGCCTTCGTGAACTCCCGCTCGTAGGTGGCCACCCACTCCCACCAGGGCCGGTCGTTGGCGGCGGCCTTGGTCAGGATCTTGTCGTCGATGTCGGTGACGTTGCGGACGAACGCGACGTCATAGCCGGTGGCGAGCAGCCAGCGACGCAGGATGTCGAAGGCCACGCCGGAACGCAGGTGGCCGATGTGCGGCTGGGCCTGCGGGGTGGCACCACACAGGTAGATCGAGGCATGCCCTTCACGGAGAGGGACGAAGTCACGGGTCGACCGGGTCGCGGTGTCATAGATTCGTAGGCTCACGCGCCCAAGTCTACCCAGACGGCCCGCCGCGTTTCCGACGGCCGGGTGCGCCGCACGCAGTGCTCGGCACCCGTGATGACCTCGGCGCGCAGGCCCCCGGCCCGGACGGCCTCCGCGCCGCGGGCGCCGAGGATGCACGTCATCCCGGTGCCGGTGAGCACGTGCGCGTCCACCCCGGAGGCCACGAGCTTGTCGACGCTGGCCGCCACCCCGCGCCCCGCCGAGACAATCCCGGTTTCCACGAACTCGCGCTGCACCTGCGTCCGGCCGGCGGCCCAGGCGGCGGTCTCCACGAAGGACCAGCCCTGGGCCAGCTGGCGGGCCAGGGCGGCGGGCAGGTCGGCGAGGTCCTCGTCGATGGAGCGGGCCCGCGCCCGGCCGATGCGCGCGGTCTGCGCCGGCGGCCGGTCCACCCAGGCCGGGTCCTCGAGGATGAGCCGGGAGACCAGCTCGGGACGGGCGATCGCGGCCTCGGTGGCCACGGCGCCGCCCATGGAGTGGCCCCACACCACGGGACGGTCGAGGCCCTCGAGGACCGTGATGAGGTCATCCCGCAACTGCGCGAAGGGGTTGCCCGCCAGCCCGGAACGGGTGAAGCGCGGGGAATGCCCGTGGCCGCGCTGGTCGACGGCGATTACGTGGTGGGTGGCAGACAGGGCGTCGACAAGCTCGGCGAAGCCGGCCGCGCAGTCGCCGACGCCGTGCACCAGCAGAATCTGCGGGGCGCGCGGGTCGCCGGCGGTGATTCGCGCGAGCATCTAGTCCTCGATCGGGCGCATGTCCGGGCCCATCCAGGACGGGCGCAGCTCCTCGCGGTGACGGTAGTACTCGCGCTCGCGGAGCATGGAGGCGGCGGACTCGTCGACGATGACGGTGGCCTTGTCGGCCAGCTGGAGCATGGAGGCCGGAATCGAGGTGGTGATCGGGCCTTCGACCAGGGAATGCACGGCGTAGGCCTTGTTCTCGCCGGTGGCCAGCAGCACGAGGTGGTCGGCGTCGAGGATGGTGCCCAGGCCCTGGGTGATGGCGTGGGTGGGGACGTCCTCGACGTCGTCCTGGAAGAAGCGGGCGTTGTCGCGGATGGTCTGCGGGTGCAGCGTCTCGACGCGGGTACGGCCGCGCAGCGGGGAACCCGGCTCGTTGAAGCCGATGTGGCCGTTGGAGCCGATGCCCAGGATCTGGACGTCGATGCCGCCGGCGGCCTTGATGGCGGCGTCGTAGCGCTCGGCGGCCTTCCATGGCCGGGGGTCCATGCCGTCCGGGGAGTTCACGGCGTCGTCGGCGATGTCGATGTGCGCGGTGAAGTTGTCGCGGATGAAACGGTAGTAGGACTCCTGGTGCTCGCGTGGCAGGCCGATGTACTCGTCCAGGCAGAACGCCGTCAGTCCCGCGAAGCTCAGCCCCTCCTCGCGGTGGCGGCGGATGAGCTCGCGGTACGTGGCCACCGGGGTGGAGCCGGTGGCCAGTCCCAGCACGCAGGAACGGTCGGGGTTCTGGTTCGTCTTGCGGACGTAGGCGGCGACGATGTCGGCGGCGGCGTCGGCCACCTCGGCAGGGGTGTCACGGATGAGGATTTCCATGCGCCCCAGCTTAAACCCCGGGCCTACGCCTGATACACAAGCGCCGTGGCCACGGCGGCGCGCCCCTCACCCGAACCGGTGAAGCCCATGTGGTCGGTGGTGGTCGCGGACAGGCTCACCGGGGCGCCGAGGACGGCGCTGAGGTGGGCCTCCGCCTCGGCGCGGCGGGGGCCGAACTTCGGGGTCTGGCCCACGAGCTGGGCGGCGGCGTTGCCGATGGTGAAGCCGTGGGCGTCGAGGTGCTCCCGCACCTCGCGCAGCAGGCGCTCCCCGGCGACCCCGTCGTACTCCGGCCGGCCGACGCCGACGAAGGAGCCCAGGTCACCGAGGTTGGCCGCGGAGAGGAGGGCGTCGACGAGCGCGTGGGCGACGACGTCGCCGTCGGAGTGCCCCTCGCAGCCGTCGACCCCCTCCCACAGCAGGCCGGCGAGCCAGCAGGGTTTGCCCGCCTCGATCTGGTGGGCGTCGAAGGCGATTCCGGTGCGTGGGATGATCATGTGGAAGGGACCTCGAATACTGTCGGTTCGGCTTCGTCGACGATCGTGCGCGCCAGCGTCATGTCGATCGGGGTGGTGACCTTGAAGGCCATCGGATCGCCCTGCACGCAGGTGACGGACGCGCCGAACCACTCCATCAGGGAGGCGTCGTCGGTGGCCACGAACCCCGGATCCGCGGCGGCGAAGTAGGCCTCGTTGGCCGCGCGCAGACCGGCCAGGTCGAAGCCCTGCGGGGTCTGCACCGCCCGGAGGCTGGCCCGCTCGGGCGTGTCGACGACGGCGTCCCCGTCGACGCGTTTGATGGTGTCGGCGACGGGCACCACCGGGATGACGGCGGGCGCGCCGGCCAGGACGGCCCGGGCGACACGCGCTATCAGTCCGGGCGGGGTCAGCGCGCGGGCGGAGTCGTGGATGAGGACGACGGCGTCCTCGTCAGTGATGGACCGCAGACCGGCCCACACGGAATCGGCGCGTTCTCCCCCGCCGTGCACGAGCCGGACGGGGATTTCGGCGTCGAGAAGCCCCCGCTTCCCGAGCAGCTCCCGGGCGTAACCGTCCATGTCCGGGCTGACCAGCACGATGACCTCGTCGACCACCGCGGAATTGATCATCGCGGTGACGGAACGCTCCACCAGGCTGCGCCCCCGCAGGGTGACGAAGGCCTTCGGGATCTGCCCGCCGAGACGGGTGCCCTTGCCGGCGGCCGCGACGAGCCCGATCACGCGCCTGGACATTTAATCCTCGTCGTCGAAGCTCAGGTCGTCCAGGTCGACGTCGTCGAGGTCCTCGCCGTCCCTGGCGACGCCGCCCTTCTCCGGGTCGGCGGCGTGACGGGCGATCATCTCGGCCATGTCCTTCTCGAACTGCTCGGCCTTCTTCTCGTCCACCGGCTGCGCCAGCGCCAGCTCACCGACGAGGATGTGGCGGGCCTTGCCCAGCATGCGCTTCTCGCCGGCGGACAGGCCCTTGGCCTCCTCACGACGCCACAGGTCGCGCACGACCTCGGCGACCTTGTTGATGTCGCCCGAGGCCAGCCGCTCCTGGTTGGCCTTGTAACGCCGCGACCAGTTGCCGGCCTCCTCGACGTCGACCTCACGCAGCACCGAGAAGACCTTGTTCAGGCCGTCCTCGCCGACGACGTCACGCACACCGACGTGGTCGGCGTTCTTCGTGGCGACCCGGACAGTCAGATCAGACTGGAGAATACGCAGGACGAGAAACTCGATTTCCTCCCCGTTGATCTCCCGGTACTCCTTACCGGTGATCTTCGCGGCACCGTGGTGCGGGTAGACCACGATTTCGTCGACCTTGTATTCCATTCCCACTCCTTCAGCCCGCCACAACGTGGGCAGGCGAGCTCCGGTTGACCTTGCATGCGTCCGCACAACCCGACGTCCGCCCCCGACCGGTTCACGACCGGCAGCCTCCGGCCAGGGGTGACGGCATCGGACAGACAATTAGGTGTGCCATTCTACCATGGCACCCACCAGCGCATTCCGGCGACCGGCCGGGGCCGGTGCCCCAACCGAAGGTTTGACCCCTCCACCCCCCGCAAAACTGTGAGCCTTTCGGGGAAATCGCGCCGTACGTCCAGATGTAACTAAGGTGAGTCCGGATACCCTATGACTTTCGTTAGTTCTGGAGGACAACCCGTGAAGTCCCTGACGTCGGCCGCTCGCCGCGGTGGCATCATCACCGTCGCCGCTGTTTCCACCCTGGCCCTGACCGCGTGCTCCGCAGGTCAGATCACCCAGACCTCGTCGAAGGTGGTTGCCGTCGACGGTGCCACCGCCCACAGCGAGAACGACGAAGTCTCCGTCCTGGATGTCACCGTCCTGCTCAACGACCAGACCGGCGACGCCGCCCTGAAGTTCACCGCCACCAACCAGGACCCCTCCCTGGCCGAGCACACCCTCGAATCGGTCTCCGTGGACGGCCAGAATGTCCAGATCAGCGCCGGGCCGATCGCCCACAACTGCACGCTCGTCGCCGACTCCCAGGAGAACATCGACGCCATGCCGGATCCGGAGGGCACCTCCTCCTGCACCCAGCAGATCGCCACCCCGATCGAGAACCAGGACTTCGCCTACGGCGGCCAGGTCCCGGTCGAGTTCGTCTTCGACACCGGTGCCCTTCAGGTCCAGGCCCCCGTCTCCGCCCAGCACGTGCCGTCCGGCCAGGTCGAGCGCGACTACGGCCAGGGCACCGAGGAAGAGCAGCACTAACCTCCTCCCCGACACCACCCGGTCCCGCACCGGGTGGTGTCGTGTTTTCCGGGGTGCCCGGCTTCGGGTGCCGGCGTGGTGGGGCCCGGTTTCGCGGCGCCGGGCCGCACTCTGACCGCCCCGGATTCCCGGGCGAAACCGCTGCTGAGGGCCGTGTCGGGGTGGTGGCCTAGAGTAATGCCCCATGGCGAAGAAGCAGCGAAGCATCCACACCTGTTCGGAGTGCGGTTACGCCTCCCCGAAGTGGCTGGGCAGGTGCCCGGACTGCGGTTCCTGGGGCACCCTGCAGGAGTCCGCCGCGCCCACGGCCGCCCGCGGCGGCAGCGCGGCCACCGCGGCGCTGACGGGTGCGGTGCCCAGGGGCCTGACCCCGACCGCCCCGGCGCAGCCGATCACGAAGATCGACGCCTCGACGGCCACGTCGGTTCCCTCGGGCATCCGCGAGCTGGACCGGGTGCTGGGCCGGGGCGTGGTCCCGGGCTCGGTGGTGCTGATGGCGGGCGAGCCGGGCGTGGGCAAGTCCACGCTGCTGCTGGAGGTCGCCTCCAAGTGGGCGGCGCAGGAGCGCACCGCCCTCTACGTCACCGCCGAAGAGTCCGCCGGGCAGGTCCGCGCCCGCGCCGAACGCACCGGTGCGCTGCATGACACCCTCTACCTGGCGGCGGAATCGAACCTCGACGTCATCTTCGGCCATGTCGAGCAGCTCAAGCCCTCGCTGATCATCATCGACTCGGTGCAGACGATGCACGCGGCGGGCGTGGAGGGCGTGGCCGGCGGCGTCGCCCAGTCCCGCGCCGTCACCGCGGCGCTGACCACGCTGGCCAAGACGACGGGCATCCCCATCCTGCTGGTCGGCCACGTCACCAAGGACGGCAACGTCGCCGGTCCGCGCGTGCTGGAGCACCTGGTGGACGTCGTCCTCAACTTCGAGGGGGACCGCCAGACGAGCCTGCGCATGCTGCGCGGCATCAAGAACCGCTTCGGCGCCACCGATGAGGTGGGCTGTTTCGAGCAGACAGCGGAGGGCATCCGGGAGGTGCCGGATCCGTCCGGGCTCTTCCTCTCCCACCGGGGCCGGACCCCGGACGGCTCGGCGGTGACGGTGGCCATGGACGGGGTGCGCCCGCTGCTGGCGGAGGTCCAGGCGCTGACGGTGGATCCGGTGGCGAAGAATCCGCGCCGGGTGGTCACCGGCCTGGACGTCAACCGCGTGCCGATGGTGCTGGCGGTGCTGCAGGCCCGGGCCGGGCAGCGCACCAATGACAAGGACGCCTACCTGGCCACGGTCGGCGGCATGAAGATTCAGGAGACGGCGACGGACCTGGCGGTGGCGCTGGCCACGTGGTCTTCGCTGCACGAGCGCCCGTTGCCGCCGAAGACCGTCGTCATCGGCGAGGTCGGTCTGGCCGGTGAGCTGAGGCGGGTCCCCAACCTGACCCGTCGCCTCAGCGAGGCCGCCCGGTTGGGCTACGAGCACGCCGTCGTCCCGGCCGGGGAGAAACTGTCGGTCGAGGGCATGCGGGTGTCGCAGTGCGCCACGCTGGCGGAGGCGATCACCGCGGTGGACGGGCGCCGTTCCTAGGCCGGGAAAAGGATGTCGCCGGCCTCCCCCGAGTGAGGCCGGCGACGGCGCCTGCGGACACAGGCGGCCTAGAAGTAGGAGATGACCTGGCCGATCAGGGCGTCGACGGCCGGAATCGGGTTGAGGATGCCGGTGAGGCGGCCGAAGGTGTAGGCGCCGAGGGAGCTCAGGCCGGTGGAGACGGAGGACAGGGCGAGAGAAATCAGGGTGGAACTCATGGGGTGCTCCTTGGATTGAGTGAGGTGGTTGCGCGGGATGGGTTACCGCCCTCTCAGGCTAGGAAAGGTCCGCAGCCTTCGCCCAGCAAACACACATGTTGACCACCTGGCCATGCGTTCGGATACCCCCGCCGGTCACAACCGCCCCGCGAGTAGCATTGCTTAACTATGAAGGAACCCGAGCCCCCCGCCTCCTGCCCGACCCTCGAGGAGACGCTGCAGCAGCTCGCTCCGGGCACCCCGCTGCGTGACGCGCTCGAGCGCATCCAGCGCGGCCGCACCGGTGCGCTGATCGTCATCGGGGACGGTCCGGAGGTCACTCAGCTGACCGACGGCGGCATCGAGTTCGACGTGGCCTTCGCCCCCACCCTGCTGCGGGAGCTGTCCAAGATGGACGGCGCGGTCGTGCTCTCCGACGACGCGACCCGGATCCGCCGGGCGAACGTCCAGATGATGCCCTCCCCCGTCTACCCGACCTCCGAGTCCGGCACCCGCCACCGCTCCGCCGAGCGCACCGCGCTGCAGACCGGGCGCCCGGTGATCGCGGTGAGCCAGTCGATGAACATCATCACCCTCTACGTGGACGGCCGGCGCCACGTGCTCGAGGAGCCGACGACGATCATGACCCGCGCCAACCAGGCCATCAGCATCATGGAGCGCTACCGCACCCGCCTGGACGCGGCGAACCAGCGCCTCTTCGCCTCGGAGGTGGGCAACTACGCCACGGTCAACGCGGTGGTCTCGGTGCTGCGCCGGGAGTTCCTGCTCAAGCGGGTCGGCCTGGATCTGGACCGGGACGTGCTCGGCCTGGGCACCGACGGCCGGCAAATCTCCCTGCAGCTCAACGAATTGCGCGGCGACAACGACCGCGAGATCGAGATGCTGCTGCGCGACTATGTCGTGGCCGACGGGGTCCCCGACGATGAGAAGATCCGGCAGGTCCTGGCCACCCTCGACGAGCTCTCCGACGAGGACCTCCTCAGCTCCAGCGTGGTCGCCCGCCAGCTGGGCCTGCCCGCCACGGAGGAGGCGCTGACCCAGTGGATCCTGCCCCGCGGTTACCGGGCGCTCTCGCGGATCCCGCGTGTCCAGATGTTTCTCATGGACAAGATCGTCGGCCATTTCGGTGACGTGCAGACCCTGCTCAGGGCCTCGGAGGAGGACATCGCGAACGTCGAGAACGTCGGCGCGCTGTGGGCACGGCACGTCAGCGAGGGGCTGGAGCGCGTGCGCCGATAAGCGGGCTCAGGCCAGGTTGAAGGTGTGCGCCGGCGAGGGGTTGTCGCCCACGACGGCGTGCAGGAAGTAGCTGCCGCTCGGCACGGCCGGCCGGGAGTTGCACTGGCCCGGCGCGGAGACGCGGCGGGACCAGACGGCCTCGAAGTAGCGCTCGGAGCCGGACTCGAAGGTCTGCTCGCCGGACTCGACCGGCTCGAAGCAGTCGGTGTCGGACCAGATGCGCTCATTGGTGGCCAGGTCGTAGACCTCGAAGCGCAGGGACGCCTCGTCCAGGTCGATCTCGCAGTCGGCGGCGGTGGGGTTGGCGACAGTCATGTAGAAGGTCGGCTGCGCCTCGGCGGGGTAGGTCGCCTGGTCGCTGGAGGCGGTGATGAGGAGGTCGCTGAGCTCGCAGGAGGTGCGGCTCCGGTCGACCGCGGTGGAGGGCTTCGCCGCTTCCGACTCCGGGGCGTCCGGGTAGGGCGACTCCTCCTCCTCGTTGGCCGGGGCCTTCTTCTCCGTCTCCTCCGGTGTGGCGGAGGTGGAGGCGGGAGTGGCGGAGGAGGTGGTCTCCTCCGGGGTGGAGGTCTCCGGGGCGGCGATCGAGGTCGTCTGCTCGGCCGCCACGGTGCCGGCGCCGGGGTCCTGCTGCGCGGTCTCCCCGTCGCCGCCGATGGCGGTCAGCAGCCAGATCAGCAGCCCGACGACGAGCACGATGACGACCACCGCGGCCGCACGGCGGCGCTGGTAGTACTTCTCCGGGAGTCGGTTCGGGCTGCGCTTGGTCACGCATCCAAGTCTAGGGCGAACCCGCGGTCCGGATCTGCAAGGTGGCTTGGGCGTGTCCTCTTCAAAGCAGCTCGGGACCGACGTCGATGCCGTGGCCGGCGACGGCCTCGACCAGGCCGTCCTCGAGGAGGTAGCGGGCGGCGACGACGCCGACCTCGCCGCTGGTGACCTTGGAACGCAGTCTCGGCATCCGCTGCATCAGTTGACTGGCGACCTCGGCGGCGTGGCGGCGCTCGAACTCGAAGACCTCCTTCTTGCCCTCCGCCCGCGCCATGAGGATGGAGGGGGAGACGCGCTCGACGAGGACGCGGCGGTGGTCGTCGGGGATGCTGCCGGCCTCGAGGGCGTTGACGCTGGCGGCGACGGCGCCGCAGGACTCGTGGCTGAGGACGATGACCAGCGGCACCTCGAGGGCGTTGACCGCGAACGAGATCGAGCCCATGACGGACTCGCCGAGGATCGGGCCGGCGGTGCGGACGACGAAGACGTCACCGAGGCCGGCGTCGAAGATCAGCTCGACGGGCACCCGGGAGTCGGAGCAGGCGATGATGACGGCGCTGGGGTTCTGGCCGCCGGTGAGCTGGGAGCGTCGGGCCTCGTCGAGGTGCGGGTGGCTCGAGGTGCCGCTGGCGAATCGGCGGTTGCCGGCGATGAGCTGGTCCCACGCTTGTTGGGGGGTGAGGGTGCTGGGGTTCTCGGTTTCCATGGGGATTATTCAATCATGGCTTTGATTGCCGGCGCGATAGACTATGCCGTTTATGAGCACCCTTGACACCGACCCCCTGCTCCCCTGGTTCCGGGAAAGCGCCCGTGACCTGCCGTGGCGGGAGCCCGGCACCAGCGCGTGGGGGATCCTGCTCAGTGAGGTGATGAGCCACCAGACGCCGGTCGCCCGTGTGGCCCCGATCTGGCTGGAGTGGATGCAGCGGTGGCCGACCCCGGCGGATTTCGCCGCCGCCGGCCGTGACGAGGTGCTGCGCGCCTGGGGCAAGCTGGGGTATCCGCGCCGGGCGCTGCGGCTGCACGAGTGCGCCGGGGTGATCGTCGAGAAGCATGGCGGTCGGGTCCCCGCCGAGGTTGAGGAACTGCTGGCGCTGCCGGGCATCGGCGACTACACCGCCCGCGCGGTCGCCTGCTTCCACTTCGGCCGGAACGTTCCGGTGGTCGATACCAACGTCCGCCGCGTCTACGAGCGGGCGGTGGAGGGCAATTTCCTGCAGCCGCCGGCGTCGAAAAGCGAGCTGGCGAAGGTCGCGGCGGTGCTGCCCGAGGACGGCACCGGCCCCACCGTCTCCGCGGCGCTGATGGAGCTGGGCGCGCTGGTGTGTGTGGCCCGTGCCCCGCGTTGCGGGCAGTGCCCGCTTGTCGACGCCTGCGCCTGGCAGCGCGCCGGCCGACCCGAGCCCGCGGCCGCCGAGCTGGCGAAGGCGAAGTCACGGGTGCAGAAATTCGCCGGCACCGACCGTCAGGTGCGGGGGCTGATCATGGACGTGCTGCGCGGTGCGGAGGCCCCGGTGGCGAAATCGGCCATCGACGTGGTCTGGCCGGATGAGGCGCAGCGCTCCCGCGCGCTGTTCTCCCTGCTGGCGGACGGGCTGGCGGAGCAGGACGAGGCCGGCTACTTCCACCTGCCGCGGTAGTTGAGCCCGCCCGGCAGCTTCACCCACACCCCGCCGCGGGAGTTGATCGTCAACGGCCCGACCTTCGTCGAGGCCGAGGCGCCGGACCTGGAGAAGTTCAGCCAGCTGTTCTTGCCGATCTTCTTGCGCTCACGGAAATAGATGCCCATCGTCGATTCTCCTTGCTCGGCCGGATTGCTGTGATTCCAGTCTATCGGGCTGCCCGCACGCCTAGAGTGGCTGACATGTCGCCCCGGAGGTTACGCCCGCCGCTTGCCGCCCTGCTGCTCCTCGCCGTCATGCCCGCCACGGCCGGGGCCCAGGACATTCTGGCCGAGCCGGCCGAGCCCGGCGCCGTGTACGCCCCCGCTGAGCCCGCGACGCTGGTCGAGGGGGCGCGCTGGGCCGCGGCCGCCCCCACCGCCCCGCTCTTCTACGACGCGGCCGATTCCTTCTACCTGCCGCCCGCGGAACTGCCGGACGGTCCCGGCCAGCTCATCCGCACCCAGCCCGCCCCGCACCTGCTCAACCTCGCGGGTCCGGACTTCCCCGGCCACGCCTACAAGATCCTCTACACCTCCACCACGATACACGGCACCCCGGTGGCGGCCTCCGGCTTCGTCATCGAACCCGCCCGCCGGTGGACCGGGACCGGCCCGACGCCCACCCTCGTCTTCGCCCCGGGCACCCGGGGCGCCGGCGACGCCTGCGCCCCCTCCCGGGGCCCCTGGCTGACCGGGCTCCCCTCCCCAGTCACCGAGCGGGCGAACCCCAACTACGAGCTCGCCTACTACTACGCGGCCGCGCTCTACGGGATGCGGGTGGTGGTCACCGACTACATCGGGCTGGGCACGCCGGGGGTCCACACCTACGTCAACAGCGTCGAGCAGGCCCATGCGGTGCTCGACGCGGCCCGCGCGGTCGCCCCGGCGGGCGAGCCCGTCGGCTTCTCCGGCTACTCCCAGGGCGGCGGGGCCGCGGCGGCCGCGGCGGAACTGGCCGCCGGCTACGCCCCCGAGCTCGACGTCAAGGGCACCTACGCCGGCGCCGCCCCCGCCGACCTCGGCGCGGTGATGGAGGCCATCGACGGCTCCGCCCTGACCGGGGTGCTGGGCTACGCCATCGCCGGTTTCGCCGCCCGCGATACCGCCGCGGCCGCCGAGGTCGACACGATCCTCACCCCGGCGGGCCAGGAGTTCGTGCGCGCAAACGTCACCGCCTGCGTCCAGGACAGCCGGCGCGCCTGGGGAGGGCAGGACACCCGCCCGCTGACCACGACCGGACAGCGACTGTCCGAGGCCATCGCCTCCCTGCCCGCCGTGCGCCGCCTCCTCGCCGAGCAGAAGCTGGGCCGCCGCCCGCCGAGCGCTCCGATACTGCTCACCAGCGTGGAACACGACGAGATCGTCCCCGCCGGGCAGGTGCGCCAGCTGGGCCGGGACTACTGCGCCACGGGCGCGCCGGTCTTCTACCGGAGCAGCGACACCCCGCCGCTGTCCACCAGCCGCCACGCCTACGGGCTGCTCGCCGACCAGCCCGGGGCCCTGAACTACCTGATGGACCGCTTCAACGGCGTCCCCGCGCCGGTCAACTGCGGGACGTTCTAGGACGCGGCCGGTCCGGAGGTGCCGGATCGTGCCCGGCCCGGAGCGGGCGCCGCCAGTCGGCTAGCGCGATTCCGCCGCCGCCGGGTCGCCGGCGGCCGCCAGGTTCTCCTCGCGGGAACGCAGGTAGTTGGCGATGGCCAGCCGGTTGACCGCCGAGCGGCTGACGACGCCCACCAGGCGGTCGCCGTTGGCGCCGTCGGTGACCGGCACCTTCTTGATGTTCTTGTCCGACAGGGCCACCACCGCGTCGGTGATCGACGCGTCCGCGTCAATGGTCAGCACCTCGCGGGTGGCCAGGGCCATGACGTTGAGCTCCCCCAGATCCGACATGGCCTGGCCCAGGTCATCGTCGGCGCCGACGGCGAAAGAATAGATCGAGGCGGAGGAGGGGTGCGTCGCCGCCAGATAGCGCATCACGTCGCCGTCGGAGAGGAAGCCGGCGAGTGAACCGTCGGGGTGGAGGATCGGCGCGCCGGAGATGCCTCGCTTAGCGAAGGTCTGCAGTGCAGAGAGCACGGTCTGCCCCGACCGCAGGGCGTAGACGTCGGTCTTCATGATCGACTGGACGCTGTACTCCGGGTGGCCGAGGGCCTCGGAGGGGGCCTGCGTGCGGGTGCGGTAGGCGACGACCGCGAGAATGACGCCGATGATCGAGGTGGCCACGACCAACAGGACGGCGGCGCGGAAACCGGCCAGCAGCGAATCGAACTCGCCGGCGCCCGCCCCCAGGGACGCGGCGCTGACGGCGCCGTAGAACCCGGCGGCCAGTGCCGTGCCGACGCAGCCCGCAATCTGGAAACCGGCGGAAATGACGGTGACGCCGTGCGGGCTGGTCTCGCGGTCCAGGCTGGACAGCGCGAAGGTCTGGGACGGGCCGATGACGAACGAGGTCGCCAGCACGGCCGGGATGTAGAGCACCGCGAACAGCCAGATCAGGTCGGTGCCGGCGACCCAGCCGACCAGCGTGACGAAGACGGCCATGACCAGGTAGCCCAGCGGAATGGACCAGCGGCCGCCGTGGCGGTCGAAGAGCTGCCCGGCGATCGGGCCCATGACGACGGTCAGCAGAATGCCCGGCGCCAGCGCCAGCGACGCACCCATCGGCGCCATGTCGTGGCCGCCCTGGAGGAACAGCGGGATGGTGACGTTCATCGCGAAGACGAAGACCAGGCCGAGCATGGTCATCAGCGCGCCCAGGACGAAGGAGCGGTTCTGGAAGGGGCGCAGGTCAAGCAGCGGGTTGTCGATGCGGCGCTGCCGGATGACGAACAGCCACAGCGCGGCAAGACCGACGAGGATGGCGGCCACCGCCCAGAGCAGCGAACCGCTGAAGGCGGTGGAGACGCCGTAGAGGACGCCGACCAGGCCGGCCGCGACCAGGATGAAGGACAGGGCGTCGATGCTCGGGCGGCCGAGTTCCGCGACGTTGCGCAGCACGACGGCGGCCGCGACCAGCACGAGCAGGCAGAGCAGGCCGAACACCCACATCAGCACCGACCAGTGCGCGAAGGAGAGCAGCACGCCGGAGAGCACGATGGCCAGCGACGGGCCGAGCGTGGTCATGGCGGCCATGATGCCCATGTTCAGGCCCAGCTTCTCGCGGGGCGAGACGGCCAGGGTGACGTTCATGCCGATCGGCGTGAGCAGGCCGGTGCCGACGGCCTGCAGCAGACGGCCGATCAGCAGGACCGTGAAGTTCGGGGCCAGGGCGCCGACCACGGAGCCCAACACCATGACGGCCAGGACCGCGACCATCAGCGGCCGGGTGGAGAAGCGGTGGTAGAGGACGTTGGCGACCGGGACGAACACGGCCGCCACCAGCAGGTAGGCGGTGGTGAGCCACTGGACGGTGTTCACGTCGACGCCGAAGTCCGCCATGATGGGGGTGAAGGCGACGTTGAGGAATGTTTCGTTGAAGGTGGCGAGAAACGCTGCCGCGGCTGCGACAGCGATCATCCCGCCGACGCGTCCCTGGGGACGCTCGGGTGCGTGGGAGGTCATCGGTCTTTCTTCTGATACGACGGAGGTCCGACTGCTCTTTCGTGCCGTATCGGAGAAATGACCTCCACGTGTCGTGTCAACGAGAGCCGGTGGCCGGTGGGCCGGATATGGACCGTAGCAGATCGACATTCCGCCCGCTATTCATGCCGCCGGCGGCGCAGCGCTGCGCGCCCCGCAGAAATCAGAACGACATCGCCCGGTGGCGGGCCGTCGCCGGCTCCTCCCCCAGCGGCACCGTGAGCTCGACGTAGCCGGGCTCGTCGACGCGCCACGGCGCCCCCGGGTAGAACATCACCGGATCATCGTTGCGCAGGACCCGTTTGTGGACGTGCCCGAAGGCCCACGCCCGGTAACCGAGGGCCGTCAGCCGGGCGGGCTGGGCGGGCAGGGAGACCGAGGTGTCCGCGAACCCGTCCAGGCTGGTGTGCAGGAGCCCCACCGTCGGCCGGACGGGCGCCGGGAACTGATCGACGATCTCGCGCCCGTCCCGGTCCTGGGCGACACTGGCGCCGACGACGTCCAGCTCCCCCAGCGGGAACACCGCCGGGGTGTCCGGGGCGACCCACAGGCCCGGAATCTCCGGGACCCGGGCGCTCATTCCGGCGGCCAGGTCATGGTTTCCCCACACCAGCGCGACCGGGAGTCGGCCGGCGGCGGCGGTGAGCAGGTCGATTCCCGCCCGCAGGTTCTGGTCGCGCTCCTGCCCGGCGCGCCGGTCGAAGAGGTCACCGGTGATGAGCAGGGCCCGGCAGCCGGTCTCGACGGCGGCGGCGACGACCCGGCCCACCCACGCGGTGACCTCGTCGCGGTGGCAACGCTCCCGGGGCCTGCCGAGGTGGGTGTCGCCGATTACCGCCAGTCGTACCGAGTTGTTCATCCCGGTCAGTCTAGCGGCCGGAAACACGCCGACTCCCCCGGGCGTGGCCCGGGGGAGTCGGTCGGACTCAGAAACTAGTTCTGCGGCTGGGAGGCGCCGCCGGCAGCGGGCCCCTCACCCTCGTCGCCGGCCGGGGACTCCGGCAGGACGTCCGGGGTGACGGTGACGGACTCCGTGTCGGGGGCCTCGACGTCGCGGACGGACTCGACGGCCTCCGGGGAGATCTCCGAGAAGGCGCCCTCCGGCAGCGGCTTCGGACGCGGGGTGAAGGTGAACTTGGCCTTGTCCGTGTCCTTGGCCTCGCCGTCCCAGCCCTCGACGTCGACGGTGACGATCTCACCGGCGCCGAGCTCGCCGTAGAGGATCTTCTCCGACATGACGTCCTCGATCTCGCGCTGGATGGTGCGACGCAGCGGGCGGGCGCCCAGGACCGGGTCGAAGCCGCGCTTGGCCAGCAGGTTCTTGGCGTTCTCGGTGAGCTCGATGCCCATGTCCTGATCCGCCAGCGCCTTGGCGACGCGGCCGACCAGCAGGTCGACCATCTCGACGATCTGCTCCTGGGTGAGCTGGTGGAAGACCACGATCTCGTCGATGCGGTTGAGGAACTCCGGCCGGAAGTGCTTCTTCAGCTCGTCGTTGACCTTGTTCTTCATCCGCTCGTACTGCGCGTCGGAATCGGTCGCGTTCGAACCGGAGAAGCCCAGGCCGACCGCCTTGGAGATGTCCTGGGTGCCGAGGTTGGAGGTGAAGATCAGGACCGTGTTCTTGAAGTCTACGACCTTGCCCTGGCCGTCGGTGAGGCGGCCCTCCTCGAGCACCTGGAGCAGGGTGTTGTAGATCTCCTTGTGGGCCTTCTCGATCTCGTCGAAGAGCACCACGGAGAAGGGCTTGCGGCGGACCTTCTCGGTCAGCTGGCCGCCCTCCTCGTAGCCGACGTATCCCGGAGGGGCGCCGAAGAGACGCGAGGCGGTGAAGCGGTCGTGGAACTCGCCCATGTCGATCGAGATCAGCGAGTCCTCGTCGCCGAAGAGGAACTCGGCGAGCGCCTTGGACAGCTCCGTCTTACCGACGCCGGAGGGGCCGGCGAAGATGAAGGAACCGGAGGGACGCTTCGGGTCCTTCAGGCCGGCGCGGGTACGGCGGATGGCGCGGGAGACCGCCTTGACGGCCTCGTCCTGGCCGATGATGCGCTTGTGCAGCTCATCCTCCATGTGGAGCAGGCGGGAGGACTCGTTCTCGGTCAGCTTGAAGACCGGGATGCCGGTCCAGTTGGCCAGCACCTCCGCGATCTTCTCCTCGTCGACCTCGGCGATGTCCTCGAGTTCACCGTTGCGCCACTGCTTCTCCTTCTCGGCGCGCTCCTCGCCCAGCTGGCGCTCCTTGTCGCGCAGGCCGGCGGCCTTCTCGAAGTCCTGCTGGTCGATCGCGGCCTCCTTCTCGCGGCGGACGTCGGCGATACGCTCGTCGACCTCGCGGACGGAGTCCGGGGCGGTCATCCGCTTGATGCGCATGCGGGCGCCGGCCTCATCGAGCAGGTCGACGGCCTTGTCCGGCAGGAAGCGGTCGTTGATGTAGCGATCCGAGAGGTTCGCCGCGGCGGCGAGCGCACCGTCGGTGTAGGAGACGCGGTGGTGCGCCTCGTAGCGGTCGCGCAGGCCCTTGAGGATGGTGATGGTGTCCTCGACGGAGGGCTCGTCGACCTGGACCGGCTGGAAGCGGCGCTCCAGGGCGGCGTCCTTCTCGATGTGCTTGCGGTACTCGTCGAGCGTGGTGGCGCCGATGGTCTGCAGCTCACCGCGGGCCAGCTTGGGCTTGAGCAGCGAGGCGGCGTCGATCGCGCCCTCGGCGGCGCCGGCGCCGACGAGGTTGTGAATCTCGTCGATAAAGAGGATGATGTCGCCGCGCTGGTTGATCTCCTTGAGCACCTTCTTCAGGCGCTCCTCGAAGTCACCGCGGTAGCGGGAACCGGCGACCAGGGAACCCAGGTCCAGCGAGTAGAGCTGCTTGTCCTTGAGGGTTTCCGGGACGTTGCCGTTGACGATGTCCAGGGCCAGGCCCTCGACGACGGCGGTCTTGCCGACGCCCGGCTCACCGATGAGGACCGGGTTGTTCTTGGTGCGGCGCGAGAGCACCTGCATGATGCGCTCGATCTCCTTGCCGCGGCCGACGACCGGATCCAGCTTGCCGTCCTTGGCCGCCTGGGTCAGGTTGCGGCCGAACTGGTCCAGGACCAGCGAGTTGGAACGCTCGCCCTGGTTGCCGCCGCCGCCCGGGCCACGACCGGCGGCGCCGGCGCCGGCACCGGCGCCCGCCCCGAGGGCCGGGCCGCCCTGGGCGCCGGGCTGGCCACCCTCCGGGCTCTGGCCCTGGCCTCCCTCGTAACCGGAGAGCAGCTGGATAACCTGCTGGCGCACGCGCGGCAGGTCAGCGCCGAGCTTGGTCAGCACCTGGGCTGCGACGCCCTCGCCCTCACGGATGAGGCCGAGCAGCAGGAACTCGGTGCCGATGTACTTGTGGCCCATCTGCAGCCCCTCGCGCAGCGAGAGCTCCAGGACCTTCTTGGCGCGCGGGGTAAACGGGATGTGGCCCGTGTGCGGCTGGGTGCCGTGGCCGATGATCTCCTCGACCTCACGGCGCACGTCCTCGAGGTTGATCCCCATGGATTCGAGGGCCTTGGCCGCGACACCCTCGCCCTCGTGGATCAGGCCGAGCAGGATGTGCTCAGTCCCGATGTAGTTGTGGTTGAGCATGCGCGCTTCCTCCTGTGCGAGGACGATGACGCGGCGCGCCCGGTCGGTGAACCGTTCGAACATGTGGGACCCCCTACGGCCGTTGCTAATTTTCGTTACTGCCCACCTTAACGTCAGCGGGGGCGTTTCCATTCGACTTTGTGTTCGCCACTTTCCCGTTTTCCACGGTTTATGCAGGTCAAGACCATGTACGCCGGTAGCGAACAGGGGAAATGGCGCCGGCCCCCGCTTGTCGACGCCCGCCGCAGGAAACGGGACAGGCCCCACCCGGTGAGGGGTGGGGCCTGTCGGCTGTTCAAGTCACCGGCCTCCGGGGAGGCGGTGTGCTGAGAATCCGGTGTTAGCCGGAGTGCTCAACCTAGAACGGCAGGGTGATGTTCAGAGCCGGGAGTGCCAGGCCGATGGCGGCGAGGATGGCGGCGATGACGGCGACGATGCCGAAGACGCCGGCGTTGTCACCGGAGGACAGCTCAGCGTCGACGGAGGAAGCGGAGGAGTCGTTGCCAGACGGAGCCGGTGCCGGGGTCTCCTTGCCGTCCTCGATGGCGGCGAGCAGGGCCAGCAGGACGTCGATCTGACGCTGTGCGGCGTCAGCGGCGGCCTGGTCGGCGGCGGCCTGGTTGGCTGCGGCCTGCTCGACGAGCTCAGCCTTGACCAGATCAGTGACGTCGATGACGGAGACGGAGGCACCAGCGGCGACAGCAGCGACGGCGGTCTCAACAGCGCCAGCGACGGTGATCAGGGCACCCTCGTACTCCTCGGAGTTAAGGTCCCACTCACCGGTCAGCAGCGGGTTCTCGGCGGCAGCGAGGTAGTTCTGGAAGCCGGTCAGGTAGGTGTCCAGACCCTGCAGGGTGTTGCGCTGGGAGACGGCCTCGGTGAACTCGGCCTGACGAACCAGAACGTTGACGTCGAGGGCCGCTTCGCGGGTGGCCTCGAAGGCGGGGACAGTGGCGGTGACGGCGGCCTCAGCGGCAACGAACTCGTTCAGGATGCCCTGGAAGAAGGCCTGGCGGGCCTCGTGTGCCGCCTTCTCCTCCAGGTTAACCTCGCCGGCCGGCCCAGTGTACACGTCGGCGTAATCGGTGGTTGCCAGGTCCTGGATGGTCTCCAGCGCGGCGTCGGTGTACACGCCGTTCTCCTGCCCGGTGAGGTTCCGGAAGGCCACCAGCGCATCATCGTAGGTGGCGTTCTCGCCGATCTGGCGGCCCGGGAGCTCGAGGGTCACGTCCGGGTACAGGGCTGCGACAACCTCGGAGAGGGTCTGACCGGTGAAGGTGTTGCCGTCCAGGGTGTAGGTGCGGTCGGCCTCGTAGAGCACGTCCTCGAGCTCGATGACGGCGTCACGGTAGGCGGCGCGAGCGGCGGTGTAGGCCTCAACCTTGCCCTCCGCGTCAGCGACGGCGGCCTCTGCAGCAGCGACGTTGGTGCGGGCGTTCTCGAGGGACGCGCGGACCTCAGCCTGAAGGGCGACGACGTCGGCGGCCTCGACCTCAAGGTCACCGGAGAAGACGTCATCGCGGTTGGTGACGACGTCGCCGTAGGTGCCGGAGGCGGCGATGGCGGCGATCTCGTCCTGGACCTGCTCGTTGGAAGCCTCGAGGTTGGCCTCGACGGTGGCCTCGGTCTGGACGGTCTGCGCGAATGCCGGGGTGGCGACGACGGTGCCGGAGATGCCGGTGGCCAGAGCAGCGATGCCGGCGATAGCGGCGGTGCGGATGCGATTCTTGAACATGCGAATGTTCTCCTCAGAGAATTGAGAGTGAAGATTAAGGATGTGCACTAGAGGCGCGTATGCCCCTGCTAGTTAGCAACAAACGGTGACGCAGACGCGAACTTCGCGCCCACTTCTCGTGTTTGGCGCTGTTGGTCTAGCAGCCTGTCGCTGCGTCCGATGCTAAACCAACTCTGAAGGTAGTGCCAGTTGGTTTCCAGAAAGCGTTCCGTTCGCTGCCAGGCTGTCCGTTTCCGTACTGAACGCTGAAAGCGGCCCCATCCAGCGCTTTCTGTGCGGAAAATTTCTCGAAACGAGATGGGAAAGTCACCGAAACTGCCCCCATCGAGGGGTGATCCCACTCTCGACCGGCGGCGACCTACACTACCCGCGGACGGAAAAAGCGCAGTTCAGGCATGAATTTAACTCGCGAAACAGCGTGACAAGCTCCCCAAAATCGGCTAAGGGCAAGATCTGGACGACGCGACCGCCGGGACGGAGATTTCCGGAGCGATCGACAGAAGGAGCTGACCGAATTCGCAATTTTGGACGGACAAATACCCGCCTCGCGCACGAGACTATCGGTCGCTGTGAGTTAACTGTACACCCGATTCTGTGGGTCGGCTGATTTCGGGGGTGGCCCCCTTTTGGTAATACTTGATCTTTGGTCTACCCGGGATCCCCGCCCGCCTATACCTGACTGATCACATATAAGGGCGGGCAGCCAACCTGTGGCGCACCTTAACGCCGGGTGCCCGCCCCGCCGTCGAACTCGATGACCTCGTCGCACACGTGGCGCATCAGGTCCCGGTCATGGGAGACGACGAGCATGCCGAGGTCGCGCTCCCGTACCGCTGCCACCAGCTTGGCCCAGATGTCGGCCTGCAACAGGCCGTCCATCATCGTGGTGATCTCGTCGGCCACCAGGTAGCGGGTCCGCGGGTCCAGGGCCCGGGCGATGCTGATGCGCTGCAGCTGCCCGCCGGAGACCTCGAGCGCCCGGCGCGTGAGCCACTCCGGCCGGATGCCGAGCTGCTCGAGGGTGTCGGGGTCGATGTTCTCCACCACCCGGGACAGGCGCCACCGGGGGTCGACGGCGCGTTCCGGGTGCTGCTGGATCAGCTGCGCGGGGTGGAAGGCCCCGCGGACCACCGGGGCGCCGTCGACGAGCACCCGCCCCTCGGAGGGCGTCAGGTACCCGGTGAGCAGGCGGGCCAGGGTGGACTTGCCGGTGCCGCTGTAACCGTGCACACCCAGGATCCGGCCCTCGGTGAGGGTGATCGAGTAGTCGCGGATCAGCGGGGTTCTCCCGTAGCTGAAGGAGAGGTTCTCCCCGGTCAGGCTCATGACAGCGCCTCCCAGAAGTCGTGGGCCGGTTGGGCGCGCCACAGTCGGTGCGCGTAGCCGCTGAGCTCGTCGACGCCCGCCGCCACCGTGTCGATCGTCCCGCCGCGCATGACGGCGATGCGGTCCGCGACGGAGGCCGCGGTGAGCATGTCGTGGGTGATGAAGAGGATGGACGCCCCCTCGGCGCGCACCTGGCGGAAGTGGTCCGTCACCTCGGCGACGGCCTCCGGGTGCAGGCCCGGGGTGGGTTCGTCGGCGATGAGCAGTTCCATGTCGTCGCTGACCGAGGCCGCCAGACTCACCCGGCGCAGCATGCCGCCGGAGAGCTCATGTGGGAAGCGCATGGCGATCCCGGGGCCGAGTCCGAAGCGGGCCAGCTGCGCGACCGGGTCGGTGCCGGAGAGCGCGATGAAGTCGCCGATCTTCATGGTCGGGTCGATGTGGCCGGTGCCCTGGGGGACGTAGCGGACCCGGCCCTTGCGGTCGGCGTCGACAAGCTCGCGGCCGTGGAAGCGCACCTCCCCGGAGACGTGCGCGTTGGGCGGCAGCAAACCGAGGATGACGTCGGCGAGCAGGGACTTGCCGGCGCCGGACTCGCCGACGACGGCGAGGATCTCGCCGGCGGCCATCTCCATCGACACGTTGTCGAGCTGGACGACGTGGCGGCGGCGCAGCAGGCCGACGTACTGGTGGAAAGCCACCGAGACGTCGGCGACGGTCAGGAGCGGGTCGGTGATCATTGGTGCCTCGTAACGGGGGCGAGCAGGCTGCGGAGCAGGTCACCGCAGGCGTCGAGCACGGTGGCCAGGGTGACCAGCACGGCGATCGGGCCGAGCACCGCCCACCACTGGCCGTTGGCGAGGTAGCGCATGCCCTCGGCGAGGATGATGCCCAGCGAGGGGGTCGTCGGTTCGACGCCGAAGCCGAGGAAGGTCAGGGTGGACTCGTGGAGGATGGCGTGCGGGAACATGATCGCCAGGCCGACGATGATGTGCGGGGTCAGCGCTGGCAGGAGGTGGTGGCGGACGACCCAGGCACTGCCGTGGCCCTGGGCCCGTGACATAGCGACGAAGGGCTCCTCCTTGAGCTTGAGGATCTCGGCGCGCAGCAGCCTGGTCAGCGGGGGCCAGAGGGTCAGGCCGACGGCCAGGACGACGCCGCGCGCTCCCCCGCCGACGGCGAAGGCGATGAGGATGGCGAGCACGATCTGGGGAAGGCCGATGGTGGCGTCGACAAGCCAGGAGACGAAGCGGTCGAGCCACCGTGGCCCGGCGGTGGCGAGCACGGCGAGAAGGACGGAGACAGCGGTGGACACCAGCGCGGTGAGCGCGCCGATCCGGAGGCTCAGCCACATGCCCTTCATCGTGCGCGCGGCCAGGTCGCGCCCGACCCAGTCGGTGCCGAGGGGGAACCGCCAGCTCGGCGGGAGGTTGCGCTGGCCGCCGGTGGGCTGGATGGCGGACTGCGGGTAGAGGCTGGCGGCGAGGGCGATCCCGAAGATCAGCAGGAGTGCGACACTGAGCAGGACCAGCAGACGTACCCGGTTGTTGCCCGGGTGGACGATCCGGCCCAGCCGTCCGAGGCGCTGCCAGCGCCGACCCAGGGCCCGGCCCCAGCGGCCGGTGTGCAGGACGTTGGCGCGGAGGAACTCAGGCATCGACGCTCCTTCTCACCCGCGGGTCGACGAGGATGGCGATGACGTCGGCGATGAGGTTGCCCACGAAGACGAGCACCGCGGACAGGGTGACCGCGCCGAGCAGCAGCGGGACGTCCGAGGCGATCGCCGCCTTGGTGATCAGCGCGCCGAGCCCGTGGTAGGAGAAGACGACCTCGGCCAGGGCGGAGCCGCCGAAGAGCATCGACAGCGAGGTGAACTGCAGCATCACCGCCGGCAGCAGGGTGTTGCGCAGACCGTGGTGGCGCACGATCCCCCAGGTGCCCAGGCCGCGGGCACGGGCGAAGCGGGCCATGTCGGACTCCATGACCTGGCTGACCGACTGGCGGGTGTGCAGGGTGACGTTGGCGATGGCGACGATGGCCACGGTGATCGCCGGCAGGACGGCGTGGCGCAGCCGGTCGAGGAGCGTGACGTCCGACGAGACCACGCCCAGCGGCTGCGAGAGCCCCAGCGGGACCCAGCCCAGCTGCACCGCGAAGACGAGCATGAGGACCAGGCCGACGACGTAGGTCGGCGTGGAGGTGAGCACGTAGCAGGCGGCGACGATGACGCGGTCCAGCAGCGTGCCCCGGGTCGCCCCGGCGAGGACGCCGAGCAGGTAGCCGAGCACCCCGGAGAGGACCCAGGCGATCGACATCAGCAGCAGGGAGTTGGCGATGGCGTGGCCGATGATGCCGGCGACCTCGGCGCGGTAGAGGTTGCTGACGCCGAAGTCGCCGGTGAGCATCCCGCCGAGCCAGCTGAGGTAGCGCTCGTACCAGGGCCGGTCCAGGCCCCACAGCGCGGTGATGCGCTCGACCTGGTCGGCGCTGACGCCGCGCTGCATGGACGCGACGTACTGCGCGACCGGGTCCAGGGGGGAGGCCTCGACCAGGACGAAGGCGAGGAAAGTGACGCTGATCAGCAGGAAGAGCATCCTGGCCAGCGTCCACGACAGCCGGGTCAACGCCATTGCGTCACATTCTGGAAGATCTGCATGCCGTGCCCGTGGCCGTGGGTGATCTGCTCGCCGATGTCGACGCGGTCGTTGATGAAGTAGAGGTGGTCGCGGCGCAGGATCCACAGCATGGACACGTCACCGGTCTCGGGATGGGAGGAGGCGCCGGCGACCTGGGCGGCCTGCCAGTGCGGGATGGACTCGCCCAGGGTGTCGGCGAGGCGGGCCCGGCGCAGGTGCCCGTCGACCTCCGGGTCGGAATAGTTGGGCATGTTGTTGTAGCTCACGCCGATGGACTCGGAGGAGTAGGTGTCCCACAGCTCCTTCGGGCTCAGCGAGCCCAGCGCGAAGACGACGGCCTTGGACTTGCCCTCGGCGTAGATGTCGTCCCAGGTCGCCCCCTCCGGTTCGAAGCGGATGCCGAGCTCGGCGGCCTGCGCTGCGAAGGACTCGGCCAGGTCCGCGCGCGCCGGGTCGCCGGTGGTGTACATCAGGCCGACGACGGCCTCGACGCCGTCCTTGTCGACGGTGCCGTCGCCGTTGGTGTCACTCCACCCGGCGTCGGCGAGCAGCCTCCTCGCGCCCTCGGGGTCGGCGTCGGCGAAGCGGACGTCCTCCGTGCCCCACGGCAGCGTGTCGGCGACGGAGTAGGCCGGCTCGCCGTAGCCGGCGACGACGATGTCGTTGAGTTCCCGCCGGTCGACGCCGAGCGAGAGCGCCGTGCGCACGGCGGGGTCGGAGGTGACGTCGTTGCCGCCCGACCCCTCGATACCCATGGTCTCGGCCGTGCCGCCGGCCGGCTCGGTGGGCAGGGTGATGGCCATGGTCTCGACGGACTCGAGCTGCTCGAGGGTCATCCCCTCGAACTGGCGGTCGGCGTTGGTGTAGGAGACTTTCGCGACGTCGATGGTGCCGGCCTGGGCCGCGCTGAGGGCGGCCTCCTCGTCGGCCAGGTAGAAGGTGAGCTTGCGGTAGGCCAGCTCCTCCGGGTAGTACGGGTTGGCCTCCATGATCAGCTGCTCGCCGTCCTGGTACTCGACGACCCGGTAGGGGCCGGAGGCGATCGGGTTCTGCGAGTAGCCCTCGCCGTAGGCGTGCTCGGGCAGGATGGCGATGGTCGCCGCCTGCGGGCCGAAGAGGGAGTCCGGCTGGACCAGCTCGATCTCGACGGTGTGCTCGTCGACGGCGCGGACCTCGGCGACGTTGCCGAGGTCGAACTGGGTGCCGTCCTCCTTGAGCAGGTCGTAGGTGAACACGACGTCGGCGGCGGTGACCGGCTCACCGTCGGAGAACTTGAAGTCCTCGCGCAGGTGGAAGGTCCAGACGACGCCCTCGTGGGAGAAGTCCTTCGCCAGGTCGCCGACCAGTTCCATCTCGCCGGACTCGGCGTTGCGGTGCCACTGCACCAGGGAGGAGTGCAGCACCTTGTGCTCCTGGTGGTTGCCCCAGCCGCGCAGCGGGTCGAACTCCCCCTCCCCGACGTCGCCGACGGCGAGCACCAGCTCGTCCTCGGCGCGGGTCTGCGCGGTGGGGGCGGCGGTGGTCGAGCCCGGGCCGGAGCAGGCCGCCAGGGTGAGGGCGGCGACGGTCACCAGACCGGCGAGGGCGGTTGAGCGTCGGGACATGGAGTTCCTCCGGGCGTCGATTTCAAACATTCAATTGGTTATTTGAGCATATGGTATGGGAATACCTAAAGCATCGCAACCCTCCGGCCACGAAAAACAGGGTCCGACGGCGACCTGCCCGCCCCGCTGCCGGAGGAACCGGAAGCCGGGCGGGCAGTCGTGCCGCGCGGGGTCGCGTCAGTACTGACGGAGGGTGATGTCGCGCTGTCCGCGGAGCTGGCCGCGGACCTCCCCCGCGACGTCGAGGATGAGCTGCAGCAGCTCCTCGGTGCGGTTGCCCAGGGCACGCAGGACGAAGCCGGGGCGCTCGGTGGCGGTCACCGAGGCGATCATCGACTCGTCCGCCGCGACGTGCTCGTCGATCTTGGCACGCACGTCACGGATGAGATCCTCCGTGACGCCCGGGTCGAAGCAGATGGCCGTCGCCACATGGGTGCGGCCACCCATGTAGAACTCCTTCTCCTGACCGAACTCGCTGGCGAGCGGCTGGAGCTTGATGTTGTCGACCAGCGCGAGCTCGCCGCCAACGTTGACCACGTTGCGCAGGTGCGCCTGCTTGTACAGGAAGTGCCCGCCGTCCGGGGACCAGCCCGGGGTGACGATGTCCGAGAAGAACAGCGAACCGTTCGGATGGACGTTGGCGGTGAGATGCTGGCGGAAGTCCGCGTCGCGGTAGAGAATCAGCTGATCCGGGACGTACTCCAGGACCGCGCCCTCGGCGACGTTGAACTCCACGTTCTGCACCACATAATCGTCCGGGGTGCGGTAGACCTTGGCCGCCGACTGGTCGGTCAGCAGCGCGGAGGCCCCCTCGGCGACGTCGACCTTGATGCGGTAGGCGTCGCCGCCGACGTAGCCGCCACCCGGGTTGACGATGATGTAGTACACCTGACCGGAGTCATCGAGGTAGTGCGGGCGGATGATCTTCAGCGCGCGGGAGTGGTACTGCGAGGTCGCGATGGACTTGCCGCCGCTGACCTCGATGCCGAGCTCCAGGACGCCCATCTCCTCGCGCGGAGGATCGTGGTGGAAGACGCCCGACGGTAGATCCCAACCCATTAGTTGGCCAGATCCAGCATGAGGACGTCGTGACGGATCCAGTCGATCACCTTGTCCAGGCCTTCATCGGTCTTGAGGTTGGTCAGCACGAACGGCTTCTCACCACGGAAGACCTTGGAGTCGTCCTCCATGACCTTCAGGTCGGCGCCGACGTGCGGGGCCAGGTCGGTCTTGTTGATGATGAACAGGTCGGACTTGATCATGCCCTGGCCCGCCTTGCGCGGGATCTTCTCGCCCTGGGCGACGTCAATGATGTAGATGGAGAAGTCGACCAGCTCCGGGGAGAAGGTGGCGGAGAGGTTGTCGCCGCCGGACTCGACGAAGACGAGCTCCAGGTCCGGGTGGCGCTCCAGCAGTTCCTCGTAGGCCGCGTCATTCATGGAGGTGTCCTCACGAATCGCGGTGTGCGGGCAGCCGCCGGTCTCGACGCCGATGATGCGGTCCTCCGGCAGGAGGCCCTCGCGGGCGAGGATCTTGGCGTCCTCGGTGGTGTAGATGTCGTTGGTGATCGCGGCCATGGAGATCTCGCCGTCGAGCGCGCGGGTGATGCGCTCGATCAGGGCAGTCTTGCCGGAGCCCACCGGGCCGCCGACGCCAATCTTGATTGCACCCATTGTGTCAATCCTTTCGTGTGACTTCTGTATTGATCGTCCCAATTTTAGGACATGAACATGCGGGAATGAAGGGCCTCATGGGCCATCTGGGCCACTTCGAGGCGCGGCGCCGCGACGCCGAAATCGCTCGTCCGGTGGCGCATCGTCATCTCGATGGCCTGCTCGATCGCCTCATAGGCGCCGACCAGCACGCGCTGGCCCGCGTCCTGGCCCAGCGGGATGGCGCGGATGGCGTTCTGGGTCATCGAGTTGGCCATCTGCATGAGGTACGCGGCGACCGCGTCCTCGGCCTCGACGCCGTGGGCGCCGAGCACCAGGCCCGCGGCGATGCCCGGGTTGCCCTTGAGCTCGCGGGAATTGATCGCGGCCACGTACTCGGTGACCAGGTGGTCCTCCGGCGCGACGATGGCGGCGACCCGCGACCAGCGCTTGCCCATCGAGTTCATGGAGGTGCGGACCTCCTTGGGCGTCTGGCACGCGTGGGCCAGCTGATCCAGCTCGACCAGGAGCTGGCGCCTCGCGGCGTCGTCAAGCTCGCTGCGCTGCAGCTCGACGGCGAACTTCACGGCCAGCGCCTCGTTGTAGCTGGCCTGGCGCAGGTAGCCGTGCAGCCACCGGCCGTAGCCCTCGGCGTCGGTGATGTCCTCGGCCAGGACGTAGGTCTCGAGGCCAGCGGAATGGGCGAAACCACCGGTCGGCAGAGCGGAGTCGGTCAGGTGCCAGATGACCAGCTCTGCGCGGCGATTAGTGAGAGTGTTCAGCATGGCGGAAAGCCTCCGGCATCACGTGCTCACCGCGGGAGAACTCCACGTTGAGGTGCTCTAGGGTGTGCTCGACGGTGTGGTCGTAGCGCACGACCATGACTTCCTTGCCAAACTCACTGTCGGCGCCGAAGAACTGCGCCTGCAGGTGACGGTTGCCCAGGGTGTGGGCCACGGCCAGCGCCTCGCGGATGGAGGCCGGCGCGATCACCAGGACGTCGGAGGCGGCCATGCGGGCGACGACGGCGTTGTCGCCCTCGCGCTGCAGGATGTCCCCGTCATAGAGCTCACGGAAGTCGTTGGAGAAACGCAGGGCGACCTCGTCGCCGCCCTCGGTGGTCACTCGCTGGACCCGCTTGAGACGGCTCTCATTGTCGAACACGGCGTAGTCGATGTTCAGCCCGTCGCGCTCGGCCTCGGTGAGATCGGCGAGGTTACCGGAGATCTCGGTGATAATCATGGGATTCTTTCTTCCAGATTGTGTAGAAAGCAGGTCAGTGGACAACAAAGGCGGGGCCGGTGTGAACCGCCCCGCCAGTGTCGACATCGGCCGGCGACGCTCCAGGCAGAGCGCGCCGCGTCGATTAACCCCTGAGACTAGTACGGAACTAGAACAGGAAGTAACGCTGCGCCATCGGCAGCTCGGTCGCCGGCTCGGAGGTGATTTCCTCGCCGTCAACGCTCAGCACGTAGGTCTCCGGATCGACCTTGATCTCCGGGGTGGCGTTGTTGAGCTTCAGGTCGGCCTTGCTGATGGAACGCATGTTCTTCGCCTCGACGAAGGTGCGCTCCACGCCCAGCTCCTCCTCGATGCCGGCCTCGATGGCGGCGGTCGGCAGGAAGGTGACGGAGGTGCGGCCGGCGGCGGCGCCTCGGGCACCGAAGGAGTAACGCATGGTGCGCGGCTGCGGGGTCGGGATGGAGGCGTTGGAGTCGCCCATGATGGAACGGACGATGTAGCCCGACTTCAGGACGATGCTCGGCTTGACGCCGAAGTACGCCGGCTCCCAGATGACCAGGTCAGCCAGCTTGCCCTCCTCCACGGAACCGACGGTGTCGGCGACGCCGGAGGCGATGGCGGGGTTGATCGTGTACTTCGCGATGTAGCGCTTGATGCGCTCATTGTCGGCGTTGGCGTCGTCGCCCTCCAGAGCACCGAACTGCTCCTTCATGCGGTGCGCGACCTGCCAGGTGCGCAGCACGACCTCACCGACACGGCCCATGGCCTGGGAGTCGGAGGAGGTGATGGACAGGATGCCGCGGTCGTGCAGGACGTCCTCGGCGGCGATGGTCTCCTTGCGGATACGGGAATCCGCGAAAGCCACGTCCTCCGGAAGATCCGGGTTCAGGTGGTGGCAGACCATGATCATGTCCAGGTGCTCGTCCATGGTGTTGACCGTGTACGGCAGGGTCGGGTTGGTCGACGCCGGCAGAACGTTCGGCAGACCGGCGACCTTCAGGATGTCCGGGGCGTGGCCGCCGCCGGCGCCCTCGGTGTGGAAGGTGTGGATGACACGGTCGCCGATGGCCGCGATGGTGTTCTCGGCCATGCCGCCCTCGTTGAGGGTGTCGGTGTGGATGGCGACCTGGATGTCCATCTCATCGGCGACGGTCAGGGCCGTGTCGATGGAGTTGGCGGTGGCGCCCCAGTCCTCGTGGATCTTCAGGCCGATGGCGCCGGCCCGGATCTGCTCGCGCAGCTTCTCCGGGTCGGAGGCGTGGCCCTTGCCCAGGAAGCCGACGTTGACGTTGAAGTCACGCGTCGCGCGGATCATGTGCTTGATGTTGGCCGGGCCGGCGGTGACGGTGGTGGCGTTGGTGGAGTCCACCGGGCCGGTGCCGCCGCCGATGAGGGTGGTGGTGCCGTTGTCGAGGGCGGCCTCGACCTGCTCCGGGGAGATGTAGTGGATGTGGGTGTCCACGGCGCCGGCGGTGACGATCTTGCCCTCGCCGCCGATGACCTCGGTGTTCACGCCGACGATGATGTCGATGTCATCCTGGATGTCCGGGTTGCCGGCGTTGCCGATCTTAAAGATCTTGCCGTCCTTGACGGCGATGTCGGCGGTGTAGATGCCGGTGTAGTCGATGACGGTGCCGTTGGTGATGACCAGGTCCGGGGTCTCATCGGTGGAGGTGCGGGAGTTCTGGCCCATACCGTCACGGATGACCTTGCCGCCGCCGAAGGAAACCTCTTCGCCGTACTTGGTGTAATCCTTCTCGACCCGGGCGATCAGCTCGGTGTCAGCCAGACGGATGCGGTCGCCGGTGGTGGGGCCGTGCAGCTCAGCGTACTGGCGGCGCTCCATTTCAAAAGACATTGTCTAAGTTCTCCTCTTAGCTCGCTACTTCTCGTTTATTCAGTGCGTTGGTTGAGTCGTATCCCCTGCAGGAAACGGTGTGCGGTCGGCCCTGGTGAGCAGGAACCGCGTACCCGCCTAGGCCAGGGAACCGTTGACCTTGCTGTTGAAGCCGAAGACCTCACGGGTGCCACCGAAGTCAACGAGGTTGACGGTGCGGGAGTCGCCCGGCTCGAGACGGACGGCGGTGCCGGCCGGAATGTCCAGACGCTTGCCCTTGGCCGCCTCACGGTCGAACTCGAGCTCGCTGTTGGCCTCATAGAAGTGGAAGTGGGAACCGACCTGGACCGGACGGTCACCCTTGTTGGTCACCTCGATGGTGACGGCCTCGCGGCCCTCGTTGAGGACGATCGGGCCCTCTTCCGCGACGAAGATTTCACCAGGAATCATGTCAAACTCTCCTTTTTGCGACAGTTGCGAGTCGGTGCTTAGCGGACCGGGTTGTGGACGGTGACGAGCTTGGTGCCGTCGCGGAAGGTGACCTCGACCTGAACGTCGGAGATCATTTCCGGCACACCCTCCATGACGTCATCACGGGTGAGGATGCTGACGCCCTCGCTCATGAGCTCGGCGACGGTCTTGCCGTCGCGGGCGCCTTCCATCAGCTCTGCGGTGATGTAGGCGACGGCCTCCGGGTGGTTGAGCTTGACGCCACGCTCCTTGCGACGACGGGCCACGTCTGCGGCCACGACGATCATGAGCTTCTCTTGTTCACGCTGCGTGAGGTGCATGAGTTCTCCTTGAAATGCTTGTTAGAGGTGAGGGGCAGGGATGAATCTTGCGACCCATCCTGCCGAAACTTGAACCGTTTTGCAGAAAGCCGGCGATCAACGGCGGGTGCCTGCCAATCGTCGGCTTTTCAATTAGGTGCGGGTGCTGGTCTTTCCGGGCGGCGGGCCGCCGGGAAGCGTCTTAGACGCTCACTTCTTCCTTGACCTTGACCGTGTCGGCGGCCTTCTTCTTGAAGACTGCGTCGAACAGGCCGTTCTGGAAGGCCACACAACCGAGGATGATGAGGATGCCCAGCCACTGCAGGATGGACGGAACCTCACCGAACAGCGGCCATGCCACGACGACGGAGGTCACCGGGGACAGCAGCAGGATGCCCGCACCCAGGACCGGCTCCAGCCAGACGGAACCGATCTGGACCAGGGTCCAGGCGGCGGCCTGACCGATGACGATCAGCACGATGAGGTTGAACCAGTTGTTGCCGTTGATCGGGTCACCCATCTGGACGGCGTCGAAGATTCCGACGTCCTCCGGCATGTCCGGCAGAACCATCTGACCGGTCTCCGGGTCCTTGGTCAGGACGCCGGTGGTGACGGCGAAGCCGTTGCCGAAGATCATGGCGATGATCGGGGCGACAGCCTGAGCGACCATGGTCCACATCATCGGCTGGACGTAGAGGTCGCTGCGCGGTGCGGTGGTGGAGGCCTTACGGGAGAAGTACAGGTAGAAGGAGTAGCAGATACCGGAGGTCAGGCCGAAGACGGTGCCCAGGACGGAGGTCTTGATGCCGGAGATCTGGTCCGGACCAGGCATGGCCTCGGTGGACTCGAAGACGCCACCGGTCAGCAGCACGCCGACGATCATCAGCGGCAGAATCACGATGAAGGACTTAGGCAGCTTGTACTTGTCGAAGATCGTGGAAAGGATCGGGACGATGACGACCTGCAGGTTCAGCAGAATCGCGGCGACGCCGGAGCCGATCAGGAAGATGGAGAAGTTCCAGGCGGTGAAGTCGATGCCCAGGAAGATGCCGGCGATGACGGAGTAGATGATGCCCTGCTTGGGCAGGCTCATCTTCTTCTTCATCTCGTGGATGGCCAGCGGAAGAAGAATGAGGGCGCCGAGGGCGACGCGGAGGAACGCCTGGGTGGCCGGGTCCATGTTGGACGCCTTAACCCACAGCGGAGTGCCAGACAGGAACAGGGTGCCGATCAGAAGGATGATGACGGCCTTGGAGTGGCCGATCTGCTTAATCGGGTTCTTTTGGAGGGAGGGGTGCACGACGGTGCTTCCCGGTGCCGATTGATTGGTCATATCAGGGACGCTACCAGGCATTTCCCCTAGATCCATCCCATTGACCAAACCTTGATTTACAGAACGCTTATACTATTTTCCCTTGATGGCCCTTTGGTCGCCATATAATCGCACCTTATATTTTTCAAGGTTCTTTTCCCACCCCAATTCGGGGGTGTCACGACCAGCGGGAAGGGGCCCACCCACGGCGATCTCCGGGCCGTCGGATTTTAATTCCCCGCCAAAGACAGACGTTTTCGAAGGTCCAATTCAGACAACAAGCAGAAATGTGCCAGAATCAGCACATTTAAGGCCCCTATTAGCGACAATTCAGCCTTGTCAATAGTTCTAACGTAGAATTTGCTGTCAAAGTTCCCGTCGTGTCTCCCTCATCGCGATTTGCAGGTCCCTTATCGCGACGTACCGGCGCGCCAGCACCGGCCAGTGCCCTACACTCTGAAACCCATGAGGACACTCAAAGTCTGGCAACTGGCCGCCCTGGTCATCTTCGGCATTCTCTTCGTCATGTTTCTGACCACCGCGATCCTCGGAGACGACTGGATCCTGTGGCTGTACCCCGTCGCGGCGCTGGTCGGCGTCGCCATCACCCTGTGGGACGGGCCGGGCCGCAAGGAGCGCAAGCAGCTCGAGGCCACCGAGCGGGCCCAGGCGGACGCCGAGGAAATGGAGCGCGCCAAGCGACTCGCCCGCAGGGAGCGCAAGCGCCGTGAGAAGGACAACGGCAAGGACGGGAACGACAAGTAGCCGGACCAGACCCCTCCCCCCTCCCCGCGGAGGAGGGCGATCCCGCGCTCAGGTGCGGGGATCGCCGGCGGGGCCGGGCGGTGGACTGTCAGTCCACCGCCCGGCCCCACTGCGCGCCGCCCTGACGCGGCCACGCGTCAGTTGTGCTGCTCCGGCTTGACGATCGGGAACAGCACGGTCTCCCGGATGCCGAGGCCGGTGAGGGCCATGAGCAGCCGGTCCACGCCCATGCCGCACCCGGAGGTCGGCGGCATGCCCTGTTCCATGGCGGTGAGGAAGTCCTCGTCCAGCACCATGGCCTCGTCGTCGCCGCCGGCGGCCAGGCGCGCCTGATCGGCGAAGCGCTCCCGCTGGATGACCGGGTCAACCAGCTCGGAGTAGCCGGTGGCCAGCTCGAAGCCGCGGACGTAGAGGTCCCACTTCTCCGTGACGCCCTCCTTCTCCCGGTGGTCACGGGTCAGCGGGGAAGTCTCGACCGGGAAATCCTTGACGAAGATCGGCCCGTGGAGCTGGTCCTCGCACAGCAGCTCCCAGATCTCCTCAACCAGCTTGCCATGGCCCCAGCCGCCCTTGGCCGGGACGTCGAGGCCGATGGCCCCGGCGATCTCCTTGAGCTCCTCGACCGTGGAGTGGATCGTGACCTCCGGCTGGCCCGGGAACTTGCGCTGGAGCGCCTCATTGAGGGAGGGGTACATCTCGATGACCGGCCATTCGCCGCCGAGGTCGTACTCGGTGCCGTCGGCGAGGGTGACCGTCGTGGACCCGAAGACGTCCTGCGCCACGTACTGGACCAGCTCGCGCATCAGGCGGGCGCCGTCCTCGTAGGTGCCCCACGCCTGGTAGGTCTCGAGCATGGCGAACTCCGGCGAGTGGGTCGAGTCGACGCCCTCGTTGCGGAAGTTGCGGTTGACCTCGAAGACCCGCTCGATGCCGCCGACGACGGCGCGCTTGAGGAAGAGCTCCGGAGCGATGCGCAGGTACAGGTCGATGTCCAGCGCGTTGGAATGCGTGACGAACGGCCGAGCCGCGGCGCCGCCGTGCAGGGTCTGGAGCATCGGGGTCTCGATCTCGACGAAGTCCTCGCCCTCGAGGAAGTTGCGCAGCGAACGCATGACCTTGATGCGGGTCATGGCGTTCCGGCGGGCCTCCTCGCGCATGATGAGGTCGGTGTAGCGGTGGCGGACGCGCTGGTCCTCGCTCATGTCCGCGAAAGCGACCGGCAGCGGGCGCAGAGCCTTGGCCGCCATGTGCCAGGAGGTGGCCTGGACGGAGAGTTCGCCGCGCCGGGACGCGATGACGCGGCCGCGGACGGAGACGATGTCACCCAGATCGGTGTCTGACTTCCATTTCGCCAGGGCCTCCTCGCCGACCTCCGCCAGCGAGAGCATGGCCTGCAGCTGCGTGCCGTTGCCCTCCTGGAGGGTGGCGAAGCACAGCTTGCCGGTGTTGCGCTGGAACATGATGCGACCGGCGACGGCGACCTCGTCCTGGGTCTCCTCCCCGGCGCGCAGGTACACGACGCCCTGCTCGGCGCCGGGCTCCTCGTCCTCGGCGAGGACAACATACTTGGCGCGCAGATCAGTCAGGCTGATGGTGCGATCGACGAGGACGGGGTACGGCGCGGTGCCCTCGTCGAGAAGCTTGGTGCGTTTGTCACGGCGCACCCGCTCCTGCTCGGAGACGTCGTGCTTCTGCTCGGTAATTTTCTGCTCGCTCACGGCTCCCTAGGTTAGCCCATGGAGCTGCCCCACCGGGAAGTCGCTTGCCGACGCCACGCCCACCCCGCCCCTGGAAGACCCTGGAAGACTGGTGGGCATGGACACCACCACCGTCGACGCCCTCCTCACCCTCCTCGCCGGACTGCTCCTGGCGGTCGGCGTCGCGGGCACGATCTTCCCCATCCTGCCCGGCTCGGTACTGACCATTGTCACGCTGCTGAGCTGGGCGTGGCTGCTGGGCTCCACCGCCTCCTGGACCGCCGGACTGGCCGGGGTCGCCTTCGCGCTGATCGGGATGAGCGCCTCCCTCGTTCTCACGGGCCGGAAGATGAGGAAGGAGCGTATCCCCAACGGACCGGTCCTGATCGGCGTGCTCTTCGGCGTGGTGGGCATGTTCCTCATCCCGGTGGTCGGCCTCTTCGTGGGCTTCGCCCTCGGCCTGCTGGTGGCCGAGCTCGTACGCCGCCGGGATCTCCCCGCCGCCGCCCGGGCGTCCTGGGAGGCCCTGAAATCGATGGGCGCGGGCATGGCGCTGGAGTTCCTCTTCGCCTCGCTGGCCGCCACCGCGTTCGTCCTCGGAGCCTTCGCGCACTTCGCGTGAGCGGGACGCCGTCGCGGACGCGGGCGCCGAGCCGGGCCCACCGGGAAAACACCGGCGCCGCCCCAGCGGCGCAGGGCCGAGCCGGGGCGGCGTGGGCCGGGCCTAGTTGACCAGCCAGTCGTTCGGGTTGAACAGCTCGTAGTGGACGTCGGCCGGGGCCTTCTCCGCCGGCAGGGCGGCCAGGTCGGCGCGCAGCGCCTGGAGGAAGGCGTTGCCGCCGCAGAGGTAGACGTCGGCTCCCGCGACATCGTACTCGCTGACGTCGATGAGCGCGCCCTCCTTCCGGAAGTGGGCCTTGGCGGTCACGCCGCCGAGCTCCCTGACCAGGGCCTTGGCGTCGACCTGCTGGGCCCAGGTCTCCTCGGACTCGTCGGCGTGGAGGTAGGTGACCTTGCGCTCGGCGCCGGTGCGGACCATGTAGGCGAGCATGCCGACCATCGGGGTGGAGCCGATTCCGGAGGAGATCAGCACGACCGGGCTCTCTCCGTCCCGCAGGACCAGGTCGCCGGCGGCGAGGGTGGCCTGGATGGTGTCGCCGACGTTGACGTTCTCGCGCAGGTGGGTGGAGACCTCGCCGTCATTCTGGACGGCGATGCGGTAGCGCCCGGCCGCGCCCTTGATGATGGAGTACTGGCGCAGCTGGCGGGCGCCGTCGGCAAGCCTGACGCCGACGGAGGTGTACTGGCCCGGCAGGGGCTTCGTCAGGTCGCCCTCGAGGGTGTAGGTGGTCACACCACCGGGAAGCTCCTGCTTGTCGACGACCGTCACGTCGCGGAAGACGTCGCCCGGCTCGACCCCGTCGGAGGCGTAGAGGATTTCCTCGTGCTTGATCAGGACGTCAGCCATCAGCCAGTAGACGGCGCTCCAGGCCTCGGCGACCTCCTCGGTGACGGCGTCGCCGAGGACCTCGGCGATCGCGGCCATGAGGTTCTCGTAGACGATCTTGTACTGGTCGGCGGTGATGCCGAGGGAGACGTGCTTGTGTGCGATGCGGTCGAGCATCATGACCGGGTCCGGCGCGTTCGGGTCCACCAGCTGGGTGGCGAAGGTAGCGACGGAGGCGGCCAGGGCCTTCTGCTGCGCCCCCTGCTTCTGGTTGCCGCGGTTGAAGGTGTCACGCAGGAGTTCCGGGTGGGCGCCGAACATCTTGCCGTAGAAGGTCTTGGCGATGGTCTCGATGTTCTCGCCCACGGCGGGCAGCGTCGCCTCGACGATCGCGGCGTGCTCGTCGCTGAGGTGCTGGGCCTTCGGGTTCGGCTTGCTGTCAACGTACATGCTGATGTTCTCCTGGTGGTCGGTGAATCCTGCTGTGGGTGGGGAGGGGGCTCCGATTCGGCCATCCGGAGCTGCCCGCGTCCCGCTATCCGGGTGAGTGACGGTCACCCCCAAGCGGAATTGACCCGACTATAACGGTTCTAATTCCACCCGCCTACGCCCCGGCCGACGCCGCCCGGAGCCCGCAGTCCGGAGAAAATCGCGCGTGAATTTTCAAGTTCCGTGAACCCCCTGGCAGCCGACCCGCATTTGTCACCGGACAACCCGTAGAAAATACGCCCTATAAATAGCCCCGAATTGGGGTAGTTAGATTATCGGCATGAAATTGTGACGCAAATCGATGACCTGTGATTAATTGGCCAAAACCTATAGCGAAACCTGTACGGTCCCTGGAGTTCACCGCCCATTCACTCCCTTTCCTCCATTTAGTCACCTATTGGGCCTACTTTTTGTCGCTGTCTCGTCTAAACCTCAAAGCTAGGGAGCTCATTGTGGCGCTTAAGGGCCTCAACCTCTTCACCAACAACTTCCAGACGTCCCGTTCGGCACTGACCTGCACCTACAAGTGCGGCAACGCCTGCTTCAACGAGTGCGGCAACCAGACCGACAACGTCTACTTCGGCGACCTCATGTCCCGCCGCAACGCCCTCAAGGCCGGCAGCCTCGCCGTCGTCTCCGTCGGTGGCGCCGCCGCCCTCACCGCCGTCTCCGCCCCGGCAGCCGCCGCCCAGACCTCCTCCCGCGGCCTGCAGTCCTCCAACGGCAACTCCTCCTCGTCCTTCGGCACCGGCAACAGCGACGTCAAGTTCGCGTCCCTCCCCGGCATGCAGTTCGAGTCCGTCGCCCCGAACTCCGAGGACGCCGTCGTCATCCCGGCCGGCTACGCCCAGTCCGTCCTGATCGCCTGGGGCGACCCGGTCATCGAGGGCGCCCCGGCCTTCGACCCCAACAACCAGACCGCCGAGGCCGCCGCCCAGCAGTTCGGCTTCAACAACGACTTCGCCGGCCTCTTCGAGCACCCGACCGACTCCAACCGGATGGTCTACGTCTGCTCCCACGAGTACACCACCGAGCCGCACATGTTCCCGGACTGGAACGAGGAGTCCCCGTCCGAGGAGCACGTCAACATCGGCATCGCCAACCACGGCCAGTCCATCCTCGAGGTGGAGAAGGTTCCGGGCTCCGGTGAGCTCAAGCGCGCCTTCGGTCCGCTCAACCGCCGCATCACCGGCGAAACGCCGCACACCTTCACCGGCCCGGCCGCTGGCACCGACCTGCTCAAGACCTCCGAGGACCCGGCCGGCATGTCCGTGCGCGGCACCCTCAACAACTGCGCCGGCGGCGCCACCCCGTGGGGCACTTACCTCTCCGGCGAGGAAAACTACAACCAGTACTTCACCGGCGGCGGCGCCCTGACCGGCCGCAACCTCGAGTACGGCCAGCGTCTCGGAGTCAAGCAGCAGGGCCAGTCCGAACGCGGCTGGGAGCTGCACCACGATCGCTTCGACCTGGCCAAGGAGCCGAACGAGTTCAACCGCTTCGGCTACATCGTCGAGATCGACCCCTTCGATCCGGACTCCACCCCGATCAAGCACACCGCGCTGGGCCGCTTCAAGCACGAGGCCGGCACCGTCCACATCGCCGAGGACGGCACCGTGGTGATCTACTCCGGCGATGACGAGCGCTTCGAGTACATCTACAAGTTCGTCTCCTCCCGCAAGATGATCGAGGGCGACAAGGCCCACAACATGGGCATCCTCGCCGAGGGCACCCTCTACGTCGCCTCCCTGGACGGCAACTCGCCGGAATCCGAGATCGACGGCTCCGCGACCCTGCCGACCGACGGCGCCTTCGACGGCACCGGCGCCTGGCACAAGCTTCTCACCGCCAACGCCGACGGCACCGCCGTCTCCCACGTCGAGGGCTTCACCGCCGCCGAGGTCGCGGTCTACACCCGTCTGGCCGCCGACCAGGTCGGCGCCACCAAGATGGACCGCCCGGAGGACTTCGAGACCAACCCGGTCACCGGCCTGACCTACCTGGCCCTGACCAACAACAAGTACCGTGGCGTCCAGTCGGAGAGCACCCGCTGGAACTGGGAGGACACCACCGAGTACGCACCGGTCGAGGCCAACAAGAACGGCCTGGTCCTGGAGATGGACGACGACCACGCCGGCGAGTCCTTCACCTGGAACCTCCTGCTGGTCTGCGGCGACCCGGAGGAGGCCTACACCTACTTCGGCGGCTTCGACAAGTCCAAGGTCTCCCCGATCTCCTGCCCGGACAACCTGGCTTTCGACCGCCACGGCAACCTGTGGATCTCCACCGACGGCAACGCCCTCGGCTCCAACGACGGCCTCTACGCCGTCGGCCTGGAGGGCGAGCACCGCGGCGAGCTCAAGTGCTTCCTCACCGTCCCGAAGTACGCCGAGACCTGCGGCCCGATCGTTCAGGACGAGCGCGTCCTGGTCAACGTCCAGCACCCGGGCGAGGGCGGCGACGCCACCTTCGCCAACCCCACCTCCCACTGGCCGGACGGCGGCTCCTCCGTCCCGCGCCCGGCCGTCTCCGTGGTCTGGAAGACCCAAGGCGGCAAGATGATCGGCATCGATCGCTAAGCTGCGCACACAGGTGAAGGGCCACCCGGGAGCAATCCCCCCGGGCGGCCCTTCACCTGTTTCCCGTACGGGACGGCGGACAAATACGTGGACCTGGGCTGGTCCGACGCCGTGACCGGCCGGCAGGCGACCAGGCGAATCTGCGAGCCCCTATCCCCCGTCCGTCTCCAGGTTCTTGAATCCGATGCCGATCGGCAGTCCGACGTTGTCGGTCAGGCGCACGCCACCGACGGTGGCGGCGACGAAGAGACGCGCGTCGCCCTGCTCGGGCGCCGGGCCCAGGTTGATGCCGCGCAGCTCCAGGTACTCCGGCTCAATTCCGGCGGCGTCGAGAACGCCCCGGGCGGTTTCCAGGACCTTCTCCTCGCCGAACTCCGCGGCGTGGGCGCCGGCCACGAGGGCGGCCGACAGGGCCAGGGCCGCGTCGTGGGCGTCCTGCGCCACGTCCACGTTGCGCAGGCTGAGCGCCAGACCGTCGGCCATGCGCACGGTCGGCACGCCGCGGACGTCGACGGGCAGGTGCAGGTCGGTCACCGCGTGGCGGAGGTTGACCAGCATCTCGTAGTCCTTCTCCCCGACGATGACCCAGGTGGGCTGGACTACGTTGATCATCGCGAGCTGCCCGGTCAGCACGTAGCTCACGCGGTCGGGATCCTCGAGTTCCGCGCGCCGCGGGATGACGCGGGTGCGCTCCCCCTTCGGCCAGATGTGCTCGGGGCGGTAGCTCCACACGGCGTCGACGCCCTCCGCGGCGAACTCCTCCGGCACCTGCGAACCCGCCCACGCGACGATGACGGTGGCCCCCAGCAGGGAGCGGGCCGCGCGGATCAGCGCGATGTGGCCGGCGTGCAGGCCGGTGCCCAGCGGCACCAGCGCCACGGGGCGGCTGGTCTTCTTCATTGCGCGACCGAACTGGGCGATCGCCTCCGTGGTGTCGTAGACGGTTGCTTGTCCTGGTTCGAATGGCATCGTGTGTTACTCCTGTTGAATGGCCCAGAGCTCGACGTCGTCGGCGCGGGTGAGTTCGGCGGTGCGGCGCACCAGCTCCCGGTAGGTGCGCGCCACCCCGGGATCGTCGATCGCCGCGTGCTGGGCGGCGATGCCGCCCGGGCCGTCGACGTCGGCGAGCCTGGCTGGCGTGGACTGCTCCTCGACGAGGTCCTCCGCGTAATCCAGGTTACCGAGCGCCTCCAGGTAGAGGTTCCTCGCGTCCCGGCGGATGTGCTCGAGGAAACCGGCGTAGGTGCGGGCGGCCGCGAGGCGGGCGCGCTGAGTCTCGGTGACGGCGACCGCGTTGCCGCCGAATTCCCCCACCAGCAGGCCCACGATCGTCTCCCCCAGCTCGTCGGCGGCGGCGGTGGCCCACACCCGCTCCCCGAGCTGGTGCGCGGCGATGACAACGGCGCCGGTGGTCTCCAGGGGGTCCATCACCTGGATGCCGTGGCCCAGGCTGGTGTGCAGGTAGATCTGGCCGCGCCGGGCGCGGGCCGCGAGCATCTCGACGAGATCCGGCAGGCAGTTCTCCCCCACGGCGAGAACCACCAGTTCGTGGTCGGCGGCGCTCTCGACGTCCGCCACGCCATCGAGGACCGTCACGTGGTGGCCGACGGCCTGGAGCTGCTGGACGATGACGTCGCTGCCGGAGGCGTCGACAAGCACCGCCGCCCGGAGACGGGGTGCCTGCATCAGCTGCCCTTCTTTGCGCGGGCGAGCAGCTCGGCGACGGAGACTCCGCCGACGTGCTCGTCACGGCGTCGGCGGCCGCGCCCGGAGTCCTCCTCATCGACCTCGGGGGCCGTGGGCGTGACCGGCTCCGGAGACTCCGATTTCCCGGTCTCAGGCTGTGCCGGGGCCGTGGGTTGCTCCGCCTGGGCCTCCTCGCGCTTCTTCTGGTTGATGATCTCCGTCAGCGGGTTCGGGACGTCCCGGCTCGGGACGGAACCGATCCGCCCGGAGACCGCGGCGGCGGAGGGGACGCCGCTGTAGTCGGCGGACACCGTCGGGGTCGGGCGGTCGGCCTCGAGATCCTCCTCCGGTTCCGGAACCACGATCGGCACCTCCGCCGCCGGGCGCGTGGCCTTCATGGTCTGGGCCTCCAGCTCCATGATGCGGCGGGCCTCGGCGCGCAGGGCGGCGGGCTCGAACTCGAAGGCCCGGCCGCTCAGCTCCTCGAGCTGGGCGCGGACCACCGCGATCTCCTTGCGGATGTCCTCCAGGATCTGCGGATCGATCTCCGGGGCCTTCGCTTGGGCCTCGGCCTTCTCCTGGATGGACGCGATCTCCGCGCGCAGCGCCTCTTCCCGGTGCGCCATCTCCTGCTCGGCGGCGCGGGCCTGGTTACGGTAGCGGCCGCCGAGGAAAACGCCGATCACCGCCGCCCAGAGAGCGGCCAGCAGCGCCAGCTTGAGCGCGGCCGCGCTGTCGGTCAGGAGCATGATGACGCTCGCGATCAATGCGAGCGCGACCAGCGCGATGAGCCCAATCTGGCCCCAGTCGGTGTCATGTTCCTTCGCCTGGTTCCGGTCTGTCATGGAGTCCACCTTATCCTGCGGGCTCGCCGTCCGTGGGCGGCGGTGTTTCGCAATGTCGTTCCAGGTACAGGGCGGCCACCACCAGTGCGACCGCGCCGGCCAGGGAGGTCAGTACGCCGGGCAGGTCGTCCGCGGCGGCGTCGAGCCGGCCGGCGCTGGGCACGACGTAGGTCGCCAGGCCCAGGTACAGGCCACCGATGATCGAGCCGGTCCACGCCGAGGCCTTGGCCGTGGCCGCGAAGAGCGCGACGGTCATCGGATCCAGCTGGCTGCGGTCGAGGCCGATCCGGTGCTCCTCCTCCAGCGAACCCTTCACCCGCTGCGCGGCGAGCACGTTGACCACCACCAGAAGCCAGAGGGTGACTGACACAGCCCACGGGATGGACACGAAGGATCCGTAGAACCTCCAGGTCAGAATGGCCATGCCCGCGGCGATGGCGAGGGCCAGGGCGATCAGGTGCTTCGGCGAGGTCCGGCTCACGGGCTCCCCCTTTCCGGTGGCGTGCGGTCGTCAGGACTGATCAGGGCTGATCAGTGACGGTCAGAGATTGTCGAAGCCCATCACGGGCGTGATGGCGGCGATTTCCGCCTCCCCCAGCCTAGTGAGCAGCTCCGCGACCGGCGTGCCGTCGAGTTCGGCGGCGGGATCCGCGTCCAGCCACGGGACGAGCACGAAGCCCCGGTGGTGCGCGTGGGGGTGCGGCAGGGTCAGGACGGGGTCGTCGCTGGTCAGACCGTCGATCTGCACGACGTCGACGTCGAGGGTGCGCGGACCCCAGCGGCGCACCCGGACCCGCTCGGCGGCGTCCTCGAGCGCCTGGCCCCGGCGCAGGAGCTCGAGCGGGGTGGCGTTGACCTCGACGATGAGCACGGCGTTGAGGAACTCGTCCTGGTCGGTCACGCCCCACGGCGGGGTCGAGTAGACCTGGGAGGCCGCCACCAGTTCGTCGCGGAAGTCGTCATAGACGGTCCTGAGCAGGCGGCGGCGGTCGTCCATGTTGGAGCCGATCGACAGGACGGCGCGCACTAGAGGTTCCTCGTGTGCTTGCGGTTGCGCCGCGCGACGACGGCGACGTCGTCGAAGGGCAACGGAATCGGCGCGTGCGGCTTGTGGATCGTCACCTCGATGGCGTGCAACTGATCGTAGGTCTCCAGCGCCAGGTCGGCGATCTCGCTGGCGACGGTCTCGATGAGGTCCCGGGGCGGGCCGGTGACCACGTCATGGGCCAGCTCCGCCAGCTCGGCGTAGTTGACGGTCTTGGTCAGGTCGTCGTCGCGGGCGGCCTCGTGGACGTCCAGCCAGCAGGTCAGGTCGACGGTGAAGGTCTGGCCGTTCTTCTTCTCCTCGGGCAGGACGCCGTGGTAGCCGTAGCACACCAGCCCCCTCAGTTCGATGCGGTCAGCCACGGTGCTCCCCCTTCGTCCGCCAGGCGGCGGCCACGTCGACGGCGTCGCGCGAGGTCGGCACGTCGTGGACGCGCACGCCCCAGGCACCCAGATGCGCGCTGATGGCGGTGACGGCGGCGGTGGCCGCGTCGGCGTCGACGGGAGTGAGCCCCTCGATGCCCCGATCGGCGCGGATGTGGGTGAGGAAGCGCTTGCGGGAGGCTCCCACCAGCAGCGGGAAGGGCAGCGCGATGAACTCCTCGAGCGCGTTGAGCAGCGCCCAGTTGTCCTCGCGGGACTTGGCGAAGCCCAGGCCGGGATCGAGCACGATGTTGTCCTCGGCGACGCCGGCCGCCACGGCCTTGTCGACGAGCTCGCGCAGGACCTGGTGGACGTCGGCGACGATGTCGCCGCCGTGGTCGGCGCGGCCGGAAGCCTCCGCGAACTCGCCGCCGGCGACGGTGCGCCAGTGCATGAGGCAGACCGGCAGCCCGGTCTCGGCCATGACCCGGAACATGTCCGGATCGGCCAGGCCGCCGGACACGTCGTTGATCATGGCCACCCCGGCCTCGGCCGCGGCGGCGGCGGTGGTGGCGCGCATGGTGTCCACCGAGGTGGGGATGCCGGCGTCGGCGAGCGCCCGGATGACCGGGGTGACGCGCGCGGCCTCGAGCCCGGCGTCGACGCGAGTGGCGCCGGGTCGGGTCGACTCGCCGCCGACGTCGATCATGTCGGCGCCCTGCGCCACCAGTTCGTGGGCGTGGGCGAGGGCCCTGTCCTCGTCGAGCCAGCGGCCGCCGTCGGAGAAGGAGTCCTCGGTGACGTTGACGATGCCCATGACCAGCGTGCGGCCCGGGACGGTGAGATCAGCGACCTTCACAGCTACCCCCTCAGCAGGCTGAGCAGCTCGGCGCGGGAGGCCTGGGAGCTCTTGAAGCCGCCCCGGACCGCGGAGGTCGTCGTCGTGGCGCCCGGCTTGCGGATGCCGCGCATCGCCATGCACAGGTGCTCGCACTCCAGGACCACCATGACGGACTGCGCGTCGAGCTTGTCGACGAGCGCGTCGGCGATCTGCGAGGTCAGGCGCTCCTGCACCTGCGGGCGCTTGGCGTAGAGATCCGCCAGGCGGGCCAGCTTGGACAGGCCGGTGACCTTGCCCGCCTTGTTCGGGATGTAGCCGATGTGGGCGGTGCCGAAGAAGGGCACCAGGTGGTGCTCGCAGGTGGAGTAGATCGGGATGTCCCGGACCAGGACCAGTTCCTGGTGATCCTCGCTGAAGGTCTTGCTCAGGACCTCGGTGGGGTCGGTGTGCAGGCCGGCGAAGATCTCGGCGTAGGCGCGGGCCACGCGGGCCGGGGTCTCCTTGAGCCCCTCGCGGTCCGGGTCCTCACCGACGGCGATGAGAAGTTCACGCACGGCGGCCTCGGCCCGCTCCTGGTCGAAGGTGGCGGCGGTCGCCACGTCGGTGTCGCTAACGGTCATGGGGGTTGTCCTTCGTGGTCGGGTCGGCTTCCGGCTTCTCGTCGATCAGGCGCGGGAACTCGGTGGTGGCGTCGTCGCTCGGCCGCTCGTGCTCGGGCAGACGGAAGCCGATGAGTTCCTGCTCCCGCTCACCAGTCTCCCCGACGTCGGCCGGCTCCACCGGCGGGGCGTAGTTCTTCATGCCCGGGTGCTCGCCGGCGCCCTGCCCGCTCGGGGTGGAACCGCCGGAGGCCGCCGGGTCATAGGGGTTCTTCGGCACGGTCGGGCCGGGGCCCCCGGACCCGGACGAACCCGGGACGAACCAGTCCTTCGGCGGCTGCGGCCCGCCGTAGTTCGGCGGTCGCCAGCCCTGTCCCTCGGCGGAGTCCTGGTTCTTCCAGGATTCGCCCCAGCTGCCCGATCCGGCCTGCTCGACCTGCCTGGTCTTCTCCTCGTCGCGCTTGGCCTGGCGCTCGGCACGGGTCTTGCGGGAGGCTTCCAGCAGGGAGAAGCGCTTGGGCGGTTCCTCGCCGCGCTCGCGGGCGATCTCCACCGGCGTCTTGACCGGCTCGTAGCCGAGCTGGCGGGGGAAGCGTACGTCGGTCATGTCCAGACCGATGTCGTCGACCGGGGCCGGGTCGAGGCCCTCGAAGATCACCTCGAGGTCCGGGCGGCGCAGCGTCTCCTTCTCCAGGAGCTTCTCCGCCAGGGTGTCGAGGTACTGGCGGTTGTCGCGCAGGATGCGGTAGGCGTGCTGGTGGGCGACGTCGATGATGTGGTGGACCTGGTCGTCGATCTTGCCGGCGACGCGGTCGGAGTAGTCAAGGGTTCCGCCTCCGCCCATGCGGGAGAAGGGGTCGCCCTGCTCATCGCCGAACTTCACCGTGCCCAGCTCGGGGCTCATGCCGTATTCGGTGACCATGGCGCGGGCGATCTTCGTCGCCTGCTCGATGTCGGCGGAGGCGCCGGTGGTCGGGACGCCGAAGACCAGTTCCTCGGCGGCGCGGCCGCCCATGGCGAAGACGAGCCGGGCGTAGAGCTCGTTGAGGTTGTACATGCCCTTGTCGTCCTCGGCGGCGGTCATGGCGTGGCCGCCGGTGCGGCCGCGCGCCAGGATGGTGACCTTGTACACGCGATCGATGTCCTCGAGGGCCCACGCGGACAGGGTGTGGCCGCCCTCGTGGTAGGCGGTGATCTTCTTTTCCTCCTCGGAGATGACCGTCGAGGAGCGGCGCGGGCCGCCGATGACCCGGTCGGTGGCCTCCTCCAGGGCGTCGGCGGTGATGACGTTGCCGCCGATGCGGGCGGTCAGCAGGGCGGCCTCGTTGAGGACGTTGGCCAGGTCGGCGCCGGACATGCCGGCGGTGCGCTTGGCCAGGGACCGCAGGTTGGCGTCCGGGGCCAGCGGCTTGCCCTCGGCGTGGACGGCGAGGATCTTCTCGCGGCCCGCCAGGTCCGGGTTGCCCAGCGGGATCTGGCGGTCGAAGCGGCCCGGGCGCAGCAGCGCCGGGTCCAGGATGTCCGGGCGGTTGGTGGCGGCCATGATGATGACCCCCTCGCGGTCGCCGAAGCCGTCCATCTCGACCAGCAGCTGGTTCAGGGTCTGCTCACGTTCGTCGTGCCCGCCGCCGGTGCCGGAGCCGCGCTGACGGCCCACGGCGTCGATCTCGTCGATGAAGATGATGCACGGCGAGTTCTCCTTGGCCTGCTTGAACAGGTCGCGGACACGGGAGGCGCCGACGCCGACGAACATCTCGACGAAGTCGGAGCCGGAGATGGAGTAGAAGGGCACCCCGGCCTCACCGGCGACGGCGCGGGCGATGAGCGTCTTGCCGGTGCCGGGCGGGCCGTAGAGCAGGACGCCGCGCGGGATCTTCGCGCCGAGCTCCTCGTAGGGGCTCGGGTCCGTGAGGAAGTCGACGACCTCCTGCAGCTCGTCGACGGCATCGTCCGCTCCCGCGACGTCGGCGAAGGTGTTGGTCGGCATGTCCTTGGTCAGTTCCTTGGCCTTGTTGCCGCCGAAACCGAACATGCCGCCGGACTGCATCCGGGTCATGAAGAAGAAGAGCAGGCCGAAGAGAATCAGCATCGGCAGCAGGAACGTCAGCATCCCCATCAGGACGGAGTCCTGGGTGACGTTGGTGGTGTAGTCGTCCGCGCCGGATCCGGCGACCGCGTCGAAGACCTGCGGGGTGGCGCGGGCCGGGTACTGCGCCATGACCTGCTCGACGCCCTCGCGCTCGTCCACCGTGATCGGCTCGCGCAGCACCAGGCGCACCCGCTGCTCGCGGTCGTCGATCTGGGCTTCGGCGACGTTGCCGTCGCTCAGCTGCTCCATGGCGACCGAGGTGTCGACGCGCAGGAAGCTGCGGGTCTCGTCCGTCAGCGCGCTGAAGACGAAGAGCAGCACGAGGATGGCGGCCGTGCCGAGACCGATCTGAAGGATTCTCTTGTTCTTCATGGATGCAGCCGTCATCACGGGTGGGACCCGACGACGCCAAGCCCTTTCCTGTTCGAGGGTGCGGACATCGGGCCCGACGCCGCCAGTCTCCTGAGGGTGGACTGCGGCCGGGCCCCTACGTTCTACCTACAACGCACGCGACGTGGAAGTTGTTCCCCGCCCACCCGCCGGAGGTAGGTGTCGGGGGTCAGTCTATCGACCTAGTTGTCGCTGTAGACACGCGGGTGAAGCGTGCCCACGAACGGCAGGTCGCGGTAGCGCTCGGCGTAGTCGAGGCCGTAGCCGATGGCGAACTCGTTGGGGATGTCGAAGCCGACGTCCATGATGTCGACCTTCGCGGTCTGCACCTCCGGCTTGCGCAGCAGGGTGATGACGTTGAGGGAGCGCGGGCCGCGGCCCTTGAGGTTCTTCATCAGCCAGGACAGGGTCAGGCCGGAGTCGATGATGTCCTCGACGATGAGCACGTCGCGGCCCTGGATGTCGCGGTCCAGGTCCATGAGGATGCGCACGACGCCGGAGGAGGAGGTCGCGTTGCCGTAGGAGCTGACGGCCATGAACTCCAGCTCGGAGGGGATGCTCAGTTGGCGGGCGAAATCGGTGAGGAAGAAGACGGCGCCCTTGAGCACGCAGACGAGGATCAGCTCATTCTCCGGCTCGGTGTTGCCCTTGTACTTCTCGCTGACCATGTCCGCCAGCTCCGTGATGCGGGTCTGCAGCTGCTCCTCGGTGATCAGGACGGCCTCCACGTCATCGCCGTAACGATTGGCGGGTACGTCGAAATCCTTGATGTCGTGCATGAGCTCTCCTCGTATGGGCCCTAAGTTTCAGGAATGAGTGCCAGTTTGCCACCAACCCGGTGCACAGCCAACCGCCGCCCGTCCCGCTGCCCCACCGCGACGCCGCCCTGCCCGCGCCAGTCCGTGCACAGCTTGTCGACGCCCGCCAGCACCGCCCTGTTGACCGCCAGCCCCTGCCCCGTCAGCCACGCCACGATGCGCCGCCGCCGCAGCGGCTCGGCCTGCGCGGCGAGTTCGGCGCAGTCCTCCGTCGGCTCCCCGGCCAGGGCGGTGAGGTAGCCGTCGTCGGCGGCGATGCGCTCGGCGGCCAGGGCCAGCGCCTCCACCGGATCAGCCCCGGTGATCTCCGCCAGCAGCGGCAGGACCCGGGTGCGCACGGCGACGCGTCGAAAAGCGGGGTCCTCGTTGTGGGGGTCGGACCAGGGCTGAAGGCCGAGCTCCTCGCAGGCGCCCACGGTGTCGGCCCGCCTGACCCTGAGGAAGGGGCGCAGCAGCCCGGGGCGGTCGCTCATCCCGGTGGGCAGCCCGCGCAGCGCCCCGAGCAGCAGGGTCTCCGCCTGGTCGTCCCTGGTGTGGGCGACGACGACCGGGCGCGCGGCCGCGGCACGGAACAGGGCCTCGTAGCGCACCCGGCGGGCCTCGGCCTCGGTGCCGTCGCCCCCGGCGGGCACGTCCACGACCGCCACTTCGGCGGGCAACCCCATCGCGCGCACCTGATCGGCGGCGCGGGCGGCGACCCGGTCAGAGCCCTCCTGCAGGCGGTGGTCGACGATGAGGGCCCGGGCGTCGACGCCCTCGATCGCGCAGGCCGCCGCCAGCGCCAGCGAGTCCGGGCCGCCGGAGACGCCGATCACGCACGCCGGCAGACCGCGCACCGCCTGGCGGCAGGCGAGCAGGTGGGGGCTGACGCGCGGGTAGTCAAGCATCGGGTAGTCAGGCATCAGTCCATCAGGCATTGCGCAGCACGGAGGCGAATTCGTCCAGGGCCCGGCGCGTGGCCAGGGTGTCGGCTCCCCCGTTGGACAACAGGGCGAAGGTGTAGACGTGGCCCGATTCTCCGGTGACGGTGCCGACCAGGGCGTTGACCCCGGTCAGCGTGCCGGTCTTGGCCCGCACCCAGCCACGCCCGTCGAGCCCGTCGTAGCGGCTCTCCAGCGTGCCGACGCCCGACGCGACCGGCAGGGCGCCCAGCAGGGGGCGCAGCTGCGGCTCGGTGGCGGCACGCAGCACGATCTCGTCGAGCAGCGCCGGCGGAATCAGGTTGAGGGTGGACATGCCGGAGTTGTCGGCCAGGGTGACGCCGCTGACGTCGAAGCCGGCCTCGCTGAGCGTGTCCAGCGTCGCCTGCGCCGCCCCCGGGAACGAGGCCTCCGCGCCCCGGGCCGTGGCGACCTCGCGGGCGATGGCCTCGGCCATGACGTTGTCGGACCACTTGACCATCTCCTCCGCCCGCGCTGACAGCGGCGGGGACTCGACGGCGGCGAGCACCTTCGCGCCGGCGGGCGCGGGCCCTTCACCGACGGTGGCGGCCCCCAGCCGGTCGGCGAGCGCGCGGGCGACGTCGAGGGCCGGGGTGTGGCTGCGGGGCAGGTCACCCTCGTCGCCGCCGAGGCGGGCCGCGTTGATCATCGCCGGCTGCATCGGCGCGATGTAGCCGCCGTCGACGTTGTCGGCCTCCACGCCCTCGGCCAGCGCCGGCCCGGACCAGGCGGAGGTGTCGACGATGACCTGGTCGACCCCCTCCCCCAGCTCGGCCGCCAGCTCATCGAGGGCGCTGTCGTCGAGCCACACGTCGCCGGCCGCGCGGATGACCACGCTGCCCGGGTAGGGCCCCGCCACCACCTCCGTGGCGATGGTCCGGCCCGGGTCGAGCGTGAGGACCGCCGCCGCCGCGGTGAGGATCTTCGTCGAGGACGCCGGGGTCAGCGGCACGTCCGCGTTCGACTCCCAGACGGTCTGACCGGTGGTCGCGTCGGTGACGCGGCCGTGCAGGGTCGCCATCGCCGGGTTCTCCGCGGCCGCCTGCAGCGCGGCTGCGGTGGCGGCGGCATCGACCTCGACCAGGTTGGCGGGGTCGTCGGCGGGCAGCACCAGCTGCTGCGGCTCCTGCAGCTGGTAGGCGGGCGCGTGCCGCAGGCCGGAGTAGCGCTCGTGGACTTCCACGCCGAGCACCGCCGTGCCCGCCACCGTGGCTCCCAGCAGGACCACGGCGATTCCGGAGACAATGTTCTTTGTACTCATCCAGTTCAGACTACCGGGCGGGCCACGGGCTACGATGGGGGGCGTTATTGCCTCATCACATAAGGAGACGTACGTCCACCATGGCGCTTGAAGTCACCGTCGAAGTCCAGAAGGGCTCCCGCAACAAGTACGAGTTCGACCACGAGTCCGGCAAGATCAAGCTGGATCGCTACCTCTTCACCCCGATGGGCTACCCGGCCGACTACGGCTTCATCGAGGACACCCTGGGTGAGGACGGCGATCCGATGGACGCCCTGGTCATCCTCCCGGAGTCCGTCTTCCCGGGCACCATCGTCGAGACCCGCATCGTCGGCGTCTTCAAGATGACCGACGAGGCCGGCGGCGACGACAAGCTGATCACCGTGCTCGACGATCCGCGCTACGCCCACATCAAGGAGCTCGAGGACGTCTCCGAGTTCCTGCGCGACGAGATCGAGCACTTCTTCGTCCACTACAAGGACCTGGAGAAGGGCAAGGAGGTCTCCGGCACCGGCTGGGGCTCCCGCGAGGAGGCCGAGAAGATCTTCGCCGACTCCGTCGAGCGCTTCCAGAAGTAGAGCCTGCTTCCCGACGCCGGTCCCGCACAGCTGTGCGGGACCGGCGCTTCGTGTTTCCCGGACCGGCGTCCGGGGGCGTCCTCCGTTCGTTCCCGTTTGTTCCGATGAGGACGGGCACGCTCGGGGCGAGGCCTTTCGAGACAGGCGCGGCGGGGATCTGCCACACTGGTGCCCATGCAGAACATCACCACGAAGCAGATGCAGGACATCCTGGCCGCCAACCCCGACGCGCAGTTCATTGACGTCCGTGAACCCGAGGAGTACGCCGAGGTCCACGCCCTGGGCACGAAGAACGTCCCGATGAGCCAGTTCGCCGACCGTCTCCACGAGATCGACACCGCCGAGGACCTCTACGTCATCTGCCGTTCCGGCGGCCGCTCCGAGCGGGTCTGCCAGTACCTGGAGCAGGCGCAGGGCGCGGAATCCGAGCACGTGTTCAATGTGCTGGGCGGCACGATTGATTGGGTTGAGCAGGATCTTCCCCGCAAATAAATTAGTTGGCCAAATCCCATGATTTGAACCGCTAACGGTCGGAGCCGTACCATCACTGGCTATGCCATCGACTCCGATCCCCAACACGATTCCGACTGCCCTCCTGGAGTCCCCGTCGTTCCAGCTTGAACGCCTCCGTCGTCGCACCCGCGACGAGGTCGAGGCCGCGCTGGCGACCCGGAACACCACCCAGCGCGAGTACTGGGTCCTGACCTGCCTCGCCGACGCCGACGCCGCCTCCCAGTCCGCCCTCTCCGAGGCGCTGGCCATCGACGCCTCCGACATGGTCCGGCTCATCGACGTGCTGGAGAAGAACGGCTGGGTCAAGCGCGAGCGCGATCCCCGCGACCGTCGCCGCCAGATCGTCGCCGCCACCAAGAAGGGCACCAAGGCCCAGTCCGAGCTGGCCCAGCTCATCCACGAGGCGGAGGAGCGCGCGCTCGACGTCTCCACCAACAAGCAGCTCAAGCACCTGCGTAAGCTGGCCAGCACGATCCTCGCCGCTGAAGAAGTCGGCGAGGACGGCACGGACGCGGAGGCCGCTCACTAAATGGCACTGGACCCCCTGTATACGAACTACTTGCGAGGACCCGAAGCAACGGTGCCTCGCACTCTTTATGACGTCCTGGCGACCACCGCCGCCACCTACCCGGAGGCCGCCGCCATCGACGACGGCGAGGACGTCCTCACCTACGCCGAACTCATGGACGCGGTCCACGGCTGGGCCGAGGAGCTGCACGCCAACGGCCTGCGCCGCGGCGACCGGGTCGGCATCCGCATGACCTCGGGCCACCAGGAGCTCTACGTCGCGATCCTGGCGGTCATCGCCGCCGGCGCCGCCTACGTGCCGGTCGACGCCGACGACCCGGACGAGCGTGCGGAGCTGGTCTTCTCCGAGGCCGGGATCAACGGCGTCTTCACCGACGACGGTTTCCGCATGCTCACCCACCGGGAGGACGACGGTCAGCGCGTCGTCGAGCGCCCGCGCCTGGACGATGACGCCTGGATCATCTTCACCTCCGGTTCCACCGGCAAGCCCAAGGGTGTGGCGGTGTCCAACCGTTCGGCGGCCGCGTTCGTCGACGCCGAAGCGCAGCTCTTCCTCGTCGACTCCCCCGGCGGCCCCCTCGGCCCGGAGGATCGCGTCCTGGCCGGCCTGTCCGTCGCCTTCGACGCCTCCTGTGAGGAAATGTGGCTGGCCTGGGGCCACGGCGCCTGCCTGGTGCCGGCCCCACGCTCCCTGGTGCGCTCCGGAATGGACCTGGGCCCGTGGCTCATCCGCCGCGACATCACCGTCGTCTCCACCGTCCCGACCCTGGCCGGGCTGTGGCCGGCCGAGGCCCTGGACCACGTCCGTCTCCTCATCGTCGGCGGCGAGGCCTGCTCTCAGGAGCTGGTCGAACGCCTGGCGACCGAGGACCGCGAAATGTGGAACACCTACGGCCCGACCGAGGCGACCGTCGTCGCCTCCGCCCAGCAGCTCCACCCGGGCCAGCCCGTCGGCATCGGCACCGCGCTGGCCGGCTGGGATCTCGTCGTCGTCGACGAGCACAACCGCCCCGTCGCCGAGGGCGAGGTCGGTGAGCTGGTCATCGGCGGGGTCGGCCTGGCGCGCTACCTCGACCCGGAGAAGGACGCGGAGAAGTACGCGCCCATGGAATCCCTGGGCTGGGAGCGCGCCTACCGATCCGGCGACCACGTCCGTCTCGAGCGCGACGCCCTCTACTTCATCGGCCGCGTCGACGACCAGGTCAAGATCGGCGGCCGGCGCATCGAGCTCGGCGAGGTCGAGGCCAATGTCGCCGCCCTCGACAACGTCTACAACTCGGCCGTGGCGGTGCAGCAGACCGGCGCGGGTGAGAAGGTGCTGGTCGGCTACGTCTCCCTCGACGACGTCGGCCTCGGCTTTGACCAGCTCGCCGCCCATGAGCGGCTGGCGGAGACCATGCCCGCCGCCCTGGTTCCCCGAATCCACGTGATGGAGGAGCTGCCGATCCGCACCTCCGGCAAGGTCGACAAGAAGGCCCTGCCGTGGCCGCTGCCGGACACCGGCGTCGGCGCCGGACTCACCCCGACCGAGCACTGGCTCGCCGAGCTGTGGGTCGACGCCCTGGGCACCTCCGTGGAGTCCGCGGACGACGACTTCTTCTCCCTGGGCGGCTCCTCCCTGGCCGCGGCCACCCTGGTCGGCCAGATCCGCGACCGCGTGCCGACGATGGCGGTCCGCGACCTCTACGACCACCCTCGCCTGGGTTCCCTGGCCGAGCGCGTCGCGGAGATCGCCGCCGAGTCCGGTGTGGACCTGGCCACCAGTGAGCCGATCCCGGAGCGCGACGTGCGCCCGGTCGGCGCCGGCACCCGTCTCGCCCAGTTCTTCTTCCAGATCCTGGCGATGACGCTGCAGGGCTCCCACTTCGTGGCCTGGGCGCTGCTGATCTCCAACGTGGCCAAGGTCGCGGGAATCGACGGGGCGGTCCACACTCCGTGGTGGATCGTCCTGGCCATGCTCCTCGCCTTCGCCACCCCGGTCGGCCGTATCCCGATCGGCGCTCTCGGCGCCCGCCTGCTCACCGCCGGCGTCACGCCCGGCGAGTACGCCCGCGGCGGCTGGACGCACCTGCGCATCTGGGCGGCCGAACGCTGGGCCGACGCCTCCGGATCGCGCTCCATCGGCGGCTCCACCTGGGTCAACAACTATGCGCGCCTGCTGGGAGTGGGCGTCGGCAAGGGCGTCGACCTGCACACCCTGCCTCCGGTGACCGGTCTGCTGACCATCGGCGACCATGCCGCCATCGAGCCGGAGGTCGACCTCAGCGGCTACTGGCTGGACGGCGACGTCCTGCGGGTGGGCACGATCGTCATCGGTGAGGAGGCCCGCATCGGCGCGCGCTCGACGCTGATGCCGGGTTCCGTCATCGGCCAGGACGCCCACGTCGAGGCGGGGTCGACGGTCACCGGCGACAAGCCGGTGAAGAAGGGCGCGCGTTGGGCCGGCTCCCCCGCCGCCAAGGTCGGCCGGTCCAAGCATCGCTTCCCGGACGCGCACCCGCCGCGTCGCCCGCTGTGGGTCGGCGTGTACGGCCTGACCTCGGTCGGCCTGGCGGTGCAGCCGCTGGTGGCCATCGCGCTCGGCGTGCTCACCGTCGTCGGCCTGCTCCAGGCCACCGAGGGTCACCCGGCCGTGGGCGCCATCCTCTTCGCCCCGCTCGGCGGCCTCGTCGCCTTCGCGTTCTTCATGGTCGCGACCTGGCTCGGCGTCCGGCTGCTCTCCATCGGCCTGAAGCCGGGCGTGTTCCCGGTGCGCTCCGCGCAGGGCTGGCGCCTGTGGACCACCGGCCGTCTCATGGACGACGCCCGCACCTACCTCTTCCCGCTCTACGCCGGCCAGCTGACCCCGCTGTGGTTCCGCTCGCTGGGCGCGACGATCGGCAAGGACGTGGAGATCTCCACCGCAGTGGGCATCCCCGCGCTCACCGAGATCAAGGACGGCGCATTCCTGGCCGACGACACGCTCGTCGGCGGCTACGAGCTCGGCGGCGGCTGGATGCTCACGGGCGAGACGAAGATCGGCAAGCGGTCCTTCGTCGGCAACTCCGGCATCACCTCTCCGGGCCGCAAACTGGCGAAGAATTCACTGGTCGCGGTGCAGTCCTCCACCCCGAAGAAGGCCAAGGCCGGCGCCAACTGGTGGGGCTCCCCGCCGGAACGAATGCGCCGCGTGGAGGTCACCGCCGACGGCGGCGAGGCCCTGACCTACGCGCCGGGCACCCGCGTGAAGATCGCCCGCGCCTTCATCGAGACGATGCGCCTGCTGGCCCCGATGACCTCCGCGATGATCCTCGCCGGCGTCGTCGTCACGCTGCTGTGGCTGCTCACCGACTTCGGCCTGGCCGTCATGTGGCTGGCCTCGGGCGTGACGCTCATGGCCGCCGGCCTCATCGCCGTGGCGGTCACGGTGGTGGCGAAGTGGGTGTGCGTCGGCAAGCACAGGCCGGGGGATCATCCGCTGTACTCCTGGTTCGTCTGGCTCAACGAGCTGCAGGACGCCTTCGTCGAATCCGTCGCCGCACCGTGGTTCTTCAACAACGCCTTCGGCACGGGCGAGCTCAACGTCTCGCTGCGCGCGCTCGGCGCGACAATCGGCCACGGCGCGTGGATCGAGTCCTACTGGTTCCCGGAGACCGACCTGTGCGTCATCGGCCGCGGCGCGAGCATCGGCCCGGGCACCGTCGTCCAGACCCACCTGTTCCAGGACCGCGTCATGAGCCTGGACTACGTCACCGTCTCCGACGGCGGCACCCTCGGCGCCCACTCCGTGGCGCTGCCGGCGGCCGTGCTCGGCGCCGGCGCCACCGTGGGCCCGGGCTCACTGGTCATGCGTGGCGACCAGGTCCCGGCCAACACCCGGTGGCAGGGCAACCCGATCGAGCCCGTACTCGGTTAAGGACGGCAGACCACGCTCTGTCTCCGGACCCCGACTCCAGGGTAGGGTGACCAGTTCCACCGTCGCCTGCCCCGGAGTGCCCATGTCCACCCAGACCCTGATTCTCATCGCCGTCGCCGGTTTTGCCGCGCAGCTCGTTGACGGCGGCCTGGGGATGGGCTTCGGCGCCACCTCCATGACCATCCTCACGACAGTGGCCGCCATGGCCCCGGCGACGGCCTCGGCGGTGGTCAACACGGCCCAGCTGGGCACGACGGTGGTCTCCGGGTTCGCGCACTGGCGTTTCGGCAACGTCAACTGGAAGGTCGTCGTCCTCCTCGGCGTCCCCGGCGCGATCGGGTCCTTCGCCGGGGCGACGCTGCTGTCGAATATCTCGCTGGACGCCGCCCGTCCCCTGACCGCGGCGATTCTCGCCGGCATCGGCATCTTCCTGCTGCTGCGGTTTTCGCGGGGCAGGGTCCAGCGCTCGCAGGCCGAGCGCCCTCTGAACAAGCCGGTCCTCAGCGGTCTGGGCCTCGTCGGCGGCTTCATCTCCGCCTCGGGCGGCGCGGGCTGGGGTCCGGTGACGACCTCGGCGCTGCTGGCCAGCGAGCGCCTCGAACCGCGTCGCGTCGTCGGCACCGTCAACACCGCCGAGTTCCTCGTCACCGTCGCCGCGGTCATCGGCTTCGTCTTCGGCCTGTGGGAGGAGCTGACCGCCAACCTCGCTGCCGCGGTGGCGCTGCTCATCGGCGGTGTCCTCGGGGCGCCGATCGCCGCGTGGGCGGTCAGTCGCCTGAATTCTTCGCTGCTGGGCGGCGCCGTGGGCACGCTGCTGGTGCTGCTCAACCTTCCCAAGCTTCTCGACGCCCTCGGAGTCGGCGAACCCTGGACCACGGCGATCAACGCCGTGGTGCTCGTCGCCGGCGTCCTCGCCGCCGGCGTGGGCACCTACCGGGCCCGCCGCAACCGGGCGGCGCTGGCGGCCGACGCTAAGCCTGCCCCCGGCGTCGAGAAGGCCCCCGCCTAGCCCAGGTACAGCCGGGCGTGCCCGTCGACGCCCTCCGGCAGCTCCCCCGAACCGCTGAGACCGAGCCCGTCCTCCCAGAAGAAGTTCATCCGGTAGCGCTCGGTCACCCCCTGGGCGCTCGCCCCACCCGCGTGGCCGTAAAGCACCCGGACCGAGGAATCGCCGGTCCTGCCGACCTCTTCGACCGTCCTCATCTCGAAGGGCGCGGGAACCGTGATCATGTCGCCATGATGGAAGAAGACGACCGCCTGGGCGAGGGACGCCCCGATGCCGTTGCCGCCGGCGGCATCCCCGTTGGATCCCTCCAGGACCACGTAGCTCAGCGTCCGGCAGGCGTCGTAACCGTCCTCCTTCAGCTGAAAGTGGAAGTAGGAATCCTCCCGCGGCGTCACCTCCCAGTTGTGCGCGCCAAGCTCGCCGAGCTGCACCGCGCCCCGATCGAGGATCGGTGCGAAATCGCTGTCCCCGACCCCCTTGCTCGCGCACCCCGGCCGGGGCTGCTGAGGCTGCGGAGGCTGCGCCACGGTCGTCGTGGTCACCACCGCCGCATCCATCTCCCCCGGCGGGGCGGGCGGGCCACCACTTCCGCACGCGGCCGTCAGGGCAGCTGAGGCCAGGGCAACGGAGACCAGCGCGCTTCGCATCTTCTCCTCCTCGGGAGGGGTGGGCCTACGATCCTACGCCCGGAGAAAAACCCTGGGAAGCCCCCACGAACACGCACACGTGTGCCTGTTTTCCTCAGCGACCGTGGAAATGGGGAGGCCGCTTCTCGACGCGCGCCAGCCCCACCTCCCGGAAATCCTCGGAGTTCCAGGCGGCGGCGCGGGCGTCGGCACGCTCGGTGGCGCTGAAGCTTCCGGCGAACTCCATCTTGAGCTGGGCCACCGTCAGGGGCGCCTTCCGCGCCGCCTGCCGGGCGAGGTCAAGTGCGGCGCCGGCGTCGCCCGGGAACATGGCGAAGCCCGAGTCGAGCGCGGCCTCGGCGTCCAGCTCCGTGCCCAGCAGCAGCATGGCCCGGGCACGGGAACCGCCGACCAGGCTGTTCAGGGCGGTGACGGTGTCCTCGTCGACGCCGATGGCCATGTCCGTCACCGGGATGCGGAAACTGGCGTCGGGACCGACGACGCGGACGTCGCAGGCCATCGCGAGCATCGCGCCGGCACCGATCGCGGGCCCGTCGACGGCGGCGATCACGACCGTGGGGTGCCGACGGATCGCAGTCATGAGATGCTCGAGCGCCGGGTAGAGCTCACCGGCGAAATCCTTCTCCGCCAGGTCCGCACCGGCGCTGAAGACGCTGCCGGCGGCGGTGAGGACGACCGCGCGGGCGCCGCTGTCGAGGCAATCGCGCAGCGCTTCCTCGACGGCCCGGCACAGTTCCACGCTCAGGGCGTTGCGCTTGGCGTCGCGGTTGAGGGTGAGCAGGCTGACCCGGCCCTCATCGAGGCGGCGGCTGAGGACGAGCTGTTCCTCGGTCACGGTGGACCTAATCGCCGATCTGGTCGCGGCCGCGCTGGACGATCAGCGGATCCGGCCGGCCGACGACGTCGTGGTCCTTGTTGGTGTACTCGAACTTGCTGAGCACGTAACGCATGGCGTTGATGCGGGCGCGCTTCTTGTCGTTCGAGCGGATGGTCACCCACGGGGACTCGTCGGTGTCCGTGTACCGGAACTGTTCCTCCTTGGCCCGGGTGTAGTCCTCCCACTTGTCCAGGGAAGCCAGGTCCATCGGCGAGAGCTTCCACTGACGCACCGGATCCACCTGCCGGATGGCGAAGCGCGTGCGCTGCTCCTTCTGGCTCACCGAGAACCAGAACTTGGTCAGCGAGATACCGGAACCGAGAATCATGTTCTCCAGCATCGGCACCTCCCGGAGGAACTCGGCGTGCTGGGACTCCGTACAGAAGCCCATGACGCGCTCGACGCCGGAGCGGTTGTACCAGGAACGGTCGAAGAAGATGATCTCACCGGCCGAGGGGAAGTGGGCGATGTAGCGCTGGAAGTACCACTGGGTGGCCTCTTTCGAGGTCGGCTTCTCCAACGCGATGGTACGGGCGCCGCGCGGGTTGAGGTGCTCGTTGAAGCGTTTGATCGTGCCGCCCTTGCCGGCGGCGTCACGCCCCTCGAAGAGGATGATGTGGCGCTGGCCGGTCTCCTTGGTCCAGTTCTGCCACTTCAGCAGCTCGATCTGCAGCTGACGCTTGACGTGCTCGTACTCCTTGCGGGTCATCCGCTCGTCATAGGGGTAATCCTCGCGCCACGTCTCAATCGGCGTGCCGTCCGCATTGAGGAGTACCGGATCGTCCTCATCGGAATCGTCGACGGTGTAGCCCTCTGTGGCGGCTAGGTCGATCAGCGGCAGGTCGTCGTCATTGTGGTCAGCCATGCGTTCGAGTCTAGCGTCGGGCTTCGGATTAGGTGCGGTTAGTTCCGGGAACCTGCTACCGGAATTCACCCGCCGGAACCGGGCCGGAAAATGCAGGAAGCCCCGCACCGGAGTGCGGGGCTTCAAGTCAGCTTGTCTTAGAGCAGACCAGCCAGGTCGACGGCGGCGTCGGCCCAGTCGCCGGCAACCTCAAGGTTGTCGAAGAGCCACTCGATGATGCCGGTGGAAGACAGGGTCTGCAGGTTGTCCAGGAACTCCATGTTTTTCTCCTTATGGAAGAGGTGGGGCGTTCAGTGGGGACGCTCCCACGAATGTGTTTTGTGAAAGGTTTTCGGTGGCCCCTCCGCCAATCCGGACGGGCCGCCGGGTGCCGATCCCCAGGGGGCGGCGGGAACTACTTAGGAGTCAGCCTCGACGGAGGAGAGGCTGGAGGTGCTGGCCTCGGCGCCGGCCTCGGCACCGTTCTCAGCGTCGGTGGAGGAGAAAGCGTCCAGAGCGGAGGAGGTGGTCTCGAACTCGACGTCAGCCTCGAGGTTGAACAGGTTCTGCAGCAGCTCGACCGGCAGGGTCAGGAAGTCCTTGATGGCGCCAGCGAAGGTAGCGAAATCGTCCAGCAGGTCAACGTAAACGGTGAGATCCATGAAATTCTCCTTGATAGGGGCCAGCAGGGCTGGCGGAAGGTTTCCAGTTTTGCTGACACCCTGAAGGGCGTCACAGGAATAATCATGTCACAAACCGGTCACGCGTCAACCGCAGAGACGGAGAATTTACTTCGATTTAAACAATTTTCGGGACTTCCCGGACCAGCCCAAAAGGGCGGGGCCCGAACCACCCCCACACCCCTGAACTGGCCTTTTGATATTCCAGCACAGAATAGTTCCACAAAAAGTTCCGATCGACGTAACACATTTCCGGCGTCGCGCGACGTAGGACAAACCCATACCCACCCAGCTTTCTCACAGCACCCCCGAATGGGGTCAAATACAGCCTTTCTTCAGGTGGTCATCTGCGAAAGAGGCCTCGCCCCGTCGCCGGGCCAGGCCCGGAAAGACGCGACGGCCCCGCCGCACCGGGAGGGTGCGGCGGGGCCGTCTGGCGTCGATAAGCCTCCCAGGGCGAGCCCGGGAGGGGGCTCAACTACATGCCCATGCCCTGCATGTCGTCCATGCCGGCGCCTGCGCCCGCCGGCTGCGGCTTGTCGGCGACGACAGCCTCAGTGGTCAGGAACAGAGCGGCGATGGAGGCGGCGTTCTGCAGTGCGGAACGGGTGACCTTTGCCGGGTCGTTGATGCCGGCCTTCATCATGTCGACGTACTCGCCGGTGGCGGCGTTCAGGCCCTCGCCGACCGGGAGGTTGGCGACCTTGTCGGCCACGACGCCCGGCTCCAGGCCGGCGTTGTAGGCGATCTGCTTCAGCGGAGCGGCCAGGGACTGACGGACGATCTTGACGCCGGTGGCCTCATCGCCGGTCAGGCCGAGGTTGTCGTCGAGGACCTTGGCCGCCTGCAGCAGGGACACGCCGCCGCCGGCGACGATGCCCTCCTCGACCGCAGCCTTGGCGTTGCGGACGGCGTCCTCGATGCGCATCTTGCGCTCCTTGAGCTCGACCTCGGTGGCTGCGCCGACCTTGATGACGGCCACGCCGCCGGCCAGCTTGGCCAGGCGCTCCTGCAGCTTCTCGCGGTCGTACTCGGAATCGGAGTTGTCGATCTCGGCGCGGATCTGCTTGACGCGGCCCTCGATCTGCTCCGAGGAGCCGGCGCCCTCGACGATGGTGGTGTCGTCCTTGGTGATGACGACCTTGCGCGCCTGGCCCAGGAGGGACAGGTCGGCGGTCTCCAGGGAGAGGCCGACCTCCTCGTCGATGACCTGGCCACCGGTGAGGATGGCCATGTCCTGCAGCTGGGCCTTGCGGCGGTCACCGAAGCCCGGGGCCTTGACGGCGACGGACTTGAAGGTGCCGCGGATCTTGTTGACGACCAGGGTAGACAGGGCCTCGCCCTCGACGTCCTCGGCGATGATCAGCAGCGGCTTGCCGGACTGCATGACCTGCTCCAGGACCGGCAGCAGGTCCTTGACGTTGGAGATCTTGGCGGAGACCAGGAGGATGTACGGATCCTCGAGGACGGCCTCCTGACGCTCCGCGTCGGTGGCGAAGTAGCCGGAGATGTAACCCTTGTCGAAGCGCATGCCCTCGGTGACCTCGAGCTCCACGCCAAAGGTGTTGGACTCCTCGACGGTGATGACGGAGTCCTTGTTCACGGAGCCGTTGCCGACGGCGTACATCGCCTTGGCGATCTGCTTGCCGATCTCCGGATCCGCGGCGGAGATGCCGGCGGTCTGGGCGATCTGCTCCTCGGTCTCGACCTCCTTGGCGGACGCCAGGACTTCCTCGTTGACCTTCTTGACCGCAGCCTCGATGCCGCGCTTGATGCCCATCGGGTTGGAGCCGGCCGCGACGTTGCGCAGACCCTCGGAGACGAGCGCCTGGGCCAGCACGGTGGCGGTGGTGGTGCCGTCGCCGGCTACGTCGTCAGTCTTCTTGGCGACTTCCTTGACCAGCTCGGCGCCGATCTTCTCGTAGGGATCCTCGAGCTCGATCTCCTTGGCGATGGTGACGCCGTCATTGGTGATGGTCGGGGCGCCCCAGGACTTCTCCAGGACGACGTTGCGGCCCTTCGGGCCCAGGGTGACCTTGACCGCGTCGGCGAGGGTGTTCAGACCCTTCTCAAGACCGCGGCGTGCTTCCTCATCGAAGGCAATGAGTTTAGCCATGTGGTGTGTTCTCCTCGTTTGATAGATTCGTTGACGACACTCACGTCTGCCTCCAAGTAGGCGCCCGCGACGGCACGGCTGACGAGTGTGGACAGCCTCACCCACTCGGTGATCAAGATTTCTGGCACTCAATCAGTTCGAGTGCTAAATCCGTTTTAGCACTCCAACCCCCCGAGTGCAAGGCGATGGGCCGTGACCGACGGGTCCGCTCACGTACCCTGAGGCACATGACTTCTCAGATCACAGTGACCGACCGCGAGCGCATCTTCACCGACCTGAAGGAACTGGTCTCCTTCAATTCCGTGCACGGCCGCGCGGAGCTTGCCGACGCCTCGCACGCCGCCGCCGAGTGGGTCGCCGCCGCCCTGCGCGGGCACGGCCTGAGCACCGAGGTGTTCGACACCGTCGACGGCTCGCGCACCGTCCTCGGCCGCCGGGCCGGCGCCGCGGACGCCCCGACCGCCCTGCTCTACTCCCACTACGACGTCGTCCCGGCCGGGCCGCTCGGCCAGTGGCTCTCCGATCCCTTCACCCTCACCGAACGCGACGGCCGCTGGTACGGCCGCGGCGCCGCCGACTGCAAGGGCAACGTCGCCATGCACCTGGCCGCACTGCGCGCCCTCGAGGCCCACGGCGGCACGGACGTCAACCTCACCGTCCTCATCGAGGGTTCCGAGGAGAACGGCGGCGTCGGCCTGGACAACCTCATCGAGACCCGCCCCGACCTGTTCCAGGCCGACATGATCCTCATCGCCGACTCCGGCAACGCCGCCGTCGGCGTCCCGACCCTGACCGCCAGCCTCCGCGGCGGCGCCCAGATCACCGTCACCGTCGACACGCTGAAGAACCCGGTCCACTCCGGTCTCTTCGGCGGCGCCGCCCCGGACGCCGTCGCCGCACTGATGCGCACGCTCAACTCCCTCTACGACGACAACGGCCTCACCGCCATCGACGGCGTCGACGCCACCGGAGTCTGGGCCGGCCTGCCCTACGACCCGGAGACCTTCCGCCAGGACGCCGCGGTCCTGGACGGCGTCGACATCTACTCGCAGACCCCCGCCGACCAGGTCTGGGCCCGCCCCTCCGTCACGGTCACCGGCTTCTCCTCCACCCCGGTCGAGGAGGCCGTCAACGCCGTCCCGGCCACCGCCAGCGCGCGGCTCAACCTGCGTGTCCCGGACGGCATGGACCCCCACGAGACCGCGGCGAAGGTGGTCGCGCACGTCGAGAGGCACACGCCGTGGAACGCGCGGGTCACGGTCACCGTCGACGACGTCAACCCGACCTTCTCCACCGACGTCACCGCCCCCGGCGCCCGGCTGCTGGGCGAATGCCTCAAGGACGCCTACGGCGCCGGGGAGCTGGCGCTGGTCGGCTCCGGCGGCTCCATCCCGCTGACCGCCACGCTGAAGAAGGCCGTCCCGCAGGCCGAGATCGTCATCTTCGGCGTCGAGGAGCCGCAGTGCACCATCCACTCCCCCAACGAGTCCGTCGATCCCGGCGAAATCGAGCACGTCGCGGCCGCGGAGGCCATGTTCCTCCAGCGTTTCGGCAAATAACGCCCAGCTTTTCTCCCGGACCCCCACAGATCACGTTCACTTAGCCATACTTAGGTTTGATCGCTAGACTGGCCCGCAGTTGGCCGCGCCATTTTGACGCCGCCTCCAATCTTGGGTGTTTCACGGGATCAGACACTGAACGCGATCCCCGGTGGCGCACGCTCGTGTGGCGTCGACGTATGGGGTAGGCGAACGCACCTGTTGCCACGGGTCAGTGCTGACGGAAATACTCAAGAGGGGAGCTAGGGATACGTGCTGGTCTTACTCATCGCGCTCATCCTTGCAGCGGCTGTCGCACCACTGCTGATCCGGCTCATCGGAAGAATCGCTTTCGCCGTCCTGGCGATTGTTCCGGCAGCCGGATTCGCGTGGGTTCTCAGCCTCTTCATCAACGGGACATTCGAGGACGGCGGAGCCCTGTGGTTCCACGCCGAATGGGTGCCGAGCGCGCACCTGAACATCCATCTCCGGCTGGACAGCCTGGCCGCGCTGTTCAGCCTGATCATCCTGGGCGCCGGCGCGCTGGTCCTGCTCTACTGCTGGGGCTACTTCGACTCGAACCCGCCCCGCCTGGCCAAGTTCGGCGGCGAGATGGTCTCCTTCGCGGCCGCGATGTACGGCCTGGTCATCAGCGACTCCTTCCTGCTGATGTACGTGTTCTGGGAGATCACCTCGGTGCTGTCGTTCATGCTGGTCGGCTACTACGGCGAGCGTGCCTCCTCACGCCGCGCCGCCGGACAGGCCCTCATGGTCACCACCCTCGGTGGCCTGTCGATGCTGGTCGGCATCATCCTCCTGGGCCGCCAGACCGGCGTCTGGCACCTGTCCCAGATCCCCAAGTTCAACGATCTCGCCGAGACCCCGTACATCCTCGCCGCGGTGCTGCTCATCCTGGCCGGCGCCCTGTCCAAGTCCGCCATCGCCCCGGCCCACTTCTGGCTGCCGGGCGCGATGGCCGCGCCGACGCCGGTCTCCGCCTACCTGCACTCCGCGGCCATGGTCAAGGCCGGCATCTACCTCGTCGCCCGCCTGGCCCCGGATTTCCGGGTGATCGACGGCTGGCACCTCACCGTCATCTCCATGGGCCTGTTCACCATGCTGCTCGGCGGCTGGATGGCCCTGAAGCACAAGGATCTCAAGCTCATCCTGGCCTACGGCACGGTCTCCCAGCTCGGCTTCATCATGGCGGTCACCGCGATCGGCTCCCGGGAGGCGATGCAGGCCGGGCTCGCGCTGACCTTCAGCCACACCCTGTTCAAGGCCGCGCTGTTCATGATCGTCGGCGCCATCGACCACGCCACCGGCACCCGTGACGTCCGCGAGCTCTCCGGCCTGGGGCGGCGCGAACCGCTCATCGCGGCGCTGGGCTGGATCTCGGCGTTGTCGATGGCGGGCATCCCCCCGCTCTGGGGCTTCATCGCCAAGGAATCCGCGCTCACGGCCGTGCTGGAGGAGGATCTGCTCGTCGGCATGCCGCGCCAGCTGATGATGGTCGGCCTCGTCGTCGGTTCGGTCCTCACGATGACGTACGCCCTGTACTTCCTGCACGGGGCGTTCGCCACCAAACCGGCCGACCACCCGAGCGGCGGCGGCACCTCCGTGGCCGTCGAGGAGATGGAGAAGATCGGCCCGACCCTGTGGCTGGCCCCGGCCGTCCTGTCGGCGCTGACCGTCCTGTTCGGCCTGTGGCCGAAGCCCATGGACGTCGCCATCGGCGCACACGTCGCCAACGTGGACAAGGCCACCCCGGCCGACGAGGCGGCCCATCTGGCGCTGTGGCACGGCTTCACCGTCCCGCTGCTGCTGACCGCCGTCATCGTGGCGCTGGGCGCGGTGCTGTTCTGGCAGCGTGGTGTCCTGGCCCAGGCGCAGTTCGAGAAGCCGGCCCTCGGCTCGGCGGACCACGCCTACGACGCGGTCCTCAACTTCTTCCGCAACCTTTCCCTGCGCCTGACGGCGTCGACCCAGCGCGGTTCGCTGAGCGTCAACCTGGCCGTCATCTTCATGGTGCTCATCCTGCTGCCGGGCATCGCCCTCATCACCGGCGAGCGCACCGACGTGCGCGTCATCCTCTGGGACAACCCGTGGCAGGGGCTGGCGTCGGCGATCATCATCGTCGCCGCCGTCGCCGTGACGCTGGTGAGCAACCGGCTCTCCGCGGTCATCCTCGTCGGCGTCACCGGTTTCTCCATCGCCTTCATCTTCGCCAGCCACGGCGCCCCGGATCTGGCGCTGACCCAGCTGCTGGTGGAAACCATCGTCATGGTCCTGTTCATGCTGGTCCTGCGCAAGATGCCGACGGAGATCGACCAGGCGCAGACCACCAAGTACCAGCGCCTGCGCGCCTGGCTGGCGATCGCCACGGGCCTGGCCGTCACGGTTGTCGCCATGTTCGCCATGAACGCGCGAATCACCGAGCCGGCGTCCGCGCTCATCCCGGATCTGGCCTACGAGATCGGCCACGGCGCCAACGCCGTCAACGTCATCCTCGTCGATATCCGCGCCTGGGACACCTTCGGCGAAATCTCCGTCCTGGTCGTCGCCGCCACCGGCGTCGCCTCCCTGATCTACCGCACCCGCTCCTTCAGCCGCGGTTCCCGGCGCCCCACCCTGAAGGTGCAGGGGCGCCGCTGGCTGGCCTCCGGCGTCGAGAGCGAGCGCGCCCAGAACCGTTCGCTGCTGGTCGACGTCACCACCCGCATCCTCTTCCCGTCGATGATCGTGCTCTCCCTGTACTTCTTCTTCGCTGGCCACAATTCCCCCGGCGGCGGCTTCGCCGGCGGCCTGGTCGCGGGACTGGCGTTCACGCTGCGCTACCTCGCGGGCGGCCGCGCCGAGCTGGAGGAGGCCCTGCCCATCGACGCCGGCAAGATCCTCGGCACCGGCCTGCTCCTGGCCCTGGCCGGCGCCATCTGGCCGATGTTCCTCGGCCAGCCGCCGATCACCAGCCATATCTGGGACCTCACCCTGCCGCTCATCGGCGACATGCACGTGCCCAGCGCCCTGCTTTTCGACGCCGGCGTCTACGTCATCGTCGTCGGGCTCATCAAGCACATCCTCGACTCCATGGGCGCCCAGCTCGACCTGGAGGAGGAGATGCGCAAGCAGCGCGCCCGGGACCGTGCCCGGTCCATGCAGCGCGCGGCCGAGCACCGGCGTCGGCAGGCGCAACGCCAGGCAGCCCGCTCGGCCAGCCGGGAAGGCCCGCTGCCGACCACGCCACGCGGCAGCCCGATCCTGACCACCGACACCACCGCAGAGGAGGACAACTAGACATGGAAGCCAATCTGCTTCTGCTGCTCGCCTCCGGGACGCTGATCGCCGCCGGTGTGTACCTGGTCCTGGACCGCGTCCTGACCCGCCTGCTGATGGGCATCCTGCTCATCGGCAACGGCGCCAACCTGCTCATCCTGCAGGCCGGCGGCGGGTGGGGTTCCCCGCCGATCATGGGCCGCGACAGCGAGATCCACGGCGAGAACGTCGCCGACCCGCTGGCCCAGGCGATGATCCTCACCGCGATCGTCATATCCATGGCGATGACCGCGTTCATCCTCGCCCTGATCTACCGCCAGTACCGCTACCGCACCGCCGACGTCATCGAGGACGACGTGGAGGATGCGGCCATCGCCGCCCGCCCGGCCACCGCCGCCGCGGCCCCGGACCATGACGCCTCCGACGACCCGGAGACGGGCCGCCACACGAGCGAGGGCGACTCCTTCGGCCCCAAGTCCTTCGAGGAGCCGGTGAGGGGTGCGCACGATGAGTGAGTTCTTCCGTCCGCTGGTCGATTTCCTGATCGACTACATGCCCTACCTGATTCCGCTGCCGATTCTTCTGCCCGCCCTGGCCGCGGCGGTGTCGCTGCTGCTCAGCCGCAAGCCGCACGCCCAGCGTGCCGTCGCCCTGACGACGCTGGCCGCCCTGTCGGTGCTGGCTTTCCTCATGATCGTCGTCACCGACCTGGAGGGCATCCAGACCGTGCAGATCGGCGGCTGGGACGCCCCGATCGGCATCACCCTGGTCGTCGACCGCCTGTCGACGGTCATGCTCTTCGTTTCCTCCATCGTGCTGTTCTGCGTCATGTGGTTCGCCATCGCACAGGGTATCCGCGACGGCGGCAAGGACGAGCCCGTCGCGGTGTTCCTGCCCAGCTACATGCTCCTGACCATGGGCGTGAACCTGTCCTTCCTGGCGGGCGACCTCTTCAACCTCTACGTCGGCTTCGAGATCTTCCTCGTCGCCTCCTACGTGCTGCTCACGCTCGGCGCCTCGCCGGCGCGAGTGCGCGCGGGCATCAGCTACGTGATGGTCTCGATGGTCTCCTCGATGGTCTTCCTCTTCGCCCTGGCCATGGTCTACGCCGCCGTGGGCACCGTGAACATGGCGCAGATCTCCATCCGCATGGAGGAGATCCCGGACGGCACCCGCGCCGCGATCTTCGGCACCCTGCTGGTCGCCTTCGGCATCAAGGCCGCGGTCGTCCCGCTGGACGCCTGGCTGCCGGACTCCTACCCCACCGCCCCCTCCCTGGTCACCGCGATCTTTGCGGGCCTGCTGACCAAGGTCGGCGTGTACTCGATCATCCGCATGCGCGCCACCGTCTTCACCGACGGCGGCTTCGACGACCTCTTTCTCTGGGTCGGGCTGGCGACGATGATCGTCGGCATCCTCGGCGCGATGGCGCAGAACGACATCAAACGTCTGCTGTCCTTCACGCTGGTCAGCCACATCGGCTACATGATCTTCGGCATCGGCCTGGGCACCGCCCAGGGCCTGTCCGGCGCGATCTTCTACGCCGTGCACCACATCCTCGTGCAGACCGCGCTCTTCCTGGTCGTCGGACTCATCGAGCGCCAGGCCGGCACCACCAGCCTGCGCCGTCTGGGTTCGCTGATGTACACCGCGCCGATCATCGCGGTGCTCTACTTCCTCCCGGCGATCAACCTCGGCGGCATTCCGCCCTTCTCCGGATTCATCGGCAAGATCATCCTGCTCGAGGGCGCCGCCAACCGCGGCGGCTGGCTGGCCTGGGTCGTCGTCGGCGGCGCCGTCGCGACCTCCCTGCTGACCCTCTACGTCATGGTCCTGGTCTGGTCGAAGGCCTTCTGGCGCGACCGCAAGGACGCCCCGGAAGGGGAACTGGTCAAGGCCCGGCCGGCGCCGCTGGCCGACGTCACCGACGTCGTCCACTACACCGAGCGCGAGGAGGTCGGGAAGATGCCCTTCGGCATGGTCGCCTCCACCGCGACGCTGGTCCTGATGAGCACCTCAATCACCTTCTTCGCCGGCCCGATCTCCGGCATCACCGACCGCGCCGCCGAGTCCGCGCAGGACAACTCGATCTACCGCACGGCCGTGCTCGGCACCGACTGGTCCAACCCGGGACGCACCCCCAACCAGCTCCGGCTGGACGACGGCGCCGACTCCCTCGAGCAGCGCGACCAGCCGCTGCCCCAGCCCGAACCGGTCATCTCCGACACCCCAGAAGTGGAGGCCGAGTAATGCTGCAGGGTTTCCGGAACCGATTCCACTTTCCGTTCTTCGTGTGGATCATCCTCATGTGGACGCTCCTCATGGGCGAGATCTCCTGGGCGAACACCTTCGGTGGCGCCGCCGTCGCGCTGATCGTCATGCTCGCCCTCCCGCTGCCGGCGACGCCGACCAAGGGCATCCGGATCAGCTGGGGCAGGCTGCTCCTGTTCGGCCTCATCTGGCTGCGTGACCTTGCGGTCGCCTCGGTCAAGGTCGGCTGGCTGGCCATCCGCCCGCAGGAGCCCCCCAAGACGGCCATCCTCACCGTGCCGATGCGCGTGTCCAACGACCTCGTCCTCGCCTTCGCCACCGCCGCGTACAACCTGCAGCCCGGCGGCTCGGTCTCCGACATCGACATCGCCAACCGCCTGTGGACCATCCACGTCCTCGACGCGGACGACGAGAGCGACATCAAACGCGAGATCGACAATGTCCTGACCCTGGAACGCCGCATGATCGACATCTTCGAAGGAGGCAAGTGATGCCCGACAACATCTACAACGGATTCCTCCTGGTCGCCGCGGTCTTCCTGGCGCTGGGATTCATCCTGCAGGTCTACCGCATCGCGGTCGGCCCCAACTCGCTGGACCGCATGATCGGCCTGGACGGTTTCACCGCCTCGCTGCAGTGCGCGCTGGCCATCTACATCTGCTGGACCCTGGACACTACGGTCACCAGCGCGATGCTCGTGGTCGCGCTGCTCGGTTTCATCTCATCGATCGCCGTGGCCCGCTTCCGCAAGAGGGACGGTGCCTAAATGACCTGGTCACTGATAGCCGACATCGTGTCCCTGCTGCTCATCCTGCCGGGCGCGTTCTTCGTTCTCACCGCCGCCGTGGGCGTCATCCGCTTCAAGGGCACGATGGCGAAGGTCCACGCGATCACCAAGCCGCAGACGACCGGCATCCTCATGCTCATGACCGGCACCATCATCCACATCGTCGCCGACGAGGATTTCTCCGTCGCCGAGCGCGGCGACGTGGGCATGATCGTCCTGCTCATCACCTTCGCGCTGATGACCAGCCCGGTCACCGCGCAGCGCCTCGGCCGCGTCTCCCGGCGCGAGGGCCTCTACGGCCCCAGCGAGTACATGTCGCGCAACGACTCCCCCGCCGATCGCAGCATGCGCCGGCATTAGCGGTTCAGCTCCGCCACCAGGCGCGACGGATCATTCTCCCACCACGGGCCCGTCGCGTCCCCGATGTCGCGGAGCTCCCCGTCGCTGAGCCCGGCCAGGGTCCGCTCGGCCTGGCCGCGCGTGGCGGCGTCGGCAAGCACCAGCGTCGGCGCCCGGACCCCCGCCAGCTCCGCGGCCGGGTCCTCCTCGAGCCGCGCCAACGCCTCCTGCTTGTCGACGCCCCGTCGCCGCAGCAGGAACCCCGGCAGCACCTTCAGCGCCCGGCGGGCCGCCGCGACCCGTTTCTCGTCGGCGTGCAGCAGCGGCGAGACGAGCACCAGCCTGCCGATCCGGTGCGGCTGGCGCGCCGCCAGGCGAACGGCCACGGCCGCGCCCGTGCCGAACGCGATGACGTCGACGTCGCGCAGCTCGTGTTTGTCCAGCATGGACTCCACCGTGCGCAGCTGCCCGTCGAGGCTCTGCCCGGTGAGGTTGACCAACCAGGGGGTGATCTCGCCCGGCAGCGCGTTGACCAGCCCGGTCAGGCTGTCCGGCTGGCGGCCGGCGTCGGGAAGCAGGAGGAGGTTTCTCACAGGGGGCGCATCTCCACCATCTCGGCGCAGGTCGCGTCGACGACCTGCTTCCAGTCCCCGGTCAGGGTGTGCACGCGGCGCTGCCGGGTGTAGCCGGCGCCGCGCTCGACGATCTCGTCGATGAGCTTCAGCTCCGCCAGGCAGCCGAGCTCCTCGGCGAGGGGGCTGAGGACATCGACGAGCTCGCTGAGTTCCTGGGTGACCCACCGCTCCTCGGTGTCGCGGCTGGTGACGACCAGCGCCTCCATGCCGTATCGGGCGGCGCGCCACTTGTTTTCCGCGACGTGCCACGGCTGCAGGGTCGGCAGCTGCTCACCGCGGTCGATCATGCGGTCGTAGTGGACGACCAGGCAGTGCGTCAGGGCCACGACCGCGGAGAGCTCGCGCAGGTTGCTCGTCGCGTCGGCCACCCGGACCTCGATGGTTCCCCATTTCGCCGCCGGGCGGATGTCGAAGTGCATCGACCCGGTGTGGCTGGTGACGCCGCTGGTGGCCTGGTCGTGCTGGAACTGCTCCCACTCGCGCCAGGACCCGAACTGGTACGGCAGACCCGCCGTGGGCAGCTGCTGGTAGAGCATCGTGCGGTTGGACGCGTACCCGGTGTCCACGCCCTCCCACGCCGGGGAGCAGGCGCTCAGGGCCAGCATGTGCGGGTACTTCGTCATCAGCGCGTTGATGATCGGCCACACGCGATCCTCGTGGCTGATGCCGACGTGGACGTGGACGCCCCAGATCAGCATCTGCGAGCCCCAGTACTTCGTGCGGTTGATGATCTCCGCGTAGGTCATCTTCGGGCTGACCGGCTGCTCCCGCCAGTCCGAGAAGGGATGGCTTCCCGACGCCCACAGCTTCACCCCCAGCTCCTGCGCCCCCTCGCGCAGCGCCTCCACGCCACGTTCGAGCTCGTGGACGGCGTCCGGCACGCTGGTGTGCACCCCGGTGACCAGCTCCACGGTGTTCTGCAGGAACTCGCGCTCGAAGTGCAGCTCGGGATGCCTCGGCGCGACCAGGTCGATCAGCTCGACGGCCTTCGGCACGAGGTCTCGGCTCTCGGGATCGACAAGACCGACCTCCCACTCGACGCCGATGGTCGGAGCGGGAGATCGGTTGAACTCGATGTGCGGTGCGGCATTGTTCATGATGCCGCCGAGTCTACTGCCTGGGAGCCAGTTCGCCGATGAGTGCGAGGGTGACATTTCCGGGGCGGGCGGTGCCCTCCGGAAGCTGCTCGATGTTCGGCGCCGTGGTCGTCGGCACCTTGTAGGTGTCGGCGACCTGCTCGGCCAGTTCCTCGGCGGCCCGCTGGCCGACCTTGTCGCCCGGGTGGTAGAAGACGGTGGTCTCCGGCAGCGGGTTGTCCAGCTCCTGCTCCGGCAGGTTGCCGTGCTCGCCGACCTTGTAGCCGCGGTCGCGCAGGTCGTTGTAGGTCTCCTCGGCCAGGCCGGTGATGGTGGAGTTGTTGACCACGTTGACGGTGACGTTCTTGACGTCGGCCTCGCTGATCCCGCCGCCGGCGGCACCGGCGCCCGCGCCCGCCGACGGCGCCGCGACGTTGCCGTTGTTCGGGGCGGCGGCCGGGCTGGTCGGCTGCTCCTGGGCCGCGGTGCCCTCGGCGTCGGCGGCGGCGGCCGGGTTGTCGGTGGCCTCCGCGCCCTCCGCGCCCTCCGAGCCCTCCGTGGCCGGGGCGCCTGCGGTCGTCGGATCCTGCGTCACGGTGCCGGCCTGTCCGTTCGCCGACTCGGACACGGTCTGGGAGGTGCCGGTGGCGGCGCGTTCGTCGTCGCCGCCCTGGGTGAAGGAGTACAGGGCCCACAGGCCGAAGAGCACGGCGACGGCGATCAGCACCATCGCCAGACCACGGAGCGGGAGTCCGGAGGCGCCGGAGCCGGTGGACGCGGCGCGGGAACCGTCCTGGTTGGCAGAAGTCTCATTATTCACATCAGTCACAATGGCCACAGTAGTGGGCCGGAGGGGATTTCGGGGCGTTTGGGGAGTGGCGCGCCACAAATCCGTGGGTGAAAAACCCCGGGTCAGTCCTTTCCTCTCCCCAAAACCGAGGGTCAGCACTGACCCGGGGGTTGTGACCCGCGGTTTTACCTACGAACCCCGTTCCTCCGCCCGGCGGTGGCGCAGGCGTCGCAGCCTGGCGGTCATGGACGGATACTCCGCCATGGCGGCGGGGACGTCGATGAGCATGTTGAGACGCTGGTAGTAGCGGGCGGGACTGATGCCGAGCTCGGCACGGATGGCCTCATCCTTGCGTCCGCCGGCGCGCATGCCCCGCTCCTCGAAGGCGAGGATACGGGCGTCGTTTTCCGTCAGGTCCTGCATGCTTAAACTATAGGCATGACTATTCGGCCCATCGTCATTCACGGCGACCCCGTCCTGCACAACCCGACCGAGCCGGTCACCGAGTCACCGGCGGAGCTCGCGGAACTGATCGCGGACATGCACGAGACCATGGACGTCGCCAATGGCGTCGGCCTGGCGGCGAACCAGATCGGCGTCAACAAGCGCCTGTTCGTCTACAACTGCCCCGACATGGAGGGTCCGGACGGCACCGAGAAGCCGGACGGCGGCATGCGTCGCGGCACCGTGATCAACCCGGTGCTCGAGACCTCCGAGATCCCGAAGACGATGCCGGACGAGGAGCTCGACCAGGAGGCCTGCCTCTCGGTTCCGGGCGAGTCCTTCCCGACCGGCCGCGCCGACTGGGCGAAGGTCACCGGCACCGACGAGAACGGTGACCGGGTCGAGATTGAGGGCTACGGCTTCTTCGCCCGCTGCCTGCAGCATGAGGTCGGCCACCTCGACGGCTTCCTGTACACCGACACCCTCATCGGCCGGAACAAGCGCGCCGCCAAGAAGATGGTGAAGCAGAACGGGTGGGACCAGCCGGGCCGCACCTGGATGCCGGGCGTCGACGACGATCCTTTCGGCCACTAGATGTCGCACATTTTCCGTTCCGACAAGGTGGCCGTCGGCGAACGCGTCGTGGTCCGCCGCCGGCTTCCCGAAGGTTTCTCCGACGTCATCGGACACGTCACCGCGCTGGATCCACTGACGGTGCGGCCCCAGGAGGTCGGCGGCTTCCCCTCCGCACTGGACGTGGTGGTGATTCCGGAGGAGCAGGTCCACATCGTCAAGAAGCTCTCGCCGCGCATGGTCCGCAACTCCGACATCCGCCACGTCGAGACCGCCTACGCGAAAGCCTTCCCGGGCATCGAACACACGTGGACGGCCGACGGCCAGTGGCTGATGCGGGCTGGCGACGGCGTCACCGAGCGCTCCAATTCCGCGACGCCGCTCGGCCGCTCCGCGGGTTTCGTCCCGGTTCCGCTCGAGGAGATCGAGGCTTTCTACGCACGCCACGACCTCCCGGTCACGCTGCACATCCCGGAGCGCATCGGCAAGCCGGCCGAGCGCCTGGTCGAAGCCGGCGGCTGGGAGCTGGGCCCGGAAATCCTCACGATGGTCCGGCGCCTGGACGACCTCTCCTCGCTGCCGGGCGAGGGGGCGCTGACGTTCAGCGTCGACAAGCAGCCCGACGAGCAATGGCTCTCGAAGTACCACTTCCGCGGCCGGGCCCTGCCGGTGGAGGCGCTGAAGCTGCTGCGCGAGGACATCGACGGGACCATGGGCTTCGCCCAGCTGCGCACCGGGGAGGGCGAGACCGTCGCGATCACCCGCGCCACCCTGACGGAGTCCGAGGACGGCGCCGTCTGGCTGGGCTACTCGGCGGTCGAGGTCGACGAGGCGCATCGACGCCGGGGCCTCGGCACCCTCCTGGGCGCCAGCATCCTGCGCTGGGGCCGCGAGCTCGGCGCGGACAGTGCGTATCTGCAGGTCATATCGAGCAACACCGCCGGCATCGGACTCTACGAAAAGCTGGGCTTCATCGAGCAGCACCGGCACCGTTACGCGGTGAAAAAGTAGCGCCGGGGGCGTAGCCTGGGCGGTGTGACATACCGCACAAGCCCCTACATCGACTTCCCGGGCAACGCCGAGGAAGTCCTCACCTACTACCAGTCCCTCTTCGGCGGCGAGCTGGAAATCGCGAAGTACGACGACATGGACGTCTCCCAGTTCCCCTTCACCCCTCCCCCGGGCATCGTCGCGCACGGTGACCTGCGCGGCCCGCACCTGAACATCAGTGGCGGCGACGATTTCGGACCGGATCCCAAGTCCCTTGAGGAGCGTGGCCTGGCCATGTCCCTCTACGCGAACACCGCCGAGGAGGCCCGGGAGGTGATCACGAAGCTGAGCGACACCGGCGGGACCGTCGAGATGCCCTTCGAAAAGGCGCCGTGGGGCGGCTGGTTCGGCCAGGTGAAGGACCGCTTCGGCATGCTCTGGCAGATCTCGGCCGACCCGGGCAGCGCCTGACCGACCCCCGGGCTTGCGGGCGATCGCGCGGTGGCCACGCTGTACTGTGGTCATCATGCGTATCGCCACCTGGAACGTGAACTCGGTCAGGACCCGCGCTGAGCGGATCGTCGACTTTCTCCACCGCCACGACATCGACGTCCTGGCGATGCAGGAGACGAAGGTCGCCGACGACAAGTTCCCCTACGCGGTCTTCGAGGCCGCCGGCTACGAGGTCGCCCACGTCGGCTTCCACCAGTGGAACGGCGTCGCCATCGTCTCCCGGGTGGGCCTGAGCAACGTCTCCGACGCCTTCCCGCACCAGCCGAAGTTCGCCAAGGACGGCGATCCGGTGGACGAGGCCCGCGCCGTCGGCGCCACCTGCGGCGGGGTGCGCGTGTGGAGCCTGTACGTGCCCAACGGCCGGGACATCCTCGACCCGCACTACGACTACAAGCTCGACTTCCTCTACCAGCTCTCCGCCCACGTGCGCCGTGAACTGGCGGCGGACCCGGCCCAGAAGCTGCTGGTCGTCGGCGACTTCAACGTCGCCCCCCGCGACGAGGACGTGTGGGACATCTCCATCTTCGAGGGCAAGACCCACGTCACCGAACCCGAGCGCGCCGCCTTCCAGATGCTCGAGGAATCCGGCCTCACCGAAATCACCCGCCCGCTGACCGCAGAACGCTACACCTACTGGGACTACAAGTCCCTGCGGTTCCAGAAGGGCGAGGGCATGCGCATCGACTTCCAGCTCGCCTCCGCCCCGCTTGCCGACGCCGCCACCTCCGCCTTCGTCGACGTCGAGGAGCGAGGCGGCAAGGGCGCCAGCGACCACGCCCCGGTGGTCGTGGAGTTCAACCTGGACGCGGCCGCCGCCCCCGCGTACGACGAAGTCCGCTGACCCCACCCCCATGAACGCCCTGATCCCCGACTTCACGTTCTGGCAGTGGATTCTCTTCACCATCGAACTGGTGGTCAAGATTCTCGCGCTGGGCGTCGTACCGGACGGGCGCAAGCCCTCCGCCGCGAACGGCTGGCTGCTGCTGATCTTCTTCCTGCCGTTGGCCGGCGTTCCGCTCTACCTGCTGATGAGTTCGAGTTTCGTCAGCGCACGTCGCCACCGCATCCAGCAGGAGGCGAACGTGATGATCAGCGACCGGCAGGCCGACCTCCCCAACTACCCCGGCAGCGTCGAATTCTCCGCCGAGGTGGAATCCATCCTCAGCCTCAACCGGAAACTGACCGGCTTCCCTGCGGTGACCGGGCACAACAAAGGATTCTGGGCGGACTACGACATGGCGATCCGGCGCATGGCCGAGGTCGTCGACTCCGCCGAAAAATACGTCTACGTCGAGATCTACATTCAGGCCTGGGACGAGACGACCGAAGTCTTCTACCGCTCCCTGGAACGCGCCGTGCAGCGCGGCGTCCAGGTCCGACTGCTCTACGACCAGATCGGATCCCTGAAATACCCGGGATTCCTCAAACTCGGCAAACGTTTCACCGAGATCGGCGTCGACTGGCACACCATGCTCCCCCTGGCCCCCTGGCGCTTCCGCTTCCGCCGCCCCGACCTGCGCAACCACCGCAAGATTCTCGTCGTCGACGGCCGGGTCGGTTTCATCGGCTCGCTCAACATGATCGACCGCGGCTACCTGGTACGCAACCACGTGCGAGCCAGCCGCCAGTGGATCGACCTCATGGTGGAGCTCACCGGCCCAATCGTCACCTCCCTGGAGGCCGTCTTCGCGGTGGACTGGTACACGGAATCCGGGGAGGCCCTCGACATCTCCGCCCCGGCAGACCACGAACCCGAGGTCACCGACGACGTCAACGTCGTGCAGATGCTGCCCTCCGGCCCCGGCTACACCACCGAGCCGAACCTGCGCGTGTTCAACTCGATCATCCACCACGCCAAGGAACGCCTCACCATCTGCTCGCCCTACTTCATCCCCGACGAAGCCATGATGGAGGCCGTGACCACGGCCTGCTACCGCGGCGTCAGGGTGGATCTACTGGTCAGCGAGCAGGCCGACCAGTTCATGGTGCACCATGCGCAGTCCTCCTACTACCAGCAGCTCCTCGAGGCCGGCGTCAACATCTGGCAGTTCCCCGCGCCCTACGTCCTGCACACGAAGTTCGTGGTCGCGGACCCCGGCGAGTCCGGCAACGACGCCATGGGGGCCTTCGGCTCATCAAACCTGGACATGCGCTCCTTCGGCCTGAACTACGAATCGACGCTGGTGGTGGCTAAGGGCAACCTCCTCGACCAGCTCTACGAACTCGGCGAAATCTACAAGTCCGTGTCCTGCCGCATCACCCTGATGCAGTGGAACCAGCGCGGTTTCTGGCGCCGCTACATCGACAACATCATGCGGCTGACCTCGGCGCTGCAGTAGACGAGGACGCAGCGGTCGGCGTCGTCAGGCCGATGGGAGTGGTGCCTGACCGGGGAGCACTAACCGCTTACGCGTTCCCGTCCCCGCAACGCTCCCACCGGAAACCGTAAGCACTTAACGCCCCTACGCGTCGCGGCGCTGCAGCACGACGACGCCGGCGACCCAGGCCACCACCGCCCAGGCGAGGAAGATGAGCGCGGAGACCCACACGTCCCACTCGGTGCCACGCACCGGCATGTTGACGAGGACGGCGTTGAGGTTCTCGAAGGGCAGGTAGCGCAGGATCCGTTCGCCGACGCGCGGGATGAGCCGGACCGCCTGCTCCAGCCCCAGGTACCAGATCAGGGCGAGCGCGACGGTGCCCGCGGTCTGGCGCAGCAGCAGGCCGAGGCCCTGGCAGAACACGACCAGCACGGCCATGAACGTCGGGTAGGCCCAGAGGTAGCGCCGGGCGGCGTCGGTTTCGAAGGGCCGGTACCACTCGGAGACCGAGGCCGGGGCGAGCAGGTCGGAGAGCCAGTAGGACGTCGTCAGGCAGACGAGGGTGAGGAGGGCGGCGATCACCGCGTAGAGCACGACCTTGGCCAGTGCGACCTGCCAGCGGCGGGGTGTGGCGAGGAAGTTGGCGGCGGGCAGCCCGTAGCGGTATTCCGTGGTCACGACCATGATTGCCTGGATCATGATGACGGGGACGCCGAAGACGAGGAAGCCGCTGTGGGCGAGGTCGGGGGTCATGAAGGCGCCGGGGCCGTCCGGGGTGAAGGTGGCCAGGAGGCCGGCCCAGCCGATCGAGACGAGGAGGACGAGCCCGGTGGTCCACCAGAAGGAGGCGGTGGTGCGTAGTTTCGTCCATTCGGACAGGAGGGTGTGGTGGAACATCAGCGGATCTCCTTCTGTCCGGTGTACTGCACGCTGTCCTGGGTGGTGCGCATGTAGGCGTCCTCCAGCGAGGCTTTGGCGCCGCTCAGTTCGGTGAGCATCACGCCGGCGTTGAAAGCGAGGGCGCCGATCTCCTCGGTGGGGCGGTCCGGGATCTCCAGTCCGTCGCCGCTCTTCGTGAAGGCGATGCCCGCGGCGGTCAGCGCCGCGCCGAGCTTGTCGACGTCCGGTGTCCGCACCCGGGTGGTGACCGCCGAGTGCTCGCGGATGAACTCCGCCACGGAGGTCTCGGCCACCAGGCGGCCGCGTCCGATGACGATGAGGTTGTCGGCGGTCTGCGCCATCTCGGAGAGCAGGTGGGAGCTGACGAGCACGGTGCGTCCCTCGGCGGCGAGGGCGCGGAGCAGCCCGCGAACCCAGCGGATGCCTTCCGGGTCGAGGCCGTTGACGGGTTCGTCGAGGATGAGGACCTCGGGGTCGCCGAGCAGTGCGCCGGCGAGGCCGAGGCGCTGGCCCATGCCGAGGGAGAAGCCGCCGGCCTTCTTGCCGGCGACGTCGGAAAGTCCGACCAGCTCGAGGACCTCCCCGACGCGGCTGGTGGGGATGCCGTTCGACTGGGCGAGCCAACGCAGATGGTTCGCGGCGGAGCGGTTGGGGTGGACGCTTTTGGCGTCGAGAAGCGCGCCGACGGTGGCCAACGGGCGGGGCAGTTCCCGGTAGCGCCGGCCATTGATGGTCGCGGTGCCCACGGTCGGGGCGTCGAGCCCGAGGATCATGCGCATGGTCGTGGACTTGCCCGCGCCGTTGGGCCCGAGGAAGCCGGTGACGATGCCGGGTTTCACGCGGAACGACAGGTCGTCCACCGCCCGGACCGGCCCATACACCTTGGTCAGGTTAGATACGTCGATCATGGCCCCCAGGGTGCCACACGCGGCGCTAATTCAGGCGCGACGCCCGCTCGCGCAGCATGGGGAAGGCCTGCCGGAAGGCTGTCAGCAGCGGGAGCTTCTCGACGCCGTCCAGCGGCACCCAGCGCAGCTCCAGCGACTCCTCGTCGGGTTCGAGCGGGATGCGGTCCCCGGTCGTGGTGGTGGCCAGAACCGTCGTGTAGGTCCACCCGCCGGGCAGGTCGGGGCGGGCCGGGTCGGCGCTGAAGGGCCCGGCGGTGACGATGGCCTCCCGCACGTCGACGTAGGCCGGGTCCAGCGATGCCTCCTCGACGGACTCGCGAATCGCGGCGTCGACCGCGGTCTCGTGGGAGTCCCGGGCGCCTCCCGGGAGGGCCCAGGTCCCGCCCTCGTTCGTCCACACCGCACGGTGCTGCATCATCAGTTCCGGGGTGCCGGATTCGGGGTGCGGAGCGACGAGGAATAACCCGGCGGCGCCGAAGCGCCCCCACACCTGTCGTCCGTCCGGTGCCGCCGACCAACCGTTGCCGTCTCCCTCCATAGCCAACAACTTACTAGCAACGCCGCGGTCAGGGGTGAGCCCGTGGCACGGGAGCCGGGTCACGGGTTATTCTTGGTCAATGGCTGATACGCAGGTAAACGCGCGTGACCGGGGCGTCTCCCCCGGTGACGTCGCCGCGCCTGCCGTGCGCGACTCCGTCCAGGACTCCTGGCTCGATCACCTCGACAACGACGACTCCGCGCAGGGCACGGTCACCGGTTCCGCGTGGTTCGCCGGGCTGGTGGAGGGGCCCATCCGCCGCACCCGCCTGGTCTTCGCCTTCCTCACCACGACCCCGGGCATCATGCTGGCGATCACCACGCTGCTGAGCGTGGCCATCTTCGCCGCCGGCTACTCGATGTCGCAGTCCTCCGCGCAGCGGCAGGAGTCCCTGGACGTGCTGCTCTCGGCGACGGAGCCGCTGAGCTACACCACGCACAACCTCTACTCGAATCTCTCCCAGGCCGACACGGTCGCCACCACCGGTTTCGTGCAGCCCGGCGTGGAAACCGACGACTCGGTGGCGGCGTACCACCAGGCAATCGACCGGGCGGCGGTGGCCGCCACCCGAGCCGCCGAGGGGTTGCCGGCGGGGGACCGCACACTGTCCGAGCTGGTCACGACCATCCAGCGGGAGCTGCCGGTCTACACCGGCATGGTGGAGTCGGCGCGGGCACAGTCGCGGGTCGGCAACCCCGTCGGCGTGACCTACATGGCCAACGCCTCGGCCCTCATGCGCGACCGGATCCTGCCCGCCGCCGCCGAACTGTTCTCCCTGACCAGCGACCGGGTGGGTGACCAGCAGCAGTCCCTCTCCCAGCCCCAGTGGGTGCCCTTGTCGGGGCTGTTCGCGGCGGTCGGGTTCCTCACGCTGGCGCAGTGGTGGCTGTGGCGGGTGACCCACCGTCGCCTGAACAAGGGCTTCGCGACGGCGACCCTGCTCATGATCGTGGCGATCGTCTGGGTCTCGGCGTCGAACTTCGCCACGTGGCAGGCCGGCACCCAGGGTTTCGAGCAGGCGTCGCAGCCCTGGGATCGCCTGACCACCGCCCGCATCCAGGCGCAGCAGGCGCGCACCTCCGAGACCCTGGCCCTGGTGCGCCGCGAGTCGGTCGACTCCACCACGGAATCCTTCCACCAGATGGACAGGGCCGTCACCCAGGCGGTGGACTCCTACGCACAGGCGCCCGGCGCGGATCAGCGGGCGATCGCCGACGCCCGCCGCGCGCTCGGCGAGTGGCGCATCGCCCACGAGCAGCTCTCTGCCGCGCTGATGTCGGGTGAGTACGAGTACGCCCTGCACCTGTCCTCCGACCACATCCCCATCGCGGGCCAGCCGGCCACGGCCACGGGGGCGTACAACCGCCTGGACAACGCCCTGACCACGCTCAGCAGCGACGCGCGCGCCTCGATGCGGGCGTTCATCGGCTCCGGCCTGGCGGCGACGAACCTGGTCTCCACCGCGGTCATGATTCTGGCGCTGATCTCGATCGCCGCCATCTGGGTCGGCATCCGGCCACGTCTCCAGGAGTACCTCTGATGAGAGCACGCAGACGCGCGCTCACCGCGCTCACCCTGGCCGTCGGCCTCACGCTGACGGCCTGCACCGGGTTTCCCCTGCCCGGGGAGTCCACCTCCACCGTGGAGACCACCGACTCGCAGTTCCAGGGCGATCGCCCCGCCGGTCCGCCGCTGCCCGCCGGCGCCCTGCTGGAGCAGCCGGGCGAGGTGTCCCCCGCGCAGAACGTCGACCAGGACGTGGTGGGTTCGCTGCGCCCGGACGACCGCACGCCCGAGGAGCGGGTACCGCGGATCGTGGAACGCGGCCGCCTCATCGTGGGCGTCGACCAGTCGCAGAACCTGTTGTCCTCGCGGGACGTGATCACCGGCCGACTCATCGGTTTCGAGGTGGATCTGGCCCGGGAGATCGCCCGCGACATCTTCGGGGACCCGGAGGCGGTGGACTTCCGCTTCATCGATTCCGTCGACCGCGCCCGCCCGCTCGACGCCCGGGAGGTCGACATCATCATCAGGACGCTGACCATCACGGAGGAGCGCCAGGAGGTGGTGGAGTTTTCGGCGCCCTACCTCAGCGCGGACACCCGGATGCTGGTGGCGGGTCCGAACATCCGGGGCTACGGGGATCTCTCCGGCCGCGTGGTCTGCGTCGCCGACGACACCGCCGCGCTGGACAAGGCCCGGGCGGCCGCGCCCTACTCCATCCTGCTCAAGACCCGCCGCTGGTCCGACTGCCTCTACGCGCTGCAGGAACGCCAGGTCGACGCGATCATCTCGGACACCACGATTCTCTCGGGTATAGCGGAGCAGGATCCGTACACCACCATCACCGGTGAGTCGCTGGGTTCGGAGAACTACGGCGTCGGAATCCGGAAGTCCACCCCGGGGGAGGATTCCTCGGGCCTGGTCCGCCAGGTCAACTCCACCCTGGAGCGGATCCGCGCCGACGGCACCTGGTGGCGCATGTATGAACAGTGGTTCTCGGCGAACCTCACCACCGCCGGACCGCCGGACCTGTACTACCGGGAGGAGGAACCCGCCGATGCCTACGCAGCCGACGACGCCCCAGCCGAGGGATGATGACCGTGACGAGTCCACGGAGGAACCGCTGATCTCCACCGAGGCGGTGGCCTTCGACCCCTTCGCTGATGACGAAGACGAGGGCGACGCCGATTACGGCCAGGGGGCCACGGCCGCGGACACCGACGCACACCCCCTCACCGAGGCGGTGGCCTTCGACCCCTTCGCCGATGACGACGAGGACGAGGATTCCGAACCGCAGACCAGCTCCTCGTGGTCGGGCACCAGCCACGACGACGCCGACGCGGTCGCCGACGAGGAGATCGCCCAGCTCATTCAGGAGCTCGACGACATCCGCGAGGGCCGAGCGGCGCCGACGAAGGAGGACGCGTCGGAGCGCTCGCGCCGGGAGGCCATCGACACCTTCCGCTCCCGGCGCGGCGCCCAGCGCACCGCCCGGCCGGTGGCCGACGGCATGGTCAATCTGCCGTTCATCGTGCGCACCAGCCCGGATCAGACGCTGCGGGACCCGCAGCCGGCGATCGAGCGCGGCGTGCCGGAGCCGCAGCTGAGCCCGGGGGACCTGGTCGCCGGTCAGTACGAAATCCTCGGCGTCATCGCGCACGGAGGCATGGGCTGGATCTACCTGGCCAACGACTCCTTCGTCTCCAACCGGCTGGTGGTCCTCAAGGGGTTGCAGTCGCACAAGTCGGACGAGGAGACGGCGACGGCGCGGGCGGAGCGGGAGTTCCTGGCGGACATCACGCACCCGGGCATCGTGAAGATCTACAACTTCATCGACGACCCGCGCGTGCCCGGCGGCTTCATCGTCATGGAGTACGTCGGCGGGCCCAGCCTGAAGGAGCGCCGCGACGCCCAGGTGGACCAGCTCTTCCCCATCGACGTGGCCATCGCCTACATCATCGAAGTGCTGCCGGCCCTGGAGTACCTGCACTCGCGCGGGGTGGTCTACAACGACCTGAAGCCGGACAACATCATCATCACCGAGGACCAGGTCAAGCTCATCGACCTGGGCGCGGTGACCGGCATCGGCTCCTTCGGCTACATCTACGGCACGAAGGGGTTCCAGGCCCCGGAGGTCTCCTCGGAGGGGCCGTCGATCGCGTCGGACATCTACACGATCGGGCGCACGCTGGCGGCGATGACGATCGACCTGCCGAAGGAGAACGGGGTCTACGCCGAGGGGCTGCCCTCCCCCACCGATGAGCCCCAGTTCCGGCGCTTCCTCTCCTACTACCGCCTGCTCCAGCGGGCGACGCATCCGGAGCCGGCGAAGCGCTTCCGCTCCGTCGCGGAACTGGAGACCCAGCTCTACGGGGTGCTGCGTGAGGTCATCGCCCTGCGCGACGGCGTCCAGCACCCGGCGCAGCACTCCCTGTTCTCCCCGCAGCGTACGACTTTCGGCACCAAGCACCTGGTTTTCCGCACGGACCAGCTCATCGACGGCATCGAGCGCACCTCCAAAGTCACCTCCGAGGAGGTGGTGGCCGCGCTCCCCACTCCCCTGATCGACCGCTCCGACGTCGGTGCGGCGCTGCTGTCGGGTTCCTCCTACGCCGAGCCGCTCGAGGCCCTGGAGACCCTGCGCCAGGCGACGCAGACGCCGGAGTACGAGCACTCCGCGGAGATCCCTTTCGGTGTGGTCCGCACCATGCTCGACCTGGGCTTCACCGACCAGGCGCAGTCCTGGCTGCTCAGCCTCCAGGACCGGTTCCAGGAGGACTGGCGCTTCCAGTGGTACAGCGGGGTGGCGTCGACGCTCGTCGACGACTTCGGCCACGCCCAGGCGCACTTCGCCAAAGTCCTCGCCATCCTGCCCGGCGAGGCTGCCCCGAAGCTGGGGCTGGCGGCCATCGACGAACTGCTGCTGCAGTCGATGGACTACCAGGACACCCCGCTGCTGGAACCGAAGCTCGCCAACGCGGCCAGCGGGCTGACCACGAACCTCGCCGATGTGGATTCGGAGTTCTACCGGAGCCTCGGTGAGAACTGGTCGCACGTCACCACCGATCCGGCCCAGCTGCGCTTCCACACCTTGCGTCTCTACGGCATGATCTGGGCGACGAACCTGACGACCGTGTCCTCCGCCTTCGGCCTCTCCCGCCAGCTGGTCGCCGAGGGGCTCACCGAGTCCGCGGTGGCCGCGCTCGACCGCGTCCCGCAGTCCTCCCGCCACCACCGTATGGCCCGTCTGACGACGATTCTCGAGCTCATCGGCGGCGAGCTGAGCGAGTCCCGCATCCGCCGCGCGGCCCGGCGGCTGGAGGAGATCCCGAACTCCGAGCCCCGCTTCCTGCAGATCAAGATCGCGGTGATGACGGCTGGGCTTAATTTCCTGCGCCAGAAAGGGCTGGACAGGGCGTCGGCAAGCAACGCCCTGTTCGAGTACAGCTTCACCCAGCGCGGGTTGCGTCACGGGCTGTCGGACACGCTGCGGGAGCAGGCCCGCGCCGCGCCTTTCGCCCGCCACCGCTACGCGCTGGTGGATATGGCGAACCAGGTGCGCCCGACCACCTGGTTCTAGCTGGTTCTAGAAGGCCACCCGGTCGGCGTCGGGCTGCGCCGCGGCGACCTCGGCGGCCTTCTGCGCGATGGCCAGCTCCTCGTTGGTGGGGATGACCAGGACGCGCACCGCCGAATCGTCGGCGGAGATCAGGCGCGGGCCGTCGTTGGGCAGCCGGTTGCGCTCCTCGTCGATCTTGATGCCGTACATCTCGAGGTCGGCGAGCGCGTCACGGCGCACGAAACGGTCGTTCTCGCCCACGCCGGCGGTGAAGATGATGGTGTCCACGCGGCCGAGGGCGATCATGTAAGCGCCGATGAAGTGGCGTAGCTTGTGGATGTAGATCGAGTACGCGAGCCAGGCGTCCTGGTTCTCCTCCTCGATCATCTGGCGCAGCTCACGGAAGTCGTTGACTCCGGCGATGCCCTTGACGCCCGAGCGCTTGTTGAGCAGGTTGTCGATCTCGTCGATCGACATGTTCGCCGTGCGCGCCAGGTGGAAGATGATGCCCGGGTCGATGTCGCCGGAGCGGGTGCCCATCGCCAGACCCGCCAGCGGGGTCATGCCCATAGTGGTGTCGATCGGCTCGCCGGCGTGCACCGCGCTTGCCGACGCACCGTTGCCCAGGTGCAGGGTGATCTGGTTGAGCGAGGCGAGCGGCCGGTCCAGGAACTCCGCGGCGGCCTGGGAGACGAACTCGTGGGAGGTGCCGTGGAAGCCGTAGCGGCGGATCTGGTTCTCCGCGGCGACCTCACTGTTGATCGCGTAGAGGGCGGCCGCGGGCGGCAGCCCGGCGAAGAAGGCGGTGTCGAAGATCGCGACGTGCGGGATGTCCGGCAGCAGCTCGCGGGCGACGACGATGCCGTCGATGTTGGCCGGGTTGTGCAGGGGCGCCAACGGAATCTGGTCGCGGATCATCTCGACGACCTGGTCGCTGATGAGCTGGGGTGCGGAGAAGACCATGCCGCCGTGGACGACGCGGTGGCCGACGGCGATGATGTCGAGGGAGGTCGGGCCGACGCCGAGGCGGTCAAGGGCACGCATCGACAGCTTGAGGCCGTCGGTGTGGTCGGCGATGGGCTGCTGGGAGACGTGCTTCTCACCGGCGTGGGTGATGGTCAGGCGGCCGTTGGTCTCCCCGATCTGTTCGACGAGGCCGGAGACCAGCGGATCCTCGCTGGCCCTGGCGGCCGGGTCGACGATCTGGAATTTGATGGACGACGAACCTGAGTTGATGACGAGAACGTAGCTCATTAGCGGGAACCTCCGGCCTGGATAGCGGTGATGGCGATGGTGTTGACGATGTCCGGGACGGTCGCGCCGCGGGACAGGTCGTTGACCGGCTTCTTCAGCCCCTGCAGGATGGGGCCGACCGCGAGCGCGCCGGCGGTGCGCTGGACGGCCTTGTAGCCGATGTTGCCCGCGTCCAGATCCGGGAAGATCATGACGGTGGCCTGACCCGCGACCGGGGAGTCCGGCATCTTCTTCCGGGCCACGGAGGGCTCCATGGCGGCGTCGAACTGCAGCGGGCCGTCGATGGCCAGCTCCGGGGCGATCTCCTTCGCGCGCTGGGTGGCGGCGATGACCTTCTCGACGTCCGGGCCGGCGCCGGAACCGCCGGTGGAGTAGGACAGCAGCGCCACCTTCGGGTCGACGCCGAACTGGGCGGCCGTGCGGGCGGAGACGACCGCGATCTCACCGAGCTGGTCGGCGGTCGGGTTCGGGTTGACCGCGGAGTCGCCGAAGGCGTAGCGCTTGCCCTGCATGATCATGAGGAAGATCGAGGAGACCACCGAGGCCTCCGGAACCGTCTTGATGATCTGCAGGGCCGGCTTGATGGTGTGCGCCGTGGTGTGGACGGCGCCGGAGACCATGCCGTCGGCCAGCCCCTTGTAGACCATCATCGTGGCGAAATAGGAGACGTCCTTCATGGTCTCGCGGGCCTGCTCGAGGGTGACGCCCTTGTGCTTGCGCAGCTCGGCGAAGATCCCGGCGAACTCCTCCAGCCACGGGCTCTCCAGGTGGTCGATGATCTGGGCGCGGGAGAGGTCCCAGCCGTTGGTCCGGGCACGCTCGAGGACGTCGCTGGCGTTGCCGAGGATGGTCACGTCCGCGATGCCCTGGGCGAGGACCTGGCTGGCGGCGTCGAGGATGCGGTCGTCATCTCCCTCGGGGAGGACGATGTGCGAGTTCGCGTTGCGGGCCCGCACGATCAGGCGGTGCTCGAACAGCGCCGGGCTGATGACGGCGGCGGTGTCGAGGGCGAGTTCCAGCGCCGGACCGACGGCCCCGCTCAGGCGCTCGGGGTCGCACGCCTCCGCGACGACGGCCCCGCAGCACTCGATGTCGGCGACCGCGAGCTGGACGTGATCGCCCGGCCGGTCGTAGACGACGATGACCGGGGCGCCGAGGGCCGCGGCGACATGCGAGTCGAAGGCGATGCTTCCGGTCCCGACGAAGAGGTGGCCGCTGAGTTCGGCGAACTCGTTGACCACGCGGTGGAGGTCCCGCTCATAATCGCTGAGATTCACGAGCTCAAGCTGGTTGCCGGCAGCGAGTCCAGCGACGTCAATTCCGTCAAAGTTACGGCCTATGACTGTGAGCAGGACAGAGCGGGAGTCGGTCACGATGAGCCTTCCTTGTAGATTGAGAACTTGTCCAAGCTGTTCAATGTGGCTTTCGCCACCCGTGGCACAGAACGTGACACCTCCAGTGCGTCCCGGAGGGTGTGACTGGCCCAGCATGCGCGTCAACCATCCTAGCCTCCACTGTGCCACTCTTCAGGGAACTTGGACCCTTTTTTGCGGGTATTGATGTTATCTATACTGTCCAGAGCTGCATATAATCGCGCCCTGGATATGTCGTAGGCTAAGCGGCACAAGTAGGCTCGTAGCCCGAGCCATTTAGTAGACAACTCAGTACATTAGGACTGGACCACTCAGTTCGAAAGGATCATTCATGACCGCCCCACTGCGCGTTGCCATCATTGGTGCCGGCCCCGCCGGCATCTACGCCTCCGACCTCCTGGTCAAGTCCGACACGGACGTCGCCATCGACCTCTTCGAGAAGATGCCGACCCCGTTCGGCCTCATCCGTTACGGCGTCGCACCGGACCATCCGCGCATCAAGGGCATCGTCCAGTCGCTTCACCGCGTCATGGAGCAGGAGCAGATCCGCTTCATCGGCAACGTCGAGATCGGCCGTGACATCTCCGTCAAGGAGCTGCAGGAGTACTACGACGCCATCATCTTCTCCACCGGCGCCACCGCCGACCGCGCCCTCAACATCCCGGGCGCGGACCTCGAGGGCGTCTACGGCGCCGGCCAGTTCGTCGGTTTCTACGACGGCAACCCGGACTTCTCCCGCGACTGGGACCTCAATGCGGAGAAGGTCGCCGTCATCGGCGTCGGCAACGTCGCCCTCGACATCGCCCGCATCCTGGCTAAGACCGCCGACGAGCTGCTGAGCACCGAAATCCCGGACAACGTCTACGAGAACCTCAAGAAGTCCGACGTCAAGGAGGTTCACGTCTTCGGCCGCCGCGGCCCGGCCCAGGCCAAGTTCACGCCGCTGGAGCTCAAGGAACTCGACCACTCCGACACCATCGAGGTCGTCGTCGACCCGGAGGACATCGACTACGACCAGGCCTCCGAGGTCGCGCGACGGGAGTCCAAGTCCGTCGACCTCGTCGCCCAGACCCTCGAGGGTTACGCCATGCGCGAGCCGAAGGGCGCCCCGCACACCCTCCAGATCCACTTCTTCGAGAGCCCGGTCGAGATCAAGGGCGAAAACGGCAAGGTCACGGCCCTGGTCACCGAGCGCACCGAGCTCGACGGTCACGGCAGCGTCACCGGCACCGGCCAGTACACCACCTGGGAGGTCGACCAGGTCTACAGCGCAGTCGGCTACCGCCCGGACGGCGTCCTGGGCGCCCCCTTCGACGACGACCGCTCCATCATCCCGAACGACGGCGCCCGCGTCCTGACCGGACCGGAGGGCGAGATCGTTCAGGGCCTGTATACCACCGGCTGGATCAAGCGTGGCCCGGTCGGCCTGATCGGCAACACCAAGTCCGACGCCAAGGAGACCACCAGCGCCCTGCTCGATGATTTCAAGGCCGACAAGCTCAGGATGACCGAGCACCGCGACCCCGAGAAGATCACCCAGCTGCTCCAGGATCGCGGCATCGCGACGACCACCTGGGAAGGCTGGCACCGCCTCGACGCCGTCGAGCGCGAGCAGGGCGAGGCCGAGGGCCGCGAGCGCAAGAAGATCGTCGAGTGGGAGGACATGGTCCGCGCCGCCGAGCCGGAGTACAACATCTAAGCTTGCCGACGCATCACCCCAGGCCCGGACACGTTTTCCCGCGATGTCCGGGCCCTCTTGTATGTTGAGGGACAGAACATACTTTCGAGCCGGGGGGCATCGATGTCGACCACACTGATCCAGGCCCAAGAGACCATCCGCCGAATCGCACACTCCGCCGACGACACGCTCGTGACGGAACTGACTGCAACCTTCGGGTCATTCGAACAGCAACGCGCCCACGGACTCGCCCTGCTCGGGGAGTTAGACGCCCGCGACATGGCTCCGGCCCAGGGATCGCCCGATGTGTCGGCGTGGTTGGCGACCTTCTTCGGGCAGTCCGAACGGGCCGCCGCCGACTACCGGACCGTCGCCCGCCGGCTCCGGGAGGCGCCGCGTTTCCTCGAGCACTACCTCACCGGAAACCTCAGCTACTCCAACGTCCGGCTCGCCCTGCGTTACCTCACCGAGGAAAACCACGACACAGTGCTAGACCTGGCGCTGAACCTGACACACGCCCAGCTCCGGCGCGAATTAAGCGGGCTGCCCGACAACGATGACCCGCCCCGGCCCGCCGAGCGCTTCACCTACAGCATTGACCAGGAAACGGGGTGGCTGCGCTTCTCCGGGCAGCTCAACCCGGAGCACGGCGCGGCTTTCCTCGCCGCGCTGAAGATAGGCGAGCTCGCGGGACTTCGGGCGCTCAAGGACACCGACGTCCCCGCCGACCTCTCCCCCGCCGAACTTCTCGGCCACCTCGACGAGAAGCTCGCGGCGGAGGCGGTTGACGACACGCCGGCCACCTCGGAGCGCCCGCTGAGCACAGACGACGTCCTGACCCCGCCTGCGGAGGAGCATCTCTCCGCCGCCACCGCCGCGGCCGCCGACCATGACGTCCCGGAGGACCAGCGCGGCGGCTGGGAGGATGACGGCGGTCCCCCCGTGGATCATTCCCCGGGCAGGAGAATGGTGCCCGCCGGCCGCCTGGGCACGCGCTTCGGCTCCCCCAGAGCACGAACCCGGCTCATGGGGCTGATGTCCCTGGCCCACATCGCCCGCAGCACCCCCACCTCGCTCGTCCGGGCCCCGGGGGCGGAGGTGCACCTGATCATCGGCCCCGACGGGCTGCCCCGGATCCCCGAGCACCTGGGCGAGGAGGCCAGCAGGTTCCTGGACACCATTCTCAACGGCATGCTGCAGATCCACTTCCAGGACCCCGCCGGCGCCATCATCGCCTCCTGCCGTCGCAGCCGGGTGCTCCCCAAGAAGGTCGAGGAGGCTCTGCTCACGCAGTGGGGCCACCAGTGCGCCGGGCCGGGCTGCCCGAACACCAGGTTCCTGGAGTTCCACCACATCCACCGTTACGCGCAGGGCGGGCCGACGGACACCGTGAACCTGGTCCTGTTGTGCAGCGGATGTCACGCGCTGGTCACCGAGGGGACGGTCACGGTGCACATCGACGAACACGACCCCGCCAGAATCCATTTCCGCTACCCCGGCGGCCGATCCTTCACCTCCACCAGACGCGGCGCACCCCGGCGCAACCCGGACGCGGACCGGTACTTCGAGGGCCCGGTGCCGAAGGGCGACGAGGCGCTGCTCCAGCGGTGGGACCTGGACAACCTGTCCTTCGCGGATCTGGCCTAGCCGAACACGCACACGTGTGCGTGGGCCATCCGGACCCCGGGCAATTACCCACTCGTGCCCGCGGAAACTATGATGTCCGCATGCCCGACTACATCTCAACCAGCCGACTCATCGATCTGTCGGCACGCGAGGTCCACGAGCTCTACAAGCTGCGCGTGGACATCTTTGTCGCCGAACAGACGACCCCCTACGCAGAGATCGACGACATCGACGCCGAGTCGACCACTTGGCACCTCCTGGCCCGCAAGGACGGCTCCCTCATCGGCACCGCCCGCGTCTTCCCCCGCGGGGACGACTGCGTCATCGGCCGCTTCGCGGTCGCTCCCGACCACCGCGGGTCCGGGGTCGCCCGTCAGCTGTTCGAGGAGGCCCTGAAGGTCGCCGCCGAGCGCGCCCCGGGCAGGGACGTCGTCCTCGAGGCCCAGGCGCCGCTCGTCGACTACTACGCCGGCTTCGGGTTTGAAGCTGAGGGCGAGCCCTACGACGACACCGGAGTGCCCCACCAGCTCATGCGCCTGAAGCGCAGCTAAACCTCAGCGCTCGGCGTCGAGGCGCGCCACCAGCGCCTGGGTGCTGCCGACGGCGCTGCGCAGGTGCGTGGCGGCCTGGTCGGCCGAGAGTCCGGAGGGGTAGAAGCCCGCCACCTCGGTCACGACGGTGACCGAGCCGTCCTCCTCGAGTGTCCGGTGGCAGGTCGGCCAGGGACGGCTCCGGTGCCAGGTCTCGATGAGGTCGTCGATCTGTTCCGGGGAGAACCCGCGGGCGTCGACGAGACCGGTGACCACCAGGACGTCTCCTGCGATGGACACGATGAAGTCGGCGTCCTCGAAGAGGACGGCGAGGGCGTCGCCGGGAGCGTCGACATGGCTCCAGCCCTCCTCGGCGAGGACGCGACGGATAAGGTCGTAGCTCAGGTCGACGACGTGGTCATTCACAGTTCCTCCACTCCCCGGAAGGCCTCACGAATCTTGGCGACGGACATGGACAGCATGTCATCGAGCTGACGGTCGGCGACCCCGGTCTCCCAGTCTGCGCTGACCTGGGCGGACACGGTCAGGGAGCCGTCGTCGTTGATGCCGTAGACGAGCTTCGGCCAGTAGTTGCCCGCGTGCCAGTCACGGATGAAGCCGCGCAGGCCCTCGAGCTTGTCGACGGGCAGAGTGCCCGGCCACGTCGAGCTGACTGTGGCGACCTCTCCGGCGACGCCGACCCAGTAGACGCGATCCTCCCACCGGATGCCCGTGTCGCCTGACTCGGCGGTCAGATACTCGACCTGCCGGGCGGCCAGGACCTTCCGGACGCGGGAGACAGTCAGCGGCGGCGTCTCCCGCTCGTCGCGGGGCTGAATCGGCTGCATGTCCTACACCTTCTGACGGGAGGTCTCGATACTGATCTTGGCGGCCGCCTCGGCGGCTCGCTGACGGGCGGTTTCGACGCTCTCGCCGGTCGCCAGGGCCAGGCCCATACGGCGGCCGTCGTAGGAGGTGGACTTGCCGAAGAGCCGCACATCCGCCTCCGTGACGGCCAGGGCGTCGGCAAGCCCGGTGTAGCTCACGCTGCGGGACTGGTCGTCGGCGTGCAGCACGACGGCGGCGCCCGGAGTGGTGAGCGTGACGTCGATGGGCAGGCCGAGAACGGCGCGGACGTGCAGGTCGAACTCGGAGAAGCGCTGAGTTGCTAACGTGAGCATGCCGGCGTCGGCCGGGCGGGGGCTGACGGAGGAGAAGTAGACCTCGTCGCCGGCGACGAAGAGTTCGACGCCGTAGACGCCGCGGCCGCCGAGCTCGTTGGTGATGCGGGCGGCCACGGAACGGGCGTTGTCCATGGCGCGCTCGCTCATCTCCATCGGCTGCCAGCACTCCACCAGGTCGCCGCCGGAGTGGCGGGTTCCGATCGGCTCGCAGAACCAGGTCGCCAGCTCACCGGTCTCCGGGTCGATGGAGCGCACGGCGAGGATCGTGACCTCGTAGTCGAAGTCGACGAAGCGCTCGACGACGACCTGGCCGGAGGAACGGGTACCCGGGGAGGAGCGCAGGGCCTGCTGCCACGCGTCGTCGATGTCCTCGGGGCCGCGGACCAGGGTGTGACCGCGTCCCGAGGTGGAGACCTCCGGCTTGACGATGCAGGGATAGCCCAGCTTCTCGAAGGCGGCCTCGTACTCCTCCCGGGTGCTGGCGAAGCAGTACGCGGTCGTCGGCAGGCCCAGCTCGTCGTGGGCGATGGTGCGGATGGACTCCTTGCCGACGGAGAGGTCACAGGCGCGCGCCGTCGGAACGACGGTGACCCGCTTCGACTCCGCGACTTCCGCGAGGGCGTCGGTGGCGACGGTCTCGATCTCCGGGACGACGAAGTCCGGGCGCACGCGCTGAACGAGGGAACGTACCTGGCCGGGATCGGTGGCGTCCGCGACATGCGCGAACTGCGCGACCTGGTGTGCCGGCGCATTCGGGAACTTGTCGACGGCATGCACCTCCAGACCCAGCTTCTGGAACGAGATCGTCAGCTCCTTGCCGATCTCCCCGCCGCCGAGCAGCAGCACCTTGGTGGCGTTGCCCGTGGTGGGGCTGCCCAGCCTCTGCACCGGTCGTTGATCCACCGTCACAAGCTCCCCTTCTTCACTGATCTAGGTTGATCTAGTCGGCCATGACGTCGTGGCGGACGATGGTCTGGTCGCGGCCCGGTCCGACGCCGATGTAGGACATGCGGGCGCCGGAGAGCTCCTCCAGGCGCAGGACGTAGTCCCGGGCCTTCTCCGGCAGCTCCTCGAAGGTGGTGCAGCCGGTGATGTCCTCGTCCCAGGCGGGCATGGTCTCGTAGATCGGCTCGGCATGGTGGAACTGCGACTGGGTCAGCGGCATCTCGTCGAAGCGCTCGCCGTCGACCTCGTAGGCCACGCAGATCGGGATCTCCCCGATGCCGGTGAGCACGTCCAGCTTGGTGAGGAAGTAGTCGGTGACGCCGTTGACGCGCGCGGCGTAGCGGGCGATGACCGAGTCGTACCAGCCGGTGCGACGGACACGGCCGGTGTTCACGCCGACCTCACCGCCGGTGACCTGCAGGAACTCCCCCCACTTGTCGAAGAGCTCGGTCGGGAACGGGCCGGCGCCGACGCGGGTGGTGTAGGCCTTGATGATGCCCAGCACGTGGGTGACGCGGGTCGGGCCGATGCCGGCGCCGACGCAGGCGCCGCCCGAGGTCGGGTTGGAGGACGTGACGAAGGGGTAGGTGCCGTGGTCGACGTCGAGCATGGTGGCCTGGCCGCCCTCCATGAGGACGTGCTTGCCCTCGTCGAGGGCCTTGTTCAGGACGTACTCGGAGTCGATGACCATCGGCTCGAGGCGCTCCCGGTAACCCAGGAAGTACTGCACGATTTCCTCGGCGTCGATGGCCTTGCGGTTGTACATCTTGACCAGCATCTGGTTCTTGACGTCGAGCGCGGACTGCACCTTCTGCCGCAGAATGGACTCGTCGAAAATGTCCTGCACACGGATGCCCACGCGGCCGACCTTGTCGGAGTAGGCCGGGCCGATGCCACGGCCGGTGGTGCCGATGGCCCGCTTGCCCAGGAAGCGCTCCTGCACGCGGTCCATGGTCTGGTGGTACGGCGCCACCAGGTGCGCGTTGGCGGAAATGCGCAGACGGGAGGCATCGGCGCCGCGCGCCTCGAGCCCGTCCACCTCCTCGAACAGGGCCTGCAGGTTGATGACGACGCCGTTGCCGAGAATCGGCGTGGCGTTCTCACTCAGAACTCCGGCGGGAAGGAGCTTCAGCTCATACTTCTCTCCGCCTACGACAACGGTGTGGCCGGCGTTGTTGCCGCCGTTCGGCTTGACGACGTAGTCGACCAGACCGCCGAGAATGTCGGTGGCCTTGCCCTTTCCTTCGTCGCCCCACTGAGCACCCACGATCACGATTGCAGCCATATTTCTCGTCAGTCTTCCTAGAAAGGGGTTGGGACGATACGTGATACTACCTGGCCCGGCGTTAGACTCCATCTTCATGCGTCTGATCGTCGTGCGCTGCGGTGCCCCGGAAGTGGAGGTGCCCCAGCTGAGTGTGCTGCGGGAACTGGTCAACATTGATTCCCTGGAGGTGCTGGACCTTTCGGCGGTCCCGGCCCGCCAGGAACTGCGCCCCCTGGACGAGGCGGCCCTCGAGGAGCTGCCCGTCGATCCGACCCCCTCGCTGGACGAGATTTCCGCCCGGCCCGACGTCGGCCACCTCGGCGCCCCGGACTTCGCGCCGCAGCGGCCCGGGCGCGAGCTGCGCTTCGTCGTCGTCGGCTCCGACGCGGCGCTGTCGGCTGTCCTGACCCGGATGATGCGCGCCGACTACCTCTGGGCGACCGTCGGCTATGTCCCCCTCCACCCGGACTCGGCGGCCGCCACCAACTGGTCGCTGCCCGCCAACCGCGCGGCCGCCTTCCGGCTGGCCTGCGCCGGCACCGTCCGCCCCGCCCCGGTCATCCGCAACGACGCCAGCATCGTCGTCGCCGGTTCCGCCACGATCTCCGCCGTCGACGGCGGCACCCTCGACGCCGAGGTCATCGTCGACGACGCCACCCTCATTTACCCGGAGAAGGTCCGCAACACCCGGGCCCGCTTCTACGGCCAGTTCGGCGTGAAGCTGGTCCCCATGACCGACGCCCCGGGCATCGCCGCCGTCCGCTTGACGACGCCCCTCACCGTGGCAGAGGAGAACCGCGGCGGCCGCGGCCTGCGTGGCGCCATCGGTTCCCTGATGTCGCGTTCCCTGACTCCGGCGCAGGTCCAGGCGTGGTCGGAGACCCCCGGCCTGAGCTGGCTGGTCGACCGGGCCCCGCTGGAACCGGCGGGCATTGATCCGCGTTCGCTGCTCAGCGGCCGCGCCGTCCAGGCCGGCGGCGTCGATCTCCGGGTCACGATCGACGGCGTGCCGGGCCCGCGGCCAGTCAAGCGGGTCACCTTCTACCGCCATCTCCGCGACCTCCAGATCGTCCGGATCTAGGGCGGGCCGCACCGTCCAGGGGTGGGCGCACCGATCGCACTCCCCGCGTGAGCAGTCCGGAGAGGGTTCACTCCCTCGCCACCGTGGACTACCCTGAGAGGCATAGTCAGCGCAATACTGTTGCCGCACATCACCCTTCTTTGACCCATTGACGTGGCGGATTTCTCCCCCGCGAGGCGTCCGCCACGACCGACGCGACAAGAAGGAAGAACGATGGCCACCAACCGACAGATCCACGACCTTTTCGCAGCCACGGCCTACGACATCAACGGCGACCGGCTGGGCAAGGTCACGGAGGTCTACCTCAACGACGACACCAGCCAGCCCGACTTCGTGGAAATCCACCACGGGCGCTTCGGCCGGGGGACCTCGCTGGTCCCGCTTCACGGCCACACCCTCGACCACGACCACCTCACCCTGGCCTTCCCGAAGGCCCTCATCCGGAAAGCACCGGACTTCGAGTCCTACGCGCATCTCTCCCGCGGTGATCGGAAGCGCTTCCACGCCCACTACGGACTGGAGGACGGGGAGGACCTCCCTCCCCGCGAAGCGGACCCCGCCGAAGGCCCCCGGGCCCGGGGCGGCACTCCGGCGACCCACTCCGAGACGGAGGCCCGGCGAAATCTGGACGTCGCCACGGAGGTCAATCCGGGCCGCACTGGGGCCGCAGCCGAGCAGTGGGCCACCCGACCGACCACCGAGGACACGGGGCAGGGGACCCACTGGTACGTGATCGAGGGGGCGGAGGACATGTCCGAGCGCGACGAGGTACACGTCGTGGATCGCACCGACGAGGCGACCGAGCACCGCTGACCGACCACCTCGACCACCCCGACCCCGGCAAGGAGGGTCGGGGTGTCGGGCGTTTCCGACCGCCCGACGTCGCGTCCACGCCCACGAAGCAATTATATTCACGCTTCCGACAAGTCTTACCAAGGGAAAAATTTATCGTCCTGAGACCCGGTGCCCGCCCCTTCACGCTCGGCCGCTCGATGGTTTCCTGTCGATCTCTCAGAAATACAGCTAAATCTACGGAAGAAGAAGTCCGCCACAACCAGCGCCAACCAGCCCGGCCCACACCCCCAGGCGGCGAATAACGCGTTCCACCTGGCTTTTCCATCGCAAAACCCTACGACTTCCTGTCAGGCGAATTGATGCTGAGAATCGCTCAGACGAGGTAGAAATCCGTTGGCGGTTTCCCTAGCGTCGGTGTTGTTGGTCAGCACGACAAAACGCTGACCCACGGGAATCAAAGAAAAATCTCACCATCGACCACGCTTACGGAGGATCACCTTATGGCTACCAACCGACAGATTCGCGAGCTCCTCGACGCCACCGCTTATGACGTTGACGGCGACAAGCTGGGCAAGGTTAACGAGGTCTACATCAACGACAACTCTGGCCAGCCGGATTTCATCGAGGTCAACCACGGCCTGTTCGGCATGAGCTCCTCCCTGGTCCCGCTGCGCGGTCACTCCCTGGAGAACGACCACCTCACCCTGGCGTTCCCGAAGGACCGCATCAAGGACGCCCCGAACCTGGACGCGGACGCGCACCTTTCCCGTGAGGACCAGGACCGCCTGTACAACCACTACGGCCTCTCCAACACCGAGAACCGCACGACCTACCACCCGGACTACACCGACGACCGTCGTCGAGCCGGGTTCGGCGGCACCGATCCGGAACGCGAGGGCTGGCGCAACCAGGACGTGGCCACCGACGTCAACCCGGGCCGTGACCGCGATCTGGACCGAGATCGCGACCTGACCGGTGACCGTGACTGGGATCGTGACCGCACCCACGGCGTGGACGTCGACGCCGACGACAACGCCATCGTCCGCTCGGAGGAGCGACTGCACGTCGACAAGGAGCGCGTCAATACCGGTGAGGCACGACTGCGCAAGTACGTCGTCCACGACACCGAGACCGTCGAAGTCCCGGTCGAGCGCGAAGAGGTCCGGGTGGAGCGCACCCCGATCGACCGAGACGCCGCGGAGGGGCGCGTCGGCGAACTCGGCGAGGACGAGGCCTCCGTCACCCTGCACGAGGACCGCGTCACCGTGACCAAGGAGTCCGTCCCGGTGGAGAAGGTCGGCCTGGAGAAGACCACCGTCCGTGACACCGAGACCGTCACCGAGGATGTCGCCAAGGAGCGTGTCGACGTCGACGGCGTCGACAACGACAGCAACTTCACCGGCGACCGCACCCGCAACCCGCTGGACCGTGACCGTGACGGCAACCTGCCCGGCGACCGCACCCGCAACCCGCTGGACCGCGACAACGACGGCAACCTGGACCGCGACGACCTGCGTCGCTAAGCCAGCTCAGCGCACCGCTTAACTCCGGAACCCCGGCCTAATCCTCCCGAACCTCGGGCGGGAAGGCCGGGGTTTCTGACGTGGGCGCCAGCACGGCGACGGCGGACTCACGCGACATGCCGCAGACCTCCAGCAGGTCGGTGATGATCGAACGGGTCTGCGCGAGCACCGCATAGGAGCTGAGCACCGGGTCCTCCCCTGCGGCCTCAATGCCCGAGCGGGCGCCGAGAGACCGCAGCTGATTCACCAGGTCCGGAATCTCGATGGCCTCATCCAGCTGATCACGCCCGGCGTAGACGTCGGAGAGGGTGAGGGCGATCTCGGAGAGCTCGTCGAGAAGCGCCAGCTGCTGCTCCGTCACGGAGGCGTAATCCTGATCCTGGACGAGGACCAGTGCACGCCGGGCCAGCACCCGCGCGTTGCGGATGGCGTTGTCGGCGGGCGCGACGACGCGCTCAAGGTGCCGGACGTTGCGCCTGCGCGACCACAACAACGGCGAGATCCGTGTCGATTCCGCGCCCGAGCGCGCCGCGGCGGCCATGGAGTTGATCTGCTTCTGGGAGCCGCGGGCCGCGATCAGGGCCTCCTCGACCAGCCGCTCCTCCCCGCCGCGGAGCCCGTCGGCGACGTCGTCCAGGACGGAGGACACCATGCTCAGCACCTTCGACGCTTCCCGACGCCCCGCCGCCAACGGGGACGTGGGGAGCAACGCGATGATGATCATCGCGACCGCCGAGCCGACGATGGCGTCCAGCGTGCGGTCCACCCCGGTCGATTCGCCGCCGGGGGGCATGATCGTGACGATGAGGATGGAACCGATCGCGACCTGATTGGACACCAGCGTGGATTTGGACAGGAACGACGCCACGACCAGCGCCACCGCGACGGCGACTGCGATCTGCCAGCCTCCGCTCCCGGCACCGAGGAACATCAGGTCACCGACCAGCACGCCGACCACGCAACCCAGCGCCATCTCCATCGCCTTGTTGATCCGCTCCCCGCCGGAGAGCCCGAGCACGATGACGACCGTGATCGGCGCGAAAAACGGCTGCACGTGGCCCAGCACGGACATCGCCAGCCAGTACGCGATTCCCGCGCCGAGGGCTACCTGCAGGATCGACCACAATCGCCCCCGCACGCGCCGGAGCCGGGTCTGAAGTGATTCATCGAATGCCCTAAGCCGCTGCCGGGCACCCATTCTCTGTGACGCCATGGCGACCACGTTATCCGCTCAGTCCGCCAACGGATCGGGAGCGCGGGAGTTCTCAGGAAACTCGTCCTCCGGGCCGACGCCATGCGGCTCAGAATCCAGCGAGACAGCCGCCTCCTCCGCCGGCCGGGACACCACGACCTGCGCGCTCAGATCCGACCACGCGCTGCGGTCGGAGACGAAGCCCTCCTCGTCCACGTCCTCCGGGTCCAGGCATCGGCCGACGAGGATCCCCCTCACGTCGACCATCGTGCCCGGCTCCAGCCACTCGTCCGAGGCGTAGTACCCGGTCGAGGTGGTGTCGAATCGGGCCAGCACCCGCTGCGTCGCCAGTCGTGCTTTGTCGGTGTCGGTGGCCAGTGTGGGCGCGAGGGATTCCGGGGCGGCGCTCAGCGCACGCACGTCACCGTCCGGACCGGTCACCTCCACCGTCAACGACTCCGCGTGCCCCATGTCCTGCCACGTCATCCCCGCCTCCGCCCAGGCCAGCGGGACCTCGGTCGCCGAGGAGGCGATTTCGGCGAAGCGCAGCCAGACGCCGGAGTCCGCCACGTCGGTGTGCTCCGCCAGGTGCCGGTATTCCCAGCGGCACTGCGTGATGCCGAAGCGGTCGGCCTCGGCGCGACCCAGGTACCGCAGGGTCTCCTCCCGCACCGCCACCCCGCGATCCATGACGCGCCCGGCGAAGACCTCCGCTCTCGCCTCCCCGGCGTCACCGTCGCCTCCCCCGTGGGGAACGGTGAGCGTCAGCGTCGCGGGCGGGATGAAATGCAGATCCGGGAAGGGGAAGCCGAGATTCCGGAAGTAGGGGTGCCTCGGGTTGTTGACCAGCAGCCCCTCCTCCATCGTCCAGCGCTGCCCCAGGCGGAGGTTCCAGCAGCCCGCGTCGTCCTCGTCCTGTTCCAGGTAGACGACGCGGATTTCGCCGCCGTCATGGACCAGGTCGGTGTTCTCCGGGGCCCGTGCGAAGGGCAGGTCGGGATCCTCACAAATGTGCGCCCCGACCCAGGACTGGCCCAGCACGGCGAGGTTGCGATCGTCGGTCTGGATGCCGGGGGTGACGGTGAAGCGGTAGTGCGTGTCGGTGACCTCGAGGGAGACGTCCGGGGAGATCTTCGACAACGGCTCGGGCCCGGTCTCGTTCAGGTTGACCGAGGGCTTCTCCTCCCTGTCCTCCCGCTCCTCCTGGCCGACGGCAGCGTGCCCGACCATGGCCCCGGCGACGACGGCGGCGACGAGGGCCGGGCCAAGGAAAGCTGTCTGAGGACGCATGCTGCCCCGCCTTTCTTCCCTGCTGCTCGAAACGGATGAACGAAGTGAACCACAGTTTTCTTATCAATACTAGTTGTTTTATCGACGCCAGAAGGCCCGCATCGCGATACCGCGACACGGGCCTTCGACACTCCGCTCGGGGGAGTCTCCCTGGGTCCTACTTCGAGACGGACTTACCCACGGAGTGCAGGTCCTGGCAGGACTCGATGACGCGCTCGGACATCGACTGCTCGGCCTTCTTCATGTAGGAGCGCGGGTCGTAGAACTTCTTGTTGCCGACCTCGCCGTCGATCTTCAGCACACCGTCGTAGTTCTGGAACATGTGCGAGACGATCGGGCGGGTGAAGGCGTACTGGGTGTCGGTGTCGACGTTCATCTTGATGACGCCGTAGGACAGCGCCTCCTCGATCTCCTCGACGGAGGAGCCGGAACCACCGTGGAACACCAGGTCGAAGGGCTTCGCACCGGCCTCGAGGCCAGCCTTCCTGACGGCGACGTCCTGACCGGCGCGGAGGATCTCCGGGCGCAGCTTGACGTTGCCCGGCTTGTAGACGCCGTGGACGTTGCCGAAGGTGGCGGCCAGCAGGTAGCGGCCGTTCTCACCCAGACCGAGCGCGTCGACGGTCTTCTCGAAGTCCGCCGGGGAGGTGTACATCTTGTCGCCGGTCTCACCCGTGACGCCGTCCTCCTCACCGCCGACGACACCGATCTCCACCTCGAGGATGATGTTGGCGGCCTTGGCCGACGCCAGCAGTTCCTGGCCGATCTGGAGATTCTCGTCCAGCTCGATGGCGGAGCCGTCCCACATGTGGGACTGGAACAGCGGCAGCTCACCGCGGTCGACGCGCTCCTGCGAGATGGCGATCAGCGGACGGACGTAGGTGTCCAGCTTCTCCTTCTGGCAGTGGTCGGTGTGCAGCGCGACGTTGATGCCGTAGTTCTTCGCGGCCTCGTGTGCGAAGGCGGCCAGGGCGGTGGCGCCGGCGACCATGTTCTTGACGCCCAGACCGGAGCCGAACTCTGCACCACCGGTGGAGAACTGGATGATGCCGTCGGACTCGGCCTCAGCGAAACCCTTCAGGGCAGCGTTGATGGTTTCAGACGAGGTGCAGTTGATCGCCGGGTAAGCGTAGCCGCCTTCCTTGGCGCGATCGAGCATCTCGTTGTAGACCTCAGGAGTTGCGATGGGCATATCTGTGGAGCCTCCGTCACGATGGGATATTTGTTCCTGGCGTCCCGGCTCTGTCCTGGTGTCCTCGGCGGACCCGGCAGGACCGGCGACGCTACGGGACCAGTATGCCTGGTTTCCCTGAACCGCGCCCGGATTCGCTCCCTCCCCACTGCCCCCGCCGAGGAGGGGAGGAACCTACGCGGCGTCCTTCGGAATGACCGTGACCGCCGCCTCCAGCAGCATCCACCCGGACAATTGGACCGAGAGGTCACGCTCCGCGATGCGGACGACGCTGACGGCTTCGCCGAGCGTGCTCGGGCCCAGCCCGTAGTTGTGGGGCAGGCGGGCGTCGTCGGTCCAGTCGGTAGCGAAGATCGGGAGCCCGTCGACCTCGAGGCGGTGGTTCCATACCGACGTGGCCGAGGCGGTGACCAGGCGGGCCGCGATCTTCTTCGTCGCCCGGTTCGCCGGGGAATCGCCCGGCAGCCGCACGGCGACGTCGGCCAGATAACGGGCGAGGATGCCCTTGAACAGGCCACCGTCGCCGTCACCGGTGTCCCAGTCGATGACGCCCTGCGGAGTCGCCAGGTGCGTCGCGATCGCCTGCACCAGGGAGCGGATTCGGGTGATGAAGCGCATCGCGTCGTCGGCGCGCTCGGCGTCCAGGACACCCTCGATCGCCTCCCCCGGCCCCAACCCGGCGCGCTGGCGCAGTTCCAGGGCGATTTCCAGACACGCGCCGAGCACGGTGCCCTGGTTGTAGGGGTGGATGGCGGAGACCACCTCAGGGCCGTGCATCTGCATGCGGATGCCGTCCATGACCAGCCCGTCGTCGTCGATGAGGTTGTCGAGGATCCAGTCGACGATCTCGATCGCCTGATCCAGCCGCCCGGTGCGCGCCATCATGATTGCCGCCGGCCCGTTCGAGGGGACGTTGTAGAAATTCGCGTCGGCCCGCCACGGGAGCACCCCGGTTAGCGAGTCGATGCCGCCGATGATGTTGATCTCCAGGGACTCGAGCTGCCTCCGGGGGGCGGTGACCTTCTCCAGGCCGTTGGCCCGGGCCATCGCCAACGCCAGCCACGCCTTGTCGTCGTAGTAGCGGTTGTTGACGAGTTGACCGCCGTTGCGCACGATCATGCCGCGCATGGTGTTGACGACCCGGCGGCGACGTGCCTTGGTCGGGTGCCGGGTGGCGGCGTCGACCAGACAGTCGAGGTAGTGGGCCTGCCACCAGTAATGCCAGTGCGCGAAAAGCTTTTCCTTCATCACCGGTGGCCAGCTGACCACGGCAAGGTTGGTCCGCGGCAGGCCCCACAGGCGGGAGGCATGCCGGTCGTTGATGGCGCTTTCAGCAAGGTCAGCGCGGTGGGACCACTTTTCGTGCACGGTTGTCTATCGCTCCTCAGGCCAGGTGTGTCAGCCGATCGTAATCGAAATCGGGCTCACCAGGAGGCGCCCAGGTCCGCATGCTGCCGGATCCAGGCGTGCATGGCGATGCCGGCGGCGACGCCGGCGTTGATGGAGCGCGTCGAACCGAACTGCGCGATCGAGCATGTCATCAGCGCACCCTCCTGCGCCTCCTCGCTGACCCCCGGCCCCTCCTGCCCGAAGAGGAGCAGGCACTCGCGGGGCAGCTCCGCCGTTTCCAGCGGAACCGATCCGGGGGTGTTGTCGATGGCGACGACGGTCAGGTCGTTGCGGATGGCCCACACCAGCAGCGAATGCACGTCGGGGTGGTGCATCAGGTGCTGGTAGCGGTCGGTGACCATGGCCCCGCGGCGGTTCCACCGGCGACGCCCGACGATATGGACCGTGTCCACGGCGAAGGCGTTGGCGGTACGGACCACGGTGCCGATGTTCGCGTCGTTCTCGAAGTTCTCGATGGCGATGTGCAGCGGGTGCCGGCGGGCGTCAATATCGGCGATGATCGCTTCCCGACGCCAGTAGCGGTAGGCGTCGACGACGTTGCGGCGGTCGCCCTCTGCGAGCAGCTCGGGATCGTAGCGGGGATCGTCGGGCGTCGGCCCCTGCCACGGGCCGACGCCGTGCCGGCCCTCGTGCCACTCCGTCGGACCCTTAAGCGAGTCCAAGGTCGGACAGCCCCAGCAGGTAGCGGTACTCGAGTCCCTCAGCGGCGATGACGTCGCCGGCGCCGGTGGCGCGGTCGACGACGGTGGCCACACCGACGACCTCCGCGCCCGCCTCGCGCAAGGCGGCGACGGCGGTGAGTGGGGAGTTGCCGGTCGTGGTGGTGTCCTCGACGACGAGCACCCGCTTACCGACGACGTCCGGCCCCTCCACCCGGCGCTGCATGCCGTGCTTCTTGGCCTCCTTGCGCACGACGAAGGCGTGGATCTCGCGGCCTTCGGAGTGCATCACGGAGGTGGCGACGGGATCCGCGCCCAGGGTCAGTCCGCCGACGGCGACGTAGTCCCAGTCCGCGGTCAGCTCGCGCAGGAGCTGGCCGATGAGCCGCGACGCACGGGCGTGCAGGGTCGCGCGACGAAGGTCGACGTAGTAGTCGGCCTCCTTGCCGGACGAGAGGGTGACCTTGCCGTGGACGACGGCCAGTTCCTTGACCAGCTCAGCCAGCTCGGCCAGCCTGGCCTGGTCGACGGTCGGTGCGCTCATGTACTTCTCCTGCCGGATCGGGGGTTATGCCGCCCCGATCCTACTCGGCGCCGACAGGTCTAGTCCTCCTCGCCGTCGCCGAAGATGGAGGGGCCCGACCGGAAGCGGCGGAGGATGCGGGTGCCGTCGCTGCCCGGGTCCGTCTCCCGCCCGTCGGCGATGGCCTCCACGTCGTCGACGCCCAGCGCCCGCGGTGGGACCGTGCCGCGGTACTCGGCCCGGGTGCGCGTCGGCAGCTCCAGCGGTTCCTCCGGGCGCACCACCGGCGGGGTCTCCACCAGCTCCGACTCGTCGGGGCCGGGAACGGGCGGGACGGCGGCCAACCGCTCGGGGGACACCGGGTGCGCCACCGGGCGCGAGGGGGTGAAGTCACTGACCCAGATGTCGTCGACGTCCTCCTCCTGCGGGGGCAGGACGCGGGCGGCGTCGGCGAGCAGCGCGAGCGGAGCGAGCATGGCGTCCCAGTCCCCGCTTCTCGACGCCGGCGTCGTCTGCGCCAGCACCCAGTCCGACTCCATCCACACCGCCGTCACGGACTCCGGCAGCTGAGACAGGGCGGTCGTGACCCGCACATCCACGAGCCGCTTGCCGACGCCCGCCTCCGTCGCGTACACCCGGAAACCCTCCGTCTCCTGCACCCGGATCAGGTCATCGCCGCTACTGTCCGGGTCGTCGAACTCCACCCGACGCATGTCGACGACGACGTCGGAGGCCTTGCCGGTGCGCATCGCCATGACGTTGACGCCGCCGAGGTCCATGAGAAGAAGCTCGTGGCCGTAGGCGCCGCCGGAGACGATGTCGCGGGCGGGTGCGCCCGTCGCGGCGGCGCCGCGCGACCATTCGTCGACGAGGAAAGCATCCCGACGCGTGAACGTGAAACCGTTCGCCTCCGCCCAGGACCTGCGCTCACGGCGGATGAGTCCGGGCAGATGCAGACCGGACGGGCGGGGGCGCACGGCCTTCGGGGCGGGTTCGTCCTCGGGTTCCGGATCAGGCTCGGGCTCGGGCTCGGGCTCCGCCGGGATTTTCTCGCCCTCCTCCGCGGGGCCTTCCTCCTCGTCTTCCTCGCGAACCTCGCGGATCTCCTCGACGACCTCGGCGTCAATGATCTCCGGGACCGGCGGCGCCGCGGCGTTCTCGCCCTCCTCGGATTCCTCCCCCGATGAAGGCACCGTCGTCTCGGGCGCACTCCCGTCTCCGGCCGCCTCCAACTCGCGGACCTCCGCGCGCTGGCGCGCGTCGACGCGCCAGAGATACGCCCCCGCCCCGGCGGCGGCGATCGCGATCACGAGTGCAAGGTAAGCCATCACGTATCGAGCGTACTTGCGCAGTCGGGATTTTTCGGGTTGACGACACCATGACCTCCCGTCGGTCCGGAGAGCCACGGACCCACGCGCCGCCCCCGAATTGAGGTGATCGCCCCGCCGCCCGCGGCCTGGGCGGCCTTCGTCGGGGAAACGGCCTCGTCCGTTACGGCTCCCTTCACCCGTCCAGGGGGCCACGCGGACGTCAGGGCAGGCCACCGCCGATGTTGGGTCGCAAATGTCAGGTTCCTGCCATTAAAGGCACAGGCAGGTGAGCGACACCGGCCGGTCCACCCCACTGGCAGAGACACGCGACAGCCGTCACCATGTAGGACGTGACAAATTTCTTGTCGCGGATCACCGCACCAGTATCGGGCTGGCGCATCAACCAAGGAGAATTACCCATGGATCTCGCCATCTACCAGGATCTTTTCGTCAACTTCGAGGCTTTCGGCCAGGGCTTCACCACCGCCTTCCAGTCCGCCATCGACGCCTGGGCCCAGGCCTTCGACTTCTTCGGCGCCAACGACGCCGCCGCTGAGGCAGGCGCCGAGACCCAGGTCAACGGCCTGTCCTCCCAGTTCGGCCTGGGTGCCGAGGCCGGCGTAGAGGCCGCCGAGGCCACCGAGTCCGCCCAGAACGGCGGCTTGAACCTCAACCTGGAGACCGGCCTCGAGGCCAACCTCTAAGAGGGATCCCGGCAGGGAGCGGGCGGAGCCGGCGGCCGCACGGTCGCGGTGTGCCCCGAAGCGGCGCGAGACCCCCGTCTCGCGCCGCTTCGCTGATCCTGCCGGGGCCGCGGGGGTCACATATCCATTGTCAACGCCCGGTGCCGGTTTTAGGCTGAGATGGACGGGGCCATGACCGGGAACGCACCCGGGAGCCCGTCGAGTGACCAGCCCAGGAAGGTCCGCCATGAGCGACGCCCGCAGCCCCGCCATTCTCGCCTCGAACCTGACGAAGACGTTCGGCAGCACCCGGGCGCTCGACAATTTCTCCCTCACGGTGCCCGCCGGGCAGGTGACCGGCTTCCTCGGCCCCAACGGTTCCGGCAAGTCCACCGCCATTCGGGTGCTGCTCGGTCTGCTCCGGGCGGACTCGGGCACCGCCCGGGTGCTGGGCCTGGACCCCTGGCGGGACGCCGTCGCCGTCCACCGGCGCATCGCCTACGTTCCCGGGGACACCTCCCTGTGGCCGAACCTCACCGGCGGCGAGGCGATCGACGTGCTCACCCGGCATCACTCGGGGAGCGCCCACGAGCGTCGTAAAGCGGAGCTGCTGGAGCGCTTCAACCTGGACCCCACCAAGAAGACCCGTTCCTACTCCAAGGGCAACCGCCAGAAGGTCTCGCTGGTCGCGGCGCTGTCGACCGAGGCGGAACTCTTCCTCCTCGACGAACCGACCGCCGGCCTCGACCCGCTGATGGAGGCGGTGTTCACCGAGGAGGTCCGCGCGCTGCGCGACCGGGGGGCGACGGTGCTGCTGTCCAGCCACATCCTCTCCGAGGTCGAGAAACTCTGCGACAGCGTCACCATCATCCGCGCCGGCCACGACGTCGAGTCCGGAACCCTCACCGAGCTGCGGCACCTCACCCGCTCCACGGTCTCAGCGACCACGCGCACCGACGCGTCCCACCTCGCCCGCTTCGAGGGCGTCCACGACTTCAGCGTCGACCGCGGCCGCGTCACCTTCGACGTCGACGGCCCGCGCATCGCCGCTCTGCTGCCGGAGCTGGCCGCCCTGGGCGTCGACAACCTGACGATCACTCCCCCGTCACTGGAGGACCTCTTCATTCGCCACTACGGGGACGCCTCCCGGCAGGAGGCCCGGCGATGACCGGAGATCTTTTTGCAGGCACCGGCTGGCTACTGCGCCTCAATCTCCGCCTCGACCGCATCCAGATCCCCGCCTGGACGCTCGGCTTCCTCGTCCTGGTCTGGGCATCGGTGATCGCGATGCAGGACGCCTACCCCGACAACGCCAGCCTGCAGGCCCGCGCCCTGCTGCTGAGCAATCCGGCGGCGATCATGATGACCGGCCCATTGTTCGACGCCGAAAACTACACGCTCGGGGCCGCCATCGCCAATGAGCTGATGCTCTACGTCATGGTCCCGGCCGCCGTCATGAGCGTGCTGATCATGACCCGGCACACTCGCGCAGATGAGCAGGCCGGGCGCACGGAAATGCTGCGCGCCCTGCCCGTCGGCCGCTTCGCACCACCGACCGCGGCGATGATCACCGTGACCATCGCCAACCTCCTGGCCGGGGCCGCCGTGGCGGCGGGCCTGGCCATCCCCGGCGGGGCTGTGGCGGATTCCGTCGCCGCCGGCGTGGGCACCGCGATGGCGGGCATGGTGTTCGCCGCCTTCACCGCGGTCGCCGCCCAGGTCTCCGACAACGCCGCCACCGTCCGCGGCATGGGACTCGGCGCCATCGCCGCGGCCTACATGGTCCGCGGGTTCGGCGACGTCATCAACCACTCCGGCTCCTGGCTGTCCTGGTTCTCCCCCTTCGCCTGGGCACAGCAGATGCGCGCCTACGTCGACCTGCGCTGGTGGCCGATGCTCCTGGCGGTGGCCGCCACGCTGGTGCTAACCGCGCTGTCCGCCGCCCTCGCCCATCGACGCGATCTCGGCGCCGGGCTGCGGGCCACCCGACCCGGCCCGGCCGCCGCACCCCGACGGCTGCTCTCACCGGCCGGCCTGGCCTGGCACCGGACCTCCGGGATGTTTCTGGGCTGGGGCGTCGGGCTGGGCGCGATGGCCGTCGGGATGGGCTCCCTGGCGAACTCGCTGCAGGACATGATCGACCAGAATCCGGCGTTTCAGGACTGGGTCGAGTTTGACATGTCGGCCATCACGCAGTCCTTCGGGGCGCTGATTCTGTCCTTCCTCGCGCTCGGCCCGGCGGCACTCATCGTGGCCGGGATTCTGCGCCTGCGGGAGGAGGAGACCTCCACCCGCACCGAAATCACCCTGGTCTCCGGCAGCTCCCGGGCCGGTTACCTGCTGGGCTGGTCCGCGGTGGTGACGCTGCTGTCGCTGGTGCTCCTGGTGATTTTCGGCGCCACCACCGGCCTGGGCATGACCCTGGCGACGGGGGAGGCGGAATGGATCGGAGAGCTGACGCTCGCCTCCCTCGCCTATGTCCCGGCCGTCCTGGTCTTCGGCGGACTCGCGCTGGCCCTTTACGGCCTCGCGCCGCGCCGGGCCCCCCTGGCGTGGGCCGTGGTGGTGTGGGCCTCGATCGTCTCGATGCTCGGCGAACTCTTCAAACTTCCCGACTGGGCCCGGGGCCTCTCGCCGCTCTGGCACACCCCACTGATGCCGGGGCCAGAGCCGGAGCCGTGGACGCTGGCGCTGCTGACGGCGCTCGCCGTGGCGCTGGCCGTCCTCGGTGTGCTCGGCTTCCGCCGCCGCGACGCCGGACAGGCCTAACGCTCGACCGGGTTCTTCGGGTCAGCCGCCCACTGGGACCAGCCGCCTATGTAGTGGCGGACGCCGTGGACGCCGGCGATCTCCATCGCGGCCAACGCCTGGGAGGAGTGGTTGCCGGAGCCGGAGTAGACGATGACGTCGGCGCCGTCGGTGACGCCGACCTCGGCCAGCCGGGCGCGGATCTCCTCCGGGGTCCGGAAGGTGAAGTCCTCGTTCAGCAGCTCGGTGACCGGCAGATTGACCGCGCCCGGAATGTGCCCCGCCTTGAGGTCGAGGATCTCGCGCTCACCGGCGAAGCGGCGGCTGTCGCGGACGTCGAGCAGGATGCCGTTGTGCGCGCGGACGTCGTCGATGGTCGCCGTCGGCATGCACCCGAGCCGGGCGGTCATGTCCGAGTCCGTGGCCGTGATGTTGCCGGGACCGCCGACGATCTTGTGACCGGCCTCCTCCCAGGCCTTCTGGCCGCCGTCGAGGATGCGGACGTCCTCGACGCCCGCCCAGCGCAGGGTCCACCAGGCCCGGGAAGCCCAGAGGCCGCGGCCGCCGTCGTAGACGATGACCGGGCGATCACTGCGCAGACCCCAGCCGTCGAAAGAGGCCTGCACGTAGGACAGCTCCGGCAGGGGGTTCCGGCCCGCGGTGGAGCCGGGCAGCCCCGCCAGGGATCGGGCGGGATCGCAGAAGTGCGCGGTCGGAATGTGCTCGGAATGGTAGTGGCGCAGCCCGCCCCCCTCGTCCTTCTCCCAGTGGGAGAACAGCACGACGGAACCCAGGCCCTGGTAGATCATCTCGTACAGTTCAGCGGGCGACACGGTAATCGACATGAGACAGAGTCTAGGCCCAACACCGGGTCCCCGTCGGCACATCGGGGGTTATCCGTCGCCGGCGGGCTCCCCCGGCCAGGTGTTGGAGAAGTGCTTGAGGACGGCCACCGCCGTGGCCACGTCAAAAGTCTCCGGGACCTCCCCGGTGACGGCCTTGACCGACCGCAGCAGCGCATCCGCGTTGGCCTGGGTCATGACGGGGAACCGCCAGAAGCGCAGGTTGATCAGCATCAGCTCCTGACGGGTGACGGTCTCCGGCAGGGAGCCCAGCGCGTCGACGACGGCCTGCACCAGCTGCGGGCGGGTCACGGGGTGCTTCGGGAGACCCGTCAACGGATCGGGGCCGCAGGTGCACCAGGGGATGCCGACGGTGGGCATGCTCCACACCCAGTCGGTGGAAATCTCAGACATGGGCGGTCAGTCTAGTGCCCCTCCTGCGGTATAGCCGGGCGAGAGGTCGATCAGACCGGACTCGACGAGCCCCTCGAGCCAGGCGGTGATGCCGTGGTACGGCCCGTCGGGGCCGACGCTCACCGCCAGTAAGCCGGCGGGGCCCTGCTCCACCCGACATCCCGCGTCCAGGAGGGGGCCGACGAGGTTGACGGGCCCGCTCGGCAGGATTCGCAGGGTGGAGTTGCCGCCGCGCACGACGACGGAATCCACGTGCCATTCGCCGTCGACCCGCACACAGTCCACGATGTCGCCGAGCGCCAGGTCAATGTCCGTGAAGGGGATGGAGGAAACGATGAAACGCCCCTCCCCCACCGGGCGCGCCCTCAATTCCTCAGTGTCGACGCCGGCGCGGTCGACGCGGGTGATGATACGGGTCATGCAGTTATCCGGACAGCGAGTTCAACGCGCCGACCAGCGCCTCCTGGACGGAGTCGGCGGTGGAGGCCAGCTCCCCGGTACCGACCAGGCTGAGGAGGGTGCGGGGGTCGATCGCCTCCACGATGACCTCGTCCGCATTGTCCGGATTCGTGCGCACCACGACGTTGCATGGCAGTAGCGAGCCGATGCTCGGCTCCTGCGTGATGGCCTGGTGCGCGAACCCTGGCATGCATGCACCCAGGATGAGGTAGTCCTCGATGTCGACGTCGAGCTTCTTCTTGAGGGTCGCGGTCATGTCGATCTCGGAGACGACGCCCATGCCCTGGTCGGCGAGGGCGGCGCGGGTGCGCTCGACGGCGTCGGCGAAGTCGGTGGTCAAGGTAACGGATGTGGTCAGTGCCATGGCTGTTTCCTTACTCCTTGTCGTGCCCCGGCCAGTCACCGGGACTGCGCTTTCCAGCCTATCGCGCCGTCGGCTCGGGGCAGCGGGATTTCGCTAACCTTGTGCCATGACCGAGCTGCTCTCCGCCACCATTGAACTGACCTCCCGTCTCGTCGCCATCCCGAGCGTGACCGGCGACCACCACGGCCAGGCCGCGGTCCAGGACACCTGCCTCAACTACCTCAGTCGCCACGACCTCGAGGTGACCACGTCCCGCGAGGGCCGCCCGTGGTCGCTCGTTCGCACGCCGAAGGAGCCGGCACTCCTCTTCGTCTGCCACACCGACACCGTGCCGGTCGGCGAGGTCAACGACTGGACGCGGAACCCGCACAGCGGAGTGGCCGACGGGGACGTCATCCACGGGCGTGGCAGCGTCGACATGAAGGGCGGGCTCGCCGCCGCCGTCACCACGCTCGCCGACGCCGCCGCCCGGGATCTCGGGGTGGCGCTGCTGATGACCGCCGACGAGGAGATCGGCGGGGTCGGCGCCGCCGAGGTGGCCAGCAGTCTCTCCCTCGGATTCACCCCGCAGCTGGTCGTCGTTCCCGAGGCGACCGACAACGTTTACTCCCGGGGACACCGGGGCGCGGCGTGGTTCGACGTCACCGCCCACGGTCGCTCCGCGCACGGTTCGACGCCTGCGGCGGGAATCAACGCGATCACGCTTCTCTCGGAGAAGGTCATTTCGCGTCTCGGGACCGCGCCACTTTCCGAGGACGAGTACCTCGGCTCCGACACGATCAACCTCGGAATGATCTCCGGCGGGCAGGCGCCGAACATCGTCCCGGACCACGCGGAGCTGACGCTGGACTGTCGCACCGTCAACGGCGGCGGTGCGCTGCGTGCCTGGCTGGACGCCCTGGGACCCGAGTTCAGCGTGCGGCAGCGTTTCGACCTGCCCGCGCTGAACACGGAGACCGTGCCCGGGGTCATGGAGCAGTTCCCGGCGTCCGGGCCGGCGACCTACTTCACCGACGCGGCCGTCATCCAGGAACTGGTCGGCGGCGCCCCCACCATCATCTGGGGTCCGGGCCACCCGGATCAGATGCACACCGTCGACGAGGTCATGCATGTCGATTCGCTGGCGCAGGCGCTGCGCAACTTCCGGACGGTGGCGCAGGCGCTGGGGTAGCCGTCGGCAGGCTCAGTCGGAAAAGCCGGGGGCGCCGAAAGGCATGGACCTTCCGGCGCCCCCGTGGCGGAATCAGCTAGTGGTTCCAGCGCTCCACTGTGAGCGCCTCGCCACCGTCGGCGACGTCGACGTGGACGGTGTCGCCGTCACGGACCTCACCGGCCAGCAGCTTCTTGGCCAGCGTGTCCCCGACGACCTTCTGGATGAGTCGACGCAACGGACGGGCGCCGTAGGCCGGGTCGAAGCCGCGCTCGGCCATCCAGGATTTCGCGGCGTCGGAGACCCGGAGGCCCAGACGACGCTCGGACAGCCGCTCCTGCAGGTCGCCGAGCTGGATGTCGACGATGCCTCGCAGCAGCTCCTCGGAGAGCGGGTCGAAGATGACGACGTCGTCGAGGCGGTTGACGAACTCCGGCTTGAAGGTGGCCTTCACCGCGTTCATCATCTGCTCGCGGCTGCCGCCGGCGCCCAGGTTCGAGGTCAGGATGATGACCGTGTTGCGGAAGTCCACCGTGCGGCCCTGGCCGTCGGTGAGGCGGCCGTCGTCGAGCACCTGCAGCAGCACGTCGAAGACGTCCGGGTGGGCCTTCTCCACCTCGTCAAAGAGCACCAGGGTGTAGGGGCGGCGACGGACGGCCTCGGTCAGCTGACCGCCGGTCTCATAGCCGACGTATCCCGGAGGGGCGCCGACGAGACGGGCGACCGAGTGCTTCTCGCCGTACTCCGACATGTCGATGCGCACCATGGCGCGCTCATCGTCGAAGAGGAACTCCGCCAGCGCCTTGGCCAGCTCGGTCTTGCCGACGCCGGTCGGGCCCAGGAAGAGGAACGAGCCGGTCGGGCGGTTCGGATCCGAGATGCCCGCCCGCGAGCGGCGGACCGCGTCGGAGACCGCGACCACGGCCTCCCGCTGACCGACGACGCGCTTGCCCAGCACGGACTCCATGTTGAGCAGTTTCTCGGTCTCGCCCTGCATCATCTTGCCGGCCGGGATGCCCGTCCAGGCGGAGACGACGTCAGCGATGGTCTCCGGGGTGACCTCCTCCTCCAGCATGGCGCCGTTGCCTCGGTCGTGGGCCTCCGCCTCGGCGTCGGCAAGCTCCTTCTCCAGCTCCGGAATGCGGCCATAACGCAACTCGGACACGCGGGCGTAGTCGCCCTCGCGCTCCGCCTTCTCGGACTCCTGGCGCAGCTCGTCCAGCTCCTCGCGGGCCGCCTGCACCTTGTCGATCGCGCCCTTCTCGTTGGCCCAGCGGGCCTGCATCTCGGAAAGCTTCTCGCGCTCGTCGGCGAGGTCCTGGCGCAGCTGCTCCAGGCGCTCCTTCGACGCGGCGTCGGTCTCCTTCTCCAGGGCGATCTCCTCGATCTCCAGGCGTCGGACGATGCGCTCGAGCTCGTCGATCTCCTGCGGCGAGGAGTCGATCTCCATCCGCAGGCGGGAACCTGCCTCATCGACCAGGTCGATCGCCTTGTCCGGAAGGAAGCGGTTGGTGATGTAGCGGTTGGAGAGCTCCGCGGCCGCGACCAGGGCGGAGTCCTGGATGCGGATGCCGTGGTGGACCTCGTAGCGCTCCTTCAGGCCGCGGAGGATGCCGATGGTGTCCTCCACCGTCGGCTCCCCGACGTAGACCTGCTGGAAGCGGCGCTCCAGAGCGGCGTCCTTCTCGATGTACTTGCGGTACTCGTCGAGCGTGGTGGCGCCGACCAGGCGCAGCTCACCGCGGGCGAGCATCGGCTTGATCATGTTGCCGGCATCCATCGCGCCCTCGCCGGAGGCACCGGCGCCGACGATGGTGTGCAGCTCATCGATGAACGTGATGATCTCACCGTTGGCGGAGGTGATCTCCTCGAGGACGGCCTTGAGACGCTCCTCGAACTCACCGCGGTACTTCGCGCCCGCGACCATGGAGGACAGGTCCAGGGAGATGAGGGTCTTGCCCTTCAGCGACTCCGGGACGTCGCCGGCGACGATGCGACGGGCCAGCCCCTCGACGATGGCGGTCTTGCCGACGCCCGGCTCGCCGATGAGCACCGGGTTGTTCTTCGTGCGGCGGGAGAGCACCTGCACGACGCGACGAATCTCGGAGTCACGGCCGATGACGGGGTCGATCTTGCCTTCCCGGGCACGCGCGGTCAGGTCCGTGGAGTACTTCTCCAGCGCCTGGAACTGGTCCTCCGGCTCCTGCGTGGTGACCTTGCGGTTGCCGCGCACGCTCGGGAAGGCGCCGGTGATGGCCTCGTAGGTCGCGCCCCGCTTGGTCAGCAGGCGGGCCGCGTCGGAGTCAACTTTGGCGATACCGGCGAGCAGCACCTCGGTGGAGACGTACTCGTCTCCGAGCTCCCCCGCGAGCTCCTGCGCGGCGGTCAGGGAGTTGAGCGCCTCGCGGTTGAAGTTGGGGTTGGCCATGTTCTGGCCCTGCGCCTTCGGATAAGACTCCACCAGCTCGGCGGCCTCCGCGGCGACCGTCTCGGCGTCGACGCCGGTGGCCTTGAGGACGGGAGCGGCGACACCGTCCTTCTGGGTGAGAATCGCCGCCAGCAGGTGCGCCGGCCGGATGTCCGGGTTGCCGTTGGCGGAGGCCTGCTGCAGAGCCTGCTGCAGGGCCTCCTGAGTCTTGGTGGTGGGGTTGAACGAGCTCATATGCTGGTCCTCTCTTCCTACTTCATGGTTTGTCACCCAGTACAACGCACCAGAAGTTGAGTCTGTTCCACTCAACCCGAAAAAACTTTAGTCGCGTGCACTCAAGTTGACTTCCATTCTAGGCGGATGCCCGGCCGCCCGCAGTAGCCCGAAGGGCGGGGACGACCGGCCCCGGCCTGCGAACTTCACGTCCGGCCCGCGCGCCGCGACCGGCCCGCCCACCATCCGCTAGTCGAGGCTGTCCACCACAACCTCACGGGTCCCGGCCGGCCGGGTGATGAAGAAGGACAGGGCGACGGCCACGAGGCTGACCACGGCGGCGACCAGGAATGCCCGGGCGGTGCCGTCGGCCATGGCGGCCCGGTTTCCTCCCCCCGCGACGTTGATATAGGAGAACACCGCGATCAGCACGGCGGTGCCCGCCGCCCCCGCGAGCTGAAGCAGGGTGTTCATGATCGCCGAGCCGTGACTGTAGAGGTCGGCGGACAGGGATCCGAGGGAGTTCGTCATCAGCGGTGTGAGCACCATCGCCAGGGCGACCGAGAGAACGGCGAACATCCACACGACGGTGCCGATCGCGGTGTTCTCGTCGATGGTCGACAGCCAGAACAGCGACGCGGACATGATGATCGTGCCGGTGATGATCAGCGGGCGCGGACCGACGCGGTCATAGAGGGCGCCGGCGATCGGCGAGAGCACGGTCTCGACCAGGCCACCGGGCAGGTTGACCATCCCGGCCGCCAGCGCGGTCGCCAACAGCGCGCCCTGCAGGTACATCGGCAGCAGGTTGACGACGCCGAAGAGGGCGAACTGGATGGTGACCATGGCGGCCAAGCCGAAGCTGAAGTTCCGGACGCCGAAGGGCCCGAGGTCGAGCAGCGCCCGCCCCTTTTTGCCCATGGCGATCTGGCGCCAGATAAAGAGCACCAGCGAGAGGACTCCGACGAGGGCCGCGGCGACGACGATCAGCGCGCCACGGCCACCGTCGAGGACGATGCCGATCGAGCTCAAACCGTAGATGAGGCCGCCGAAGGCCAGCGCCGAGAGCAACACGGAGATCAGGTCCAGCGGCGTGGCCTTGAGCTCACCGACGTTGCCCAGCTTCCAGGCGCCGATCACCCCGGCCGCGGCGATGCCCGGGACGAGCACCCAGAAGATGAGGTGCCAGGAGCCGATGGTCATCATCAGGCCCGCGAAACTCGGCCCCAGCGCCGGGCCGACGGCCATGACCACGGAGATGACGCCCATGATCGAACCGCGGCGTCGCGAGGGGACCACCGTCATCACGACGGTCAGGAGCAGTGGCATCATCACGGCCGTCCCCATCGCCTGGAAGACCCTGCCCAGGAGCATGACCCAGAACGCCGGCGAGACCGCCGCCAGCACCGTGCCGAGAAAGAACACGATGACCGCGAAGAGATAGACGGCGCGCGTCGTGAAGCGATCCAGGATCCAGCCGGTGGTCGGCATCATGATCGCCATCGTCAGCATCACGCCGGTCAGCAACCACTGGGCGATCGCCGCGGTGACGTCGAACTCCGCCATGATGTGCGGCAGCGCGACCGAGAGCGAGGTCTCGTTGATCATCATCACGAAGGAGGTGAGCACCAGCACGACGAGGGCCATGACGACCTCGCCGGACAGGCGGTCGGCGGGGCGGTTATCGGGAGTCGACAAGGGTGTTTTCCTTCCACGTGACGCCTCCCGCGGGGGCGGAAAGCAACGAGGGCCACCGGCTCTGGGCCGGTGGTCACCGTCGCAATACTACTGGGGGGTGGGGCGGTGTCAATCGTCCGCCAGGGTGGTGGCGGAGGGCCGCCCCTCCCGGACCGGAACCCACTTCAGGAAGAAGGCCGCGCCCATCACGACGACGGCGATGATGAGCGCGGTCCAGCCGAACCCGGCGGTGAAGCCGGCCAGGACAGCGATCGGCGCGAAGATGGTCATGGCGATCTCGAAGGGGGCGAAGCCGACGTAGGCCAGGCCGTACTCGTTGAGCGTGCCGGACTTCTGCTTCGGGTCGACCATCTTCAGCAGGGCGATGCCCGTGGCGACGGCGGCGGTGCCCCAGCCCCAGGAGAAGATGCCGCGCTCGAGCCAGTTCCTGCCGAAGAACACGGGCGAGACAACCAGCAGGAAGATGACGCAGAAGACGACGCCGAGGACGAAGAGGACGAGCAGCTCCACCCAGTAGCTGACGATGGCGGCCGGGACGATGGAGGCGATGCCGAAGGCGATGAGGTAGTCGGTGGCGGCGCCGGAGATCGAGCCGATCGTCGGCTTGTCCAGGTAATCCGGGCGCTTGGTGACGCCGAGAATGACCCGGCCGAGGAGGCCGATGACGAAGCTCATGGCGAACAGCGGGATGGACACGCTGGGGAAGAGGTCGTTGACCAGGCCGTTGACGAGGTAGGCCACCAGCACAGTGAAGACGACCACGCCAATATGCAGCGCCATCGGTTCGATCGAGGAGGGATTGGTGGTGGCGCGTCCGATGGAGGGGCGCTCCTCGAGGTTTTTGATGTAGCCGGTGCGCATGTCGTCGGGGAGCTCCCCGTCGGTGAAACCGGATGCCCGGCCGGTGCGCATGCCCCAGTTGGCCACGATGATGCCGCCGACGATGGCGGCCAGGGTGCCGACGGTGGCGGCGGTGAAGCCCAGGGAGCTGGCCCCGGCGGCGTCGGCCGCCTCCAGGGAGGAACCGACCGCCGCGGCGGTGCCGAAGCCACCGACGAAACCGACCGGCAGCATCATGCCGAACCAGTCCTCGGTGCCGAAGACCGGCTTGAAGAAGTACACGCCCAGCAGGACGAACAGGCCCCACTGCCCCATGAACATGCCGGTGGAGTAGCTCCACATGTTGCGCGCGCCCTTGGTCACGGTGCCGCCGAGCTCCATGGAATACGCCATGGAGGCGAACACGATGGCGATCAGGATGGTCGTGTAGGTGCCGATCCGGTCGGAGAAGCCGATCCAGCCGAGCACCTCCGGGCCGAACGCGAGGCCCAGCAGGCCGGCGGTGATCGAGGCCGGGAGCAGGAGCTGCTGGAAGATCCTGACGCGGTTGCGGAGGAAGTTGCCGATGATCATCAGCAGGGAAATCCAGCCGACGTCGATGAGCATGTTGTACGGCGTGTACTCCACGCGAAACACCTGCCTAGATAAGTAGTCCGATAAGTAATGCCGGGCTCATGTTAGGGGACGTTGAACACCGTCAAGGCGGGCAGCCCCCTTCCAATCCTGTTGACACGTCAGCAATCTGGCGTAGGATGGCGCCATGACACCCCACTTCCAGGCCATCATCATCGGGGCCGGCCAGGCGGGCCTGGCCGCCGCCCACGAACTCGCCCGGCGCGGACTCGTCCCCGGCGTCGACTTCGCGGTCCTCGACGCCAACGAAGGCCCCGGCGGCGCCTGGCGCCACCGCTGGGACTCGCTCACCCTGGGCAAGGCCCACGGCATCGCCGACCTGCCCGGCCTGCCCATGAAGCGCCCGGACCCGACCGTGCCCTCCTCCACGCTGGTCACCGAGTACTACGGCGACTACGAGGACACCTTCGACCTCAAGGTCATCCGCCCGGCGAAGGTCTCGCGCGTGGAGCCCGCCACTGAGCGCGAGCCCGCCGGACCGCTGCGCGTGATCAGCCAGGCCGGCGAGTTCACCACCGACGTCCTGCTCAACTCCACCGGCACCTGGGACAACCCCTACGTCCCCTATATTCCGGGCATCGAGGACTTCGAGGGCCTGCAGCTGCACACCAGGGACTACGTCAGCGCCGAGGAGTTCCGCGGCAGGAAGACCCTCGTCGTCGGCGGCGGCCTCTCCGCCATCCAGTTCCTGCTGGAGCTCGAGGATGTCACCGAGACCGTCTGGGCCACCCGTCGCCCGCCGAACTTCACCAACCGCTGGAAGGACGAGGACAAGCAGTGGGGCCTCGACGTCGAGGACGCCGTCCGCGAGCGCACCTTCGCCGGCGAGCGCCCGGCGTCGGTCGTGCGCACCACCGGCATCGGCATGATCCCGGACTACGTCGATGGGGTGAGGCGCGGGCTGCTGGTCTCGCGCGGAATGTTCGACCAGATCACCCCCAACGGCGTGATCTTCGGCGAACCCCTGGCCCAGAAGGCCGAGGGGCTGGGCCCCTCCGAGAACGCCGAACTGGTCTTCCCGGAGTCCTGGGCCCCCTTCCCCGCGGGCACCGTCCTCGGAGACGTCGACGTCATCTTCTGGAACACCGGTTTCCGGCCGTCGCTGCGCCATCTCGCCCCGCTCAAGCTGCGCAGCCGCCTCGGGGGCATCGAGATGGCCGACGAGGTCACCACCGCCGTCAACCCGCGCGTGCTGCTGGTCGGCTACGGCTCCACGGCGTCGACGATCGGCGCGACGCGGGCCGGCCGCAAGGCGGGACGGGTGGCGCACCAGTTCCTGCGGGCACAGGCGTGACGACGCCCCTTCGCCCCCCCAGCCCCCGCCCCGAAACTTTAAACTTCACCCTTGTCGCACGTTGACATGTCACCTATACTGGCCTGCAGGCCAACACACAATTCTTTAGGAGAACACCCACCATGAAGGCTTTCGGCTTTCTGAGCTTCGGCCACTACGCCATCGGCGGCCAGCAGGGCCCGGGCGCGGCCCAGGTTCTCAAGGACGGGCTGGCGATCGCCCAGGCCGCCGACGAGATCGGCGTCAACAACGCCTCCTTCCGCGTCCACCACTTCGCCCCGCAGGGCGCGTCGCCGATGCCGCTGCTCGGCGCGATCGTCGGCTCGACCAGAAACATCGAGGTCGGCACCGGCGTCATCGACATGCGTTACGAGAACCCCCTCTACCTGGCAGAGGAGGCCGCCGCGCTGAACCTGCTGTCCGACGGACGGGTCGCTCTCGGGGTCTCCCGCGGTTCACCGGAGCCGGCCTGGAAGGGATGGGAGGCCTTCGGCTACACCGCGGAGGCGGAGAACGGCGCGGACATGGCCCGGACCAAGTTCGAGTCATTCCTGGCCGCGATCGACGGTTATGGCGTCGCCAAGGCCGCCCCCGTCGAGAAGCAGTACCCGCGCATGTACCGCTCGGGCACCCCGCTGCCGGTGTTCCCACAGGCCGAGGGGCTGCGCAAGAACATCTTCTGGGGATCCGGCACCAACGACACCGCGATCCAGGCCGCCAAGGACGGGGTGAACCTCATGTCCTCGACGCTTGTCTCGGAGGCCGACGGCCGCACCCTGGGTGAGGTCCAGGCGGAGCAGATCCGGGCCTTCCGCCAGGCATGGAAGGAGGCCGGCCACGACTGGACCCCGCGCGTGTCCGTCTCCCGTTCGATCTTCCCGATCGTCAGCGACCGCGACCGCCAGCTCTTCGCCACCTCCGCGACCGGGGAGGATCAGATCGGTTCGCTGGGCGAGGGCCGCAACGTCACCTTCGGCCGTTCCTACGCCGCCGAGCCCGACGTGCTCATCGAACAGCTCAAGGCCGACCCGGCGATCGAGGCCGCGGACACGCTGCTGCTGACCATCCCGAACCAGATGGGCGTGGATCTCAACGTCTCGATCCTGCAGAACTTCGCCGAGCACGTCGCCCCGGCGCTCGGCTGGATCCCGAACACCGAGGGCAAGGTCACCGGTTACGCGATCGACTAACCGGGCCGCCACGAAAGAGGCGGGCGCGTCAGGCACAATGGAACCCATGTCTGACACGCCCGCCTCCTTCGCTCCTCTGGCCGGGCTTCTGCGCGAGCACGCCGAAGAATTCCGTGTGCTCGCCCAACAGCGGCTCTACACCCGTGAGCTGCAGGCCCGCCAGCTCTTCCCCATGCGCGACGCCGACGCCCACACCCAGCTCGCCCCCTCACTGGCGTGGGTGCTGGAGCGGTCGACGCCGGGTGCGCGCATCCCCGACGAGGTCCTCGCCCGCATGCGCCGGGTCGGCCTCGCCCACCGCCGGCACGGCTTCCCCGCGGAGCTCTACCGGGACTTCGGGCAGGCGCTGACCGAGACCCTCCGTGAGCTGGCCGGGCGCCACGGCGGCGTCGACAAGGGGCTTCTCGACGCCGCGGAACGGGCGGTGGGCGGCGTGGTCACCGCCATGAGTTCCTCGGCCCGCACCGCCGACGTCGCGGGGATTCCGGCGGCCTGGATCGGGGAAGTCTCCCAGGTCCGGCGCGTGACCCGTCGGCTGGCGGTCGTCCACCTGGAATCGGGCCTGCCCTTCGACTATCGCGCGGGCCAGTCACTGCCGGTGTCGTCGGGTTACCTGCCCGGCATCTGGCGCATGCTCACCCCGGCCACTCCCCCAAACGAGTACGGCACGCTGGAGCTGCACGTCAGGCTCGTCGAGGAGGGCCGGGCCTCCCAGTTCCTCGCCACGCCGCGCCCCGGCGACCTCTGGTCCTTCGGCGCCGGCCGCGACGGGGTCAGCCTGCCGGAGGGGCCCTGCACGATCGTCGCCTACGGCACCGGCCTGGCCGCGGCGAAGGCGCTGATCCTGGATCGGCTGGGCACCCGGCGCGCCCCGGTGCACCTCATCCTGGCGGCCGAGTACCCCGCCGAACTCTACGACTGGGACGTGATGTCCACGCTGGCCGCGCAGCTGGACTGGCTGAAGGTGACGCCGGTGAGCCGCTTCGGCCACAACCCGTGGGCGCTGCGCGCCGCAGCGCCGGGTCCGGTTCCCGAGATCGGCGGCACCGTCGCGGAATTCGTCGACTCCTGGCTCGACCCGGCGCGTCTGGGCGACCAGGAGGTCATGGTGCTCGGGCCGGCCGCCGAGGTGGACGCGACCATCGTGCGCCTGAGCTTCCGCGGGCTGGCCTGGTCGCGCATTTCCATGCTGCGCTACGACGAGGGCGTCCCCTGGCCCCGACCGCTGTAGACGGCGGCGACCCGCTACAGCCCCAGGACCGGCAGTGCCCTGCGGACCTTGTCGATCTCCGCCACGTCGACGTCGACGACGAGGATCTCCGGTTCGTAGCCGGCCTCGGCCAGGCGGCGGCCGTTCGCGGCGACGACCGCGGAGTGGCCGATGCCGGTCGGGCCGCTCTCCTTCCCGGCCTGGTCCACCCCGCCCGGCCGGGCCTGGCCGGTGGCGACGATGACGCTAGTCGAATCCAGGGCCCGGGCCGCGGTCAGCGTGCGCCACTGCTCGAGCTTGCCCGCCCCGTCCGCCCAACTGGTGGGGAGGGCGATGATTTTCGCGCCCTGGCGGGCCATCCGGATGAACAACTCGGGGAAGCGGACGTCGTAGCAGACCGCGACCCCCACGCCGACCCCGTCGACCTCCACGACCAGCGGCTCCTCCCCCGGGTGCACGGTGTCGGACTCGCGGTAGTTGAAGGCGTCGTAGGTGTTGATCTTGTCGTAGCCGGTGTGCAGCCCCGCGCCCGTGACCAGCGCGGTGTTGTAGACACGGTGGATGGATTTCCCCCGGTCGTTCTCGATGGTGTCGGCCGGGCGGAACATGCCCGCCACGATCACGACGTCGAGCTCGGCCGCCAGCTCCCGCAGACCCGTGGCGAAGGGCCCCTCGAGATCCTGGGCCTGGCCGTCGAGGCGCCCGGTGTCGAAGGCCTGGGAGGTCGCCTCCGGCAGGACGATGAGACGGGCGCCCCGGGCGGCGGCCTCCCGCACCTGCGCCGACGCGTGCGCGAGATTCTCGGTGGTGTCCGGTCCAGTGGTCATCTGTACGGCAGCAATCCTCATGCGCCCAGGCTACCTGTGGACAACGCGAGTTATCCACAGGCCGGCGGCGGCCCGCGCCCGCGCAGACCGCTCCCGTCGCATAATGCGGGGCATGACGCTCACCACCACCACCTCCAGCCATGACCACGCCCTGGCCTGCCGGGACCGTCCCCGCACGGTCGCCCTGCCCGCCGTCGTCCCCGCCGGGTCCCGCACCGCGGCCGCCCTCGCGGCCTGCCTGGCCGACTGGTCCCGGCAGATCGGCGCACTGGCGCACACCCTCCACCGGGACTGGTCGGAGGTCGTCCGCGTGCACCGGCGCGTCGAGACGCAGGACGGGGACACCGCCGCGGAGCTGCGCCGATGACCCTTCCCCTGGGCTCCCGGGAGCTGGGCGAGCAGGCCGGGCTGCTTGCCGACGCCGCCGACCACCTGCGCCGTGAACGCGCCGCCTCCTACGCCGAGGCAGACCTGCTGCCCGGGACCGGCTTCACCGGGCTCTCCGCGGACGCGGCGCTGCGTGCCCTCACCACCGCCGCCGGCGGATGGACGCCCACCATCCTCGCCCTGAGTCGGGCCGCCGAGGTGCTGCGCCTGGCGGCGTCGCTGCAGCTGGACCTGGAGGCGGTGCTGTCCCGGCTCACGGTCCTCGCGGGGCCCCGGTTGGACGTCAGCGCGCCGGTGGTCCTCCTCCTGGGCTGGCTTCACGCCTCGGGTGAGCTGCTCGACGCCATGACCGCCACCTCCCTACTTGCGCTGCGCCACGGCGATGGCGCCAGCGTCGACCCGCCCGCCGGGTGGGGGGAAGACCGGGCCGCCGAACTGCAGGCCGCCCACGACCTGTACTACGACGCGGCGTCACCCCGGGTGCGCGAACTCGCCGACGCCCACGGTCTCACCCTGCTGCAGCTTCCCGAGGTCGGCTTCGTCGCCGCGGCGGCGGATCCGCCGACCCTGGCCGCGAGCACGCACCTGATCACGCACGTGCCCGGCGTCGGCAGCCTCGACCCCGGCAGCTGGGACAGCCACGTGAGCCAGGCCCGCGACATGGCCGCGGCGGTGGACGGGGAGGGAGGCGGGGTCGGGGTGGTGTGGCTCGGCTATCAGGCCCCACCCACCGTGCTGCACGGCGGGGACTCCTTCCCCGCCCGCCGCGGCGCGGTCGACCTGGCTAGTTTCCAGCACCAGCTGGGGCTGCGCTTCCCCGACGCCGCCAGGACGGTGGTCGGGTACAGCTACGGCTCGGTGGTGGTCGGTTATTCCGCCCACCCGCGCACCGGCGGGTTGTCCGCCGACGACGTCGTCTTCGTCGGTTCCCCGGGGACCGGCGCGCGCCACGCCTCTGAGCTGCAGTTGCTCAGTCAGGATCCGCGGGTCCACGCGGTCACCGTCGCCGGGGATCCCATCTCCCTGGCGACCGGCCCCCTCGCCGGGGTGCACGGGGTGGACCCCACCTCCCCGGGCTTCGGGGCGAACGTGTGGGAGATCGACGCCGGCGTCATGGGCGATCACTCCTGGTATTTCCGCGCCGGGCCGGACTCGACGTCCGCGTTCCTCGACGCCTTCGGAAAGGAGGTGGGCCCCCGCCCGTAGGCGGTGGCCCGGTCCCCGTCGACTACCTCACGCTGCGGCGACGGTTGCGCAGTCGGCGTGGTTCCCACATCACCACGGCGGAGCTGCGCGGGACGTGGACCAGCTCCCGCCCGGGCGGGACGCTCGATCCTTCCGCGATCCGTTCCCGCAGCTCGCGGTTGCTGGCGCGCTCGGCGGCGAGCTCGGCCCGGAGTCGATCGTTTTCCCGGGTCAGCCGGATGATCTCCTTGATGCCGGCGAGGTTGACGCCGTCCTCCTGGGACAGCCGGGAAATCTCGCGGAGCCGGTCGACGTCACGCCAGGTGTAGCGGCGCCCGCCGCCGGACGTGCGGCGCGGCGTGACCAGGCCGATGCGGTCGTAGGTGCGCAGGGTCTGCGCGTGCAGCCCCGACATCTCGGCCGCGACAGAGATGACGAAGACCTCGGCAGTGTCCCTGGCCCCCTGCTTGTCGGTGGCCTCGGCGCCCTTGTTCTTGGCGTCCCCTTCGGAACTCATCAGATCGTCACCTCCTCATTACTTGGCGTTACCGGCCCATCCGGCACGCGGGTCGAATCCGGAGTCCTTCTCCGCCTGCGCATAGGTGCGCAGCGCGCTGGTGGCCGCAGGGTCCAGGGTGGTCGGCACCTTCACCTGCACCGTGACCAGCAGGTCGCCGGCGCTGTCCCCGCGCTTGGGGACGCCGCGGCCGCGCACGCGCAGTGTGCGGCCGTCCGGGGTGCCGGCGGGGATCTTCACCTTCACCGGGCTGTCGAGGGTCGGCACCGTGACGGTGCCGCCCAGGCTCAGTTCGGCGAAGGAGACCGGCACGGTCACCTCCAGGTCGTCGCCGTCCCGGGTGAACACCGCGTCCGGCCGGACGTGGACGGTGACGAAGAGGTCGCCGGAGGGAGTCCCGTTCGGGCCCGCCTCCCCCTGTCCCGCCAGGCGCACCTTCTGCCCGTCGATGACGCCGGCGGGGATGCGCACGGTGATGGAGCGGGTGCGGTGCACCGTGCCGGTGCCGTGGCAGCTCGGGCAGGGGTCCTCGATGACCTTGCCGGTCGTGCCGCACTTGTCGCACGGCTGGGAGAGCCCGAAGGCGCCCTGCTGCTGGGTGATGTAACCGACGCCGCCGCACTTGTCACAGGTGACGGGGTGGCCGGAGCGGGAACCCGAACCGTGGCAGGTCGTGCACGGGGCGTTGCCGCTCAGCTGGATCGGGAACGTCGTCCCCTTGGCCGCTTCCCGGAAGTCGAGCGTGATTTCAGTTTCGACGTCCGCTCCCCGCTTCGGCCGAGCTGTCCGGCCAGCACCGCCGCCACGGTTAAAGAGGCCACCGAAGATATCGCCCAGACCGCCGTCCGCGCCAAATCCTCCGCCCGCTGAAGCCGATCCGAAGACGTCGGAGAAGTCGAAGTCGCCGGGCGCTGACGTCGTCGTGCGAAACCCGCCGGGGAATCCGGCGCCTCCGAACCCACCGCCGGAGCGGAGCATCCTGCGCAGCTCGTCGTACTCCTTGCGCTTGTCCTCGTCGCCGAGGACGTCATAGGCGGTGGCCGCCCTCTTGAAACGGTCCTCGGCGGCCTTGTCGCCCGGGTTCTTGTCGGGGTGGTTTTCTCGAGCGAGCTTGCGGTACGCCTGCTTGATCTCGTCGGCTTTGGCGGACGAGGAGACGCCGAGATCGGCGTAGAAGTCCTTCTCCGCCCATTCACGTGGGGCTGTCATCGCACGCTCCCTCCTTTCTGAATCGTGGTCATCTCTGGTCGTGTCCTAATTCTTCGTTTATCGCTAAGTATCTAATCACGTGAAAACGCACCGCCACCCAGGATGAGCGTGCCTTCCCAGGGGTCGATCCTGGCGGGCCGGCTGTCGCGGGTGGCGGTGCGTACGTCACGAACTGCGGGAACGGTTACTCCGAGGCGGCGGCGTCGGCGTCCCGATCCGCGATGATGACCATCGCGGTCCGGACCAGGCGGTCGCCTACCCGGTAGCCCTTACGCAGCACCGTGCCGAGAGCCTTCTCCTCGCCGGAGGACAGGTCCTGCACGGCCTCGTGGATCTCCGGGTCGAAGGCCTCGCCCTCCTCGCCGAAGGGTTCCAGCTTCTGGCTCTTGAGGGTGTCGCGCAGCTTGTCCGCGAACGCCCTCAACGGCGAGCCCTCCTCCAGATCCCCGTGCTGCTGGGCGAGCTCGAGGTCGTCAAGCACCGGCAGCAACGAGGTCAGGACCGACGCCTTGGCGCTGAGCACTAGGCCCTCCCGGTCCCGCTCGGTGCGGCGACGGTAGTTGGCGTACTCGGCACTCACGCGCTGCAGATCCTCCGTGCGCTCGGCCAGTTCAGCCTCGACGCTCGGAGCGGATTCCTGGTCGGCCAGTTCCGCCTCGATGTCGGAGAGAGCTTCGTCGACCTCGGCGGACAGGGTCGCCTCCATGGTCGGGTCGATCTCTCCGTCAACGGTCGGGTCCGGCTGCGTGGTGTACACGTCGTCGTCCTCGTCGACACCCTGGGCCTCAGCCGCAGCGGCGGCTTCAGCTTCAGCCTCGTTCGGGCTGAGGTTCTGCTCGTCGGTTTCGTCCGGGTTGCCCGGATCGTTCGGCATGCCTGGGGTGGTCATTCTTACTTGTCTCCGTCCTTCTTGTCGGACTCCTCGTCCTCGACGACCTCGGCGTCGACCACGTTCGGGTCGGCGTCGGCGTCGGCGGCACCGGCCTGGGTGGCGCCCTCGTTGGCCTGGGCCTCGTAGATCTGCTTGCCCATCTCCTGGCTCTCGGTGTTGAGCTTCTCGACGGCGGCCTTGATGGCCTCGAGATCCTCACCCTTGAGTGCCTCGTCGACGGCGTCGGCGGCCTCGGTGACCTTGGTCTTGACGTCCTCGGAGACCTTGTCGCCGTTCTCCTCCAGGAACTTGCGGGTCTGGTAGGCGGCGGACTCGGCGGAGTTGCGGGTCTCCTGCTCCTCGCGGCGCTTCTTGTCCTCCTCGGCGTGCGCCTCGGCGTCCTTGACCATGCGGTCGATCTCCTCCTCCGACAGGGCGCCGCCATCCTGGATGGTGATGGTGTTCTCCTTGCCGGTGCCCTTGTCCTTGGCGGACACGGAGACGATGCCGTTGGCGTCAATGTCGAAGGTGACCTCGATCTGCGGGACGCCGCGCGGTGCCGGGGCGATGCCGCCGAGCTCGAAGGAGCCGAGCAGCTTGTTGGCCGAGGCCATCTCGCGCTCGCCCTGGAAGACCTGGATCTGGACCGAGGGCTGGTTGTCCTCGGCCGTGGTGAAGGTCTCGGAGCGCTTGGTCGGGATGGTGGTGTTGCGCTCGATGAGCTTGGTCATCACGCCGCCCTTGGTCTCGATGCCGAGGGACAGCGGGGTGACGTCGAGCAGCAGCACGTCCTTGACCTCACCGCGCAGGACGCCGGCCTGCAGGGCGGCGCCGACGGCGACGACCTCATCCGGGTTGACGCCCTTGTTCGGCTCCCGGCCGGTCAGCTCCTTGACCAGGTCGGTGACGGCCGGCATACGGGTGGACCCGCCCACGAGGACGACGTGGTCGATGTCGGAGACGGAGAGATCCGCGTCCTTGATGACCTGGTTGAACGGCTGCTTGGTGCGGTCGAGCAGGTCCTGGGTGATCTTCTGGAACTCGGTGCGGGACAGGGTCTCGTCCAGGAACAGCGGGTTCTTGTCCGCGTCGACGGTGATGTACGGCAGGTTGATGGAGGCCTGCTGGGAGGCGGAGAGCTCGATCTTCGCCTTCTCGGCCGCCTCGCGCAGACGCTGCATGGCCATCTTGTCCTTGGACAGGTCGACGCCGTTGGAGGTCTTGAACTTCTCGACGAGCCAGTCGACGATGCGCTGGTCCCAGTCGTCGCCGCCGAGCTCGTTGTCACCGGCGGTGGCGATGACCTCGACGACGCCGTCACCGATCTCCAGCAGGGAGACGTCGAAGGTGCCGCCACCCAGGTCGAACACGAGGATGGTCTGCTCCTTGTCGCCCTTCTCCAGGCCGTAGGCCAGTGCGGCCGCGGTCGGCTCGTTGACGATGCGCAGGACGTTCAGGCCGGCGATCTGGCCGGCTTCCTTGGTGGCCTGACGCTGGGCGTCCTCGAAGTAGGCCGGAACGGTAATGACGGCGTCGGTGACGTCCTCACCCAGGTAGGCCTCCGCGTCGCGCTTGAGCTTCATCAGCGTACGGGCGGAGATCTCCTGCGGGGTGTACTTCTTGCCGTCGATGTCCTCGGTGGTCCAGTCCGTGCCCATGTGGCGCTTGACGGAGCGGATGGTGCGGTCGACGTTGGTGACCGCCTGGTTCTTCGCCGACTGTCCGACGAGGACCTCGCCGTTCTTGGCGAAAGCGACGATCGACGGCGTGGTGCGCGAACCCTCGGAGTTGGCGATAACGGTGGCCTCTCCGCCCTCAAGGGCGGAGACCACGGAGTTGGTGGTACCGAGGTCGATTCCTACTGCGCGTCCCATAACGGGTTTCCTCCTGAATTTGTTGGGATTCTCTCTAAAGTTGACCGGTCGAGACTCAACTTCTGACAAAGAGTGTAGCACACGCCTTGAGTCGAAGACACTCAACCTGACACACCTAACAACGGCCCACTCCACCAACTTGTTCCCGACCGACTCAAGTTTCCCCGTTTACCCAGCATGGGTGGAGTGAACCCCGCCGGGGAGCATCTCGACCGGACCGGCGACGACAGCGCCGGATCCATTCACCTCGGCCCCTCTTCCGCTCCCCCACGCCAGGATCTCCGTCCAGTGACTAGAGTGGCGCACTGTATCAGCCGCCCTTTTCCAGTGGCCCGGGCACTTCCCGCACCACTGCCGTTCCAGCAGGAAGCCCCAACATGAACTCAGACCCGAACCCGTCGTCGCGTCGCAACTCGCGTGACTTCTCGGATCGCGTCGTGGACTCCCCCGGCGTCTCGGAGCAGGTGTTCCCCGCCCCGGCCGACCCCGACTCCACGAACCACGTCGCCACGGACGAAGCGCCCCGGAAACCCGCGCCCGACACCGCGGACGAGACCTGGGACCGCTCTTCCATCCTCGGCCACGACGGCCGCGTCCTGGCGGGCTGGTCACTGCGCTTCATCATCGTGGCCATCGCCGCCTTCCTCGGTTTCCGCCTGCTCGGGTACGTGTGGATCGGCATCCTGCCGGTCGTCCTGGCGCTCATCCTGGCCTCGGTGCTGTGGCCCGTCTCGCGCAAGATGCGCAACGCCGGGGTGCCGGGCGCGCTCGCCGCCCTGAGCACACTGCTCGGCTTCTTCGTCATCTTCGTGGCGATCTTCGCGGCCATGGCGCCGACCGTCCGCAGCCAGGGACGCGAGATCATCGACCAGGCCTCCAGCGGCATCGACCAGATCATCGGCTGGCTGCAGGGCCCGCCCCTCAACCTCAACATCGAGCAGTTCAACGTTGACGGCCTGCTCCAGGACGGGGTGAACTTCCTGCGCAACCAGTCGCAGAACATCCTCTCGGGCCTGTCGTCGGGCATCTCCATCGCCGCCACGGTCGGCACGACCATGTTCATCATGCTGGTGATCACGTTCTTCATCCTCAAGGACGGCGAGAAGTTCCTGCCGATGGTCCGCCGCTACACGGGATACCGGGCCGGTTGGCACCTCTCCGAGGTCCTGACCCGCTCCTGGAACACCCTCTCCGGCTACATCCAGACCCAGGCGATCGTCTCCTTCGTCGACGCGACGCTCATCGGCGCCGGCCTGATCATCCTGCAGATCCCGATGGCCGTGGTGCTTGCGGTGATCACCTTCTTCGGCGGGTTCATCCCCATCGTCGGCGCTTTCGCCGCCGGCGCCCTGGCGGTCGTCGTCGCGCTGGTCACCAACGGGCTCACCGACGCGTTGATCGTCCTGGTCATCGTCCTGGCCGTTCAGCAGATCGAGGGCAACGTCCTCCAGCCGGCCCTGCAGTCCAAGGCCATGAACCTGCACGCCGCCGTCGTCCTGCTCTCGGTGACGGTCGGTTCCGCGCTCTTCGGCATCCTCGGCGCCTTCCTCGCGGTCCCCTTCGCCGCGATCCTCGGGGTCTGGTTCCGCTACCACTCGGAGATGGTCGGCCTGCGCGCCGGTGAGATCACCGTCGACGACATCGAGCTGGCCACGGCGAGAGGCAGGTCACTGAGTTCGCGGGAGGCGTTCCTCGCCGTCCGCGAACAGCTCAAGAGCGTCGGCAAGAAGGACGAGCGCAAGGCCCCGGAGCCGGAACCGGCCTCCCTGGGCGGTTCCACCGCGGCCAGCAAGTCCGATGACTACACCATCGCCAAGGAGGCCTCGGAGGAGGACATCACCGACTCCACCTCGGACGGCACCGTCGCCACCGACCCCGAACACGACAGGAACGCCTAGTCGCCGCCCAGATTGAAGAGCTCGTCGACGCCGACCGGTCCGCCGGCGGCGTCGAACTCCTTTCTGGCGTCGGCAAGCAGATCCGGATCACGTGCCAGGTCGGCGACGACCTGGGCCAGCCCGGCTGCGGAGTCGAGCGTCGCGCGGTCGGCCGCCGGGCCGCGCGAGCAGCGCTCGAAGGCCTCGGTGTGCAGCGCGACCGACTCCGGGGCGACCTTGACCATCGGGTGAATGCCCGGCACCAGGTGCGAGACGTTGCCGAAGTCGGTGGAGGCCGCCAGGGAGTCGGGGACGATGCCACCGGGCATGGCGACGCGGCCGAGGCGCGCCTGGGTGCCCGCCCAGCGCCGGGCCAGGGTCTGGTTGTTTCGGATCGGCAGACTGGCGGGGTGCGGATCCCAGTCGATCTCCACGGCGACGCCGGCCATGAGCGCCGCGCCGCGCAGGATGTCGTCGACGCGGGCGGACAGGTCCTGCAGGGCGTCGGCCAGCTGGGAGCGCACGTAGATCGTCAGCTCCGCCTCCCCGGGGACGACGGAGGGCCGTTCGCCGCCGTCGGAGATGACCGCGTGGACGCGGTCGCTCGGCGGCATCTGCTGACGCATGAGGCCGATGCCCTGGTAGGCGAGCGTCGCGGCGTCGAGCGCGTTGCGACCCATGAACGGTTGCGAGGAGGCGTGGGCGGGGACGCCACGGTAGCGGGCGGTGAGCACGCGGCGCCCGATCCAGGTGTGCGAGGCGATGTCGTAGGAGAAGGGATGGACCATGACGGCGGCGTCGACGTCGGTGAGCATGCCGCCGCGGATCATGTACTCCTTGCCGGAATGGCCCTCCTCTGCGGGCGTCCCGAGCAGGCTCACGCGGACCGGCGCGCCCGGGGTCTCCGCCAGGGCACGGACGGCGGCGAGGTAGGCGCCCGCGCCGGCGGCGGCGATGATGTTGTGCCCGCAGGCGTGGCCGATGCCGGGCAGCGCGTCGTACTCGGACATCACGGCGACGGTGGGGTGCCGGGCGGCGTCGAAACCGGGTGCGGCCCACTCGGCCCGCAGCGAGGTCGCTACGCCATGTACCCCCACCTCGACGTCCTGGTCGTGCCCGCGCAGCAGATCCGCCAGCGCGTCGCGCGAACGGAATTCCTCGAAGGCGGTCTCCGGGTGCCCGTGGAGGTCCTCGGCCAGGGCCGTCAGGTCCGGGGCCAGCGAGCCGACGTGCGCGTCGATCGCCGCCCACAGCGCGGCCTGACCCGGATAGTCCTCCCCCGGTGGCCGGGTGCGCCCGGCGCGGGCGGTGAAGGTCTCGACGCGGCGCGCGACACTCGCGCGGGTGTGCTCGAGGAAGGCTGTCGAGGGGGTCAGGCGGGGGTCGGAGTCAGCCATGTCAGCCCCCGATCATGATGCCCGCGCCCGGGCCCAGCGGCAGGTCGGCGTAGAACCACAGCGCCAGCAGCAGCACCCAGGCAACCCAGAACGGGATGACGAAGGGCATCATGCGACTCATCACGGTGCCCAGGCCCGCCTGGGGTTCGTAGCGGCGCAGCATGCCGATGATGAGGATCATGAAGGGGTTGAGCGGGGTCATCACCTGGGTGGCGGAGTCGCCGACGCGGAAGGCCGCCTGAATGAAGGCCGGTTCATAGCCGAGCAGGGCGAACATGGGGACGAACACCGCCCCGAGCAGGGTCCACATGCCCGAACCGGAGATGATCAGCAGGTTGAGCAGGGAGGCCAGCACGATGAACGCCAGGATGGCCGGAAAGCCGGTCAGCCCGATCGACTCCAGGAAGGAGGCGCCCTGGACCGCGGTCCAGGTGCCGATGCCGGTCCAGGAGAACAGGGCGACGAACTGCCCCAGAATGAAGGCCAGGACGAGGAAGCCGACCATGTCCTTGAGCGATTCCCCCATCATCGTGACCATGTCGCCGACGCCGCGGACGGTGCCCACGGCCGCCCCGTAGACAAGGCCGGCGACGAGGAAGTAGACGAAGACGATGAAGACGATCGAGCTGAGCAGCGGGGAGCTCGGCAGGAAACCGCCGTCCTCGTTGCGCCAGGGCGACCCGGCCGGCAGTGCGGCCGCGAGGATGACCAGGGTGACGACGAGAACCGAGATGAGGGACCCGGCCAGGCCCCGGTTCTCCGCGGGGCTGAGCTCGACGGGAAGGTCGTTGCCGTGCTCGTCGCGGTCGCCGCGGGCGGCCTCGGCGGCCCGGTCCTCGACGATCTGCTCGGTCGGCACGTCCTGCCGCCACAGTCGCGGCTCCAGCACCCGGTCGATGATGACGCCCGCGATGAGGCCGAGCACGACCGCGCCGGCGACGTTGAAGAAGTAGTTGGACAAGACGTTGACCTCGGTCGCGCCCATCTCCGGCAGCGTCGTCATGACCGCGTTGGTGATGCCCGCGAACAGGGCGTCCAGGCTGGTGGGGACCAGCGCCGTGGAGTAGCCCGCGCCGACGGCGGCGAATCCGCCGAGCAGACCCGCGACGGGGTGGCGCCCGGCCGCCTTGAACACCATCGCCGCCAGTGGCGGGACGACGACCCAGGAGGCGTCGGCCATCACCGAGGCGGTCACGCCGACCAGTCCGACCGCGTAGGGCAGCACCCATTTCCGGGCGGTGCCGAAGAGCTTGCGGATGAGCGCCGAGAGCATCCCGGAGCGCTCGGCCACGCCGACGCCCAGCAGAATCGGCAGCACGGTCAGCAGGGGCGGGAAGCCGATGTAGTTCTCGGCCATGGTGGTCGTCAGCCACACCATGCCTTCGCCGGTGAACAAGCCCCTGACTTCGGTGATCTCCTCGGCCCCGGGAACCTGGACCGTGACGTCCCGCCAAGCCATGACGGTCGAGAGGACGCCCGTGATCAGGAACAGGCCGAGGAAGAGGGCGAAGGGTTCGGGGAGTTTGTTGCCGAGCCACTCGACGCCGTTGAGGAATCGGTCGAGGACGCCGGAGGATTCCCGCCCCCGCTCCTGCTCGTCGACGCCGGGGGCCTGCTGAAGGGTGGTTTCCTGGGGTGTGCTCACGAGGGCACTCCTTAGTCGTCGGTCGGGCTGCCCCCGGATTCCGAAGGCCGGGAATCGGAATTCCCGCCATCAGAGTTCACTGATGAGGCAGTTCGGCTGTACCCGCGCAACGTTAGGTGTCTCACATCAGTATGTCCGCGTTCCCGCCCTTTGTTATCTTTTCGTGATCTGGCGGGGGTGTCCGAAACGGCTAGGCCGGCCAACGAACCGGGGGAACGGACTCCCCGCGCCCGGAAATCTGCGCGGCGACGCCCGCCAGCGTCTCCGCCAGCGACGCCGAGCCCGCAATGGCCGACTCCACCCACTGGCCGGCGGCGTCATCATCGGCCGAGTCGGAGACCTGCTTGATCAGCGTGACCGGCACCCCGTACTCGGCGGCGACGCGGGCGACGGCGTAACCTTCCATGTCCACCAGCTGCGCGCCCCGGCCCGCGATGCGCTCGCGCTCGGCGGCGCTGGAGATGAAGGAGTCGCCGGTCGCCAGGCGAGCCGCCGGCAGGTCGGTGACCGCCGGAATCTCGAGCAGGTTGGGCCACGGGCGCCCGACAATCGCGCCGATGAGCTCGTCGGAAAGGTCATGCTGGAAGGCGGAGGTGACCTCGTGGAAGCCGTGCACGGGGGCGTGGGTGTCCACGACAGCGCCGGCGGTGCCGACGTTGATGATGTGGGCGTAGGCGCCGGGGCGCTCGGCCAGGCGACGGGTCAGCGCGATGCTCGCGTTGAGCAGCCCGATGCCGGTGATGAGCAGATCGGTGTCGGCGGCAGCCTCGGGGCCGGCCGGGATGTCGGCGGCCTCCTGCGGCGTGGCCACGACGAAGAGAATGCGGGTCATCCCCTCAGACTAGTCCGGCTCAGCGCAGGGACCGGCCCCCGGAACCGGTCTCCACCGCCGATTCCGGTCGGGCTTCCGCCTCCGCCTCCGCCTCCGCCACCGTCTCCGCCTCGGAGCGATGCGGTGCGACGGTGACGGAGGCGGGCACGACCTCCGCCACCGCGTTGCGGCGGGCGCGCAGGACGCCGAGCAGGGCGGCCCCCAGACCGACGAGCAGGATGAGGGCGCGGGCGATCGTCATCCACACCCCGGTGACGCCGAGCTCGGTGAGCACCGTGGGCAGGTTGATGAACACGATCATCGTGCCGACGACGCCGCCGAGCGCCACCGCGTTGATCCGGGAGACCGCCCACGCGGCGATCGGGGCGCCGAGAGCGCCGCCGATGAGCAGCGCGAGGACGGCGGCCAGGTTGGCGATGAGGTCGTCCCAGAGACCGATGGCGAAACCGGCGGTGGCGGCCGCCGACACCAGGAACTCGGCGGTGTTGACGGTGCCGATGATGCGGCGCGGCTCGTTGCGGCCCGCGGCCAGCAGCGTGGATGTGGTCACCGGCCCCCAGCCACCACCGCCGGAGGCGTCGATGAAGCCGCCGAACAGCCCGAGGACACCGTAGAAGGGTGTGGAGTGCTGCTTCGCCGCCACCTCGCGGCGTACCCGTCCCCGGGAGAAGCGGATGACGAGCACGATGCCGATGACGGAAAGAATCGCCGTGGTCACCGGCCGGGCGGAGGCCGTCGAGATCGACGAGAGGAAGGTCGCGCCGGCGAAGGCGCCGACGGCGCCCGGGACGCCGATCCGGGCGACGGTCGGCCAATGGACGTTACCGAAGCGCCAGTGACTGAAACCCGACACGAGCGTCGTCCCGACCTCCGCAGTATGGACCACGGCGGAGGCCGCGGCGGGCGTCAGGGCCGCGAGGGTGATCAGCATCGTCGTCGAGGTAACGCCGAAGCCCATCCCCAGGCCGCCGTCAACCAGCTGGGCGGCCAGGCCCGCCAGGGCAATGAGAATCAGGGTGCGCATGAGGGCGCCTCCTCAGGTACGGATGCGTAGTGGATGTGACGACTCACACCCTACGGACGAATGGACCATACTGTCTACAATTGACACATTTCCATTCATGCAGCACAGGGCGAATAAAAAGAGAGATTAGCCGGAATAGAAACACCGCCACATCGAGACTGTGCAGACCGACTGGTCTAGATTTTGCTGGCCGAGGATCCCCGGCCACTCCCCGCCGAGGCTACCGAGTGGAACGGAAAGATTCCGCGCAACCGGCGGGACGCACCCATTCCGGACCGGCCGGAAGGACGCGGCGCCGCCGGCGGGGCACGTCGGGGATCAGCGCGACAGGGCGAGGGCGGCGCGGTACCGGTCGGCGACGACGCCGGCCAGCTCCGCACCCAGCGGACCGGAGGCGGTGGAGCTCTCCCCCAGGGCCCGGTGGGCCAGATCCAGTAGCAGCCCGTCGGTGACGAACAGCGGCAGCAGGTGCACGGGGTCGAACTCCGCGACCGCGTCCGCGACGGAGCGCTCCATGTTCGTCGCGGAAATGAACTCGACTGCCCGCCCGGTGCGATCGGCGATCATCGGCGCCAGGGCGCGCACGTTGTCCTGGGCCTGTCCGATGGAGGAGCCCACGGAGTAGAGCACCACGTGCGCGTCGGGAGCGGCCCGTTCCCGCACGGAGGTCGCGAGCAGCTCCGCCATGTCCGCGCCGGCCCCGAGAATGTCGGCCAGCCGCAGCCGGGCGCCGGTGGCCTCCTCAGCCGCGACGATCTCCTGCGGAACGTCGTAACGGGTGTGGAAACCACCCGCGAACAGGAGCGGGACCACGACCGCCCGGTCCACGCCGACGGCCACCTTGTCCAGCGTGCGTTCCTCGTCGAAGTCGAGGTGGGCGACGCGCACCGACGCGGCGGCGTCGCCGAGCAGGGCGGCGGTGGCCCCGGCCAGCTTCTCCACGCCCTCGTGGGCCCGCGGGTGACGCGAGCCGTGGGACAGCAGAATCAGGTGGGTCATCGTCGTCAGCGCAGGCGCGTGCCGACGAAGCCGGCGGCCAGGGTGTTGCCGGAGGCCTTGTCGATGAGCAGGAAGTTGCCGACCGCGCCGCGGGCGGCGTACTCCTCGACCGGAATCTCCTGCGCGACCTCGATGGTGACGTGGGCGATCTCGTTGAGCTGGACCACGCCCGGCTCCTCGCGGTCATGGGCCGGATCGTCGATGTCGAGGACACGGTCGATGGCGGCGACGCGGCCGCGCTCCAGGCGGGCGCCGTAGCGGACCTTGACCTGCTGACCGAGCTTGATCTCGCGCTCGCTCATGCCGACGAGGGTCGCCTCGAAGGTGCGGACCGACTCCGGGCGCTCGCCGCCCATGATGAGGTCGCCGCGGACCAGGTCGATGTCGTCGGCCAGGCGCAGGGTGACGGAGTCCCCGGCGTTGGCGGTCCTGGCCGTCTCGAGTCCGTCGGAGGTGTCGATGGCGGTGACGGTCGAGGTGCGGCCGTACGGCAGGGAGACCTCGTCGCCGACGCTGACGGAGCCGGCCTCGACGCGGCCGGCGTAACCGCGGTAGTCGGTGGCGTGCTCGCGGATGACGTACTGGATCGGGAAATGGAAGTCGAGCTCGTCGGCGCGGCCGTGGGCCACCGGAACGGACTCGAGGACCTGCAGCACGGTCGGGCCGGTGTACCAGTCCATGTTGGTGCTGGCCTCGACGACGTTGTCGCCCTTGAGCGCGGAGATCGGGACGACATGGGGTTCGGCGACGCCCAGCTCGGCGGCCTTCGCGGTGAAGGTCTCCTCGATCTCGCGGAACACCTTCTCGGAGTAGTCGACCAGATCGATCTTGTTGACGGCCAGGATGACGGTCTTGACGCCCAGGAGGGAGGCGATCGTCAGGTGGCGGACGGTCTGCTCGACGACGCCGTGGCGGGCGTCGACAAGCACGACGACGACCTGCGAGGTGGACATGCCGGTGACGGTGTTGCGGGTGTACTGCACGTGGCCCGGGCAGTCGGCCAGGATGAAGGCGCGCTCGTCGGTGGCGAAGTAGCGGTAGGCGACGTCAATGGTGATGCCCTGCTCCCGCTCGGCGCGCAGGCCGTCGACCAGCAGGGACAGGTCCAGGCCCTCGAAACCGCGGTCCTCCGAGGAGCGCTGGACGGAGTCCAGGGTGTCGGCGAGGACGGACTTGGTGTCATGCAGCAGGCGACCGACGAAGGTGGACTTGCCGTCGTCGACGGAGCCGGCCGTGCACAGGCGCAGGGTCTCGCGGTCGTCGAAGATGTGGCGGGTGGTCTCGGTAACGGGAGCACTCATCAGAAGTAGCCCTCCTTCTTGCGGTCTTCCATGGCGGATTCGGACAGTCGGTCATCGGCGCGGGTGGCGCCGCGCTCAGTGAGGGTGGACACGGAAATCTCGGCCAGCACCTCGTCGATGGTGGTGGCGTCGGAGTCAACGGCGCCGGTGCAGCTCATGTCGCCGACGGTGCGGTAGCGCACGGTGCGGGTCTCGAGCTCCTCCCCCTTCTTCGGCTGGCCCCACTCACCGGCGGTCAGCCACATGCCGCCCCGGTTGAAGACCTCGCGCTCGTGGGCGAAGTAGATGCTCGGCAGCTCGATGCCGCGGGCGCCGATGTACTCCCAGACGTCGGTCTCGGTCCAGTTGGAGATCGGGAAGGCGCGGACGTTCTCACCCGGCAGCTTCTCGCCGTTGTAGAGGCTCCACAGCTCGGGGCGCTGGCGACGCGGATCCCAGCCACCGAAGGAGTCGCGCACGGAGAAGACACGCTCCTTGGCGCGGGCCTTCTCCTCGTCGCGGCGGGCGCCGCCGAGGACGGCGTCGTAGCCGCGCTCGGCGATGGTCTCCACCAACGGGACGGTCTGCAGCGGGTTGCGGGTGCCGTCCGGGCGCTCCTGCAGGTCGCCGCGGTCGATCCAGTCCTGGACCAGGGCGACGTGAAGCCGGGCCCCGGTTTCGGCGACCAGCCGGTCACGGAACTCGATGACCTCCGGGAAGTTGTGGCCGGTGTCCACGTGGACCAGCTCGAAGGGCACGGCCGCCGGGGCGAAGGCGCGCCGGGCCAGCTCGAACACCACGCAGGAGTCCTTGCCGCCGGAGAACAGCAGGCCGACCTTGTCGAACTGGCCGGCGACCTCGCGCAGGATGTGGATGGACTCGTTCTCCAGGTCCCGCAGGTGCGGGGACAAGGCTGTCTCAGTCACTGTCGTCGTCATTGTCTTCTCGCTCATTCGTTGGGGATGGTCGTCGGCTAATCGGTGTGCAGTCCGCACTCGGTCTTGCCCGAGCCGGCCCAGCGGCCGGCCCGCGGGTCCTCGCCGGGGGCCACCGGAAGGGTGCAGGTGGCACAGCCGATGGAGGGGTAGCCCTGGTAGGTCAGCGGGTGGCTGATCAGGTCGTGGCTGCGGATGTAGTCCTCGGTGTCCGCCAGGCTCCAGGTGATGATCGGCGAGATCTTCAGGCGACCGGTCTTGTTCAGGGAGAGGGCCGGCGCGTCGGCGCGGGTCGGCCCGTCGGCGCGGCGCAGGCCGTCGACGGCGCCGACGTAGGCGCTGAGCTCACGCTGGATGGGTTCAACCTTGCGCATGCGGCAGCAGGCGGTCGGGTTCCACTGGTACATGTTCTTGCCGTAGGTCTCGTCCTGCTCCTGACGGGAGAGGATGGCCTTCGCGCGGATGAGCTTGTTGCCCGGGTAGCGCGCCTCGACCTCGTCGGCGACGGTGAGGGTCTCGGCGAAGTGGTACTCGGTGTCGAGGAAGACCATGTCGACGCCCGGCAGACGCCCCTGCGCCAGGTCCACCAGCACGGTGTTCTCCATGCTCATGGTCAGCACGACCGGTCCCGGCGCGTACTCCCTGGTCCAGTCGAGGATGTTGTCGGCGGTCTCATGGTAGAGCCGGTCGGCCCAGGCGTCGACAAGCTCCTCGTTACGCGCGGCGATGTCCGCGGGCAGCGGGTCGGCGCTGCGCTTGCCCTCCGGGCTGACGGCCGGGTCGCGGAAGGCGGCCTCGCCGCCCCCGCCGCCGAGCAGATTGATGCTGGTGACCATCGTCTACTTCTCTCCTTCGTGCTGTGAATCTGATCCAGTCTCCCCTGAAACGCCGAATTTTGCACTGTGACCGTGCCGATCGAGCGACTTCTGCCACGCCTCCTCGGTGGACACGGCGGGGGCAGGCTGATGGACCGGATCATTCTGGCCGTGGAACATCACCGAGAACACGCGCAGACATTCCTGGCAGGCCCAGGCGAAATCGCCTTCCTCGTCGGGGAAGAGATCCATGCCGCCGCAGTAGGGGCAGTGGGTCGGATGGTTGCGGTTGGGGTTCGGTTCCCGGCGGAAGGCCATTACTTGATGTCCTCCTCGTCGGCGCGCAGCACCCAGTCCCGGAAGATCTCGCCCTCGGCGCGCTTCTCCTTGTAGTTGGAGACGACGCGGACGACATAGTCCGTCAGCTCGGTGGAGGTGACCTTGTGGCCGCGGATCTTGCGGCCGAAGTTCGCCCCCTCGCCGACGGTGCCGCCCAGGTGGACCTGGAAGCCCTCGACGCGGTTGCCCTCGGCGTCTGTGACGGTCTGGCCCTTCAGGCCGATGTCGGAGACCTGGGTGCGGGCGCAGGCGTTGGGGCAACCGTTGAGGGAGATGGTGATCGGGGAATCCAGGTCCCCGAAGCGCTCCTCCAGCTCGTCGGCCAGCTCGATGGCGCGGGATTTGGTGGTCACGTGCGCCAGCTTGCAGAACTCCAGGCCCGTGCAGGAGAGCAGGCCACGGCGGAACTCGGAGGGGCTGGCGTAGAGCCCGAGCTCGTCGAGCTCGCGGGAGAAGTCCTCGATCTGATCCTTCTCCAGATCCAGGAAGAGGATCTCCTTGAAGGGGGTGTGTCGGATGCGGGTCAGGCCGTACCTCTCGGCCAGGTCGGCGACCGCGATGAGCTGCTCACCGGACATGTGGCCCAGGGTCGGCTTGGCACCGATGTAGAACCTGCCGTCGGCCTGCTCATGCACCCCGATGTGGTCGCGGTCGATGAGGTTGCTCGGCGGATTCGGGCCGTCCGGCAGCTTACGCTCGAGGTACTCGTCCTCGAGGATCTGGCGGAACTTCTCCGGCCCCCACTCGGCGACGAGGAACTTCAGGCGCGCACGGTTGCGCAGGCGACGATAACCGTAGTCACGGAAGATGCCGACCACACCGGCCCACACCTCCGGGACCTCGTCGACGGTGACGAAAACCCCGAGGGACTGGGCCAGCATCGGGTTGGTCGACAGGCCGCCACCGACGAAGACCTGGAAACCGGGGCCCAGCTCCGGATGAACGACGCCCTGAAAGGCGAGGTCCTGAATCTCGTGGGTGACGTCCTGGCGGGCGTTGCCGGAAATCGAGGACTTGAACTTGCGGGGCAGGTTCTGGAACTCCTCGCGCGGCAGCAGGTGCTCGTGGATGTAGTCGATGGCCGGCTGCCCGTCGACGATCTCGTCGGCGGCGACGCCGGCGACCGGGGAACCGAGGATGACACGCGGGACGTCGCCGCAGGCGTCGAGAGTGTCCAGGCCGACGGTGGCCAGCTTCTCCCAGATCGCCGGCGCGTCCTCGATGCGCACCCAGTGCAGCTGGATGTTCTGCCGGTCGGTGAAGTCGACGGTGGAGCGGGCGTAGTCGCGGGAGATCTCACCCACGACCCGGGCCCGTTCCGGGGAGGACTGGCCGCCGTCGAAGCGGATGCGCATCATGAAGTACTTGTCGTGCAGCTCGGCGTTGTCCTTGCCGGTGTGCTCCCCGCCTAGGTTCTGCTTGCGCTGGGTGTACATGCCCACGAACTTCATGCGCGGGTACAGATCCGTCTCCTCGATGGAGTCGAAACCCTCCTTGGAGTACGTGTCGATGACACGCTGCATCACGGAGATGCCCGGCGCCACCTGCTTGATCTCCTCATCATGGTTGAGGGGGGTCATGCCGTCGATCTTCCACTGGCCCTCGGGCTTCTTGGCACGCGGCTTCCGGGCCGGCGTCGCGGTCGTGGTCGTCATGGGAATCGTCTCCAAACTCGATCAAATGCAGACAGAGCAGTCTGCTCAAGCCACTCGGGCACGGCCGTCAAACACGCGGCCGTGCGGTTCGGATTGAACCTAACTGAACCACTCTGTCTGCGCAATAAGTCCCGACCAGCCCGGAGTGGGCCGGGCGGGGATTTCCGGTCGGTTAATGGCCTGAGCACCAATTATGGACAACCCGACCCGGCTGAATCAAATGCCGGACCAAGAATGTAAAGGCCGGAAAATGAATAATACTTGCCCTTCGGGTGGACCCTGCACTAGATTCACAGACCAAGCGGTCTAGAGAGGTTCATGAGTGACCGCCCAAGCCTTAAGAGTCCCTGAAAGGTACGCGAAGCAATGAGCACACGCACCCAGCTGCAGATCGCCGTCATCGGCGCCGGCCCCTCCGGCATCCACACCGCCGAGACTGCCATCTGCCACGGCATGCGCGACGTTGCCGACGTCCGCGTCGACCTCATCGACTCACGGCCCACCGCGGCCGGACTGGTTCGCGCCCACTCCCCCATCGAAGGCTCCGTCGACGCGCTCGACCGGCTCGACGAGGAGCAGATCAGCCCCCATCTCCGCCTCATCGGCAACGTCACCGTCGGGACCGACATCCCGGCAGTCCTGCTCACCGGCTACTACGACGCCGTCATCAGCACCGTCGGTCTGCTTGACGGTGCCCTACAGTCCCCCGGGCACCTCGACCTGCGCTCCCTGGGTCCCGGCTCCACGGACGGCTCCGACCTGGTCGACGACCTGCGCGACGCCGGTCTGGCCGTCACCACCTGGCACGGCTGGTACCGCCTGGACGACTCCGTCCGTCGCGGTCAGCGCGGCTGGGAACGCGCCGTGGCCCAGGCCCACGCCGTTCCGGAGATGCCCTGACCCCCGCACCGCCGCGCGGGGGGCAGGTGGGCGGGCGGTTCCGCCCCTAGGCCAGTGGCCCCTCGGCCCCGTCTTCCCGCCCTGGTCGGGGGCCAGCCTCCGGGCGTCCAGGACGCGGACGGACGCCAGGCCCCTCAGTGCGTTCCTGATTCCCCGCGAGCAGGGTCACCAAACGTTGATGCCGCCGCGCCGGCGCCCCCTGGACGGGCCCGGCCGGAGACAGATTCTGCCCCTGGAGCAGTGAGCGAATCACGCGGGCCGTGTCGGCGGCGTTCACCAGCAGCGGTTTGGCGTCACCCGCGTTGAACGTCTCGACCAGGCCCCCGTCGGAGGAATGGATGGCGATCATCGCGACAACCTCAGTGTCGGGCGGAAGGTGCCCCGCCACGACCCTCGCCGCCTTGGCGTGGCTGTTCGGCATGCTGAACCTGCCGTTCCTCTCGTAGTCCTCGATATGGTCACCCACCCAGGCGTAGGTGCCGTTCCGGTAGAACTTCGAGTCAATGAGGATCACCCGGTTGCCGTACACCACGGCATGATCCACGTCCCAGGTGTCGCTGCCCGGAACCTTCAAGTTCTGAATCAGGGTCAGTCCCGGGTACTCCCCCGCGACGTCCCTGATGATGTCGGTGGTGAGTTTCTCCCCCTTGATGCCCTGCCACACCGCCCGCCGGTTCAGTCCCTTTCCGACCCCCGACAGCAGGGTGATTCCGGCCATCCCGAACACCTCAAAATCCGGGGGCCTGACGACACGGGGCTGGCGCAGCTCATTCCGCGTCTCCGGGCGGGCCAGATCCAGGTGAGCCGCCACCCACGAAAATTCCTCGCCGAGATCCTCCACCAGGCGCGTCTGCTCATTGACCACGTCCTCGACGATCCATTTCACCTTGATGGACTCGGGTGCCGTCCGGAGGACGCCGAGGAGGTATCCGACGGTGACGTAGGTCGGCGCGAACAGCCACAGGCTTTCGTGCCCCTGCACCGCCAGCCGCCAGCCGAGCCAGGTGGCCGGGAGTGCCACCCACGCCAGGATCAGCCCGAGGGCGACCTTCCACGCCGTCAGGCGCGAACCCAGAACCAGGCCCAGGCCGACCAGCCCCAGGTGGACGGCCACCGCCAGGGCCACCAGGAGAGCGACCAGGGCGAGGTCCGCCACACCGGACATGGCCCGCAGATAGTCCTCGATTTGGGGGAGGCGCTCCCGAAACTGCGCGAGAAACTCCAGGACGACGGCGCAAGGCACCAGGGTGACGATGCCGAGGTTGACGGCCCTCGCCGCGGCGGAAGCCCCGGCAATGGCCGCCCCCCGATAATCCGCCCGGGCCTGACTAGCGTGCCTGGCCATCAGCGTCGCTCCCCCGCTCTTCCCGTGAGGCCGGCCGGATTCTGCCAATCCCCGGCCCGGAAAATGACGGCCGGGAGCCCCCAGTCGTTCCCATCGATCATCAACTTTCGTGGTGTGAGGTCCCCGGAGTCCACTCCGGTTCCCGTGCGGACGCGTCCGGTTCCAATCCCCCGACACGAGGACATGATCATATCAATCTATTTTCCCTGGCGAGGGGACTACCGCCCACATCCCACCCCCGGCCGACCCGCACCAGCTTCATCGGTGTCTTACTCGGCACCTTCATCGACATCTTCATCGAGGAGGACAGGACTCCCCTCCCTGACGGGCCGCCTCGCCCGTGCGCAGAAGCCAGGCGTCCAGCCGGCGGCCACCGAACCACGCGGCGATGAACCCGATGACGACGAGGGCGGCGATCACCCAGGTGGCGTCCTTGATCCAGCGCTCCGCCGCGACTCCGAGCAGCGCCACTGCGCCCGTGATCAGCCCGGCCCAGGCTGCGGCGCCGGCGAGGTTGGCCAGGAAGAACTTCGGGTAGGGCATTCGCATCGAACCGGCGAGGGGACCCGCGAGCATGCGCAACAGCGCCACGAAACGGCCGCCGGCAACCACCGGGAAGCCGTGCTGCCCCATGAGAGCCCGCATTCCGTCGAGGCGCTGCGGGGTCACCGCGGTCGGGAACCGGCGCTGCAGGCGGTCGAGAAGCACGTCGCCGTAGCGACGGCCGAGCGCGTAGCCGACGTTGTCTCCCACGGCGGCCCCGAGGACGGCGGCGAGGAAGACCCCGAGCACCGAGATCGAGGAACTCTGGGGGAGGGCCAGCAACGCCGCTGAAATCAGGATCGTCTCGCCCGGGACCGGGATGCCGACCGACTCCAGGCCGGTGGCCAGGGTGATTGCCGGATAGAGCGCGAGGGCGGGCAGGGCCAGGACGGCCGCGAGGAGCCCGCTCATGAGCGGACACCCCGCCAGAGCGGCAGGCTGGCGCCCGGCGCTGCGCCCCACCGGGGATGCGGGGGACGGGTGGGGGAATAAGCCCAGGAGGAGGCGGTCGTGGCTGTCATTGTGCTCCTCCGCTCCTCAAGCTCCGCCGACGGCGGGACCCTAGATCTCCCTGGTCGGCGAGGGCAGCCGGGAAATGAACTTCTCCCGGTCGACGACGCCGCGTCGGTGGGTGCCCGTGCTGATGACGCCATGATCGTCGGTGGCGGTGACCCGGAACGTCAGGGAACGGCGGTCGATCTCGGTCAGCTCTACGTCGACGCTGACGGTGGAGCCGGGGACGGTCGGCGCCCGGTGGGAGAGATCGACGTGGACGCCCAGCGAAATCTCGTTCTCCCCCAGGTGCGGGGCGATCGCCTGCATGCACGCCCATTCAATGACCCCGACCAGGTAACCGGTGGCCAGGACGTTCGGCATCGACGCGAACTCGGCGGCCTCGGGCAGCAGGTGGGGCACGGTGCGCTCGGCGGTCACCGGGTAGGTCATCCGGTGGGTCAGTCCTGGGGTGAGAGTGTCCTTCATGGGGAAAGCCTAGCGCGTCGGCAAGCGGAAAAAGCGCGCAGCGGGGATCGCCCCCACTCCCCCGCCCCCGATTCTCCGGCGCTCCGCCCGAACGGCCACCGAACCCGCTTTCCTCCGGATTTTCCTGTTTGAATGGGGCCATGACCGACATGTACACGCTTCCCGACGCCCACCTGTCCGATCTGCTCGACCGGGCCCATTTCGGCTCCCTGGTCACCACCCATGAGTCGGGCCTGCGCACCACGCCCATCCCCTTCTACGCCGAGAAGCGCGCCGACGCCTGGCTCGCCGTCACCCACCTCGCCCGGCACAACCCGCAGGTCACGAACCCGATCACGGGCCCGGCGACCGCCGTCTTCCACGTCATGGACGCCTACGTCTCCAACACCTGGTACGCCTCCAACGAAGCCCTGCCCAACGTCCCGACCTGGGACTACGTCAGCATCCAGATGCCCGGCACCGTGAAAATCATTGACGACCCGCAGCGCGCGCTGCAGGTCGCGGCGAAACTAACCCACAAGATGGGCGACGGCGGCGAACTGAAGAAGGTGGCCTCGAACCGAAGCATGACCATGGCCACGCACATCGTGGCGGTGGAACTGACCGCCGACCGGGTCATCGCGCGGGCGAAGATGTCGCAGGACCGCCACCCCGACGACATCCGTGGCGTCATCGAGCAGCTCGAGGCCGCCGGCAAGACGGACATGGCGGCCTTCCTGCGCGAGGTCAGCCTGCCCGTCGCCGAAAGACGCTTCGGACACGTGCCCGCGCACCACACCGCCAACGAGATTCCGCTGCACGGCAAGGTGCTGGGCACCAGCGGCAACCCGGAATGGGAAAAGGCCCAGGGCAGGCAGCTGCGCCCGCAGGCCGGGTTCTAGCCGAGCCGCGAGTTCCAGGCCATCAGCGCGCGGCGGCCCTTGTAGGTGCCCAGGCGGGAGATGGTCGCGGTGTCCAGGGGCATCTTCGCCCCGTACCGCAGCGGCAGGTCCATCCAGAGGCAGGCCAGGACGCGCAGCGCGTGGCCGTGGGCGAAGATGATGATGCGCTCGTGCCCGGAGTCCACCACGCGGTCGATGACGCGGGAGTAGCGGGCGAGTACGTCCTCCGGACTCTCCCCGCCCGGCGCGCCATGGGTCCAGATCTGCCACTCGGCGTCCTTGGCGGCGATTTCCGCGCCGGTCAGGCCCTCGTAGTCCCCGTAGAACCATTCGGCCAGATCCTCGTCGACCTCGAAGTCCCCGAACCCCGCCAACTGTGCGGTTTCCTGAGCCCGGCGACGCGGGGAGGCCAACACGTGATCGAAGTCGGCCGGGTTCAGCAGGCCTTTCAGGCTGCTCGCCTCGTCACGGCCGTGCTCGGTTAGTCCCAGATCGGTGATGGACGTGTACTGGCCGGACGCGGACCATTCGGTCTGCCCATGGCGAACGAGAAAAAGCTCAGTCATAAGTTGGATACTACCGACGTGCAGCGCCGGTGGGGAATGCCCACCAAACCTCGTCGCCCGCCGCCCAATCTGGGGTGGTGCCCCGTGTCGGCCCCGGGTGTTAAATTGAGGCAACCGCATTCGTTGATGTCATCGCAACAACAGCCGACGACGTCCACGCCTCCCCACGAACCCTCAAGGACAGCCGTGGAACTCTACAAGCTTCTGGCGTCCCGGGCCAGACCCTATTCCGGCGCCATCGTCGCCATCGTCATCCTGCAGACGATATCCACGATGGCCACCCTCTACCTGCCCTCCCTCAACGCCCGCATCATCGACGAGGGGGTGTCCCAGGGGGACGTCGCCTTCATCTGGAACATCGGCGTCGTCATGCTGGCGGTGGCGTTCGTCCAGGTCATCACGGCCTGCGTGGCCGTCTGGTTCGGCGCCCGCACCTCGATGGGCACCGGCCGAGACCTCCGCGCCGCCGTTTTCGGCCGCGTCACCCGCTACTCCGCCGAGGACGTCTCCCACTTCGGCGCCGCCACCCTCATCACCCGCGGAACCAATGACGTGCAGCAGGTGCAGATGACCTACATGATGATCCTGAATTTCATGGCGCCGGTGCCGATCATGATGGTCGGCGGCGTCATCATGGCCATGCGCGAGGATCCTGGCCTGTCCTGGCTGGTGTGGGTCTCCGTCCTGGTTCTGTTCGTCGCCGTCGGCGCGCTCATCGCGGCGCTGATGCCGCTGTTTCAGGGGCTCCAACGAAAGATCGACAACATCAACGGCATCCTGCGCGAGCAGATCACCGGCATCCGCGTGGTCCGCGCCTTCACGCGCGAAGCGTACGAGACACAGCGTTTCGGCGCCGCCAACTCCGATGTCACCCGGCTGTCGGTGAAGATCGGCAACCGTTTCGTGCTGATGTTCCCGCTGATCATGCTCATCCTCAACGTCGCCACCGGCGCAGTCATGTGGTTCGGCGGGCGCCGGGTCGACGCCGGCGCGGTCCAGGTCGGTTCACTCACCGCGTTTCTGCAGTACCTGATGCAGATCCTGGTCGCCGTGATGATGGGCGCGTTCATGGCGATGATGCTGCCGCGCGCCATCGTCTGTGCCCGCCGCATCACCGAGGTCCTGGACCGCGAGCCCTCCATCGTGGAACCTCTCGTCCCGGCGACGCCGGGGGCCGCCGCGGGCGTCGTCGAATTCGACAACGTCACCTTCACCTACCCCGGCGCCGACGCCCCGGTCCTCCACAACGTCTCCTTCACCGCGGAACCGGGCAGGACCACCGCGATCATCGGGTCCACCGGCTCCGGCAAGACCACCCTGCTCTCCCTGATCCCCCGGCTCTTCGCCGCCACCGAAGGCCGGGTGCTCCTCGACGGCACGGACGTCACCGAGATGGCCCGCCACGACCTCGTCGAGCGCGTCGCCATGGTGCCGCAGAAGCCCTACCTGTTCTCCGGCACCGTCGAGTCCAACCTGCGGATGGCCGACCGGGACGCCACCGAGGAGCGGCTGTGGTCGGCCCTCGACATCGCCCAGGCCGACTTCGTCCGGGGCAGTGAGGACGGACTGGGCATGGCGATCTCCCAGGGCGGCACCAACGTCTCCGGCGGCCAGCGCCAGCGCCTGTGCATCGCGCGTGCCCTGGTCGCCGAGCCGAAGGTCTACCTCTTCGACGACTCCTTCTCCGCCCTCGACGTCATCACCGACGCGCACGTACGCTCCGCGCTCAAACCGCGCACGGCCGACGCCTCAGTGATCATCGTCGCCCAGCGCGTCGCCTCGATCATGGACGCCGACACCATCCTGGTGATGGAGGCCGGCGAGATCGTCGCCCGCGGAACCCACGCCGAGCTGCTGGAGACGTCGCCGACGTACCAGGAGATCGTCAGCTCCCAGATGTCGGAGGAGGTCGCCTGATGGCCCGGAACACGAAGCCCGAACTGACCGAGGAGGAGATCCTCGAACTCCAGGACAAGGTCGGCTCCAGCGGCCGTCACGGGCCCGGCGGCGCCCCGCGCCAGGCGAAGAACTTCGGCCTCGCCGCCAAACGCCTGCTGGGCCTGATCGCCCCGCACAAGATGCAGATGGGTGTCATCCTCACACTGGTGGCGATCTCGGTTCTGCTCAACGTCTACGCCCCGCGCGTGACCGGCCGGGCCATGGACGTCATCTTCTCCGGCGCGATCTCCGCGCAGATGCCCGCCGGAGCGACCAAGGAGCAGGTCATCGAGGGCCTGCGCGCCCGGGGTGAGAACACCTTCGCCGACATGCTCAGCGCCATGGAGCTCAACCCCGGCGCGGGCATCGACTTCGACCGCCTCGGCCAGCTGATCCTGCTCATCCTCGGCCTCTACGTCGGCGCCTCCTTCCTCATGTGGCTGCAGGGCTTCCTGCTCAACCGCATGGTCATGGGCGTGGTCTTCGGGCTGCGCGCGGACGTGGAGGCCAAGATCAACCGGCTCCCGCTGAGCTACTTCGACACGCGCCAGCGCGGCGACGTCCTCTCGCGCACCACCAACGACGTCGACAATGTCCAGCAGGCGCTCCAGCAGACCCTGTCCCAGGCGGTCAACTCCATCCTCATGGTCATCGGCATCACCGTCATGATGTTCTGGGTCTCCTGGCAGCTGGCCATCGTCGCGCTGCTGGCCCTCCCGTTGACCGGCCTGGTCGTCGGGGTCATCGGGTCCCGTTCCCAGAAGCAGTTCGTCACCCAGTGGCGCTCGACCGGCATGCTCAACGGTCACATCGAGGAGACCTTCTCCGGCCACCAGGTCATCCAGATCTTCGGCCGCACCGACACCGCCGCCGAGCTCTTCGACGAGCGCAACGACGAGCTCTTCCGTTCCTCCTCCATGGCGCAGTTCCTCTCCGGGCTGATGATGCCGATCATGCAATTCATCTCCTACCTGTCGTACGTGGCCATCGCCGTTTTCGGCGGCCTGCGCGTCGCCAACGGGCAGATGACCCTCGGCGCCGCCACCGCCTTCATCCAGTACTCGCGCCAGTTCAACCAGCCCCTCGGTGAGCTCGGCGGCATGATGCAGATGGTCCAGTCCGGCGTCGCCTCCGCCGAGCGCGTCTTCGAGCTCCTCGACGCCGAGGAACAAACCCCCGACACCGCCACCGCCCAGGTCGCGGGCCGATCCAAGGGCCTCGTGGAATTCCGGGACGTGGATTTCTCCTACGTGCCGGACGCCCCGCTCATTGAGGGCCTGAACCTGCGCGTCGAACCCGGCCAGACCGCCGCGATCGTCGGTCCCACCGGCGCGGGCAAGACCACGCTGGTCAACCTCATCATGCGCTTCTACGAGCTCAACGACGGCGCCATCCTCCTCGACGGCGTCGACGTCCGCGACCTGTCCCGCCACGAGCTGCGCTCCCAGGTCGGCATGGTCCTGCAGGACGCGGTCCTCTTCGAGGGCACCATCATGGAGAACATCCGCTACGGCCGCCTCGACGCCACCGACGAGGAGGTCATCGCCGCGGCGAAGGCCACCTACGTCGACCGCTTCGTCCACTCCCTGCCGGAGGGCTACGACACCGTCATCGACCAGGACGGCGGCTCACTCTCCGCCGGCGAACGCCAACTGGTGACCATCGCCCGCGCCTTCATCAAGCAGCCGGCGCTGCTCATCCTCGACGAGGCCACCTCCTCCGTCGACACCCGCACCGAGGTGCTGGTCCAGAAGGCGATGAACGCGCTGCGCGCCGACCGCACCTCCTTCGTCATCGCCCACCGCCTCTCCACCATCCGCGACGCCGACCTCATCCTGGTCATGGAGAACGGCACCATCGTCGAACAGGGCACCCACGCCGAGCTGCTCCATGCCGAGGGCGCCTACCACCGCCTGCATCAGTCGCAGTTCTCGGAGGACAAGTAGTCGGTCGGTGCCCGATTCCGCGCGCTGAATTGTGTTTCCGCAGGTGGCCCGTCGGCGGATGCGGAATCGGGCACCGCTCGTGTCAGATCCGTTGCGTCCCGGTGCTGCAGATGACACCCGCCCCGGCTTTTCCGCAGGCCGCGATCCGAGAGGTGTCATCCACAGCACCGACCCGCTACGCTGAACCGCATGAAGAACTGACATGCCCTCCCAGTCCCATCACTTCGGCCACAGGAGCTCCGCATGTCAGTTCTGTCCTTTTCCCATGTCACATTCTCCCACACCACAGAGCCGCTGCTCAGCGATCTGAGTCTGAGCGTCGGCGCCGGGGAACGCGTCTGCCTCGTCGGCCCGAACGGTGCCGGCAAAACGACCCTGCTGCGCCTGGCCGCCGGCGACCTGAGCCCCGAGTACGGCACAATCACCTCCGCCGTGACAACCGCGACCGCCGCCGACACCGTGGGCGAGCTGCTTGCCGACGCCACCCGCACCGACCGTCTGCTCCAGCAGCGCTTCGAGGCGCTCACTGCGGATCTCACCGACGACCCCACAGGCAAGCAGGCTGCCGAATACGACCGCGTCCTCGCCGAGATGACGGCCCGTGACGTGTGGTCGCTGGCAGCCCGCGTCGAGACACTGCTGGCCGGGCTGGGCCTAGCGGGCCTCGACCATGACCGGGCGATGGCCGCCCTCTCCCCCGGTCAGCAGGGGCGGCTGACGCTGGTGGCGCTGCTGCTGACCAACCCGGAACAGCTGGTCCTGGACGAGCCGACCAACCACCTCGATGACGCCGCCCGTGACTTCCTCATCGGGTTCCTCCGCGACTTCTCCGGACCAGTCCTCTTCGCCAGCCACGACCGTGACTTCATCGAGCGCACCGCCACCTCGATGGCCGACCTGGATACGGCGCCCTGGGAGGCGGTGGCGTTGGCTGACGACGCCCGGCCCCCGACCGGCGTCCACAAGCAGGCGGGCACGTACTCCGATTTCCTCGTGACCAAGGCGATCGCACACCAGCGCCACCTCGACCTGCATGCGGCGCAGCAGGCGGAGAAGAGGTCACTGAACCGCCACCGCCGGGAGGCCGACTCGGCGTTCAGGAAGTTCGACCCGGCCAAGGTGGAGAACAAGATCACCAAGAAGTTCTACGGCGACCGTATCGCCAAGGTGACTTCCCAGCGCAAGACCGCCGACGAGCGAAAACTCGCGGCCCTCGAGGCCCGCGAGATCCGTAAACCGCGGGAGACCCTCTACGATTTCGCGTTCCCGCCCGCGACTCACGTGGCCCCGATCGCGGTGCGGATCCGCGGGCGTGTCGAACTCGATCTCGCCGGCGGGGAAAAGCTGCTGGTCAACGGGCCGAACGGCGCGGGCAAGTCGACGCTGCTGAGGCAGATCGCGGCGTCGACGAGCGCGGGCTTCCTGCCCCAGGAACTGCCCGCCGACGGCGAACCGATCGGCGAGCCGGGCAAGGGCTTCCTGCACCCGAAATTCTTTGACGTGCCGGTGCGACTGCTCTCCGACGGCAACCGACGGCGCACCCAGCTGGCGAGGCTGGCGGCGCAGGCCCCGGACGTGCTCATCGTCGACGAGCCGACGAACTACCTCGATCTGGAGGCGATCGAAGGCGTCGAGAAGGCGCTGCGCGAGTGGAACGGGACGGTGATTCTCGCGACGCACGACCGCTGGCTCATCGAGCACTTCGAAGGGCGGCGGGTGGAGCTGGGATAGGGGCGGTGCTGCAGATTACATCCGTCTCGGCGTTCCCCCAGGTCGCCATCCGGGAGATGTAAAGTACAGCACCGCCCGCGTCAGAATCTGACGCGGGCGGCGCCCGATTCGACACCCGCGACTACGTTTCCGCAGGTCGACTTCCGTTGGACGCGGAATCGGGCGCCCAAACAATTACCCGAGGAAGGCCTGATCCGAGAGCGTGGCCCCCTTGATCTTCACGAACTGCTCGAGCAGGTCGTGGACGGTGAGCTTCTTCTTCAGCTCGCCGTCGGCCTCGTAGACGATTCGGCCCTCGTGCATCATGATGAGGCGGTTGCCCAGGCGCAGGGCCTGTTCCATGTTGTGGGTGACCATGAGGGTGGTCAGCCCGCCCTCCTCGACGATGCGGTGGGTGAGATCGGTGACCAGTTCGGCACGCTGGGGATCGAGGGCGGCGGTGTGCTCGTCGAGAAGCATGATCTTCGGCTTCGTCATCGACGACATCAGCAGGCTGAGCGCCTGACGCTGGCCGCCGGAGAGGAGACCGACCTGCGCGGAGAGGCGGTTCTCCAGGCCCAGTTCCAACGTCTTCAGCTTGTCGGCGAAAAGCTCCCGGCGCTTGCCGTTCAGGGCGCGGCCGAGGCCGCGGGACTGCCCCCGCCGATAAGCCAGGGCCAGGTTTTCCTCGATGGTGAGGCTGGGCGCGGTGCCCGCCAGCGGGTCCTGGAAGACCCGGCCGACCTCGGCGGCACGCTTGTGCTCGGCGTTCCGGGTGACCTCGCGGCCGTCGATGAGCACTTCGCCCTCGTCGACGCCGAGACGCCCCGACACCACGTTGAGCAGCGTGGACTTGCCCGCACCGTTGGAGCCGATGATGGTGACGAAATCACCCTCGGCGAGCTCCAGGTCGAGGTTGATCAGCGCCTTGCGCTCGTTGACCGTGCCCGCGAAGAAGGTCTTGGAGATGTTCCTGACTGTCAGCATCATGCCGCCTTTCGGGCCGGAAGCTTCAGCCCCGCACGGAAACGCGGCACCAGCAGCGCCACGACCACCAGGACCGCGGAGACCAGCTTCATGTCATTCGGGTTCAGGCCGACGGTCAGCGCCAGGAAGATGATGAGGCGGTAGAGCACCGCGCCCAGCACCACCGCCAGGACCGCCACGAGCAGCCACCGCTGGCCGAGGATGGCCTGGCCCAGAATCACCGAGGCCAGGCCCACGACGATCAGGCCGATGCCCATCGAGATGTCGGCGAAACCCTGGTACTGGGCCACCAACGCCCCGCAGGCGCCGACCAGGCCGTTGGACAGGGCCAGGGTCAGGATCTTGGTGTTGTCGGTGGAAACGCCGAAGGAGGTGATCATCTGGCCGTTGTCGCCGGTCGCGCGGATCGCCAGGCCAAGGTCGGTGGTGAGGAACCACCACACGATGAGTGCCAGGATCAACAGGCCGGCCAGGAAGATCCCGACGCCGCCCCAGCCGCCGAGGAGTCCGGCGTCGCGCAGCGGGCTCATCAGCGTGTCCGCGCGCAACAGGGGGACATTCGCGCCGTCCATGATGCGCAGGTTGATCGACCACAGGCCGATCTGGGTGAGGATGCCGGCGAGCAGGCCGTCGATCTTCCCCTTGGTGTGGAGCAGACCGGTGATGACGCCGGCGAGGAAGCCGGCCACGAAGCCGGCGGCCGTGGCCAGCAGGGGGTGCCAACCAGCGAGGATGAGCATGGCGGCCGTGGCCGCGCCGGTGGTGAAGGAACCGTCGACGGTCAGGTCGGCGAAGTTGAGGACCCGGAAGGTGAGGTAGACGCCGAGCGCCATAACCCCGTAGAGAAGTCCGAGTTCCAGGGCGCCGATCATACGCGCTCGGCCTCGTCCAGGATCTCCTGCGGGATGGTCACGCCCTGGGCCTCGGCGGCCTCCTCGTTGACGACGTAGGTGAACTCGGTGGCGGTCTCCACGGGCATGGTGGCCGGGTCCTCGCCGTCACGCAGGATGCGCAGGGCCATCTCGCCGGTCTGGCGGCCCAGTTCCTTGTAGTCGATGCCGATGGTGGCGACGGCGCCGCCCTCCACGGTGCCGGCCTCGGCGGCGATGACCGGGATCTGCTTGTCCTCGGCGACCTGGACCAGGGAGGAGATGCCGGAGACGACCATGTTGTCGGTCGGGACGTAGAACGCGTCGACGTCGCCGATGGCCTCCGCGGCCTGCGGAATCTCGGTGACGTTGGTGACCGTCTGGGTCTTGACCTCGATGCCACGCTCCGCAGCGGCGGCCGTGACCTCGTCGACCTGGATCTGGGAGTTGATCTCGCCGGAGGCGTAGACGATGCCGATGGTCTTGGCCTCGGGGACGATCTGGGTCAGCAGGTCGAGCTGCTGCTCGAAGGGGGCGGCGTCGGAGGTGCCGGTGACGTTGCCGCCCGGAGCGTCCAGGGAGTCGACCAGGTCGGCCTCGACCGGGTCGGTGACTGCGGTGAACAGGACGGGGATGTCGGTGACGTTCTGGACGGTGGCCTGGGCCGCCGGGGTGGCCACGGCCAGGACCAGGTCCAGGTCGGAGGAGGAGAACTGCTGGGCGATGGTCAGCGCGGTCGGTTGCTCACCGTTGGCGTTCTGCTCGTCCCACTCGACGTCGACGCCGGCCTCCTCGAAGGCCTCCTTGAAGCCCTCGGTCGCGGAGTCGAGGGCAGGGTGCTGCACCAGCTGGTTGATGCCGATGGCGTAACTGTCTTCCGAGCCCCCGGCGGCGCCGCCGGAATCGGAATCGGAGTAGCTGTTTGAACAGGCGACGAGGGAGGTGGCGGCGACCACGGAGGCGGTGGCCACCTTCAGTGCCCGGGACAGCCCCGAGGACAGGCGCGGAAGAGACATGGAGTACTCACTTTCCAGTTGGTGTGCTCAGTCACGAATGGACGTTGTCTGGATTTTAGCTGTATTGGTCCTCATAATTCCAGGGGTCCAGACCGTTCAGACGGCCCGGAAAACGAGGACGACCAGCGGAGGTCGCCTCCGCCGGTCGATTACGGTGCCCGATTCCGCGCCTCACCCGAGGTTTCCGCAGGTCGGCTTCCCCCGGGTGCGGAATCGGGCACCGTCTACCGCTTCTTGACGCCCGGTCTAGAACAGGCCGGTCGGGTTCTCCGCGTAGGAGACGAGGAGGTTCTTGGTCTGCTGGTAGTGACCGAGCATCATCAGGTGGTTTTCGCGCCCGATGCCGGACTCCTTGTATCCGCCGAAGGCGGCGTGCGCCGGGTAGGTGTGGTACTGGTTCACCCACACGCGACCAGCCTGGATGGCGCGGCCGGCGCGGTAGCAGTTGTTGGCGCTGCGGGACCAGACGCCGGCGCCGAGGCCGTAGTCGGTGTCGTTGGCGATCGCGATGGCCTCGTCGAAGTCCTTGAAGGTGGCTACCGAGAGCACCGGGCCGAAGATCTCCTCCTGGAAGATCTTCATGTCGTTGGTGCCCTTGAAGACGGTCGGCTCAATGTAGAAGCCGTTGTCCAGCCCTTCGATCTTGTTGATGTTTCCGCCGGTGAGGGTTTCGGCACCCTCCTTCGGGCCGATCTCGAGGTAGGAGGAGATCTTGTCCATCTGCTCCTGGGAGGCCTGCGCGCCCATCATGGTGTCGGTGTCGAGCGGGTTGCCGGTCTTGATGGACTGGACGCGCTTGACGCCGAGTTCGAGGAATTCATCGGCGATGGACTCGTGGACCAGCGCGCGCGACGGGCAGGTGCAGACCTCGCCCTGGTTGAGGGCGAACATGGCGAAGCCCTCGACAGCCTTCTCGCGGAAGGCGTCGTCGGCGTCCATGATGTCCGGGAAGAAGATGGACGGGGATTTGCCGCCGAGCTCGAGGGTGACCGGGATGATCTTGTCGGCGGCGGCCTTGTTGATGATCTTGCCGACCGCGGTGGAGCCGGTGAAGGCGATCTTGCGGATACGGTTCGAGCCCGAGAGCGCGGCGCCGGCCTCCTCGCCGAGGCCGTTGACGATGTTGAGGACGCCGTCCGGAAGCAGGTCCTGAATCAGGGAGACGACGTAGAGCAGGGACACCGGGGTCTGTTCGGCGGGCTTGAGCACGATGGCGTTGCCCGCGGCCAGGGCCGGGGCGATCTTCCAGGTGGCCATGAGGATCGGGAAGTTCCAGGGGATGATCTGCCCGACGACGCCGAGCGGCTCGTTGAAGTGGTAGGCGACGGTGTCCTCGTCGATCTGGGAAAGACGCCCCTCCTGGGCGCGGATGGCCCCGGCGAAGTAACGGAAGTGGTCGATGGCCAGCGGAATGTCGGCGGCCAGGGTCTCGCGGACGGCCTTGCCGTTCTCCCAGGTCTCCGCCACGGCGATCTTCTCGAGGTTCTCCTCCATCCGATCCGCGATGCGGTGCAGGACGAGGGCGCGCTCGGCCGGGGAGGTCGCCCCCCAACCCGGCGCGGCCTTCTCGGCCGCATCGAGGGCGAGCTCGACGTCCTTCTCACCGGATCGGGCGACCTCGCAGAAGACCTCTCCGGTCACCGGCGTGATGTTCTCCATGTAGCGCCCGTCGACCGGCGGCACCCACTGGCCGCCGATGAAGTTGTCGTAACGCTTCTCGTAGTTCATTACTGCGCCGTCGGTACCCGGATTAGCATAGACAGTCATTATGAATGGTCTCCGTCACGTTAAGGGGATCAAGTGACCCCCACCCTATTCACGATGAGCGCCACATCACAAGGGTGCGTCGAAAAGATTCCCCCCATTGCCTATTGCGCGACCGGTATCGGAGGAGTTAACTTACCCTGTCCTTCTTCCGGTACAGAAAGCCGACCCTCATGGCACCGCGTTTCCTTACGCCTCTCACCACCGTGCTCCGCAGCGTGTCGCAGATCTTCCTCCTGCGCAACGCCCCCGCGGGCGCGCTGATCCTCCTGGCGCTCGCCGTGGTGGACGTGCGCTTCGCGGGGATGGTCCTGCTCGGCGCCGCCGTGGAATCCCTCACCGTCTACTACCTCGACACCGATCTGCGCCAGGAGATCCGCGACGGCCTGCGCGGCTACAATGGGGCGCTGATCGGCGCCGCCTGGGCCATCTTCATCGGCTACACGGGGCTCTCCGTCACCCTGACCGTGCTGTGCGCCCTGGCGACGATCGTCGTCTACGGCATCCTCCAGCGGATGTTCGCCTCGACCCGCCTGGCCGACGCCCTGCTCCCCGTGGCGACCGGCCCCTTCTGCATCGTCATCGGCGGCACGTGGACCGCGCTCGACTCCGTGGTCGTCACCCCGCCCGCCCCCTCCGGCCCCACCGTCGAGCTGGGCCTGCTCACCGACTTCCTGTCGACGTTCGCCGACGTGGTCCTCGCCTCCGGCGCCCTGTCCGGGCTGCTCATCATCGTCGCCCTGTTTGTCGCGGACTGGCGCGCCGGAGCCTTCGGCGTCTACGGCGCGGCCCTGGCGATGGCCGTCGGCGGCGCCCTGGGCCTGAGCTGGTCGCCGCTGTCCGGCAGCCTGCACGGCTACAGCGCGGTGCTCGTCGCCATCGCCCTGGGCGCCACCTTCTGGAACAACCGCTCGCTGCTGACCAGGTTCCTCGGGGTCAGCCTGGCCGTGGTGCTGACGCTGGCCGTCGAACCGCTGCTGATCCTGCTGCCGGGCCCGACCCTGACCTGGCCGTTCCTGATCTCCCTCTGGGCCGTCATGCTGCTGGGTCGTGGCGTCGACAAGCGCCGGGAGCTGCACGTCCCGGCGAAGATCGTCACCTACGAACCCGCCTAGGAACGCAGGACGCTCTCCATTTTCTTGCCGCGGCCGAGCTCGTCGACGAGCTTGTCCAGCCAGCGCATCCGCTGCATCAGGGGATCCTCGATCTCCTCGACACGCACGCCGCAGACCACGCCGGTGATCAGCGGGGCCGCCGGATTCATCGGGGCGGCGGCGAAGAAGGCCCGGAAAGACGTCCTGGTCTCGAGGTGCTCGTCGATCTCCGCGGCCGAGTAACCGGTGAGCCAGGTGGCCGCCTCATAGAGGTCCGCGACGGGGCGGCCCTTCTTCTCCACCTTGGTGACGTAGTGCGGCCACACCTCGGCGACGGGCATCGCCTTGAGCCGCTCCTGGTTCTTTTTCTGACGCTCGGTCAATTCAGCCATGACGTCAGGCTAGCCCGAATCAAATCAGGCGGCGGAACTTGTCATGTCCGGCACGCACCTTAGAGTAATGGGTACCCGAAGCCCGCCTGATCCGGGCTGGCCCACGTGCATGAAAGGCACCTGCCCCTGCCATGACCTCTGCCATGTCCGCCACGACGGTCACGCTCGGCGTGATCGGGGTGGCCCTGTCCATTCCGGCATTCCTCTATTTCCTCTACGCGGCGCTTAAACTCGTGCGCTTCGTTGCGGCGGGGAACTCGCTCAAGGGCCGTGTCGACCAACCGGCGCAACGCCTGTGGCGCGTGCTCGTCGAAGTCTTCGGACACACCAACTTCTGGAAGTCCCGCCCGCTGGCGTCGGTGGCGCACTGGTTGGTCATGGTCGGGTTCCTCGGCGGCATCGTTGTCTGGTTCGAGGCCTACATCCAGACCTTCAATCCCGCCGGCGGCTGGCCCATTCTCTCCGACTGGCTGGTCTACCACTTCATCGAGGAGCTGCTCGGTGTGGGCACCGTCCTCGGCATCACCGCGCTGGTCCTCATCCGCCTGAAGCACGGCTCCGCCCGGCGCGAGAGCCGTTTCCACAACTCGATCATGTCCAGCGCCTGGCTGGTCGAGGCGATCGTGTTCATCGAGGGACTGGGCATGCTCCTGGTCAAGGCCGGCAAGATCGCGACCTTCGGCAGCGGTTCGGCCTGGGCGGACTTCGTCTCCATCCGCCTCGCCGCGCTCCTGCCGGCGTCCCCGGTCCTGATCAGCGTCTTCGCCCTGATCAAGCTGCTCTCCGGCCTGGTCTTCCTGGTCGTGATCGCGATGCACCTCAACTGGGGCATCCTCTGGCATCGCTTCACGGCGTTCTTCAACATCTTCTTCCAGCGCAACCCGGACGGGACGAAGGCCCTCGGCCGGCTCAAGCCGATGACCGACCACGCCGGCGAGCACGTCACCCTCGACACCGTCGAAGACGACACCGTTCTCGGCGTCGGCACGCTCACCGACGCCTCCTGGAAGATGCTGCTCGACACGACCGCCTGCACGGAGTGCGGCCGCTGCCAGGATCTCTGCCCCGCCTGGAACACCGAGAAGCCGCTGAGCCCGAAAAAGTTCATCATGGACCTGCGTGACGCCGCGGTCGCCAACTCCGCCGTGCTGCTCGACCCCTCCACCGGGGAGGCCGAGAACTCCCACGCCGGCGTCGACGTCCTCCGCCTCGCCGGCCAGGGCGGCGTCATCTCGGACGACGTCCTGTGGTCCTGCACCAACTGCGGCGCCTGCGTCGACCAGTGCCCCGTCGACATCGAACACATCGACCACATCACCGACCTGCGCCGCTTCCAGGTTCTCACCGAATCCGACTTCCCCTCGGAGCTGCAGGGCATGTTCACCAACATCGAGACCAAGGGCAACCCCTGGGGCCGCAACAACTCCGAACGCGCCGGCTGGGTCGAGGAGGCCCGCCGCGACGGCATCGAGGTCCCCGTCTTCGGCGAGGACGTCGACGACTTCTCCGATTCCGAATACCTCTTCTGGGTCGGCTGCGCCGGCGCCTATGACGAGCACGGCAAGAAGACCACCCGCGCCGTCGTCGACCTCCTCCACACCGCCGGCGTCAAGTACACCGTGCTGGCCACCGGCGAAACCTGCACCGGTGACCCGGCACGCCGTGCCGGCAACGAGTTCCTCTTCCAGATGCAGGCCGCCCAGAACATCGAGACGCTCGACGACGTCTTCGACGGCGTCCCCCAGGGCCAGCGCAAGATCATCACCACCTGCCCCCACTGCTTCAACACCATCCGGAACGAATACCCCGACTTCGACGGCCATTACGACGTCTTCCACCACACCCAACTGCTCAACCGCCTCGTCCGCGACAAGTGGCTCACCCCGGTCCCCCGCACCGAAACCGACCGCAAGCCCATCACCTACCATGACCCCTGCTTCCTCGGTCGCCAGAACCAGGTCTACGACCCGCCGCGCGAACTCCTGGGGGTCACCGGCGTCAACCTCGTCGAAATGGACAAGTCCCACAACGAATCCTTCTGCTGCGGCGCCGGGGGCGCCCGCATGTTCATGGAGGAGAAGATCGGCCGCCGCGTCAACGAGGTCCGCACCGAGCAGGCCATCGACACCGGCGCCGAAGAAATCGCCACGGCCTGCCCCTTCTGCACCAACATGTTCACCGGCGGTGTGAAGTCACTGAGCCAGGACTCCTCCACGCCCGCCCCCGTGGTGCAGGACGTCGCCGTCCGTCTGCGCGAGAGCGTGCTTGTCGACGGCCTGCTCCCCGCCCCCCGCGAGAAGTCCTTCTACTCCGACGATCGCCGTTCCCTCACGATCACGCCGACACGCAAGCCCAAGGACCAGAGCCCGTCCGGCTCCACGGCGGCATCGGCTTCGCCTGTAGCACCGAGCACCCAGAGCGCACCCGCCGCACCAGCCGTCTCTTCCGCTCCCGCCGCGCCGAGCGCGCCAGCCGCACCGCCCGCACCCGCGACACCCGCCGCCCCTGCCGCACCGGGTGCACCCACCGCTCCGGCCGCCCCCACCGCGCCGAGCGCGCCAGCTGCTCCGGCCGCACCGCCCGCCCCCACCGCGCCGAGCGCGCCAGCTGCTCCGGCCGCACCGCCCGCCCCCACCGCGCTGAGCGCGCCGGCCGCACCGCCCACTCCCGCCGCTTCTGCCGCTCCCGCCGCCCCCACCGCGCCGAGCGCGCCAGCTGCTCCGGCCGCACCGCCCGCCCCCGCGGCTCCAGCCGCACCGCCCGCTCCGAGAGCTGCCGTGCCTGGCGCCCCAGGTTCATCTTCGGCTCCGAGCGCACCCTCCGCACCTGCTCCCGGTGTGCCCACACCCCCTGCGGCACCTGCGGCTCCGAGCGCACCCTCCGCACCTGCTCCCGGTGTGCCCACACCCCCTGCGGCACCTGCGGCTCCGAGCGCACCCTCCGCACCTGCTCCCGGTGTGCCCACGCCCCCTGCGGCACCTGCGGTTCCGGCAGCCCCTACCGCAGATGCCCCCGCGCCTCCGGCCGCACCATCCGTTCCGGCTTCGCCAACTGCGGCCTCGGCACCGGGTGCGCCAGCAGCGCCGGTCCCTCCCGCGCCACCCGTCCCTGGCGCACCCCAGGCCCCGAAGCCACCTGTGGCGGATACTGAGGAGTCGGATTCCTGAAGGGCCGAAGATTCTGATAGATAATCCCCCAACCCGGGCTTTTTCATAGTATTTTCTCACTTTCGCTAGACTTGAACGCCGTGAGAAGCCCGGACACACGTGTCGCAGAACGTCGGCCCCGTGAGGGCAGCACGCCTCGGAACGCCCTTTCCTACGCCGTACTTGTTTTCCTTGCGGGGTTCGGCGCGCTCCACACCCTCGCACTGATCGAGGGCTACCCGGATGATCTCCGGGAACCGTTCACGTACTGGTCGGAGACGCTTGGCCACGCCATCTTCCTGCCGATGGCGGCGGCGGGTTGGCACCTCGCCGGGGCCCAGCTCCCCCGCACCCCGCTAAGCCACCACGCCGGGAAGGTGGGTGCGCTCCTGGCCCTCGCCCTGTCGGCGATGGTGCAGCTGATCTGGCTGTTCACCCTGCACCCGGCACCCAGCTGGCTGCTTCCCCAGCCGCATAGTTTCAGCCTCGTCGGTTGGTACCACGCAGCCTTCACCTGCCTCGTCACCGCCCTCATTGGCCAACAAATCGGCGAGTACATAGCCAGCACGAGTCGCCCCTGCGTCGCTACCGACGTCCCGCCGGAGAAGCACCGGCTCAGGAGAACCGGCGTCGGCGTGGGCTGGGCAGGGCTGATGGGGATGTTCGTTGCGGTGCTGGCCGATCACCTTCCGCACCTGGCCGACCCGGGCAGTCAGGCAACCGTCGGGGCGGCGCTCCTCCTGGCCGCCGGACCGCTGCTGGCGGGCGCACTTCTCCGCCCGGTCAGGTCACCCGGTTGGCCGCAGAACCCCGGCGAGCCTAAGGGTACGATCAGCCCCATGACACATTCCTCTCACATTCGGCCCGAGGGCGCGCGCTCTCCGGGCCGCCGTGAGTCGTATGTCGTCAGCGTCGCCTTCGCTGTCACGGCGTTCATTCTGGGCTTCGTCGTCCTACTCGCGCTGGATTTGACCGTGGAGCCCACCTCCGGCGGGGCCCGGGTGTATTCCTTCTGGTCCACCATGCTCGGCTACTCCCTTTTCCTGCCGGCCACCCTGGCCAGCTGGCAACTCGCCCGCGCTCAATTTCCGCCGTCGAGCGCGGGTCGGCTCGTCGGGGTGCTCGTGGGGCTGTTGGCGGCGGCGGTGATGCTCTATTGCCAGGCGGTGTGGATTCTGGATCCTGATCCCCGTCCGAACTGGACCCTGGGGGCGCCGCACTCCTTTAATCTGCTCGGCTGGTACAACACGGTGTTCACGGTGGCGGTGTCCGGCATCGGCGGCTTCATCATCGGGGACCTGCTGACCCGCCTCAACTCCGGGCCGGGGGTGCGGGAAATGCCGAAGGAGCGTCGACAAGTGGCGCTGGCCGGCCTCACCCTGGGGACCGCCGGGTTGGTCGCCTTCGGCGTGACCGTGCTGCTCGATCACGTCGCGTACCTGGATCATTTCTCGAGCCAAGCGACGGTGATCACCACGCTCCTCGTCACCGGCATCATGATTCTGGTTCTGCGGCTGATGCGTCCGGACACCCGGAGTCTGCACACCGAGCCGTAGGGCAAAGAATCCGGGATTTCCCGGATGTCGCCGGGTTGCGTCGCGGACTAGGCTGGGGTTCATCATGAGCACTTCGTCTGGTCACCGTCGCAGCCCTGCCGTCCGTCTCAGCGACAACGAACGCAACTCCGCCATGGCGGCCCTGGGGCGCGCCTTTGCCGAGGGTCGGCTCACCATCGACGAGTATGACCAGCGCTGCACTGAGATCACCCGCGCCACCACCCGTTCCGATCTGGAGCCACTGTTCCTCGACATCCCACAGAACCCGGACGGATCGGGAACGGAGCTGGACGTCAGTTACTCGGCGCAGGAGATCGCGGCCGCGCACAAGTCCTCGCGCAACACCCGCCTGGGCATCATGAGCCTGACCGCGGTGGTGACGCTGGCGGCGGTGCCCGTCCTTCTCGCCAACGGTTTCCTAGCCGCGACGGCGCTCTACGCGGTCATCCCGGTGGTGTGGATTCTGCTCTACATCATGAAGGTGGGCCCGGCGCAGTGGCACATGCCCTCGCCGAAGCAGATCGAGAAGGAGCGGCTGCGCGAGATTCAGTCGGCCGACGCGATCCGCAACGCAGAGCGCAAGGCGGAGGAGCAGGCCCGTCAGGCGGAGCTGCGGGCGGAACGCCAGCGCCTGGCCGGCGAACTGACGAACGAGGCGATGGGTATCGCCAAGCGAACCATGGACAAATTCAAAAAGTAGCATCAGGTTCCTGCGCTTCGCGTGTGGCACTATATGTCCCATGAGCGAGCAGGAATACACGTCCGATTTCACCGGAATCGAAAACATCAGCATCGACGCGGTGCCGACTGCGCCCGCCCCTAAGCGGCGGGCGCGCCGCACCTTCGATCAGGCGGACAAGCTCAAGAACGTCTTCTACGACATCCGCGGCCCGCTGGCCCAGGAGGCCGAGAAGATGGAGGCCGACGGCCACACCATCCTCAAGCTGAACACCGGCAACCCGGCCGTCTTCGGCTTCGACGCCCCCGACGTCATCATGCGCGACATGATCGCGAACCTGCCGACCTCCCAGGGCTACTCCACCTCGAAGGGCATCCTCCCGGCCCGTCGCGCCGTGGTCACCCGCTACGAGCTCATCGACGGTTTCCCGGAGTTCGACGTCGAGGACGTCTACCTGGGCAACGGCGTCTCCGAGCTCATTTCCATGGCCACGCAGGCGCTGCTCAACGACGGCGACGAGGTCCTCGTCCCGGCGCCGGACTACCCGCTGTGGACCGCCTCGGTGACGCTGGCCGGCGGCCACCCGGTGCACTACCTCTGTGACGAGGAGGACGACTGGAACCCCTCCATCGAGGACATCCGTTCCAAGATCACCGAGAAAACCAAGGCGATCGTCGTCATCAACCCGAACAATCCGACGGGCGCGGTCTACCCGAAGAAGGTGCTCGAGGAGATCGCGCAGATCGCCCGCGAGCATGAGCTGCTGGTCTTCGCCGACGAGATCTACGACCGCATCCTCTACGACGACGCCGTCCACTGGTCCATGGCCCAGATCGCCCCGGATCTGCTGACCCTGACCTTCAACGGCCTGTCCAAGGCCTACCGCGTCGCCGGTTACCGGGCGGGCTGGGTCGTCATCACCGGGCCGAAGGAGCAGGCCCGCGGCTTCATCGAGGGCCTGGATCTGCTCGCCGGGACCCGCCTGTGCGCCAACGTCCCGGGGCAGCACGCCATCCAGGTCGCCCTCGGCGGCAAGCAGTCCATCTATGCGCTGACCGGCGAGGACGGCCGCCTGCTCAATCAGCGCAACATCGCCTTCGAGGGCCTCAACTCGATTCCGGGCGTGAGCGTCGTCAAGCCGATGGGCGCGCTGTACGCCTTCCCGAGGCTCGACCCCGACGTCTACGAGATCCACGACGACACCCAGCTCATGCTCGACCTGCTGCGCGCCGAGAAGATCCTCATGGTGCAGGGCTCCGGCTTCAACCTGGGCGACAACCAGCACTTCCGCGTCGTGACGCTGCCCTGGGCCTCGCAGCTGGAGAACGCCATCGAGCGCCTCGGCAACTTCCTGGCGTCCTACCGCCAGTAAGAGCCCGCTTATCGACGCGAGCCCGTCCCCGCTCACCAGCGGGGACGGGCTCGTCTCGGCCTCCCCTACTCCACGATCGTGCCGTCGGCCAGCGTGAAGTGCCCGGACCCGGCGACGTAGACGCCCAGGCCCAGCTGCCGGGCCAGGCTGCGGGCCTGCGCTTCGGCGGAGTCGGCGACCGCGTCGGCGAAACGGGAGTAGACGCAGGTCGAGCCGATGATGTAGCGGGTGGTGCCGTCCGCGCCGTCGACGACCGGCGGGTAGGCCGAGCGCATGGTCTCCAGCCACTCGACCAGCGCGGGGCCGGTGCCCTCGGTGGAGTCGAAGTCGCGGTCCTCGACCCACTCCGTGGTCAGGTCGTACCAGTGGAGGAACTCGGCGATGTCCCCGTGCGGGACCTCGGCCGGATCAAAGACAGTCAGAACGAAACTCACAGAGACCTTCCCAGTGCGCGAATGGACCAGCCGGCGGCCTGCCACGCATCCACGTCGAGGACGTTGCGTCCGTCGATGATGCGCTTGACGGCGACCAGCTGACCACAGCCTACCGGGTCCATCTCGCGGAACTGCGGCCACTCCGTCGCCAGAATCACCAGCTCCGCCCCGGCCAGGGCCTCGTCGAGGGAGTCGGCGTAGTCCAGCGTCGGAAAGACCCGGCGGGCGTTGCCCATCGCCTGCGGGTCGTAGACCGACACCGCGGCCCCGGCCAGGGAGAGCTGGCCGGCGATGTTGAGCGCCGGGGAATCACGCACGTCGTCGGAGTTGGCCTTGAACGCCGCGCCCAGGACGGTGACCCGGCGGCCCATGACCGAGCCGCCGAGATCCTCCTTGGCGAAGTGGACCATGCGGTCGCGCTGGCGCATGTTGATCGAATCGACCTCGCGCAGGAAGCTCAGCGCCTGGTCGGCGCCGAGTTCCCCGGCCCGGGCCATGAAGGCGCGGATGTCCTTGGGCAGGCAGCCGCCGCCGAAGCCGAGGCCGGCGCCGAGGAATTTGCGTCCGATGCGGTCGTCGTGGCCGATGGCGTCGGCAAGCCTGGTGACGTCGCCGCCGGAGGCCTCGCAGACCTCGGCGACGGCGTTGATGAAGCTGATCTTGGTGGCCAGGAAGGCGTTCGCCGCCACCTTGACCAGCTCCGCGGTGGCCAGGTCCATGACCAGGAAGGGGATGTCCTCGGCCAGCTGGGCGGCGTAGACCTCCCGCAGGATCGGCTCGGCGGCCGACCCGGCGCGCAGGCCGACGACGATGCGGTCGGGGTGGATGGTGTCCTCCACGCCGTGGGATTCGCGCAGGAACTCCGGGTTCCACACGATCTCCACGGTGGTGCCCGGGCCCGCCAGGGCGTCGACCCGTTCCTGGAGCTCCTCGGCGGTGCCCACCGGCACCGTCGACTTGCCGACGATGAGGTGCTCGCCCTCGAGCAGCGGAACGAGCGTGTCGACGGCCGCGTGGACGTACTTCAGGTCCGCCGCGTAGGAGCCGCGCTCCTGCGGGGTGCCGACGCCGATGAAGTGGACGTGCGCGCCCGCTGCGTCGGCGTAGTCGGTGGAGAAGCTCAGCCGCCCGGTGTCCAGGTTGCGGCGCAGAATCTCCGGCAGCCCGGGCTCGTGGAACGGCACGACGCCGTCGGCGAGCTGGTTGATCTTGTTCTCATCCACATCCACGCCGACGACTTCATGGCCCAGTTCGGCCATGCAGGCGGCGTGCGTCGCACCGAGGTACCCGGTGCCGATCACCGACATTTTCATGTCGCCAAGGGTAGCCCGCCCGCGCCGACCCCGCTCGGGATGTGGATAACCCCCTGTATCCGCAGGCTTGCCGACGCGCACTTGCGTCCTCCTCCCCCTCGCCTTGCTCAACGGGTGAGAAACTCCGCTGCGATCTCCGGGGAGGTGAGCACCGGGAAATCCAGCAGCCCGGCGGCCCCGGCCATGGAGGCCTGGGCCAGCACGATCACGTCCGCCTCCGGCGTGAGGGAACGGGCGGTCTCGGCGATCCGTTCCAGGTAGTCCCCCGATCCCCAGGCACCCTCGGCGAGGCGGACGACCATGTCCCCGACGCCCTCCTCGCGCAGCAACCTCGTGGTCGGCTCGATCGTCGACTCCAGCGCGACGACGACACCCACGCGTCCGCCCAGCTCGGCGGCCCTGCGGGCCATCGGGCGGTCGATGCGGATCACGCCGGGGGTGCGTTCGGCGACGTCGCCGATCGTGGAGCAGGACACCACGACCGGTCCGTCGGTCTGCTCCTGCAGCTGCGCGAGGCGCGCCGCGACCCGCCCGGCGACGGCGTCTGGGCCGGACGAGCGGGCGTCGACAAGCAGGGACTCGTCGACGAGATGGACGCTGCCGGGAAGCAGCCGCTCCATCGTCTCGGCCACGGCGGGCGCGGTGTGCAGGAAGGCGGGCATCAGAGCGAGTCGCCGAAGTCCTCGCGGAACTTGGCGAGCAGCTGCTGCGGCCAGTCGGAGGTCGGGCGCATGCGGCCGTAGAAGAAGCGCAGAATCTCCGGCTCCTCCTCCCACTCCAGGCCGCCGATGAGCCCACGGTTCTCGTGCAGCCAGGTCACCCGGTCGATGAGGTAGTTGACCTGGGAGAGGGTGAACACGCGGCGCGGCATCGCCAGGCGCACCAGCTCCATGTTGGCCAGCGGCTCGACGCCGTCGGCGTCGCGCTCCTCGGACATCGTGCCGCGCTCCATGCCGCGCACCCCGGAGGTCAGGTACAGCGCGGCGTTCAGGGCGCCGGCCGGGTACTCGCGCTGGTCGAGGTGGGAGACGAAGTCCATCGCGTTGAGGTGCGCACCCAGGCCACCCGCCGGCTTGACGACGGGAACGCCCCGCTTATCCAGCTCGGCCACGGTGTACTCGATGAACTGCGGACCGTGGGAGATCATGTCGTAGTCCATCGTCTCCTCCAGGCCGACGGTGATCGCCTCCATCTCGCGGACGGACATGCCGCCGTAGGTGAGGAAGCCCTCGAACATCGGGACCAGGCCCCGCATGCGCTTGTACATCTCCTCCTCACGGATGAGGATGCCGCCGCCGCGGGCGAAGCCGAGCTTGCGGGCGGAGAAGTAGAAGATGTCGCAGGCGTCGGCGACGGCCAGGGCGATCTCCCGGATCGTCATGTCGCGGCACTGCTCCTCGCGCTCCTTCATGAAGTACAGGTTGTCCTGCAGCAGGGAGGCGTCCAGCACCAGCGGGACGTCGAACTCCTTGGCCAGGGCGTGCACGTCGCGCAGGTTCTGCAGGGAGAAGGGCTGGCCGCCGATGAGGTTGGTGCCGGCCTCCATGCGCACCAGCGGGACGTTGACGCCCGACTCCAGCAGCGCGCGCAGCTGCCCCAGGTCCATGTTGCCCTTGAAGGGGTGCAGGGCGGTGACGTCAATGCCCTGCGGGTAGAGGTACTCCTCCACGGAGCCGCCGTTGGCCACGATGTGGGCCTTGGTGGTGGTGAAGTGGTAGTTCATCGGGACGACGTCGCCGTCGTCGACCAGCGTGGAGAAGATGATGTTCTCGCAGGCGCGGCCCTGGTGCGCCGGCAGGAAGTAGTCCATGCCGAAGAGCTCGGTGACCTTGTCCTTCAGGCGGGTGTAGGTGGCGGAGCCAGCGTAGGCGTCGTCGGCGTTCATCATGGCCGCCTGCTGCTCCTGGCTCATGGCGTTGACGCCGGAGTCGGTGAGCATGTCGAGGAAGACGTCGCGGTTCTGCAGCAGGAAGGTGTTGAAGCCGGCGGCCTCGATGGCGCCCAGGCGCTCCTCGACCGGCAGCAGGTTCAGCTTCTGGATGATGCGGACTTTGTGCATTTCCAGCGGGTACTGCTGGTCGCCGTAGAACTTGACGTTCGCCACGAAGGGACTCCTCGTATATTTCGATGCCCTGGTGAAGGGCTGTTTTCAGGTCCCGTACAGACTACCGGAAGTTCAGATACGCCTTCGAAGGGGTCGGGCCCCGCTGTCCCTTGTACTTGGAGCCGAGCTTGCCGGAGCCGTAGGGGACCTCCGCGGCCGAGGACATCTGGAAGATGGCCAGCTGGCCGATCTTCATGTCCGGCCACAGCGTGATCGGCAGGTTGGCGACGTTGGACAGCTCCAGGGTGATGGTGCCCTCGAAGCCGGGATCGATGAAGCCAGCGGTGGAGTGGGTCAGCAGCCCGAGGCGGCCCAGCGAGGACTTGCCCTCGAGGCGGCCGGCGAGGTCGTCCGGCAGGGAGAAGGCCTCCAGCGTCGAGGCGAGGACGAACTCGCCCGGGTGCAGGACGAAGGCGTCCCCCTCCGGGACCTCGACCGGCGTGGTCAGGTCGTCCATCTCCAGCTTCGGATCGATGTGCGTGTACTTCGAGTTGTTGAAGACCCGGAAGTACTTGTCCAGGCGGACGTCGATGCTCGACGGCTGCACCAGGGCGGGATCGAAGGGCTCGATGCCGAGGCGGCCGGAGTCGATACTGGCGCGGATGTCACGATCTGAGAGAAGCACGTCCCCCACCCTAACCGGTGTCGTTTCGGGCCGGGCCCGGGCGGTGTGTAAAGTAGCCCATATTGCCGGTGTAGTTTAGTGGTAGAACATCAGCTTCCCAAGCTGAGAGTGCGGGTTCGATTCCCGTCACCGGCTCCACGGCCCGTCGACGCCGCCACTCCGCCCCGGAGCTGGCGGCGTCACTGTTTTCCCTGATCGGAGACCCAATGGCAGGCGGCTCGAACAAGATGATCGGCGACTTTTCCGCCAAGCCCGCCACGGACGCCTACGCCCGGGAGATCGACGGGTACGTCCGCTCCCTGGGACCGGTGACCCGTCAGCGGCGAGCCCAGGTCAGCTACCGGGTGAAGCGGAAGTTCCTCTGGCTATGGGTCTACGAGCAGACCGCCGACGGCACCCTCTTTCTCAGCGTGCTCCTGGATCACGAGCACCCGGTTCCCGGCGTCCAGGCGATTACGCGGAGCAGTCCGAACCGCTGGTCCCACAGCGTGGTGCTCAGGTCCCCCGAGGCGGCCGCCAGCGGGTGGCTCCGGGAGCTGATCGGGGCCGGGTACGAGTTCGCCACATGACCTGTGCTCGGCGGCCGCCGCGGGCCTAGGATCGGGGGCATGGACAAGAACCGCGTCATCGCGTTCCTCAACTCGGAATCCTTCAACGCAGCCAAGGGGTCGGTGGTGGCCACCCTCGTCGGGGTGGGCCTGTACCGGGCGCTCAAGGGCAGGAGCCGCTTCACCCCGGCGATCGTGGCCCTCGGTTCCTCCGCCGCGGGCACGGCCGCCGCCAACCTCTGCCTGGTCAACCCGTTCTTCGGTCTCCCGATCGTCGTGGACAAAGCCCGCGCCAGGCTCTAGAGCCCGCTCCAGACCCGCCGCAGCTGCCCGTCCGGTCCGAGGTCCAGTCCGCGGTGGGCACGTCGACGGCGCGGGTGACGCTCAGCGCGTCGTAGAGTTTTATTCTTCCCACCCGCTGAGCACCACCTTGCCGGCGCTGCGGCCGCCGCGCACGATCTCGTGGGCGCGGGTGAGGTTCTCGGCGTTGATGGGACTCAGCTCCTGCGCGATGACCGGTTCGAGCAGGTCGTCCTCCACGAGCGTGGCGACATGCGCCAGCAGCCGGTGCTGCTCCACCATGTCCGGGGTGCGGTGCAGCGGGCGCGCGAACATCGACTCCCAGTGCCAGGCGATGCCCTTGATCTTGAGCACCTGGAAGTCCTCGAGGCCGGCGTCGACGCCGACGATGTGCCCGAAAGGCTTGACGACGCGCGCGTAGGTCTGCCCCATGCCCCGCGAGTGCGCGCTGAACACCCAGTCGACCCCCTCGGGCGCGACCTCGAGAATCTGCTCCGCGAGGTCGGGTTCGCGGTGGTTGACGGTGTGCTCGGCGCCCAGCATCCGCACCCACGTCGCCCGCTCCTCGTCGGAGGCGGTGGCGACGACCGTGACCTTCGGCATCAGCTCCTCGACCAGCTGGAGCATGACGTAGCCCACGCCGCCGGTGGCGCCGACGACGAGTAGGGTCCCCTCGCTGTGCTCGTCGAGGCCGAGGTGGTCGACGAGGCTCTCCCAGGCGGTGATGCTGGTCAGGGGCAGCGCGGCGGCCTCCGCCCAGGACACCGTGCGGGGGGCGGGGCCGGTGATGCGCTCGTCGACGAGCTGGTAGCGCTGGTTGCTGCCCGGCCGGTCGATCTGGCCGGCGTACATGACCCGGTCGCCGGGCCGAAACAGCGTCACGTCCGGGCCGACCGCGCGGACGGTGCCGGCGGCGTCGAAGCCGAGGACGGTGCCGTCCCCGGCGCCGCCCGCGACGGCCACGTCGAGGGGGTTGACGGAGACGGCCTCGACCTCGACCAGCAGGTCGTGGCCGGTGGCGGCGGGGGTCTCCACCTCGCGTTCCACGAAGCGCGAGCTCTGGACTCCGATGCTCAGGTGTGTCATGCCCCCAGGCTAGCTATCTCGCCACGGGGCGGGCGGGATCCGTGATCCAGTCGCTCCAGCTGCCGGCGTAGACCGCGAGGTCCTCGTCGACGCCGGCGACGCTGGCCGCCAGCGCCACCAGCGAGGCCTGCAGGCCGGATCCGCAGTAGGCGCCCGCCTGGCCGGGGGCGGTAACGCCGTGGTCGACGAAGACCGCGGCCAGCTCGTCGGCGGGCCGCAGCCGGCCCCCGGAGACCAGGTCCAGGGCGGGCAGACTCACCGCCCCCGGGATGTGGCCGGCGACGGGGTCGATGGTCTCGTCCTCGCCGCGGTAGCGGTTGGCGGGGCGGGCGTCGAGAAGCAGGCCGTCGAAGGCGGCGGCGGAGGTGGCGTCGAGAAGCGAGCGGGAGCCGTAGGCGACGGTGACGGTGCCCGGTTCCGGGGTGACCTCGCCGGACTCGGTCGGGCCGGTCCAGGCCCGCCAGCCGCCGTCGAGGACGCGGACGTCGCGCAGGCCGGCGTGGCGCAGCAGCCACCAGGCGCGGGCGGCGGCAATGGAGTTCCAGTCGTCGTAGACCACGATCGCGGAATCTTCGTCGACACCCGCGGCCCGCAGCCCCGCCTGCAGCGTCTCCGGCGAGGGCAGCGGATGGCGGCCGGTCTCACCGGGCAGGTGCGGGGCGGCGAGGACGGTGTCCATGTCCAGGTAGACCGCGCCGGGGATATGGGCCGCGCGGTAGGCGGCCCGCCCGTCGACCGGGGAGCCGGGGCCGGGGTAGCGCACGTCGAGGAGCAGCTGGTCGCCGAGCTCGTCGACGGTGATCAGTGGGTTCATGGGGACCAGGATAGTGGGGGTCGTGCGCCGGCCCGGGCCGCCGCCGCGCCTAGAGCCAGCCCAGCGCCCCGACCACGCCGATCCAGGCCGCCAGCGTGGCGAAGGAGACCAGCGTCTGCGCCATCACCGCACCCGCGCAGAACTCCTCCTCGCCGTAGTCCAGCGCCAGCGAGGGAAGAATCGAGAACGCCGGCAATGCGCAGAGAATGACCACGGCCGCCATCGACGTCGCGTCCATCCCCGGCATCAGCAGGGCCAGCCCCAGCGCGAGCGCCGGCGCCACCACCAGCTTGCCGACCACCGCGACCGCGGTGTCGCGCCCCGTCGAGCGCCAGTCCAGCCCCAGCAGCATCCCGCCGATGGTGAACAGCGCCACGCCCGAGGCGGTCTCACCCAGCATCCGCGTCACCGAGGCCAGCACCCCCGGCAGCTCCCACCCGGAGACCGACACGAGAATCGCCCCCAGGACCGCGATGACCAGCGGGTGGGTGATGAGGTTGCGCAGGGCCCGGCGGATCTGCTCCCCAGCGCTCGTGCCGCCGCCGGCGGCCCGCTCGGCCAGGAAGAGCGAAACCGGGATGATGATGACGTTGTCGATGATCATCGCCATCCCGATGGCCACCCCCGCCCAGTCCGGCAGGAGAATCAGAAAAATCGGGTAGCCCATGAACCCGTTGTTCGTCGCCGACATCCCCAGGCCGAGGAAGATGCCCCGGTGCCGGCTCCGGGACGCCAGCCGGGAGTAGCCGACGCCCAGCAGCATCATCAGGGCGTAGACGATCGCGTAGACCGCCAGGTAACCCGGGTTGACGACCTCCGTGACGTCCACCGCCGCGATATTGGCGAAGATGAGGAAGGGCAACGCCACCTTGACCACGAAGCGCGCCAGCGCCGGGATTCCCTCCCGGGGGAAGATGCCGGTGCGGGTGAGCACGTAGCCCAGCGCGACGACGAGCGCGACCGGGACAATCGCGTCAGCGATCAGCATGGACCCCCGGGCCTAGCTGCACCGCACGATCGGCTGCGGGTCGTAGACCGTGGTCTGGGTCTCGCGGAAGACCTCGTTGCCGGCCAGATCGCGGACGATGCGGGTGTCGGAGGTGGTGAAGCCGTCGATGCCGCCGGAGGGGATGCAGTCCTCGCCGCTGAGCTCCAGCTCCTTGGGCTTGGTCGGCGCCCAGCGCCCGCCGGAGACGGACTCGACGTTGTAGAGCTTGGTGCCCATGATGCGCACGGTGACGTTGCCGCCGCCGACGGAGGCCTCGATGCGGATCGGGACGTTGGTCTGGTTGCGGAACGCCAGGTCGATGGCGCCGTCGTAGATCGTCGCCTCGCGGCCCGCCGGGTAGCGGGAGATGTAGTAGGAGTGCGGCGTGTGCGTGACGTCCTCGAGACCGGCGAAGTAGGTCGCGTTGTAGAGGGTGGTCGCGAACTGGCTGATGCCGCCGCCGACGGCGCGGCCCGCGCGGCCGTTCTCGATGGTGCCGCCCTCGACGTAGCCCTGCGCCGTGCCGCGGGGGCCGGTGAACGCGTTGACGGAGAAGGTGGCGCCCGGGGAGACGATGACGCCGTTGAGGTCGGCCGCGATGACGGCGATGTTCTCGCCGGAGGTCGGCGAGTAACCGGAGGTGGTGAACTCGCCCATGACCTCGTTGAAGGTGGCGTTCTCGGCGTCGGTGGTGGTGAAGGTCGCCGGTTCCTCGGTGTAGGTGGCGTCCCACTCGCGGGGCTGCTCGCCGAGGACGCGGGCCGGGAAGTCGGCCATGGTGGCCTCCCAGTCGACGACGTGGCCGTCGACGTGGGGGGTGATCGCGCCGCTGGTCGAGATCTGCGCGTTCTCCGCCTCGGTCTCGGTGCCGGCCAGCTGCTCCTCGAGCAGCGCCTGGGCGGGCTCCGGGCGGACCTCGACGTGGATGGTGGGGACGGCCGGGTCGTTGCGGAAGGCGAGGACCTCACCGAGCTGAGCCGGCTCGATGGTGGCGTCGGCGCCGTCGCCGTGGACGGTCAACGGGCCGGAGATCGCCTGCTTGGCCGGGCCGTCGGCGATGGACTCGGCGATCTCCTGGGTGATGGCCGGCTCGACCGGCTGCGGCTCCACCGCCACCCCCTCGGGGTTGAGCCAGCCCTCGCGTACGGCGGCGGACAGGGCCCCGCGCTCCACCGTCTGGCCGAGCACGGCGTCGGTGACCTCGACCTCGCCCTCGACCAGCGTCAGTGACGCGTCCGTCGGGGCGGTGCTGAGCTCGCCGGTGACGCGGTCGAGCTGCGGAGCCAGGGCAGCCTCGTCGACCGCGGAGACGACCGGGACCTCGTTGTCGCTGAGCAGGCCGCGCAGGCGGGTCACCGGGTTCGCCGACTCCTCCCCGACCTGGGCGACGGTGGCCTCCCAGTCGATGCCGAGGCCGGAGTCCGCCGGGATGAGGACGGCGTCCTGCTCGCCGGCGGTGACGGTGACCGGGCGGGTCCCGACGTCGCCGAGCTCGGCGCGCAGCTTCGCCTCGGCCTCCGCCGGGGTCAGCCCGCCGATCTCGACGCCACCGACCGAGGTTCCCCGGGCGACCTTGTCCCTGTTGCCGAAGTAGTCGATTCCGTAACCGACGACCGCGATCAGGATCAGTCCGATGATCACGCCCAGGAGGATCTTCCACCCCCGGCCCGACTTGCGTTGTTGCGTTGGCTCACTCACGCCTAACAGGTTATCCCTCACGTGCGCAAGTTCCTAGTTCTAGAGCCCCGAATGGACCAGCTGAAGCTGCACGCGAAACGCGGCGTCGTCGAGCGCGGCGCGGTCGATGGCCCCGGAGGCGAGGGCGTGCTGGACGGCGTCGATGGCCGGGATGATGTCGGTGCCCGAGGACCACAGGGCCTGGTCCGCGCCGGCGCCGATCGCCGCGGTCACCGCCTGCGGCACGCTCATCGTGTCGGTGATGGCCTTCATTCCGGAGAGGTCGTCGGTGTAGGTGAGGCCCCCGAAGGGGTGCCCGTCCGGATAGTCGCCGCTGCGCAGGAGCCGGTAGGCGGCGGGGTTGAGTGAGGAGGGGGTCAGGCCGTCGCCGAGGCCGGGGACGACCATGTGCCCCACCATGACAGGGGCTTGGTGACGCTCGAGCGCCCCGGCGAAGGCGGCCAGGTCGTGACCGGCCAGCGCCTGCAGCGGCGGGGTGACGACCTCGCCGAGGTGGCTGTCTCCGCTGGCCTGGCCGTGGCCGGGGAAGTGCTTGTACACCGGCCGCACCCCGGCGCGCTCCAGGCCGCGGGCGAAGGCGGCGCCGTACTCGGCGACGACGACGGGGTCGGCGCTGAAGGCGCGGTCGCCGACCACGTCGAGCCCGGCGCCGCCGACGTCGAGCACCGGGGCGAAGTCGACGGTGACGCCGTGATGACGCAGGCTCTGCCCGATCGTGTGGGCGAGTTCCTCGACCTGGGCGGGGTCCATCGTCGCGGCCATCTCCCCGGCCGAGGGGTAGGACCCCAGCACCTGGGAGTGGCGCTGGACGCGGCCGCCCTCGAAGTCGATGGCGACGGCGAAGGGCCGGCCGACGGCGGCGCGCAGGGCGGCGACGTCGCGGCCCGGCTCGGTGAGCAGCCCGGGGTCGGCCCAGCTCGGGATGAAGATCCCGCCGACACCCTGGTGCAGCTTCCACAGCGCGTCGTCATAGTCGGTGACCCCGACCATCATCAGCGAGGCGACCCGGGCTCGCTCGTCGGCGGGCACTCGCGAGGCGGCCACCTGCTCCGGGGAGGGGGCCGGCGGCGGCGTCGGCCGGGGCTCGTGCGTCACGGTCTGCGTCGTGGTTGTCGTGGTGGTCGTGGTTGTCACGGGGGCTGCGGAGGTCGCCGGCGGCGCGTCGGCAGGCCCCGCCGGCGCGCACGCGGACAGCGCCCCGCCTAGGGCGAGGACGCTGAAGAGACGACGAAGATGCATGTGGTTCCTGAGGACGGGTAGGGGCCGGTCCGCACTAGGGTAATGGAGGAACCGTCCCGTGGAAGGAGCACACCGCGCCGTGACCCGAATGCTGATCGCCTACGACGGCAGCCCCGAAGCCCGCCATGCGCTGACGGAAGCAGCCCGTCTGCTGCGCCCCGTCGACATCGAGATCCTCACCGCCTGGGAGCCGGTGACCTCCCAGGCCACCCGGGCGCTCGGGCGCACCGGGCTGCCGCAGACCACCATCGGCGCCGAAAACGTCGGCGCCGATCCCGCCTACGAGGACGCGCTGGCGTTGTCCGAGGAGGGCATCGCGCTGGCCCGTTCCCTCGGCCTGACCGCCCGTGCCCATCTGGTGGAGTCGACCGGTCACACCGCCACCGCGATCAGCGAGGCGGCGGTCCAGCTCGGGGCGGACGTCATCGTCGCCGGCACCCGCGCCCGCTCAGGCCCGCATACGTGGTTCACGACCTCGACGTCCGAGGGGATTCTCCGGAAGGCGGGGATCCCCGTTTTCATCGTCCCGCCACGCGCTTCCGGGGGTGACGGGGAGGACTAGGCGCCTGGTAGGTTACTGGTCATGGCCTTCGAATCGGATTCCCTCAACCGCCGCACGCTCGGTCCCGTTGTCGCGAGCTCCGTCGTCGGCGTCGCTCTCGGAGTCGTCGCCGTCGTCGGCGTCGCCGGTTTCTCCGGGCAGAACAGCGTCCCGACCTCCAACGCCGTCCCCGCCGACCAGGCGCTGCTGGGCGACCCGGAGTACGGCACCCGTCAGTAACCCCGCGTGCGCGCCCGACTGACACATACGGCGGCGTGGCTGCTCATCGCCCTGCTCATGGTTGCGCAGGAGCCCGGCCGCACCGCCGCCGACACCAAGCTCGACCTGCTCGTCGACCCGGCGGGGTTCCTGGCCGGCGCGACGCACGCGTGGACGGACACTTTCACCCTCGGCCAGCTGCAGAACCAGGCCTACGGCTACCTCTTCCCGCAGGGGCCGTTCTTCCTGGCGACGGACTTCCTGCCGGACTGGGTGGCGCAGCGGGCGTGGTGGACGGTCGTCGTCGGCGTCGGTTTCTCGGGGATGCTGGTGCTGCTGGAACGCCTGCGGGTGGGCACGCCCGCGTTCCGGATCCTGGCCGCGGGCCTCTTCGCCTTCTCCCCGCGCAGCCTGACGACGCTGACCGCCATCTCCTCGGAGACCTGGCCGGTCATGCTCGCCCCCTGGGTGCTGGCGGCGCTGCTGGATGAACGCCTGACCTGGCGATCCGCCGCCCGCGCGGTCGTCCCGGTGGCGCTGATGGGGGCGGTCAACGCCACCGCCACGCTGGCGGCCTGCCTGCCTGCGGGCGTGCTGCTGCTGTGGCGCGTCAGCCACGACCGCCGGGCGCTCGGCCCGGCGCTGGCTTGGCTGGCCGGGTGCGCGCTGGTCAGCGCCTGGTGGATCGGTCCGCTGCTGGTGCTGGGCGCCTACGCCCCGCCGTTCACGGACTTCATCGAGTCCGCCTACGTGACCACCCGCTGGCTCAATCTCGCCGAGATCCTGCGCGGCACCACCTCCTGGGCGCCTTTCGTCGACGCGGAACGCCGGGCCGGCTGGTTGCTGGTGGCCGAGCCCGCGCTGGTGCTGGCCACGATGGCGGTCGCCGCCCTGGGCCTGGCGGGGCTGGCGCGCCGGGAGCGGGTGGCGCTGCACGGGCTGTGGGTGAGCATGCTCTTTCTCGGCGTCGCGATCCTCGGCGCCGCCCACGGGCCGCTGGGCGAGCAGTGGCTGGCGTTTCTGGACGGGCCCGGCGCGGCCTTCCGCAACCTCCACAAGTTCGACCCGCTGGTGCGCATCCCGCTGTTGGTCGGGTTCGCTCACCTGGGCGGTATCGCCGCGCGCCGCTTCTGGGGCGCCGCGCTGGTCGCGTTGGTGGCGCTCGCGGCCGTCTCCCCCGCCTGGTCCGGGCGGCTCACCCCGCGTGGCACGTGGGAGGAGATCCCGGACTACTGGGTCGCCGCCACCGACTACCTCAACGAGCACGCCGCCGGCACCCGCACGCTCATCGTCCCCGAGGCCTCCTTTGCCCGGCAGGACTGGGGCTGGACCCGCGACGAGCCGGCGCAGCCGCTGCTGGACGTGCCCTGGGCGGTGCGCGACGCCATCCCGCTGGTCCCGCCGGAGGCCATCCGCGGCCTCGACGGGGTGATGACGATGCTCGACCACGATCCGGAGAACGCGACGCAGGCGCTGCGCCGCCTGGGCATCGGGGCGCTGCTGGTGCGCGGCGACCTCGACGAGGACGCCGGGGTGACCAGCGGGCGCGACGTCCGGGGGCTGGAGGGAGAGAGCTTCGGCCCGCTCGAGGTCGTTCTCCTCGACCCGGGCGCCGACATGATGATCACCGACCAGGCGCCGGTCACCGTCGCCGGCGGCGGCGAGGTCCTGGCGCTGCTCGACACACTCCACGGACCGGGCCCGCGCGAGCTCGTCGACGCCGGCGGCCAGATCGTCACCGACACCCCCATGGCCGTCGCCCGCAACTACGGCACCCTGCGCGGTCCGGTCTCGGGCCCGCTTCTCGACGCCGCCGACGCCCCCGACGTCCGCAACCGGGAGATCGACTACCCCTCGGTGGGCGAGCGCACCCGCGTCGTGGAACGCGGGGGGCGGGTGCGGGCGTCGACGAGCGCCGCCGATGCCACCTCCTTCGGCGGCGCGGACCCCGCCAAGTCGGTGACCGCCGCCGTCGACGGGCGCGGCGACACCGCCTGGTGGCCCACGCCGGGCCCCGCCGAGGGCCAGTGGCTGGAGCTGGCCGGCGAGATCGCCGCCCAGGCGCGCCTGTCGATCACCCCGACGCGCGACACGACGGTGCTGGTCAGCAACGGCCAGGCGCACACCGAGGTCGAGCTGCGTCGTGGCCGCGCCACCGAGGTCGTCGTCCCCGGCCCGGCCACCGGTGCCGTGCGCATCACCCTGCTCGATCCCCTACCGGTCGGGCTGGCGGAGGTCTCGCTCAGCTCCACCCCGATCGAGCGCGTCGTGACCGTGCCGCCCGCCTCCGCCGAGACCCGGATGATCGTGCTCCAGCGCCTCATGGTCGACACCGGGGTCCTGCTGCGCGAGTTCACCACCGCCCGCGACATGCGCCTGGAGGTCGCCGCCGACGCCGGGGTGCGCATCGACGGCGAACCCGCCGCCGGGATCATCGACCTTCCCGCGGGCGTTCACCGTCTGGAATCCGACGCGCACTGGGTGACCCTCACCGAGCCCGGTTTCGACCCCTCCCCCGTCGTCGAGCCCACGGGGCGGGTGATTGAGGCGTCCGACGGCGAGCGGCTGCTGATGACCGGGCGCGCGGCCAACGCCGGACTGCGCGCGCAGGTGGCCGGGGTCGGGCTCACCCCCCGCGTCGTCGACGCCGCGACGCAGGCTTTCGTCGTGCCGGCCGGCCTCGCCGGCGAGGTGGAGTTCTCCTTCGCCGCCGAGCGCGCCTACCGCGCGTTCCTCCTGGTAGGCGGGGCCGTGGGGCTGCTCGCCCTGCTCGCCGCGGTCGTCGTGGGACGCGGCGGTCGCCCGCTCCGCGACACCGACACCGACCCCGGGTCCGGGTCCGACCCCGGGTCCGGGGTGATCCTGCCCGCGCTGGCCCTCACCCTCGCCGCCGGCTGGGTCGGCCTCGCCGCCCTGGGGGCGGTCTGGGCGGCGCGCCGGGTGACCGTTTTCCCGCCCGCGCTGCTGGCGGGGACGCTCACCGGAATCGCCGGCGCGTGGCTGGCCCGGGCACCGTGGACGGCGGCGGGCTACGCGGGCGACGAGATCGCGCTGACCGCGGTCTGCGCCGGCGCGCTGGCCTGTCTGATGCCGCGGATCAGGCGCCGCGCGGGCTCCTCGACGAACTCATAGGAGCAGGCCGCGACGACCGTCGTGGCCACCGCCGTGAGCACGTAGACGGGCAGGAAACCGCCCTGAAAATAGCCGATGCCCGCCAGCGGGAACACCAGCGCCATGATCGGCAGATGCCAGAGAAACACCGAGTAGGAGATCCGGCCGAGGAACTGCGCCGGTCGGCCGGTCATGAGCCGGTCCCCCGGCGCGAGCGCGTAGGGCACGACCACCACGGCCGCGAAAACGGTGCCCGCCAGGACCCGGCGGGTGAACTCGGCCGGGTCCGGGTGCGTCAGGCCGAGCGGGCCGAACCACTCCTGGCCCGCGACCCAGGCGATGAGCAGAGCGGCCAGCCACCACGCCCAGCGCACCTCGAAGGCCCGGCGCAGTCGAGGACCGACCCGGTCCTCGAGCTCCGCCGCGATCAGCCCGACCGCGAACCAGCACGCGTACGCCGGCGGCCAGATCTGGCGGTTGGCCACGCCCTCGGCCGGCGTCGACTCGACGACAGGCAGCCAGGCCCAACCCAGGCTGAGCCCCGCCAGGCCGAGGATGGCCGCCACCCGCCAGCGCCGGGGCAGGGGCAGCAGCACGGCCGCGAACAGCGGCATCACCAGGTAGAAAGCCACCTCCACCGACAGCGACCACAGGTGCGTCAACCCCGGCGCCAGCCCGTCGGGGACGTAGATCTGGGTCAGGGTGAGGTTGACCAGGATCTGGGTGGCGTCCATGCCGGAGGCGTCGGGAAGCAGCAGGATGACCGCGGCGACGCAGACCAGATACGCAGGCAGGATGCGCGCCGCCCGGTTGCGGTAGTAGACGCCCCAGCGGCCCACGTAACGCTCCGCGCCGCGCCACAGCAGGAACGCGGAGAGCGCGAAGAAGACCGGGACGAAGAAGTCGAAGCGCGCCAGCACCGAGCCGACCGGGCCCGCCGGATCCACCCCCGTCTGGAACGCCACATGGGTGGCCATGATCCCAAAGGAGGCGACGGCGCGAACACCGTCGAGCGACGGGTTATACTCTCGGGTTGGCATAAGGATTGTTCTATCTACGTCCGCGGGGCAGGGTCCACCCACGATACCCCGCGCAGGTCACGCCGAAGGAGGCCCGCGAGTGTCCGTCCCCTCCTTGTCCCGGCCCGCCCCGCGACGATCCACCGCCGTCCGGCTCCTCGTCGCGGCGGCCCTGGCCATGATTCTGGGCACGGTCGTGCCCCCGCTGATCGCCGACGTCCGCACCATGGTCCCCACCGGCCAGCTCGGCACTTTCCGCACCGAACCCGCCGAGGCGACGGCCCTGCACCTGTCGGGGCTGGCCAACCAGGAAGTGCCCCCGCAGAACGCGGCCGAACCGGCGTGCGCCGACCCGGCGCAGGCGCGCCTCGGCTGCTACCGGGTCAGCGGCCAGATGGTCTTCGACCGGGCAACGACCACCGCCACGGCGGACGCCTTCTCCGAGGTCAAGGTCGACAGCCACCTGACGGTGCGTCTCGAGGGCCTCCGGGTCGCCGAGGTCACCGACCACAGCATCCTCGCCCGGGCCAGCGCCCTGCCGGTGACCGAACCCGTCTCCAGCACGTCCGTGACCGTCCCCGCGCTGGCCACGGACATCACCTCGGTCCCCAGCTACCGCACGGGCCTGACACACTTCTTCCCCCCGACCTCCGAGCGCCGCTCGTACCCCTACTTCGATCTGGTGGCCAACGACTCCACGCCGATCGACTTCATCGACGAGGCGAAGGTCGGCGACGTCGACGTGTTCACCTACTCCCAGAGCCTGGGCGCGGTCGACCTCCTGCGCGCGGCGGCGGGGTCCCAGAACGCCGAGGGCGAGGCCCCGACGGACTCCGGGGACCTGCAGTCCGCGCTGGAGCAGGCCGTCACCGACTACAGCTCCGGCATGACCTCCCTCCAGCGCGTCTTCACCGGCCCCGCGGAACGCTTCTACTCGGCGGAGGAGCGGGCGGCCCTGGGGTTGGCGGCAGAGGAGGTCGTGCAGCCCTCCCCGTACTACACGGTCGACCGTGTGCTGACCGTGGAGCCGGACACCGGCGTCATCCTCGACGCCGAGGAGACCTACTACATCTTCCTCGCCGGTTCCCCGGAGGAGGCCGAGGCGATGGCGCAGCGCCCGCCGCACCCGGAGCGCACGGTCTTCCACGCCGAGACCCGCTGGGACGAGGAGACCCGTCAGGCCCAGCTCGACCTGGTCACCCCGACGCTGCGGCTGTTCCGCGCCCTGCAGATCATCGCGTGGATCTTCACCACCGCCGCGTTCCTGCTGCTGGTGGCCGGGGTGGTGACCGTCGCCCGGATCCGCGCCGCCCGCCGTGAGCGGCTGCTGGCGGTCGCCCCCTGAAAGCGGGATTCGCCCTGACCGCCCTGGTGGCCTGGGCGGTCCTGCTGGTGGGGGCGCTGACCTGGCCGCTGCTGGCGCCGGGCGAGCTCGCGGCCCGCGACATGCTCGTGCTCGATCAACCGGCGTTGAGTGCGGCGGCGCTGGGCTTCGGCGACACCGCCGCCCGCAACGTCCCGCAGGACGGGGTGCTCGCGCTGGCGGGGCAGGTGGTGCCGGCGTCGTGGCTGGTCCGGGTGCTCATCATCGGTGCGGCGGGGCTGGCGGCCGGGGCCGCGGCGTGGCTGACGCGGTTGCTGAGGGCGCGGGCGGGGCTGGCGCCCTCCGCGCCGGCCGCCGCGGCGGCGATGACGGTCGCGGTGCTCAACCCCTTCATCGTGGAGCGGCTGCTCCAGGGCCACTGGTCGTTGGTGATCGCGGCCTGGCTACTGCCGGGTGTCGCGGCGGCGTCGCTGGCCGGCCGGCCGCTGCTCGCCGGGCTGGGAGTGATCGGCGCCTCGCTGACGCCGAGCGGCGCGCTCCTGGCGACGCTCACCGCCGTCGCCGCGGCCCGGGGACGTCGACACCGCGTGGGCGCGCTGCTCGTGGGCCTGGCGGCGTCCCTGCCGTGGCTGGTCCCGGGGGTGCTGGCCGCCTCGACGGCGCCTTCGGCGTCGGCGGCGGCCTTCGCCCCCCGCGCCGAGGCCTGGGTCGGCACCGCCGGCGCGCTGCTGGGCCTGGGCGGGATCTGGAACGCCGAGGCCGTGCCCGCCTCCCGCGCCGCCGGTTTCGCGGTGTTCGGCGTCCTGCTCTTCCTGGTGCTGGCCACCGCGTGGCGACGCTGCCCGCGCCCCCTGCTCCTCCTCGCCGTCCTGGGCCTGGGCGGTGCGACGCTGACGTGGCTGGCGCCCGGGCTGACCGGGTGGGCGGTGGAGCACGTTCCCGGGGCGGGGCTGGTCCGCGACGGGCAGAAACTGGTGATGCTGGCCATCCCCGCCTACGTCGCCCTCGCCGGGCTGATGCGGCGGGAGTGGCTGGCGGCCACGGTGCTGGCGCTGGCGGTGCTCCAGGTGCCCGACGCGCCCCGGGAGCTGACCGTGCTGCGGCCGGCGACGGTGGCCGTCGACGAGGAGCTGGTGGCCTTCGCCGGGGGCCGGGACGTGTTTTTCCCCGGCCGATCCGGGTTGGCCACCCGCGCCGACGGCCTCGTCATCGTCGATCCCGCCACCAAGGCGATGTCGGTGGTGGAGTCGGGGGCGCTGGTCGTCGACGGGCGCGTGGTGGACCCGCCCTCGCCCCGCTGGGTGGCGGCCGGTGAGGCGTGGGCGCGGCGCGACCTGGCCAGGCTGGCCGAGCTGGGCGTCGGGGTCGTCGTCGACGGGGGGACGGTCGTGGAGACGGGCGCTGCGGCCCGGCCGCTGCCGGTGCCGGGCCTGCTCCTGCTGGCCTGGTGGCTGGCGTTGCCGTGGGGCCTGCTGGCTATCGCCGCCGCGCGACGACGCGACTGAGCACCTGCTCGAAACGGGCGCCGGTGTCCGCCCAGGAGAAGCCGGCCGCGTGGACGCGGGCGGCCGCGCCGAGGCGACGGCGGGTGGGGGCGTCGGCGAGCAGGCGGCGGGTGGCGTCGACAAGCTCACTCTCGTCGTCGACGAGCAGCCCGGTCTCCCCGTCCACGATGGAGTCGCGCAGGCCGCCGGCGCCGCGGTAGCCGACGGTGGGCACGCCGTGCTGCGCGGCCTCGGTGACCGCCAGGCCCCAGCCCTCCTTGCGGCTGGGCATGAGGTGGAGGGCGGCGCGGGCGAGCAGCGCATGCTTGTAGTCCTCGGTGACCTGGCCGTAGAAGACGACCCGATCCTCGATGCCGCGGCGGCGCGCATAATCACGCAGCCTGTCCTCCCACCAGCCGGAACCGACGACGTCGAGGACCAGATCCCGGTCCCGGAGCGCGGCGATCACGTCCATGGCGTGCTCGATCCGCTTGTTCGGCACCAGCCGCGAGAGGGTGAGCAGGTGGGTGCGGTGGTCCGCGGGCAGCACCGGCAGGGTCGCCGGGACGGGGTCGACGCCGTTGGCGACGATCTCGATGTCCGCCGGGTCGACGCCGAGGGCGATGAGGTCCTCGCGCGAGGACTCCGAGACCGTCACGTACTGCGCGCCGCGGTACACGCGCGGGGCGAGGCGGGACTCGAGGAACCAGCCGACGCGGCCGATCAGCGGGCCCGCGACCGGCCACTGCTCCTGGTGGCAGTGATGGGTGAGCAGCACCGTCGGGGCGCCGGCGACGAGCCGGGCGAAGAAGGGGATGCCGTTCTGGGTGTCGACGACGACGTCGACGCCCCGGGCCGGGCCGATTCCGAGGCGGCCGAGCAGCAGGAGGCGCCAGGCGGCCGGGTAGACGGAGTACTTGCCGCCGGCGCGGGTGTAGCGAACGCCGTTGCGGGTCGAACGGCGCGGGGACTCGGTGTGCGCGGCGGAGCGGTAGATCACCTCGTGCCCGGCGGTAGCGAGGTGCTCGCCGACGTGCTCCAGATAGCGCTCGGACCCCCCACCGAGGGGGTGGGTGCTGTCACGCCAGCAGAGCAGGAGGATTTTCATCGTGCCCAGCCTATTACACTGACCGCGTGCGCTTCCCTCAGACCCGTGACCTGGCAACACTGCGCCGATCCTGGCGCCTGCTGCGTTCCTTCCGCTTCGAGCAGAGCCAGCCGGGCGTCTTCTACGGCGGCCTCGCCGAGGACACCGCCCGGTTGGTGGAGGCGCTGCTTGTCGACGCCACCGGGGCCGGCCTCGCCGGCCGCGAGGTGCTTGACGTCGGCGGCGGGCCGGGGTACTTCGCGGAGGCTTTCGCGCGTCGGCGGGCGGGCTACGTCGGCCTGGAACCGGACGTGGGCGAGATGTCGGCGGCCGGCATCGAGGTCGCGGCCGCCGTGCGCGGCGACGGGGCGGCGCTGCCCTTCCGCGGCGGCGCCTTCGACGTGGTGTACTCCTCCAACGTCGCCGAGCACGTTCCGGATTTCCCGGCCATGGGCGACGAGATGCTGCGGGTGGCCCGGCCGGGCGGCCTGGTCGTGCTGTCCTACACGGTCTGGCTCGGGCCCTTCGGCGGGCATGAGACCGGCCTGTGGCAGCACTATCTCGGTGGGGACTTCGCCCGCGATCGCTACACCCGGAAAAAGGGGCACGCCCCGAAGAACGTCTTCGGGACGAGCCTCTTCGACGTCTCCTGCGCCGACGGCCTGCGCTGGGCCCGTTCCGTGGAGGAGCGCGACCTGGGCACCGTCGAGCTGGCCTTTCCCCGCTACCACCCGGCGTGGGCCTGGTGGCTGGTCCACGTGCCGGTGGTCCGGGAGTTCCTCGTCTCCAACCTGGTGCTCGTCGTGCGGGCCGGTTAGCCCTCGATGGCCTCGGACTCCGGGGCCTCGGAATCCTCGGACTCCACCGCCCTGGTCTCATCTTTCTCGGTCTCGCCGGCGGTGACCTCGATAGTGCGCTTCTTCTCCACGGCCTGGGGAACCGGGACGGTGACCGTCAGGACGCCCTCGTCGAGCCGCGCGGTGATGGCATTGACGTCGGCGCCCTCCGGCAGGCGGACCGTGCGGGTGAAGCTCGAGGTGGTCTCCCGGACGAGGTAGTCGCGACCCTCGTGCTCCTCCTCACGCTCATGACGCTGCGTGCTCACGGTGAGGCGGCCGTCATCGACGTCGACGGAGACCTCCTCCTTCTTGACCCCCGGCAGGTGAGCCTCAATGACGTACTCGCCGTCGCGGGTGTAGACGTCGGTGGCCGGTGCCCGGTTGGCGGAGCGGGTGAGGGAATCGCTGACGCTGTTGTCGCCGAAAAAGGTGCGTTCCAGCGCGCGGATTTCCTCGAAGGGGTTGAAACGGTTGATGGACGAACTCATGGCATGTCTCCTCATCGTCGGAAATGTTCTCGGGAATATTCTCGGAGGCCCTGATTTCCCTCATATTTTACAACGACGAGCAGCGCGTTTCATCGCCCGCGACGCAACCGTGACCTCGGAAAAGGAAAAACCCCGGCTCCGCGTGGGCGGGGCCGGGTTCTCACCTGCCGGAGGCTACTTGACGGCAGCCTCGATACGCTCCTTGAGCGTGTTGAACTGCTCGAAAATCTCCTGCGGGACACGCGGGCCGAGGAACTCGAGGTACTCCTCGTTGTCCTCGACGGAGGCGGCCCACTCCTCCGGCTTGACGGCCAGCGCCTCGCGGACGTCCTCGATCGGGGTGTCCAGGCCGCTCAGATCCAGATCCTCCGGGCGGGCGGTGTTGCCGACCAGGGTCTCCTCGGCGCCGACGGCGCCGTCGACGCGCTGGGTGATCCACTTGAGGACGCGGGAGTTCTCGCCGAAGCCCGGCCACAGGAAGCGTCCGTCCTCGCCGCGGCGGAACCAGTTGACCAGGAAGATCTTCGGCAGCTTGTCGCCGCCCTTGTTGCCCATGTCGATCCAGTTCTGGATGTAGTCACCGACGTTGTAGCCGATGAACGGCAGCATGGCGTACGGGTCGTGGCGCAGGGAGCCGACCTTGGCCTCGGCGGAGGCGGCGGTCTGGCCGGAGGAGAGGGTCGCGCCGATCATGGCGCCGTGCTCCCAGGAGGTGGCCTCGGTGACCAGGGGGACGGTGTCGGCACGACGGCCGCCGAAGAGGATGGCGTCGAGCTTCACGCCGCGCCAGTCGTCGAACTCCGGCGCCGCGGTCGGGCACTGGCCGATCGGGACGGCGTAGCGGGAGTTCGGGTGCGCGGCCTTCTCGCTGGATTCCGGGGTCCAGTCACGGCCCCGCCAGTCGATCAGGTGCTTCGGGGTCTCCCCGTCCATGCCCTCCCACCAGACGTCGCCGTCGTCGGTCAGCGCGACGTTGGTGAAGATGGTGTTGCCCTGCTCCATGGTGCGCATGGCGATCGGGTTGGAGGAGTAGGCGGTTCCCGGCGCGACGCCGAAGAAGCCGTTCTCCGGGTTGACGGCGTAGAGGCCGTCCTCGCGCAGGTGCAGCCAGGCGATGTCGTCGCCGACGACCTCGGCGGTCCAGCCCTCGATGGTCGGGGTGATCATCGCGAGGTTGGTCTTGCCGCAGGCGGACGGGAAGGCGCCGGCGATGTTGTAGGACTTGCCCTCCGGGCTGGTCAGCTTGAGCAGGAGCATGTGCTCGGCCATCCAGCCCTCCTCCTGGGCCATCTTGGAGGCGATGCGCAGCGCGTAGCACTTCTTGGCCAGGATGGCGTTGCCGCCGTAGCCCGAACCGTAGGACCAGATCTCCTTGGTCTCCGGGAAGTGGGTGATGTACTTGGTGTCGTTGCACGGCCAGGCGACGTCCTCCTGGCCCTCCTCCAGCGGCGCGCCGACGGAGTGCAGGCAGGGCACGAAGTCGCCGTCGGTGCCGATCTTGTCCAGGGCGTCCTGGCCCATGCGGGTCATGACCTTCATGCTCATGACGACGTAGGGGGAGTCGGTCAGCTGGACGCCGAGCTTCGGGCTCGGGTCGTTGATCGGGCCCATGCAGAAGGGCACGACGTACATGGTGCGGCCCTTCATGGCGCCCGTGAACGCCTCGGTCATCTCCTCCTTCATCGCCGCCGGCGGGGCCCAGTTGTTGGTGGGACCGGCGTCCTGCTCGTCCTCGGTGCAGATGAAGGTGCGCGACTCCACGCGGGCGACGTCGGCGGGGTTGGACCGCGCCAGGAAGGAGTTCGGACGCTTCTCCTCGTTCAGTCGGATGAGCGTGCCCTTCTCGACCGCTTCGTCAGCCAGACGGTTCCACTCTTCCTCGGAGCCGTCGCAGAAGACGACGTCCTCCGGCTGGAACATCTCCACAGCCTCGTTGATCCAAGCGATGAGTCGCTCATTGGAGGTCGGCGCGTCGCCGACCAGTCCCCTCACGGTGTTTGCTGCGCTAGTCATATGTTCTCCTGACGAAAAGGCTGATGGCAGGTATCGGCTCCCAGAGTATCCGCCAGAACGTCTCAACCCCCACCAATTAATTAGTACCACCTAAATAAGGCCGGCCACCACCATTGGTTTTCCTGCAGAAATAGCGGGAGACGGAGAAGTCACTGTGACCTGCGACAAGTTAAATTCACCCCCTTTTGGGGCATCTACCACAAGGTTCGGGCCGAGGAAACCCTGAAACTGCCCTAGCGCGGAGGCCCGGGTGCGGGTCACCCCATCCTATCGAAAATGGCCGGTCACGGGCCGATATCGGGGACGAGTCAACGTTCGGAGAGCGAACCGGAAAGTCACCCCCGGGTACTTCCCGTTCCCAGCGGACCCCCAGGAACCGTGCTGTGGGGTGCTGGAGCGACGACGATTCCGGCGTCGAGAAGCGCCCCTGTCATGACCGGCCCCGCGAAAGTTTGAATCATCGCACGTCACGTGGACAATGAAGGAGATGAACAGCACCGACAACCCCTCCTCCGACATCGGCGAACTGCCGCAGGGTCGGCCCCTCCAGACCGAGTTCACCGACGGACTCGACTACCCCCGCCTCGGCACCGTCAGCTTCCGCCGCGGCACGCTCACCGACAACCAGCAGGCCATGTGGGACGAGAAATTCCCCCACATGGGCAAGGTGCTCGCCGACGAGGTCATTGACGTCGACGAGTGGTTCGGCCGCAGCGGACACCCCACCATCGTCGAGATCGGCTCCGGCACCGGCACCTCCACCGCCGCGATGGCCCCGCTCGAGGCTGACACCAACGTCATCGCCGTCGAGCTGTACAAGCCCGGCCTGGCCAAGCTCATGGGCGCGGTCGTGCGCGGCGGCATCGACAACGTCCGCATGGTCCGTGGCGACGGCATCGAGGTCCTCGCCCGCATGATCGCGCCGAACTCCCTCGACGGCGTGCGCGTCTTCTTCCCGGACCCCTGGCCGAAGGCACGCCACAACAAGCGCCGCATCATCCAGTCGGGCCCGCTGCGGCTGATCGCCACCCGCCTCAAGCCGGGCGGCGTCCTGCACGTGGCCACCGACCACGCTGACTACGCCGAGTGGATCGACGAACTCGTCGAGGTCGAGCCGCTGCTCGAGTACAAGGGCTGGCCGTGGGCGGAGGCCCCGCTGCTGACCGACCGCCAGGTCATCACCAAATTCGAGGGCAAGGGCCTGGACAAGGACCACGTCATCCGCGAGTACCTGTGGCGCCGCACGGAGGCCCCGAACCCTTAAGCACCCGCGACGATTTACCATGAAGGGGCGGTGGGACGAATGTCCCGTCGCCCCCTCTCCTTATATTCCGTAGTTCCCATTGAAAGCGGTGACCACCGTGTCCGACATCCACGAGTCCACACACCACTACTCCGCCGGAGCCGCCCCGGGCCCCAACAGCCTGCTGCTGGTCTGGGACGCCCCGAACCTGGACATGGGCCTCGGCGCGATCCTGGGCGGCCGCCCCTCGGCCGGCAACCGTCCCCGCTTCGACGCCATCGGCCGGTGGCTGATCCAGCGCGCGCAGGAGCTCTCACACGTGACCGGTGAGCGGGTCGAGCCGGAGGCCACCGTCTTCACCAACGTCGCCCCGGGCGGTGCGGACGTGGTGCGCCCGTGGGTGGAGGCGCTGCGCAACGTCGGTTTCGCCGTCTTCGCCAAGCCCAAGACCGACGAGGACTCCGACGTCGATCCGGACATGATCGCCCACATCCGCCGACGCGCCGAGGAGGGCGTGCTCAAGGGCGTGGTGGTCGCCTCCGCCGACGGCCAGAACTTCCAGGACACGCTCGACGAGCTCGCCGGCGCCGGCCTGCCCGTCACCGTCATCGGCTTCCACGAGCACGCCGCCTGGGCCGTGGCCTCCGAGAGGTTCGACTTCATCGACCTCGAGGACATCCCGGGCGTGTTCCGCGAGCCGCTGCCGCGCGTCAACCTTGACCAGCTGCCCGAGACCGGCGCCTGGTTGCAGCCGTTCCGCCCCCTGTCCGCCCTGCTCAATTCGAAGCACTAGGCACGCACCCACACCACGACATTGGAAGGCCAGCCACGATGTTCTTGAAGTGGGGATACTTCTCCTACCGGTACCGAAAAATCATCCCCTGGGTGATGCTCCTGCTCATCCTCGGCCTCTTCCTCGGCTGGGGGACCCGGCTCGATTCCCGCCTCAGCCAGGAGGGCTGGGAGGACCCCGGCGCCTCCTCGACCACGGCGGCGGCCATCGAGCAGGAGGTCTTCGGCCGCGACGACTCCGGTGACGTCATCCTCCTCTACAGCTCCCCCGCCGGCGTCGCCGATCCGGCGGTCACCGAGGCCGCCACCGCCCACCTGGACGGCCTCCGGGCCCATCACCCAGAGCAGATCGCCGGGGTCGTCAGCTGGTTCGACAACCGCAACCAGCAGCTGATCAGCGAGGACGGCACCACCGCCTTCGCCGCGGTCTCGCTGGCCGGCGACGGCGAGCAGACGCTCAAGGATTACCGCGCCATCGAGGACGCGCTGCGGGTGCCCGCCACGGAACTTCCCCAGGGCATGACCGTCCAGGTGGCCGGCGCCACCGCCGTGGCCGACGCCCTGGACGAGGGCATGGCCACCGACATCCAGCGCGCCGAGCGCATCGGCCTGCCCTTCGTGGCGATCGTCTTGCTCTTCGTCTTCGGCTCGGTCGTCGCCGCGGCCATGCCGCTGATCGTGGGCGTCTTCTCCATCATGGGCGCCCTCGGCATCCTCTCCATGCTCGCCGGCGTGCTGCAGGTCAACGTCTTCTCCCAGGCCGTCGTCACCATCCTCGGCCTGGGCCTGGCCATCGACTACGGACTGTTCATGGTCTCGCGCTTTCGCGAGGAGCTGGACAGGGGCCGCTCCGTCGAGGACGCCGTGGCCCTGACCACCCAGCACGCGGGGCGCACCGTCGTGTTCTCCGCGCTCATGGTCGTCGTCGCGCTTTCCGGCCTGCTGATGATGCCGCAGGCCTTCCTCAAGTCCGTCTCCTACGGCGCGATGGCGGCGATCGGCCTGGCCGCGCTGCTGTCGGTGACGGTGCTGCCGGCGCTGTTCGGCATGCTCGGGCCCAACATCGACCGATGGTCCCTGCGCCGCACCGCCCGCCGGGCGCGGCGCATCGAGGACACCGTCTGGTTCCGGATTCCCCGCTGGGCGATCACCCACGCCAAGTCCGTCACCGTGGCGTCGGCGGGCCTGCTCATCCTCATGACGCTGCCCGTCGCCGGCATCAAGTTCGGCGGCATCAACGAGACCTACCTCCCGCCGACCCAGGAGACCCGTCTCGCCCAGGACGAGTTCAACGAGCAGTTCCCCGAGTTCCGCACCGAGCCGATCAAGCTCGTGGTCACCAACGCGGACAACCGGCAGCTCGTCGACGTCATCATGCAGACCCGCGCCATCGAGGGCCTCACCGCCCCGATGGCCCCCTCCACCCAGACGGTCGAGGGCACGACAGTGCTCTCGGCGGGCATCGCCGACCGCGAGGACAACGCCTGGGTCATGGAGCAGCTGCGCGCCATCGAGGCGCCGCCCGGCGTCGGGCTCTACATCGGCGGCACCCCGGCGATGGAGATCGAGTCCATCGAGGCGCTGCTGGAACGGCTGCCCTGGCTGATGCTCTACATGGTCGTGGCGACCTTCCTGCTCATGGCGCTGCTCTTCGGTTCGCTGGTCCTGCCGGCCAAGGCCGTCATCATGAATTTCCTCGGCATCGGCGCCACGGTCGGCCTGCTGACCCTGATGTTCGTCGACGGCCTCGGCTCCGGCCCGCTCAACTTCACGCCGGGCCCGCTGATGAGCCCCGTCCTGGTGCTCATCGTCGTCATCCTTTACGGACTCTCGACGGACTACGAGGTCTTCCTCGTCTCCCGGATGGTCGAGGCCCGCGACAAGGGCGCGTCGACGGACGAGGCCGTCACCTACGGCACCGCCCGCACCGGCTCCATCATCACCGCCGCCGCGCTCATCATGATCGTCGTCGCCGCCGCCTTCGCCTTCTCCGACATCGTCATGATGAAATACATCGCCTTCGGCATGATCTTCTCGCTGGCCATCGACGCGACCATCATCCGCCTGCTGCTCGTGCCCGCGGTCATGCACCTGCTGCGCGAGGACAACTGGTGGGCGCCCCGCGCCGTCAAGGCCGCCTACCACCGCATCGGCGGCCACTCCCCCGGCGAGGAGGACGAGGACGTCCGCGTTCCGGCGCACAGTGATCGGGCGCCCTCGCGTGCCCACGCCGCCCCGGCCGCAGCACCGGCCTCCGAGTCGTCGGCCGGCACCGGCCCCCCCACCCGCACCGGCACGGGCACCGTCGCGGTGCTGGAGCGGGCGGGCGAGCGCGAAGACCCCGCCACCACCAGTGAGCAGGTTTACGGGCTGGCCACGGCGGACGATCCGGCGGCCCGCGAGGAGATCCCGGTGGAGGAAGCCACGGTGGTGGAGGAGGACACCGCCGCCCGCGGCGGCATCTCCGCCGGGGAGGACACCGAGCTGGTGCCCTTCGCCGAGCTCATGGCCCGCCTGCGCCAGCAGGGCTACGGCTCGGACACCGAGCGGGAGAACGGCGAGCTCGAGACCGACGGCGGCCGCCGCCACCTGCGCGGCCCGGGGCAGGAGTAACTCCGCCGATGGCGCAGGTCCGCTCGCTGTTCGCCAACCGCTGGTTCACGTGGTTGGCGGGTCTCGGCGTTCTCGTCGTGCTGCTCGTCCTGTTCCGGGAGCAGCTGGACTTCCTCGGGCAGGCCCTCACCGAGCTGCGGGACGCCCAACCACCCGCCCTCGCCCTGGCCGTCCTCTCCTCCCTGCTCTCCCTGCTGGCCATGGCCGAGGTCATGCGCCGGCTGCTGGCCGCCGGCCACACCGACGTCTCCCTCGGGGAGGCCAACGCCCTGACTCTGGCGTCCAACGCGTGGTCGACCTCCCTGCCGGGCGGGGCGGCGTTCTCCGCCGTGCTGACCTTCCAGGTGCAGCGCCGGTGGGGCGCGTCGGTACTCCTGTGCGGTTGGTTCTTCGTCATCTCCTCCGCGATCTCGACGATGTGGCTGATCGTCATCGCCGTCGCCGCGGTCCTCTTCCTCGGCGCGGAGGCGTCGGTGTGGTCACTGGCCGTGAGCTTCGCCGTCATGGCGGTCGCGGGCTGGCTCGTCTACTGGATCCTGCGCAACCCGCAGCGCCTCGAGGCGTGGACGCGCACCTTGCTGCCGCGCCTCAACCGGCTGCTGCGCCGCGCCCCCGACGCGGGCGTGGCCACCACCGTCGAGCAGATCCGCCAGCTCGACACGGTGGATTTCCCGGCGTCGGCCTTCGCGGTGACCTCGCTGAATTCGCTGCTCAACCGGCTTTTCGACGCCACCACCCTGTGGCTGGCCGTGTGGGCCGTGACCGGCGCGCTGCCAGGTCTCGAGGCGGGCCTCAACCAGACCACCGTGATGGGCGTGGCGCTGGCCTACATCACCGCCAAGCTGGCCGGCTCGGCGCAGGTCACCCCGGGCGGGCTCGGCACGGTCGAGGCGGCCATCATCGCGGTGCTCGTGGCGACGGGCATGACCGTCGTCAACGCCACCTCCGCCGCGATCGTCTACCGCGCCATCAGCTTCCTGCTCGTCACCGTCCTGGGCTGGGTCGTGTACTTCCTGCGCTACGCCCGGGACGGCTTCTCCGGCCCGCGCCAGCTCACCGCCCGGCGGGAGGGCCGGAACACGACCGAGGTGGCCTAGACTTGAGCCCGTCCACCGCCTGAGTTTGAGGAGTTCCCCCGCATGAACCGCGTCACCGTCCTCGTCGCCGACCTGGTCGCCGTCTTCGCCTTCGCCACCTTCGCCCGCATGGCGCACCGCGGTGACGGCATGGCGCTGAGCCTGGCGGGCGTCCTCTCGACGTACTGGCCCTTCGCCCTCGGCGTGGCCGTCGCGTTCATCGTCATCGTCGCCGCCAAGTGGGACGGTGGCCGGGTCCGCCCGGCCGGGGTGACCGCGTGGGTGGTCACGGTCGTCATCGGCCTGAGCATCTGGGGACTGCGCAACGCGGCCGTCCCGCATTGGTCCTTCATCCTGGTCGCCTCGATCATGTCCGCGCTGCTGATGCTGGGGTGGCGGGCGGTCGCCGGCGCCGTCGCCAAGCGCAAGTGACCCGGTGACATGACCCAGCCCGCCGCCGGGCACGGGCGCCGGATGCGCGGCGCCTTCTGGACCCCGCTGCCCTGGGCCCACCGGGCGCATGAGCTTCTCGACGCCCATCTCGGCCCCGCCTGGCATGAGGATTTCGTCGTCTGGGATCCGGCCTGCGGCGGCCTCAACCTCACCCGGCCGCGCGCCTTCGGCGAGCTCTACGCCTCCACCCTGCACCTCGACGAGGTCGACGCCGCCGCCAACCCGGAGGCGGCGGCGGTCTTCGCCTTCGATTTCCTCAACGACCCCCTCAGCGCGCTGCCGGCGGGCCTGCTCGACGCACTGCGGCGGCGACGCCCGATCGTGCTGCTGGCGAACCCGCCCTACGCCCAGGCCACCGACTACGAGGGCGCGCGCAAGGCCTCGGTCGCCAGCACCGCCGTCGCCGGGGAGATGGACGGTCTGGGCCACGCGCGCAGCGAGCTCTACACCCAGTTCTACTTCCGGGCGATGGGCATCGCGGCGGAGTTCGGCTACGAGCGCGATTTCCATATCGTCTTCTTCACCAAGGCCGGCTACCTGACCAGCCCCTCCTTCGCCGCCTTCACCCGCGCCCTGACCTCACGCTTCGGCTTCCGCGGCGGATTCCTCTTCAACGCCGGCGAATTCGACGGCGCCTCCCGGCACTGGGGCGTGGTGCTGGCCCACTGGGAGCTCGGCGCGGACGGGGCCGCGCCGGAGTTCCCGGTGCTCGGCCCCGGGGCGGCCGGTGTGTGGCGCCCGCGCGTCGTCGACAAGCACTCGACCATCTCCGCCTGGCTGGCCGAGATTCCGGTGGCCGAGCACCGTGACCCGGACGCCCCCCTGACCACCAACGGGCTCGATCCGGCCGGGCCGCGGGCGCCACTGGTGATGCGCCGCGGCTGGCTCGGCTACCTCCACAACAACGGCGACAACGTGCAGTACTCGGCGAAGTACACCGGGCTCTACTCGATGGGCTTCGGCTCGGCGCACGGCCGGGAGGTCACCCGCGAGAACATCTGGCGCGCGGCGGTCGTCTTCGCCGTGCGCCGCGCGGTGCACACCGACATCGAGGCGCACGGGCTGACCTGGGTCCGCGACAAGGACATCTTCCGCGGCCCCTCCCCCGCCCTGCTTGACGACGCCTTCCTCACCGACTGTCTGGTCTATTCCCTAGTGGACAACCAGTCGCGGCAGACCTCGCTGCGCAACTGGCACGGGCACGGGCGCATCCCCAACGAGTTCTTCCCCTTCGCACGGGCGTCGACGGGCGAACTCGGCGGCGCGGGCCCCGAACGATTCGTCCACACGCTGCTTAAGGGCCGGACGCTGACCCCGGGGGCGGCCCGCGTGCTCGCCCTGGGGGAGGAGATTCTGGCGGAGACGATGCCGCGTAGGCGGCTGTTCCACGTGGAACAGCCGCGCTTCCAGGTACTCAACTGGGACGCGGGCTGGCGGCAGATCTCGCCGATGGTGGCGGGGCCGGCGCGGGCGCGCTTCCGCACGGCTGTGCGGGATCTGGGGGTGACGATCGCCGCCCGCGCCTACGCCGACGGGATCATCGATCCGCCCGTCTAGAACGTCCGGAGAATGGCGAGGGCCCTGGTAACGGCCGCGGCGACGCCCTCCCGGGGGTGTTGTTTCACCCTGGACAACACCCGGCCGTCGGCGGGGCCCTTCCCCGGGCCGCGACGGGGCGGAAAACCACGACCGGGCCGCCTCCCCTGAGGGAGGCGGCCCGGTCGTGCCGCGGACTGCAGTCGACGAGCTAGCCGGCCATGTGGAACAGGCCGTTGAAGACCATGATCAGGTAGTTGAGGATCTCGAAGCTGATGTCGATGACGGAGCTGAGCATGTTCCCTCCTTCAAGGGGGTTCGCGTGCATTTACTACCAGTCTGTATCGGCTAGCAATCCACAAGTGTTACCGCATGGATGCCCTCGTCGGGCAGTGCTCCCGGCCCCACCTCCGACGAGGTCCGTTCCCGAGCTAGGCGACCGGGCAGTCCCCGGACTGCGCGCGCGGTCCGGTGACCTCACCGGCGCTCATGCCCTGGCCCCTGCCTTCGCCACGGGCGCCCTGGCCCATCCCGGCGCCGCGACCCTGGCCACCACCGTGTCCGGCCCCCTTGCTCCCGCCTGTTCCGGCGCCGACGTTGCCGTCGACGGCGTTCCGGTACGCCGCGAGATGCTTCTCGGAGCCTGCCTTGAGGTGCCCGTAGGCGGTGTCGAGCGACTCCTCGCCGGTGGCGTCGATGGCGGCCTGGAGGTCGGCGATGTCCCGGGTCTCCAGGTCGACGCCGACCTGGTAGGCGGCCTCGACCGAGACGGATCCCTGCTCCAGCCAACCGTCGTAGAGTTCCTGGACCTCCGGGAAGGCGTAGGTGCCCGGAGCCAGCCCCGCGGACGGATCCTCGACCTCGTAGCGCTCCAGCAGCTGGCCCACGGTGTCGAAGTGGCGCTGCTCAGACGTCGTGATGTTGCTGAAGGGACGGGCGCCGTCGTACATCTCGGCGAACTCCTGGTAGAGCTCGCCGGCCATGCGTTCCTCCTCGCGCATGAACTGCAGCGTGGTGGCGTCCTCCTCGGTCAACGCGGTGGTCTGGGCGAGTGCCGGCGTGCCGCCGACGCCGATGGCGAGCGCGGCGATTCCCGCCACGGCGGCCCTGGTGATCTTCTTCATGGTCCTGTCCTTTCCGGGGACTCCTTGTGTTCCTGACACTTGTCATTCCACCAGTCGGATGTGTGGCTTCTGAGGGGACAGGCGTGAAGATTGCGTGAAGCGCTTCTGAGGGCCGGATCCATGAGCCACAATGGACACTGTGAGCAGAACGATCCTTGTCGTCGACGATGAAGCCGCCATTCGGCGCGTGCTGCGCCAGTACCTGGAGGCGGACCACCACCGCGTCCTCGAGGCCGACACCGGCCGGGCCGCCCTGCGCCTGCTCGAGCAGGAACACGTCGACCTGGTCCTGCTCGACATCGGACTGCCGGACATCGACGGTTTCCAGGTCCTGTCCACCCTGCGCCGTACCCTGTCCACCTACGTCATGGTGGTCTCCGCCCGGACGGAGGAAACCGACAAACTCGTCGGACTCAACGTCGGCGCCGACGATTACGTGACCAAGCCCTTCAGCGTCCGCGAGGTCGCCGCCCGCATCAACGCCGTGTTCCGGCGCATGGACAACGCCCGGGAGGGCACCGACGACGTGCTGCGCTTCGGCGCACTGACGATCACCCCCGAGGCCAGGGAGGTCCGCCTCGATGACTCACCCGTCGAGCTCTCCGCGCTGGACTTCGACCTGCTGCTGGCGCTGGCATCGCGTCCGGGCCGGGTGTGGTCGCGCCAGCAGCTGCTCGAACACGTGTGGGGCTACGACTTCTACGGCGACGACCGGGTCGTGGACGTGCACATCCGCACTATCCGCCGCGCGCTCGGCGAGGACGCCGACGCGCCCCGCTTCATCGCCACCGTCCGGGGTGCGGGCTACAAGTTCGTGGGCCGGCCATGACCACCCGCCTACGGACCCGGCTGGTCGTCTCCCACGTCGCGGTCGCCCTGGTGTCGCTGGCCGCTACAGGCCTGCTGGTGGCGATGCTGGCGCGAGAATTCATCGGCCGACGTCTGGGCGTGGCGGACTCCCCCGGCCCTGGTGGCCGCGGCCCCGGCGGCGGCGTCGGCCCGCAGATCATGACGGCCGTGACCGAGGCGCTCCTCATCGGCCTGCTCGTCGGCGTCGTCGCGGCGGTGCTGCTCGGCGTCGTCGCGTCCCGGCGCATAGCCCGATCCCTGGAGGACATCAGGGACGGCACGAGCAGGCTGGCCCAGGGCGACTACTCGGCGGCGCTGCCCTCCTCGACGATCACCGAACTCGATGAGCTCGCCACGGACATCCGCGCCATGGCCGACCACCTGGCGGAGACCGAGAAACGCCGGACCCGGCTGATCGGGGAGGTCGGCCACGAGATGCGCACGCCGCTGACGGTCATCGACGCCCAGATCGAGGCCATGCTGGACGGGGTGATGCCCCTCGACGGGGACAGCCTGGCGCCCCTGGCCGGGGAGTCGCGCCGCCTGCGCCGGCTTGCCGACGACCTGTCCTCCCTCTCCCGGGCGGAGGAGGGCCGCCTGTCGCTGCGAACGGAGAAGACGGACCTGTCGGGACTGGTCGCCCAGGTCACCGATCGTCTGGCCCCACAGCTGGACGACGCCGGCATCGCCCTCGAACGGGCGGTGTCCCCGGCGCCGGTCGAGGCGGATCCCGACCGCATCTCCCAGGTCATCACCAACCTCATCGGCAACGCCATCCGCGCCACCCCGCCCGGCGGAACCGTCACGGTCACCTGCTCCGCGCGGGACGGCCGGGCGGTCGCGGAGGTCAGCGACACCGGGGAAGGCATCGCCGCCAGGGACCTGGACACGATCTTCGAACGTTTCTACCGGGTCCCCTCCCGGCGCACCGTCGGCGGGGACCCGGGCTCCGGCATCGGGTTGACGATCTCGCGCAGCCTCGCCCAGCAGCACGGCGGCACCCTCACCGCCGCCTCGGCCGGGCCCGGCCGGGGCGCGACCTTCACCCTCTCGCTGCCGTTGACGGACTGACCTGAACGGCAGAACCCGGCCCCGCTTCCCCGTACACGGGGGCGGGGCCGGGTTCACGCGGGGAGCCGGGCCTACATCGGCATGATGTTGTGCTTCTTCGGCAGATCCTCGACGTTCTTGGTGCGCAGCTGGCGCAGTGCCTGGCGCAGCATGAGACGGGACTCGTGCGGCTGGATCATGGCGTCGATGTAGCCGCGCTCGGCCGCGACGTAGGGCGAGGTCATGGTCTCGTCGTAGAAGTCCATGAACACCTTCTTCATGTGGTTGCGCTGCTCCTCGTCCTCGATCTGGGCGAGCTGCTTGCCCTGGATCATGACGACGGCGGCGGCCGAGCCCATGACGGCGATCTGGCCGGTCGGCCAGGCGAAGTTGAGGTCGCCCGCCAGGTTCTTGGAACCCATGACGGCGTACGCGCCGCCGTAGGCCTTGCGCACGATGAGCGTCACCTTCGGCACGGTCGCCTCCACGGCGGCGTAGGCCAGTTTGGCGCCGCGGTGGATGAGGCCCTGCCGCTCCTGCTCCACGCCCGGCAGGTAGCCCGGGGTGTCGACGATGAAGACGATCGGGATGTTGTAGGCGTCGCAGATGCGGATGAAACGGGCGGCCTTGTCCGCGGCGTCGGCGTCGATGCACCCGGCCAGGTGCATCGGGTTGCTGGCCACGAAGCCGACGGAGCGACCGTCGATGCGCCCGAGCGCGGTGATGATGTTCGGGGCGAAGTTCTCCTGCAGCTCCAGCAGGTCCCCGTCGTCACCGAGCTGCTCGAGCAGGTCATGCATGTCGTAACCGGCGTTGGTGTCGTCGGGCAGGAAGGTGTCCAGCTCGTCGCCCGGCTCGCCCATGACCTCCTCGTCGGCGGGGGCGGGCACGACGGGGGCGTCGTCGAAGCAGGTCAGCGGCATGTGGCCGAGGTAGTCGCGGACGTAGTCGAAGGCGTCCTCCTCGTTGGCCACCACGGCCTGCACGTTGCCGTTGAGCTCCTGCTGGCGGGCACCGCCGAGCTCGGCCGAGGAGATCTCCTCGCCGGTGACCTCCTTGATGACGGCCGGGCCGGTGACGTACATCTCGGCCTCGCCGTCGACGGCGACGACCAGGTCGGTGGTGACCGGGGCGTAGACGGCGCCGCCGGCGGACTTGCCCATCATGATGGAGATCTGCGGGCTGCGGCCGGACAGCGGAAGCTGACGGCGGGAGATCTCCGAGTACATGGCCAGGGAGGTCACGGCGTCCTGGATGCGGGCGCCGCCGGAGTCCTGGATGCCGATGACGGGCATGCCCATGCGGATGGCGAACTCCATGATCTCGACGACCTTCTTGCCGAAAGTGACGCCGACGGAGCCGCCGTAGACGGTCTTGTCGTGGGCGTAGACCGCCACCGGACGGCCGTCGATGCGCCCGTACCCGGTGACGACGCCGTCGGAGTAGACCGCGTCCTTGTCGCCCGGCGTCTTGCCCAGGGCGCCGATCTCGGCGAAGGTGCCGTCGTCAAGCAGGCGGTGGATGCGCTCGCGCGGGGTCGAGCGTCCGGCCTCGTCGCGGCGGGCGCGGGCGCTCTCGGAACCGGGGTCCTGCGCCTTCTCCAGGCGCTCGCGCAGGTCAGCTAGCTTCTCTGCAGTGGTGCTCACTACTTGATCCTCTTCATCATGTGTGCGCCGACGATACCGATGACCGGCTCGTCGGGAACCGCCAGGTGGTCGCCCGGCAGCTGCACGATTTCCAGGTCCTTGACGATCTTGCCCCAGCCGCCGTCCTCGTCGATGTGGGCGTAGGCCGGCTCCAGTTCGATGGCGCCGTCATGCATGCGCTCGGAGCGGAACAGCAGCACCGGCACGTCGACCTCGGCCCAGCGGCGGAAGTCGATGCGGGCCAGAATCTGGTTGTCCACGAAGGACGCCCGCTGGTGCTCCAGCACGCCGGCGGACAGGCCGTGCGCGGAGGCGTCGGTGCTGGCCAGGTAGTGCTCGAGCATGCCGAGCATGGCCTCCTCGCCGGCGGTCTCCAGCAGCTCGACGGGGACCTCGAACTCAAGTCCGTAGGTCCGGGCCGCGAAGTCCGCGTAGCGCTGCCAGCGGGCCTTGGTCTCCTCCATGGTGTCCGGGGCGGGCTCGGACGGCTGGGTGGTGTCCAGCAGCGCGATGAAGTCCACCGCCACGTCGGTGTCGCGGAGCTGGTGGGCGACCTCGTAGGCCAGCGCGCCGCCGAAGGACCAGCCGCCGAGAACGACGGGCCTGCCCTCGGAGTAGCGGACGATGTCCGCCACGTAGGCGGCGGCGCGGTCCTCCAGGCTGCCCTCCAGACGCTCGACGCCGTAGACGGGGACGTCGGAGTCCAGGCGGCGGCTCAGCGGCTCGTAGACCACCGAGGAGCCGCCGGCCGGGTGGAACATGAACACGGCCGGCTTGTCGCTGCCTTCCGTGCGCGGGCGGAGCACGCGCACGTTGCCCTCCACGGCGGTCTCCAGGCCCTCGCGAACCAGGTCCGCCAGCGGCTCGAGGGTCTGCGCCTGCCGGACGGCGTCCGCGGTCACCTCGATGCCGGAGCGCTCGCTCAGTCGCTCGGCGATCTCCGCGGCCTGCTCGTCGGTCAGCGGCGGCAGCTCGCTCTTGACGCCGGCGGCGGCTTTGCCGGTCGCCTTGGCCCAGGTGCCGAAGACCATGCGCTCGGAGGCGTCGCGCGGGGCGACGCCCACGCCCGCCGGCGCCGGGCCGGAGGGCACGTCGGCGGCGGTGAGGCCGGCCTCCGGATGGCCGGCGACCTCCTGCGGCTCCGGCGTCACGGCCGGGGCGGGGGCCGGCTCGTGGCCGCGGCTGGCCACCGCCTCCTCGACCATCGCGACGACGTCGGCGACGGAGGCGTCGCGAAGCGCCTGCACCTGCAGCGGCGGGATCTGGAAATCGTTCTCGACGCGGTTCTTGATGCGCATGCCCATCAGCGAATCCAGGCCCAGGTCGATGAGCGGGAGTTCGGCCGGCAGGTCGTCGACGTCGTAGCCCATCGACTCCGAGACGATGGCGCGCAGGCGGGCCTCGACGGTCTCGCCGGAGGCGGGATCCCAGCGGACGGCCTCGACCGAGACCTCGTCAGTGGAGATGCGCAGGGCGTCGTACTGCTCGGTGACCGCGGCGGTGGCCGCCTCGACGGTGGCGGCGTCGGCGACACCCGGCAGCGCGGCGCCGGCCGTGCCCGTCGCCCCCAGGGTGGAGGCGAAACCTTCGGCGACCAGCGTGCCGGTCCCGTTCTCCGCGACGGCGTGGACCGTGATCCGCAGACCGCCCAGGCCGGGGTCGACGATGGTGGTGACCTCACCGGAGGCCGGCAGGGTGGCGCGATCCTCGGTGGCGACCAGCTCGGCGGCCGGGTTCACGGCCGCGGCGGCGGTCTCCATGAGCGCGATGGCGCTCGGCGCCTGGTCGGCGTCGGTGGCGAAGGCGACCCGACCGTCCGGCAGGGTGACGCGGGTGCCCGGCAGGCCGCTGGCGGCCCGGGTCGAGGACGGCCGGGCGTTGGTCCAGTAGCGGTGGCGCTTGAACTCGGTCAGCGGCGCGCTCAGGCGCGGGCCGTCACCGTAGGCGACGCCGAAGTCGATCGGCGCGCCCTGGACGTAGAGCTTGGCCAGCAGGTCGCGCAGGCTCTCGGTCTCCTCGACCTTGCGCTTGAGCGCGAAGAGCAGCTGGACGTCGGACTTGCCGACGCTGAAGGCGGTGTTCATCATGCCCATGATCGCCACCGGGTTCGGCGCGATCTCCACGAGCGTCTCGTGGCCGGCGGCCAGGGCCTGCTCGGTGGCGTCCTGCAGCCACACCGGCTGGCGGGTCATGCGCAGGAAGTAGCGGTCGTCATGGACGACGGCGCCCGGCTGGTAGACCTCGCCGCGGTCGACGGAGGAGTACAGCGGAACGGTGATCGGACGCGCCTCCACCCCGGCGATCTCGCCCTCGAGCTCGCCCATGATTGGATCCAGCGCGGAGGTGTGACCGGAGCCCTTGACCTGCAGCTTGCGGGCGAACTTGCCCTCCTCCTCCAGCTGGGCGACGAGCGCGTCGACGGCCCTGTAGTTGCCGCCGACGGTGGTCATCCCCGGGCCGGCGTAGACGGCCGGCTCGACGTCGGGAAGCTCGGTGTGCTCGGAGTTGAACTCGGCCAGCTGTTCGCGGGTGAGCTCGACGACCGCCATGGCGCCCTCGTTCTCGGTGCCGGCGAGCATCTCCTCGCCCTCACCCATGAGGCGGGCGCGGTGGCAGGCGATGAGCATGGCGTCCTGGGCGGAGATGCCGCCGGCGGCGTAGGCCGCGGCGATCTCGCCCATGGACATGCCGATCACGCCGGCCGGCGTCGCGCCGAAGGCGGCGAGCAGGTCGGTGACGGCGATCTGGATGGCGGTGATGGTGACCTGGGCGGTCTCGGTGTTGTAGGTCTGCTCGTCGTCGCGGATGAGCTCCAGCATGGACCAGCCGGACTCGAAGTCGACGAAGGCGTCGAGCTCCTCGAGGCGGGCGGCGAACAGCGGGCTGATCTCCAGCAGCTTCTTGGCCATCTTGCGGTGCTGGGAGCCGAAGCCGGAGTAGACGAAGACCGGGCCCAGGGTCGCCGGGGAGTCGGCGGCGACGGAACCGAGGGAGGTCTTGCCCTCGGCGATCTTGCGCAGGCGGGTGACGGCGTCGGCGACGGTGTTGGCGGTCACCGCGGCGCGGGCGCGGCCGTGGTTGCGGCCGGCCAGGGAGCGCGCCACCGGGACGAGGTCCTCGTCGGCACGGCCCTCGAGGAAGTCCGCGAGCACGGCGGCCGCCTGGCGACGGCGTGAGGCCAGCAGGCCCGAGACCGGCAGGACGACGCCGTTCGGATCCTCGGGATCGATGAGCTGGGACGGGGCCGGCTCCGAAGCCGACTGCGCGACCTCTGCGTCGAGGTCGAGGTAGTCGGCCGGATCGAAGTCGCTGACGACGACGTGGGCGTTGGTGCCGCCGAAACCGAAGCCGGAGACGCCGGCGATCTTGCGGCCGGAGTACTCGGGCCACTCGCGCGGGTCCTCGACGACCTCGAGATGCTCGGCGTCGAAGTCGATGTAGCGGTTGGGCTCGCTGAAGTTGATCGAGGCCGGGATGGTGTCGTTCCGGATTGCGCCGACGACCTTGATCAGGGCGGCCGCGCCGGCGGCCGACTCGGAGTGGCCGATGTTGGACTTCACGGAGCCGAGCAGCGTCGGGTTGGCGGCGGTGCGGCCCTCACCCAGGACTGCGCCCAGGGCGGTCGCCTCAATCGGGTCGCCGAGGATGGTGCCCGTGCCGTGGGCCTCGACGTAGTCGACCTCGCGCGGGTCGACGCCGGCGTCGGCGTAGGCGCGCTCGAGCACGTCGACCTGGGCCTCCGGGTTCGGGGCGGTCAGGCCGTTGGAGTGGCCGTCGGAGTTGACGGCGGAGCCCTTGATGACCGCGAGGATCTCGTCACCGTCGGCCATGGCGTCCTCGACGCGCTTGAGCACCAGCACACCGGCGCCCTCGGCGCGGACGAAGCCGTCGGCGTCGTCGGAGAAGGCGTGGATGGCGCCGGTCGGGCTGATGACGCCGAGCTCGCCGAAGGCGGTGGAGACGAACGGACTGGCCAGAATGTTGACGCCACCGGCGATGGCGACGTCGGCCTCACCGTCGCGCAGGGCGCGCACGGCGTAGTGCGTCGCCACCAGCGAGGAGGAACAGGCCGTGTCGACGTTGACGGACGGGCCCCGGAAGTCGAAGGCGTAGGAGATGCGGTTGGGGACGATGGAGCTGGCGGTGCCGGTCAGGGCGTAGGGGTGCGCCTCCGCCGGATCCGCGGTGATCATCATCCCGTAGTCGTTGTTGGAGGAGCCCACGAAGACCCCGACGGACTCGCCGCGCAGCTCATTGGCCGGGATGTGGGCGTTCTCCAGGGCGTGCCAGGTCAACTCGAGCAGGATGCGCTGCTGCGGGTCCATGTTGGTGGCCTCGACCGGGGACAGGCCGAAGAACTCGTTGTCGAAGGCCGCGATGTCCTCGAGGTAGCCGCCGGCGGTGGAAACGGACGCCATCTTCTCCACGACGACCTCGTCGCCGGAGTATTCGGACCAGCGGCCCAGGGGGCGCTCCGAGGTGGCCGAACGCCCCTCGGCCAGCAGGTCCCAGTAGGCGTCCTTGTCCTCGGCGCCCGGGAAGCGGGCGGAGACGCCGACGATGGCGATGTCGTGCACGCCAGGCTTGTCGGCGCGGAGCGGCGCCCGTCGGGCCGTCCGGGCGGCCTGCTCGCGACGCGGTTCGCCCTCGATCAGCCGCTTGGCCAGCTGCGCGATCGTCGGGTACTCGTAGGCGATGGTCGCGTCGAGCTGGGTGCCCAGGAGATTCTCCAGCTCCCCGGACATGACGACGGCGTCCCGGGAGGACAGGCCGTAGCGTTCGAGCGGCGTGGTCTCCGTGACCTCCGAGGGGTCGACGCCGGTGATGTCTGCGACCCAGTTCTTCAACCAGGCCACAAGCTCCTGTTCGGTCATCGAGCTCATGAAGCAGCCACTTCCTTACGTCATTCGGGGGTATCTGGACCTTTATCGGACTATTGTTCCACGGCGTTTCTTTCCGCAGGCAAATCGCGGTCGTGGTGTGTCCCGTTCTTATAAAGTTGTCCACTCTACAGCCGCATCCGTCGCACTGGCTAACCGTCAGGGAGGGAATGCGCTATGGGCTCCGCCGCCACCCTGCGAATGAAGGGGGCGACGACGCTGCGCGAGACCCGGCAGTCGATCAGATAGGTGCCCGCCGCTCCGGCCGCCAGCCACTCCCGCGCTCCGGCCAGGTCCGCGTGCGTGCGCACGGTGTCCGCCCGGGCGCCCAGACTGCGGGCGACACCGGCGAAATCCACCTCGTCGATGAGCATCGCGCGCTCGCGCAGCCCGGCCGGAGCGTACTGGTGGATTTCCGCGCCGTAGGCGGCGTCGTTGACCACCACCACGAGGCAGCGCTCCGCCACCCGGATGAGCGTGTCCAGGTCGGCCAGCCCCATGAGCCCGCCGCCGTCTCCGGTCACCGCCACGACCAGCCGCTCCCCTGCCGCCGCGGCGACGCCGACGGCCGCCCCGAAACCCATCCCGATCGACTGCACCGCGGTGCCCTGCATGATCATGTGGTCGGGCCCGGCCAGGTCCAGGTACAGGTTCGGCCAGGCGATGAAGTGTCCGCCGTCGACGGTGACGAGCTTGTCCACGGGCAGCATGTCGTTGAGGGCGGTGAACAGGCCACGGGGATCCAGTCGGCCGTCCGGGGCGAGCTCCCCGCCCGGCTCCGGCGGCGGGGGCGGGTTCCGCGATGCGGGGCGCCGCCGCAGATCAGCGACGACGTCGGCCACGTCCCCGCGGAGGAAGACGCCGACCCGGGGATGCGTCGCCGCCGGCGCCCGGTCCACCTGGATCACCCGCGCCCCCGGACCGAAGGCCGCCCCGGAGTCCACGGTGAAATCGTTGAGCCCGGCGCCGAGGACGAGGACGACGTCGGCGGCGCGAATCTCCTCCGGACTCGTGTTGAAGCCCCCGCAGACGCCCAGGTCACGCACGCCAGCCAGCCCGTGGAAGATCCCCCGCGCCGGGGCCGTCGTCGCGACGTCCGCACCCAGGCGCACCGCCAGCTCACGGACGTGGGCGACGGCGTCCCGGGCGCCCCGGCCGGCGAGGATGAGGGGTCGCTCGGCGTCGGCGAGCAGCGCGGTGACGTCGACGGGAGCACGCTCGCGGACGGGCAGGCTCAGCCCGGGGGGCTCCGGGTCGGTGCTCGGCACGGTCGCCACGTCCCGCGGGACGGCGACCACCACCGGAGTGCGCCCCGTGAGCGCGGCGCGGGCCGCCTCGATGACGGCGGTGGCGGCGTAACCGGGGTGGACGGTGAGGGTGGCCACGCCCAGCGCCCCCGCCAGGGACTCCTGGTCGACGTCGGCGGACCGGCGCCCCGAGCCAGGGGCGCAGCCGGTGACCAGCAGCAGCGGGGTGCCCGCGACGCGGGCGTCGGCCAGCGCGGTCAGGGTGTTGAGGAAGCCGGGGCCGTGGGTCGTGGTGGCTACGGCCAACCGACGGCTCACGCGGTGGTGGGCGTCGGCGGCGGCGACGGCGGCGACCTCATGGCGCACCGAGAGGATGGGCCGGCCACCCCGCTCCAGGGCGTCGATGAGGTGGGCGTTGCCGTTACCCATCAGCCCGAACGTGACGTCGGTGCAGCTGAGCAGGGCGGCCGCGAGGGACTGCGACACCGTGATCATGGGGCGCACCTCCGCCGGAGACAGTGACCTGGACCACCCCGAGAGTAACAGCAAAGGCCCGGGGACCAGGACTGGTCCTCGGGCCGATGGGCCGACTGCGGCTATGGCTAGCGCTCGGCCAGGTACGCCTTCTGGTTCACGCGACGGGCGATCTTGCCCGAGGAGGAGCGGGCGATCTCGTTCGGGGCGTGGAAGCGGATCTCGGCCGGGGTCACGCCGTGGGTGGAGGCGACCGCCGCGCGGATGTCCTCGACGGCGGCTTCGTCGCCGGAGGAGTCGGCGTCGTCGGCGCGCTCGACCAGGATGACCAGCTGCTCGGAGGCCTCGCCCGGGATGGCGAAGGCGGCGATGGAGTCGGCTCGCACGTGGGCGCTGGCCTCCTGGACCGTGGCCTCGATGTCCTGCGGGTAGTGGTTGCGACCGGCGATGACGACCAGATCCTTCAGGCGGCCGGTGATGTAGGTTTCCCCGTCGATGATGGTGCCCAGGTCACCGGTCGCGAGCCAGCCCTCGTCGGGGAAGCCCTCGGCGCGGGACCCCTCGCCGAGGCGCTCGCCGAGCTTCTGACCGAAGGTCTCGGCGGTGTCCTCCGGGCGGTCCAGGTAACCGGCGGCGGTGTTCTGGCCGTTGGTCCAGATCTCGCCGACCAGGCCGTCGGCGAGCTCCGCCTTGGTCTCCGGGTCGACGATGGTCAGGGCCTGCGGGCGCACGACCTGACCGTTGGAGGCGAAGGCGACGGCGTTATCGCTGCCGCGCTCGACGAGGACGGCCTTGCCGCCGGCCAGCTCATCACGGTCGAAGTGGGAGATGACCGGACGGTTCTCGGTCTGGGGCGTGGTCACCAGCAGGGACGCCTCGGCCAGGCCGTAGGACGGGCGCAGCGCCTCGCGCTTAAGGCCGGCCGGGACGAAGACCTCGGCGAAGTTCTCGACGGCGGACTCGGAGACCGGCTCCGACCCGATGATGATGCCGTCCACGTTGGAGAAGTCCTGGCCCTCCTCCGGCTTGCCGTAGCGCACGGCCAGCTCGAGGGCGAAGTTCGGGACGACGGCGTAGGTGTTGACGTCGTTCTCACCGCGGGAGGCGAGCTGGCGGGTCCAGCGGGACGGCTGCTGGATGAAGTCGCGCGGGCTCATGATCTCCATCGGCAGGCCCAGCATGATGACGAACACGGCGAGGATGATGCCCATGTCGTGGTGCAGCGGCAGCCAGGTGACCAGGCGCAGCGGCATCTGCAGCTTCGCGCCCGCGAAGATCTGGAGGACGTTGGTGAGGATGGAGCGGTTGGTCAGGACCACACCGGCCGGGGTGCGGGTGGAACCGGAGGTGTACTGCAGGAACGCGGTGGTGTCGATCGGCAGCTGGGTGGCCATCATCGCCATCTGCTGGCCCTGCAGGGTCGACGCCGGGTTCTGGTAGGACTCGGCCAGGGTGTCCGGCAGGGAGTCGACGGAGAGGATGCGCGGACGCTCGCGGGAGGGGATGTCCGCGAAGTGTTCGCGGACCGCGCCGGCGGAGGCCTTGTTCGTCAGCACGACGGTCGGCTCGGAGTCGCCGATGACGGCGCGGAGGTGGTCGCCGTGACCCGGCTCGTTCGGGTCGTAGAGCGGGACCGGGACCATGCCGGCGTAGAGGGCGCCGATGAAGCCGAAGAGGTACTCCGGCGAGTTTCCGGCGAGAATGGCGATGCGGTCACCCATCTTGGCAACCTGCTGCAGACGCGCGGCGACGGCCTTGATGCGGGTGTTGATCTCGGTGCGGTTGTAGTCCACCGCCACGCCTTCGCGCGACTCGGAGAAGTCCCAGAAACGGATGCAGTGACGCTCACCGCCGCCCATCTGCAGGTCACCCTGGTACATCAGCTCCGACAGACCCGCCAGGGTCAGCTGCGGGGCGAGCCGGATGTTGCCGCTCTCGTCGAAGAACTGCGCGATCGCCTTCTCAAGATCCATGGGGTGTTGCCTCCGTGGTAAGTGGATTTCGGATGAGGGTTGTCGTGTCCGGCCAGCACGAGGGGGCGACCGTCCGATTCTGTACGTTCCCGGGTAAACCTATCAGGTTCCCAGGCCATTCAGTTAGTCTGACAAAAGTTCCCGCGTGTTACACGTGGGACGGAAAATGCTACTGGTTGATCAGCCCGTGCGCCCAGTCAATCGCCCACTGCGTGGTGGTGGTTCCGGGAATGACGTCGGGGTTGCTGGCGTACTGCGCATGGATCCCGGTGGCCTCCACCAGGCCCATGGCCCGGTCGATGCCGTTGCCGATGTCGTAGGGGGCGTCGCAGACGGAATCCTCCGGCGCGCAGATCTGGTAGGTGCGGTCCGCCAGCGCACCGAAGCCGTTGGGCCGCTCCCCCGTCATCGTCGCGCCGGGCACGACGAACTGGATGAGTCCGCTGACCGGCTGGAGGGAAATCTCGGCGCCGATGCCGTCGACCTCCACGCCCGGGTTGACGCCCACGCCGGGCTCCCGGCGGCCGTCGGCGATCAGGGCGACGCCCCTGACCTTCTCCGCCGGAATCACGCCCTGCCCGCCACCGATCTGGTCGGCGACGTCGCCGGTGATGACGGCGCCCTGCGAGAAGCCCATGAGGATGAAGTCCGTGGACGGGCAGGTCTGGTGGATGTGCCGGAGCTCGCCGGTGACGCGGGCGGTGCCCTCCGCCCGGGACTCGTCGTAGCTCATCTCGCCCTGGGAGTTGATGTTCTTGAACTGGGCGGTGTACGGGGTGGTCCAGACGCGCACGTCGTTGATGTCGTAGGCGGCCTGCAGCGGCCCGGTGATCGACAGCATGAAGGAGTTGGGGTTGAACGTGGGGTTGAAGGGGTCGTCGGTCGGCCAGGACTCCCACGTGCCTCCGGTCGAGACGATCTCGACGTCGGGGCACCAGTCGGGTTCTGTGATCTCCTCCAACCCCGGCAGGTCGTCGCGCTGGGACTCGGGAATCGGCGAGCGATCCGACGAGGACAGCCAGGAGTACGCGCCCGCGCCGATCAGGACGAGAACGAGCACGACGGCGATGACGGTGATGGCTTTGCGCATGGGGGTCTTCCTCAGGAGTGGTGAACAGAACCCGCCCGGGGACGGACGGGTTCTGGTGGTGTCGGGCCGTGCCCGCCGACGGGGCCTAAATTGGCCCCGGGCACGCCGGTGACAAGCCCGGGCTAGGGGCAGTAGGACTCGCGGGCGGCGTTCTCGAGGATTTCGCTGACGTCCTCGGCCGGAAGATCGGTCCGGTCCTGCGCGGTCAACTGGCCGGCGACGGCCAGGGCGGTGGCGTCCGACACCGGCCCCGACTCCTCCGCGCACACGGTGCGGGCGGCGCCGATCAGCTGGGACTCGACGCCCTCGACGTTGATCCCCTCCTCGGCCACGGCCGTCAGGAAGGACTCGTCCTCCCTGCTGTGCGCCGGCTGCTGTTCCGGAATCTCGGAGATCTCCCGGGCGCCCCGGTCTTGCGGAGCGGGCGGGGCAGGCGCGGCGACACCCGCGCTTTCCGACGGCTCCGAGGACCTGCCGGTCCCGGTGTCCTTGTCTTTGTCCTTGTCCTCTGACGCTTCCGAACTCGCCGGGGACGTCGAGGACGTCGAGGACGTCGCGGAACGATCCAGCGGTGCCACGCTGGTCTCCCCGGTAGCCTCCACGTCGTCACTGGTGACGGTGGTGCCACCGCAACCGGCCAGGAGCGTCGCCGAAGTGGCGAGGGCCCCGATCATGGTGATCAGGCGGGTACGGGTCAGCATCATGTCTCCAATCCTGCCGGACGTTAATGCCGGTTAGTTGCGGGAATCCGTAACGACGCCGGAGAGCTCCCTGATGGTGCCGCCCTGGAAGTCCTGGGTCAGGCCACCGGCCGGGATGCGGGTGGTGTCGGTGGTCGGGTAGCCGAACTCGCCGCGCTCCCAGTTGGCCGCGCCCCAGTGGTCGAAGATGGCGCCGTAGAGGACGACGTGGGCTCCCGTCGCGGGGGACCAGTAGATGTTGCCGTTCTCGAACCGCTGGAAGGCACCGCCCTGGAGCGGGATTTCGTCGGAGGTCGGGTAGCCCAGGTCGGAGTCGGCGGTGCCGATCTCGCCGTACTTGGCGCCGATGGCCCCGTGGACGACGGCGTTCTTGCCGTCGGCGGAGCGGGTCAGCCAGCCGTTCTCGAACTTCTGCACCAGGCCCCCGTCGATCTCGACGCCCTCGGCCACCGGGAAGCCGATCTTGGAGTTCTCCCAGCCCTGGGTGCCCCAGTAGGTGAACATGTCCTTCGGGATGGCGTACGCGCCGTTGGCGGCGGTCCAGTAGATGGAGCCGTTCTCGAAGTGGACGTAGCGGCCGCGGCCGTCCGGGGTGACCCGCTCTCCGGTGACCGGGAAGCCCAGCCAGCTGGTCGCGCCGCCGAGCTGGCTGTACTTCGCCAGGATGCGGCCGTAAAGGGCGTGCGCCCCGGTGTCCGGGGACCAGAAGGCGGTGCCGTTGCGGAAGTCCTGGGCACGGCCCTCGCCTTCCTCACCGACCGGGTACTCGTTGTTGACGCAGGAGCCGATGATGCCGCTCATGGTGGCCTGGGCGATGGCGCCCCCCACCACGCAGTCGGCGCCGCGGTCCTCGGCCGAGATCTGGAGGGCGTTGGCCATCTGCGGCCACGCTTCGTTGAGCTCGAACTGCCAGTAGGCCCAGTTATGGGTGCCGGAGGGACGGAACCTGGCGGTGACGGGGACGTCGGCGCGCTTCGCGTAGTCGACGAAGGTCTGGGTGGACATGCGGGCGATGATCTCGAGGCCGACGCCGGCGAGGTTGGACGGGTGCTCGGCGACGGAGTCCTCGAGGCCGTAATCGTCCTGGCCGGAGCCGGAGGAGACGTAGACGCTCGTGTCCTTGAGCGCCTCGATGCCGAGCTTCGGATCGTGGTCGATCCAGTCCTGGGAGTAGGCCGGGCCCCACATCTTCGTGGAGGTGAAGCCGCCGGCGTCCATCTGGGCGGCGGCGATGGCCTCCGGCATGCCGGTGGTCGTGGTGTCGAGGTAACCGGAGAAGGAGCCGACGAAGTCGAAGAGGTAGGGGTGACGCTGTGCCAGGTTCATGGCGGCGGTGCCGCCCATGGACAGGCCAACCACGGCGCGACGGCCGTTGGAGCGGAACTCGTTGTCCAGGATCGGGACGAGCTCCTGGGTCAGGAAGGTCTCCCACATGTAGTGGGTGCCCTGGTCCGGCTGCTGCCAGTCGGAGTAGAAGGAGGACTGGCCGCCGATCGGCAGAATGACGTTGACGTTGCGGTCGGCGTACTGCTGCTTGATGTTCGTCTCGATGGTCCAGCCGGACTCGTCGTCGCGGGCGCGCAGGCCGTCCAGCGCCCAGACCTCCGGGTAGGTCTTCTCCGGGTTGGCGTGCCAGTCGCGGGCCAGAAGGATGTCGACCTTCTGCAGCTTGTCCGGCATGGCCGCCGACTCAATGTAGACGCGGACGTGGCGGGATTCGAGCCAGTCGACGCGTTCGACGGAGACTCCCGCCGGCAGCCCCTGGACGTCCGGGTAGGTGGTGTTGACCGGGGTACGCACGGGCGGCTCGCCCGGCGCGAAGCCGTCGGAGAAGGAGGAGCCCAGGGAGGACTGTGCGCTCACGGCGGGCACGGTGGTCACACCCATGAGGAGGGCGGCCGGCAGGGCGATGAGCGCTGCGCCACGACGGCGCAGATTCGGGACGTTCTTCGGGGAACGGGAGGACGATGCGGTGTCGCGCATGGGGACGATCCTTTTGGTCAGCGAGGGTGGTCGAGGGTTTCCAGGGGCAACTACTGGATCGACCGCACCGGTCGCGCGGTTACAGGTGGCCGGGTGGCGTCGGCGCGGCGCTCCCCCCGTCCGGTGTCGCGGACGCGGTCTGCCGTGAGGACGCCGCCCGGCCTGGCCCACCCGCCGCCGCCGGCCCGGCCCGGGAGTTCCCCGCTCCCGGGATGGGTCCTGACGGCGACGGGCGCACAGCCGGTGCGGTCTTGCGTGTCAGGGGCTGAAGATGAAGTTGTGGACGCCGTGGGGGCCGGAAATGACCGAGGCCCCGGAGGTCACCCAAAGCTTAAGTGTAACTTGAGACTTTGGTGGGTGACACTCCGGGACCGGCGCCCACTTCTGTCACGGACGTGGCGGGCGGGGCTGGGGATTACCAGGCGTTCATGGTGTCCAGGACCAGCGGCCTGGTCTTGTTGAGCTGCCAGCCGAACTGGTTCCAGTTGTGGATTCCGGTCGACGGGTAGTCCTGCTGGACGTTGATGCCGGAGGCGACCGCCTTGGCGGACCAGGCCTTCGTGGACAGGTTGGCGACGGCCTCCAGGAACATCGCCGAGGCCACGTGCTGCGGGAGGATGCCGGCGTCCTCGCGGGCCGGGATTCCGGAGCCGGCGGAGACGTAGACGTTGTCGGCGCCGCGCAGGCCGTCCATGTTGTAGAACGGGTCGTTCTCGAAACGGCGCGGGCTGACCATCGAGCCGTACATGGCGTTGAGGTTGAATCCGCCGGCGTCCCACAGAGCCATGCGCAGCAGGGTCTGGGCGCCCGGCGCGGTGGTGGTCAGGTAACCGGAGAAGCTGAGGGCCTGGCGGAACTGGTCCGGGTAGCGGGCGGCCAGGTTCAGCGCGGCGGTGCCGCCCATGGACAGGCCGGCGATGGCGTTGTTGTTCCAGGCGACGCCGAAGTGCTGCTGCAGGTAGGCCGGCAGCTCGTTGGTGAGGAAGGACTCCCACTGGTAGTTGACCGGGTTGTCCAGGTCGTAGGTGGCCGGGCCGTTCCAGTCCGCGTAGAAGGAGCCGGCGCCGCCGATCGGCATCACCAGGGTGATGTTGGAGTTGTTGAAGGTCGCCGCGGCGTTGACGTCGTTGATCCAGGCGTTGGTGTGGTTCGTGGCGCGCAGGCCGTCGAGCAGGTAGTAGCCGGCGTTGCCGCCGCGGGCGGCCGGCTGGATCTGGACGGCGATGTTGCGGCCCATGGACGGGGACCAGACGTCGCAGCGCTGGACCCACCAGCCGTGGGCGTCCCACTCGCAGGCGCCGGTGGCGTCCGGGCGGAGCCAGCCGCGCGGCTCGGCGTCGGCGGTGACCGCGCCCGGTCCCGCGACCATGAGTCCCACGGCGGTGGCGACGGCGACGATCAGGGCAAGAATGGTTGTGTGGATGCGACGCAGACCTGCGGTGGCAGACATCATCTCTCCGGTCTCCTAAAGCTTTTCGACTCTCCCCCGCCCGCGGGATCCGTCCCCGGGCGGGAGCTCACTGGCGTTTCACCCCTGCCTCCCGGCGGAGTGTTACGAGTTTCGACCCGGGGGCGTCACCCCCGTTCCGTTACCCGGTCGTTATCTTTGGGGAACTGTAGCACAGCGAAGAGAATGCTGAAACCGACCTGACACCCGTGGGGCGCAAGGGACTACCACGCGATGCGCGGGCCGGCGGTGCCCGGCGGCGTCGGCAGGCCGTCGACGTCCCCCGCCCGGACCCGCTCCTCCGTCCTGGCGACGTACTCCTCGATTTCCCTGACCACGGAGTCGTCGAGGTGGTCGCGGGGATCGAGCGAGATCTCCAGCCGGCGGCCGTCGCCCAGCGAGTAGGCGACGTTGGCCCAGAACCGATCCCAGCTCATCGGTTCCCGCGAGCTGGCAAGCAGCTCGGAAATCTCCGGGGAACGCAGCGCGGCGCGCGCCAGGATGGCCCCCTCGCGGTCGTACCACGCCGGCACACGGTTGAGGTCGGCGTCGGTGTCGGCGATCTGCCATTCCCAGGGCAGCCACTTGTCGTGGCCCACGCGGCCGTCCTCGTCGCGCGGCTGGCGGGCGCCGACCGGGGTGGCCAGACCGACCGTGTCGAGCACGCGCAGCTCCAGCGGCGAGTTCATGCTCGTCATGCCCAGGTTGATGAGATACATCGTCGGATCCAGCGCCCGCAGATCTGTCTCCGCGGCCTGGCGCGGTTCGGTGAACCAGGCGTAGCGCTCCGGTTCCGAGCTCACGGCGACGGAGATCATCACCGCCCCGTCCGTGGTCAGGGTGTGATCGACGGCCTCGCTCCAGTTGCCCAGCGCCTTGGCGGGCAGGAAGTCCTCGGCGGTGCGTGGCGGATCGCCGGGGTCCCGGCGCGTGGCGTTGCTCCAGAACTCACGCTCGTCGACGATGCCGAGCTCGCCGTCCTCGTAGGCCTGCCAGTCGACGGGGTGGCCGCGCAGCCCGACGAGCACCGCCCACCCGACGACCGCGGTGGCGCCGAGGCCGAGCACCAGCGCCGGAAGGAGGGCGGGGGCCGCCACGTCCACGAGGGGAATGACCATCAGCGGCAGCATCAGCGCGAAGAGCGGCAGCAGCAGCATCCGGCCATGCATGAAGTCGCCGCCGACGCGGATGATGTAGAGCACGTGCAGCGACGCGGCGAGCACGACGAGCACGACGACGCCGGTGCGGGAGCGCAGTCGCAGGCGGCCCGGTCGGCGCTCCGGGCGGGCGCGGGTGACCACCTGGCAGGTCGAGGCCCACCACATGAGGACGCCGGCCATGCCCAGCGCCACGGCCAGCGCCAGGAAGAGGCCGTAGGGGTCCGCCAGGTCGCGCACGTAGCCCCAGCCGGAGGCCCACTGCGCGTCGGAGGCGGACTTGGCGACGGCCGTGTGCGGCGTGATCAGCCCGTAGTAGCCCATCCGGAAGAGCTGGTAGCCGGCCGGGACCGGCAGGGCCACGGCGAGAATCCCCAGCGCCACCCGCCAGTTGCGGGCGCTCAGCAACAGGAGGATGCCCGCCAACCCGCCGTAGAGCGCCAGCTCAGGGCGCACCAGCCAGGACAACCCGCACCAGAAGGCCAGCCAGTAGGTGACGGCGTCGCCGCGCGCGTGGCGACGGCCGGTGGCGCGCACCCAGTTGACCAGCAGCAGCCACAGCACCGCCAGCCAGAAGATGGACAGGCCCCACTCCAGGCCGCTGGTGGCGAAGTCGCGGGCCGGCGGCAGCGCCAGGTAGATCAGGCCGCCGAACGGGACGAAGAGCAGCGTCGGGGTGCGGTACATCCGCGCGGTCGCCGCCCCGGCGACACCGACGGCGGCGACGGTGAAACCGAGCGCCAGCACCATGGCCACGTACTCGAGCTTCGCTCCCGTGACCGCCGCGCCGAGCCAGATGACGTACTGCCACAGGGTCGAGGTGTTGGCCTCGACGCGTTCGCCGACGTTGAACACCGGCCCGTTGCCGGCCAGCAGGTTGCGGACGGTGCGCAGGACGATCAGTCCGTCATCGCTGATCCAGCGGCGCAGCCAGCCACCGACGGCGGCAACGAGCACGAGGACGAGCACGGACAGGGCCGCCGTCACCGCGGAGAGCTGAGCTCTCCGGTTCGGTGAGGCGGCCCGGTCGGAAGCAGTAGTCGTAGAAACGGCTGTGGCTGTGGCCATGGTGGCAGATGTTACCCCGCCACGAGCGGCGCCACGTAGACGGCCATCACGATGCAGAGCACCCAGAGGATGGCCAGGCTGAGCAGAACACGGTCGGAGAGCGCGATCTCGTCGGGCGCGCCACCGTCGCCCTTGTCGATGGTGGCGGCGAAGCGCAGAATCGCGATGAGGAAGGGGACGATCGAGACCTGGTACCACAGCGACGCGAAACTGCCGACGTCCTGGGAGAGCTCGAAGGCCCACAGCGCGTAGGCCATGACGACGCTGGTCGCCGACAGGGTCCACACGAAACGCAGGTAGGTCTGCGTGTAGCCGGCCAGGGACTTGCGGATCTTGGCGCCGGTGCGCTCCGAGAGCAGCAGCTCCGCGTAGCGCTTGCCGGAGGCCATGAACAGCGAGCCGAAGGCCGCCACCATGAGGAACCACTGGGACAGATCGATGCCCGCCGCCACGCCGCCGGCCATCGCGCGGAGCATGAAGCCCGAGGAGATGAGCGCGATGTCGATGACCGGCTGGTGCTTCCAACCGAAGCAGTAGCCCAGCTGCAGCGCGATGTAGACGGCGATGACGACGGCCAGGCCCATGCCGCTGGTGGCCAGCAGCGACAGCCCGATGGCGGCGATGATGAGCACGACGGCCATCGCGTAGGCGAGGTTCTTCGACAGCATCCCCGAGGCGATCGGGCGGAAGCGCTTGGTCGGGTGCTGCCGGTCGGCCTCCACGTCCATCGCGTCGTTGATCAGGTAGATCGAGGAGGCGCCCAGGCAGAACACGATGAACGCCAGCAGAACGTCGCCGGCGACCTGCCAGGTGAAGGCCTCGATGCCCGCCGCCAGCGGGGCGGCGACGACGAGGACGTTCTTGACCCACTGCTTGGGACGCAGCGCCTTGATCATCGCGTCGGGCAGGTTCTTGGGGGGCTGACGCTTGCGGGTGTTCTCGATGCCCTCGTTGTGCGGCTCCGAGTGGAAGATGCCCGGCACGTGCTGATCGGGGTGCTGCTCGGAAACCTGCCCGGTCACCGGTTCCGACTGCTGGTGCGGATGGCTCACCTGGTACGCCTTTCAATCTCGGTGACGGCGCCTGCGGTGGCTGCGCCGATGGCTGCCCCGGCCAGCGTGTCGGTCGGGTAATGCACTCCCAACACCATACGGGACGCCATCATGACGGGCGCGCCGAGAAGCGGGAGCGGGGTGCCGGTGATTCTTGCGACCGCGACGAGGAAAGCCGTGGTCGAGGTGGAGTGCGAGGAGGGGAAGGACAGTCGCGAGGGGGTTCCCACGCCGACGGTGATGCGCGGGTCGGTAGGCCGGTGGCGCCGGAAGATGCGCTTGACGACGACGCTGGTGGCGTGCGCGGTGAAGGCCGACACCCCGACGGCGGCCCACCGCCGGCGACCGATGCGCGCCCGTTCGGTGTCCCCGCCGCGCAGGTTCGCGGCCACGCCGAGTCCGGCCAGCACGTACCAGCCGAGACCGTGCTCCCCGAAGTGGGAGAGCTGGCGGGCGGCCGGGGCAGCCCAGCCGGGGGCGAGGTCCTGGACCGCGACCAGCAGGTCGGCCTCGACGTCGTTGAACTTGGCGGTCCCGCTACTGGGCATCGAAAACCTTCTTCCACTCGTCACGGGAGGTCAGCTCAGCCTCCGCCGCGCGGTAGGCGGCCTTCAGCTCGTCGAAACGCTCGACGATCTCGCCGTGCAGCGCCGTCGTCTCCTCCCACAGCTTCCTGGCCAGGTCGCGGTCCCGCTTGCGGAACGCCACACCGGTGCCGCCCGCGGTGGACACGGTCGCGGAATCGACCTGCGCGAGGGTGAACCAGCGCGCCTCCCCCGCGGTGAGGTTGAGCTGCGGCGCCTCGTGGTGCGCCGGGTTCTCCTTGCTCATCAGGTGCTTCGCGGACTTCAGCAGCCACGGAATCTTCCTGATCTTGCCCAGCCGGCCGCCCACGTCGCGCGTCGGCACGCCCGGTGCGCCCGTGGCCGGCGGGAGCTCGCTTGCCGACGCAATGACCTGCGCGTCGGAGTAGCGCGAGCGAATCTGCTGGACCTTGGGCAGGTCCGACTCCAGCGAGCCGAAGAGACGGTCCGGGCCGGCGAGGAAGTCCTTCATCGCCTCGATCTGGATGGCCAGCGTCGAGTACTCCATGCACATGATGTGCTTGAGCGTGGACTTGCGCATCGACGCGGTGATGCCCCGGGCGTCGCCATGGTGGTGCAGGGCCGCGACGATGAGGCGGTTGCGGGTGTGGAAGTAGGCCTGCCAGTCGATGGCGTCGTCCTTGTCGGCCCAGGCCATGTGCCAGATGGCCGCGCCCGGCCAGGTGACCGTCGGGAAGCCCTCCCGGGTGGCGCGCAGGGAGTATTCGGTGTCATCCCACTTGATGAACAGCGGCAGCGGCTGGCCGACCTGCTCGGCGACGACCGTCGGGAACAGGCACATCCACCAGCCGTTGTAGTCGACGTCGATGCGGCGGTGCAGCGGCGAGGAGTCGTAGGCGTCCGGGTTCTTCGCCTGGTCGGCCGGCTTCCGGTAACCCAGCGGGTACTCGGCGAAGTCGTGGTCGTAGACCGAGTGCGGCGCCGCGCCCCACATGAAGTCGGCCGCGTCGACGACCTCGCCCATGGTGCGCAGCTGGGAGCGGTCCTGCAGGTTGAGCATCTGGCCGCCGACGAGGATCGGGCTGGCGGCGTAGCGCGCGGCCTGGACGGCACGGAGGATGGAATCCGGCTCGATGGCGATGTCGTCGTCCATGTAGAGGATGTACGGGGTGTCGGAGTGCTCGCGGACGGCCTCGAACATGATTCGGGAGTAGCCGCCGGATCCGCCGAGGTTGCCCTGACGGAACTCGTGGAAGCGCTCCCCCAGCTTCGCCTTGGCGTCGGCGAAACCCGGCTCGTCGGCCGGGTGCTGGTTGCCCTGGTCCGGCATGAGCACCGCGTCGATGATGGAGTCGACGACCGGGTCGCTGGTCAGCGCCTCGAGGGCGGCGACGGCGTCGGCCGGGCGGTTGAACGTCGGGATGCCGACGGTGACGCGTTCCTCGAAAGGGCCGACCTGGGTGCCGTCGGGCATGGTCTGCGCGCCGGCGTCGACCGGGGCGACCCAGGCGGCGTCGGCGAGCGTGGCGTCGGTCTCGGCGGTGAGGTCGAACCAGAGCCAGCCACCGTCCTCGAAGTTGCGCAGGTTGAGGTCGAAGGTGACGGTCTCGTCGGTGACGAGGCGGTTCTCCACGGAGACGCGGGTGCCGTCAACCTTGGAGCGGTAGACGCTGACCATGGCGGTGCCGGTGACGGTCATGGCCAGCTGGACGGAATCCAGCTGGGACCAGCGGCGCCAGTAGGAGGCGGGGAAGGCGTTGAAGTAGGTCTCGAAGGACGCCTCGGCGCCGGCCGGGATACTCAGTTCGAAACGGCTGTCCCAGTGCAGACGCTCCTTGTTCTGCTCAGCCTCGACGAGGTAGAGCATGCGGACGTCGTGCGGCTCGCCGCGGCGGGGCAGAAGAATGCGCGCCAGCACCCGCTCGCTGACGAGGGGGGACGAGGCCTGCGGGGCGTCGTGGGCGTGGGTCGGTGTGTTCACGGTGCGAGAAACTACTTTCTTGTCGACACTCTTGGGTCAACACAGTAGTAGGCCGGAGCGTCCGGTTGGCGCACTCACACGCGTGAAGCCGGAAAAGAACCCGCCCCTGCGCATTCGGAGCGAATGCCGCGGGGCGGGTTCGGGGGTCGTTGCCGGTATTAGGCGGCCAGGGCCGGGCCGACGGTGCGCGGGGCGAGGGTGTTGAGCATCCTCATGACGCGAATCTCGAGGTCGTCGGCGAGCTCGCGGGCCTGCTCGATCGTCGTGGCCTCGATGTCGCCGAAATCCCAGACGACCTGGCGGATGCCCGGCACGTCCTGGTTCTCCTTGTCGGTCATGTAGACGACGACGTCGGCGGCGTCCAGCGCACGCCCAGTGTGCTGACCGAAGGCGCGGTCACCGGCCCGGCGGGTCAGGCCGCGCTCGGCGAGGACAGACTCCAGGACGTCGTTGCCGAAGTTCTCCGGGTGGGTCGCGGCGGAGGTGGCCACGACGTCGTCGCTCAGGCGGTTGACGAGGGCGACGGCGGCGTCGGCGAGCGAGCGGTCGTCGCGGGAGACGAAGATGACTCGCTGACGCTTGTTCAGCCCGATCCCGTTGAGCTGCTCGGCGACCTCACGTTCGACGAGAACCGGGACGAACTCCTTGATGACGGCGGTGGCCAGGTGGCGCTGGTAGGTCTCGTCGAGCAGGGCGTCGATGGTCGCGGTGTCCACGGCGTGGCCGAAACGGTTGTGCAGGTCGGTGCGGATGGTGTTGAAGATGGCGCTCATGGTGAGCCTCCTTGAACAGGTGATGTGTTGGATGTGATTTTCGATCGGTGCGCGCGTCCCCTGGACTGCGCGGTGAGAACCGGACGTTCCGGCGGGAACCTCTGAGCAGAAGTTCCGGCTAGAAGTTCTGGTAAGCCCCGAAAACGGGGCCACTGGCGTTCGAGCGGTGACTTGTCACGGAAGGGCCCTCCTTATCTGCCACATCGTCGAGCCTTCGGTCCCCGGTCCAGTTGATGGGCAACCGGATCGTTAACAGGACCGACGTTCTTTGTTTACCATGTGTTAACCTACGCGCCCCCCGGCTTCCTGTCAAGGAAATTCCCAGGTCGGAAAAGCTTCACCTAGGAAAACGCCCCACATGCAGCGTCGTTGAGGTGGATAAAAATGAGGATTTTCGGACGAAAGAAGTTAACCTACGGTTCATCCAGGGCGTGATCCGGGTCTCCCGGCCTAGGAAAAGTGAGCTGACCACAGGCCCGGTCGGCGAGCATGCCCAGGGCAGCGGACCCCGTCCGGCGCACCACCCGGCCCGACCCGGAAAACGCCACGACCGCCGGGCAGGGCCAGGCGGTTCGGGAGTCGGGAAAACGTCGGAAGGGTCGGAGGGATCGCAGGGGCAGCCCGCCCCCACGGCTAGGAGGCGGCGCGCAGGACGCCGAGCTCCACGAGCAGGTCACGGACCCGGTCCTCCACGTCGTCGGCGATCGCCCGGATCTTGTCGGCGGAGGCGCCGACCGGATCGTCGATGGGCCAGTGCACGTAACGCTTGCCCGGGACGTTCGGGGTCTCGGTGACGCCCATGAGGACGATGACGTCGGAGAGGTGCACCGTCCGGGGGTTGACGCCCTCCAGATACAGACCGTCGAGGGGCACCCCCCGCTCCTCGAGGACGGTGATGACCTCCGGGGCCGGCGTCTTTCCGCCGTTGAGTCCCACGGAACGGATGACGAGGTTGTTGCCGGCGAGCTGCTTGGCCACGGCGGCGGCCAGCTGGGCTCGACCGGCGTTGTGGGCGGAGACGAACAGCACCTCGGGCCGCTCCTTGAGCACGCCGCCGTACCCGTCGGCGGCCAGGTCGGCCAGGTCCTCCACCGTCGCGCGCCCCACCGTGACCGGGAGGAAGTCCTTGACCGTGGCGCGCTCCTCCGCACGCGCGATGTTGGCGTCCAGGACCTCATCGATGACCTGTGGGGAGAGCTTGTCGTCGTAGGCACGGTGCAGATCGCGGCGGACGGCGGCGTAGCGGTCAGCGATGTTCATGGTCGGACACCCTTTCATGGCGTCAGGCGGGGCACCCTGAGTTACCCATTTGTTTACCTGGCGTTAACCTTAGTGCGCTCGCGCCCACCCCACAAGAACTGCGCTGAGGAACCTCGCGAGGAAGCACCCCCGGCAGGCCCCACCCCCTGCACCCGGACGGCCCCATCGCGAAAGAGCATCCACCGTGATGCCGCCGGACAACAGGTTCAGCCGGCCACCGGCAGCTTCTGCCTGTCCAGCAACGCCCGGACATGCCCCTCGATCTCCTCGATGACCCCAGCGACGCCGGCAGCGTCCATTCCCTCCGGGTCCGCGACATCCCAGGTCTCGGTGGCCCTGCCCTGATAGTCCCGCAGTTCCTCGGGGCCGATCAGCACGACGACGTCAGACTCGTAGATCGTGCGCGAGGTCAGCTGCTTGGGGTAGATCAGGGACGTGTCGTAGCCCCGCTCCTGCAGCTGACGAATGATCTCCGGATTTCCCATCGCCCGCGGCTCGGGCCCCACGGAGCGGAAGAGCGCCTGCTCCCCCGCCAGATGGCGGGCGATCACGGAGGCGATCTGGGAACGCCCGGTGTTGTGCCGGCAGACGAAGAGGATCTCGCGGCGACGCGTGTGCGCCCCGCCCAGCCAGGCGAGGTTCTCGATCTCCTCGGTCGCCTCACGTTCGACGATGATCGGAATGAAGGTCCGGATCTTCGCCGTCTCGGTGTGCTCCGAGATCAGCTCGTCGAGAATCCGGTCGATGTCCCTGGCCGCCAGCGCGTGATCGTAGCGGCGGTGAAGGTCCTCGCGCAGCGCCCTGAACTTCAGCGCGTTCGGGTCAGGGGCGTCGTCGGCGGTATCGGGCGCAGTCATGGGAAGTCTCCTTGGTCACCGTCCCGGGCCAATCGCCCGGTTTCCTGTCATGGGGAAAGGATGCCCCAGTCACGCAGTACGGGGGCCGCGATTGGGTTAAGCCAAGGAGACGATTGTGCGAACACTCGGCAAACCCTAGTGGCCGCGCGGCTGCTCCAGCGCCTGGCCGTCCTCGAAGTACGGGGTCAGCAGGTTGTCCACCATCGACAGCGCGGAACCGATCGCCATGTGCATGTCCAGGTACTGGTAGGTGCCCAGACGGCCGCCAAAGAGCACCTTGCGCTCCTTCGCCTCGGCGGCGGCGCGGCGTCGATAAGCCTCCAGCATCTCCCGGTCCTCCGGGGTGTTGATCGGGTAGTAGGGCTCGTCGCTGTCCTCGGCGAAGCGGGAGTACTCCTTCATGATGACGGTCTTGTCCTGCGGGTACCGATCCTCGCGCTCCGGGTGGAAGTGGCGGAACTCGTGGATGCGGGTGTAGTCGACGTCCGCGTCGTTGTAGTTCATGACCGGGGTGCCCTGGAAGTCGCCGGTCTCCAGCACCTCCGTCTCGAAGTCGAGGGTGCGCCAGCCGAGGGTGCCCTCGGCGTAGTCGAAGTAGCGGTCCAGCGGGCCGGTGTAGACGACCGGGGCGTCGGGCGACTGCGCACGCAGCTCGTCGCGGACGTCGAACCAGTCGGTGTTGAGCCGGACCTCGATGTTCTCGGACTCCGCCATCTTCTCCAGCCACGCGGCGTAGCCGTCGACCGGCAGACCCTCGTAGGTGTCGTTGAAGTAGCGGTTGTTGAAGTTGTAGCGCACCGGCAGCCGGGTGATGTTGGAGGCCGGCAGGTTCTTCGGATCGGTCTGCCACTGTTTAGCGGTGTAGTGCTTGATGAAGGCCTCATAGAGCGGCTGACCGATCAGCGCGATGGCCTTCTCCTCCAGGTTCTGCGCGTCCTTCGGGTCCCGGCCGCCCTTCTGGGACTCGATGAGGTCGCGGGCCTCGTCCGGCGAGTAGTAGCGGCCGAAGAACTGGTTGATCAGACCCAGCCCCATCGGGAACTGGTACGCGTTGCCGTCGTGCATCGCGAAAACACGGTGCTGGTAGTCGGTGAAGTCGGTGAACTGGTTGACGTACTCCCACACGCGCTTGTTCGAGGTGTGGAACAGGTGTGCCCCGTACTTGTGAATCTCGATGCCGGTTTCCGGCTCCGCCTCGGAATAGGCGTTGCCGCCGAGGTGGCCGCGACGCTCGATGATGAGCACCTTCTTGTTGTGCAGGGTGGACATGCGCTCGGCAACGGTGAGGCCGAACAGGCCGGAGCCGACGACGAAAAGATCGTAAGTCATACCGACCACGCTAACCGACGCCCACGTTTTTCGAGGCAGTCAACACCCGCCGAAAATGACAACATGCAACCCCTGCGCCACACACGACACGCCCAGTAACATTTGTCCCACACTCCCCATTTGTCACTCCATTAAGTTACACTTCCCAACGTTTGGACCTTTCCTAGTCCGCCAGTGACTTAACGCAGATTTACTTAGGAGCACCACGTGCAGCAACGACGCCGAATCTCCGCAGCCGGGGCGGCCACCCGGGCGCGGATGAACCCCGTGCTGGCGACCCTGCTCGTCGTCACCCTCATCGCCACCGCCACCTTCGGCGGCAACCAGATCCTCCAGACCCAGGACCTCGGGTCCGGCCCCATCGACGTCTCCACCACCTCCACCTCCCTCGATTCCGGCGAGAGCGTGCTCGTCGACGACGCCGCCATCGCCACCCAGGGCGAGGGCGACGCGCTGCGCACCGTCAAGGAGTTCACCCTCGACGAACCGATCTCCCTGTTCGCCCTCACCTGGCACGGAGACACCCAGATCCCGACCTACGTCCGTGCCGAACGGGCCGACGGGTCCTGGTCAGAGTGGTACGGCGCCGAACCGCTGAACATGACCGGCGCCGACGGCAAGACCGGCACCGAGATGATGTACATCGAGCCGACCACCCGTCTCCAGGTCAACGTCGGCAACGTCGACGTCGTGTCCGGGGCCGGAGCCGAGGACTCCCAGTACGACGGCGTCGGCGGACCGGAGATCCCGCTGCCGGACACCGACCCGGAACAGGCGTCCGAGGAGGCACCGGCCGAGGCCGCACCCGTGGAGGAGTCCGCACCCGCCGAGGAGGCGCAGATGGCCGAGGCCCCGGAAGAGTCCGCACCCGCCGAGGAGGCGCAGGCCGAGGGCGGCCTGGCCCCGCTGCCGAGCAACTACGGCGACATCACTCCGGTCGCGGAGACCGGCGGCGCCATCAGCGCCTCCGACATCGAGGTCGTCCTCATGGACGGCTCCGAGGGCTTCGCCACCGGCGGCGTGAACAACGTCGTCGACGTCGCCAACACCGACGGCATGCCCCAGGTCATCACCCGCGCGCAGTGGGGCGCGGATGAAAGCTACCGCGGCGGCAGGACCCCGACCTACGACTCCGAGACCAGGGCCGTGACGGTCCACCACACCGCAGGCTCCAACAACTACTCCGAGTCCGCGGCCCCGGGCATCGTTCGCGGCATCTACAAATACCACGCCGTCACGCTCGGCTGGCGGGACGTCGGCTACGGCGCGATGGTCGACAAGTACGGCAACATCTACGAGGGTCGCTACGGCGGACTCGACAAGTCCGTCCAGGGCGCCCACGTCGGCGGCTTCAACAAGCACACCTGGGGCATCTCCATGCTCGGCAACTACGAGACCGCCGCCCCGACCCAGGCGGGTCTGCAGGCGATGGGTGAGATGGCCGGCTGGAAGGCCGCCGTCCACGGCTTCGACCCGACCGACACGACCTGGCTGCAGGCCGACTTCTACTTCAACGGCTCCAAGTACGGCACCGGCCAGGGCAACATGTTCAACACCATCAACGCCCACCGGGACTTCCACTACAACGCCTGCCCGGGCGACAACCTCTACGGTCAGATGGGCACCATCCGCAGCGTCGCCGAGGATCGCTACAACGCGATCAAGGGCGGGCTGCACACTTCGCCGACCACCCCCCGGACAACGACCACCAACCCGGCCACGCCGGACACCCCGTCCGCCCCGGGCGACTCCGGCTCCGATCCCGCTCCCCAGGCCGGCGTCCCGGCCGAGCTCGTGGACACCCTGGTGCGCGCCTCCTCCGGCGACAGCAGCGCAGCCCTGGGCCTCGGTCTGTCCATCGGCATCGTCGTCCTCACCTACGCGCTGGCCAACGGGCTGATCGCCCTCCCGGGCGGCGCGGAGAACGCCGGCGAGGTGGCCATCTTCGAGAACTTCACCGTCGCCGACCTGGCCCGGCTCGCGGACGCGGCCGCCGCGCTCGCCCCGGATTCGGAAATCTCGCAGAAGTACACCGCGGTCTCCGAGGTCGCCGGCCCGGTTCTCGGCGCCAGCGTCAGCGGTGAGATTCACACCGGCATCGGCGGACCGACCGGCGATCTCGTCGCCCAGGAAACGGGCGACGCACAGCTCGGCGCACTCGCCGACGTGCTGGCCTCGCAGGCCACCGAGGACCTCAGCTTCGCGATCTTCGAGAACGGCCTGATCGTCGACTCCGAGCAGGTCGGCACCCGCGCCGTCTGGGGCGAGATCGCCGACGCCTGGCTGCAGCAGGGTCTCGACCTGGGCACCCTGGGTCTGCCCCTGAGCGACCAGTACGCCACCGGCGAGGGCAGCAAGGTCCGGGTCGACTTCCAGGGCGGCTACATTTCCTTCGACCCGGCCACCAGCAAGGTCGACGTCCGGACGTCCTCCTAAGCGGGACAACACAGCGGCGTGGGGAGCTCCTCCCCACGCCGCGTCCGGTGTTTTCCGGGCTCTCCGGGTCAGGCCTGGCCGAACGAGGCCGCCACGGCGATGTTCCAGCCGTCGATGAGCGCGCGTCGCCGCTCCTCCCCCATCGCCGATTCCCAGGTCCGGTCGACGGTCACGCGGGCGGCGATGTCGTCCAGCGTCGCCCAGCCCGCGCCGACGGCCGCCGCATAGCCGGCCCCCAGGACGGTCGTCTCGACGTTGGCGGGCCTTTCGACCGGGGTGCCCAGGACGTCCGCCTGGATCTGCATGAGCAGTTCATTGGCGACCATGCCGCCGTCCACGCGCAGCCGCTCGAGCGCCACGCCGGAGTCCTCCTCCATCGCGCGGACGACCTCCCGGGTCTGCAGCGCCGTCGCCTCAAGCGCTGCGCGGGCCAGGTGGCGCCGGTCGGCGAAGCGCGTTAGCCCCGTGATGGTGCCGCGGGCGTCGGGGCGCCAGCGCGGGGCGAACAGCCCGGAGAACGCGGGCACGATATAGACCCCGCCGCTGTCCTCGACCTGCCCCGCCAGGGTCTCCGAATCCGCCGCCGTGCGCAGGACGCCGAGCTGGTCGCGCAGCCACTGGATGAGCGAACCTCCCACCGCGACGGATCCCTCCAGAGCGTAGACCGGCGCCTGCCCCGCCACCTGCCAGGCGACCGTGGTGAGCAGCCCGGACTCGGACAGGTGCGGCGTCTCACCGGTGTTGAGGAGCAGGAAAAGGCCGGTGCCGTAGGTGTTTTTGGCGTCGCCCACGGCGAAGCAGGCCTGCCCGAACAACGCGGCCTGCTGGTCGCCGAGCACGCCGGTGATGGGCACCCCGGCCAGCAGGCCGCGGTGCCGGACCGAGCCGAATTCGCCTATCGACGCCCGAATCTCCGGCAGCATCGAGATCGGCACCCCCACCGCCTCGCAGAGTTCCGGATCCCAGGTCTGCGTGCGCAGATCCATGAGCAGGGTGCGCGAGGCGTTGGTCACGTCGGTGGCGTAGACCGGGTTGCCGCGGGCCCCGCCGGTGAGGTTCCAGAGCAGCCAGGTGTCCATGGTCCCGCACAGCAGCTCTCCGTCGGCGGCGCGCTCCCGGGCGCCGTCGACGTGATCGAGGATCCAGGCGATCTTCGGGCCGGCCGGGTAGGAGTTGGCCATCAGTCCGGTGCGCGCCAGCCAGCGCCGGGCGTCCCCGTCGTCGGCGGTGCGGGTGTCCTGCCACACGATCGCGTTGTGGATGGGCTCGCCGGTCGCCCGGTCCCAGACGACGGCGGTCTCCCGCTGGTTGGTCAGCCCGAGCGCGCCGACGTCCTCGACGGTGATGTCCTGTTCCACCATCGCGACCGTGACGGTCCGGCGGACGTTGGCCCAGATTTCGCGGGCGTCGTGTTCGACCCAGCCCTGCCGGGGCAGAATCTGCTGGTGCTCGTACTGCGCCGAGGAGACCACCGCGCCGGCGCCGTCGGTGATCACGCACCGGGTGGAGGTCGTACCCTGGTCGATCGCGATAATCAGGGGCTCAGGAAATCTGGAGGTCACGGGTGCCATTATGGCCGACGACCGCGCCGCTCCGCGCCAGATCTGGGCCCCGGCGGTGCTCGGGTTGATGGGCAGGGGATCGCGACCTGGGAAAACGCGGGCAGCGAGGTAATCTGCAGCACGGTCGGTGCCCGATTCTGCGGTCACCCCACCGAAAGCCCAGGTCACGTTCCGCACGGTGCGGAATCGGACACCGGTCTAGAACCAGCGCTCCAGGACCTGCGCCACGCCGGCGTCGTTGTTGGTGCCGGTGATCTCGTCGGCGACCCGCTTGACGGGGTCGGCGGCGTTGGCCATCGCGACGCCGTGGCTGACCCAGGTGAGCATCTCGATGTCGTTGGGCATGTCGCCGAAGGCGATGGTGCGATTCCGGTCGACGCCGTGCATCTCGGCCAGGGTGGCGACGCCGAGGGCCTTGGTCACGCCGGGGGCGGCGACCTCCAGCAGACCCTCGTTCATCGAATAGGTGATGTGGGCGTGGGACTCGTCGACATGCGGGCGGATCAACGCGTACATCTGCGCGGCGGTCAGCGAGTCGTTGCGCAGGATCATCTTCACCGCCGGCATGTGGAGCACCTCATCCGTGGACAGGACGCCGAAGCCCTGCTCCTCCCAGGTGTGGTTGTAGTCCGGCTCGACGACGAACACGTCCTCCGGCGGGTCGAAGGAGGAGACGCCGACCCGTTCGGCGGCGATGGTGACGCCGCCGTGTTCGGCCAGCGCGGTCGTCGCCACGTCGTGGACTTCGGCCATGACCTCCGGCTCAACGACATGCGAGGCCAGGACGCGGTCGCTGCTGGAATCGTAGAGCACGGCGCCGTTGCTGGTCACGCATACGGGGCGGATGGTGAGCTGGTCCAGGACCTCGTGGATCCAGCGGTGCGGACGGCCGGTGGCCAGAGCGACTTCAGTGCCCGCGGCGGTGGCGCGGCTGATGGCGTCGCGGAGCCGGGCGGGCACCCGGTCGGTGGTGGTGACGAGTGTGCCGTCGATGTCGCTGGCCACCAGCAGAGGGGTATCCACTACTTCCGCCACCAGTGGATGATGCGGTCGCGCAGGCCGCGGGCGTTACCCAGTGCGGCGTCGGCGCGGCGGTCCAGCTTCTCGACGGCCTTCGCCGCCCGCCTGCGGGCGGATTCCCGGCGCGCCTCGCGGGCCTGCCGCTCCCGGACCTTCGCCTGGCGCCGGGCCCGCTTGTCGGCCCGGTACTCGACGTCCAGGGCGTCGGCCTCGGCCAACGTCGGGGCAGAGCCGCCCATGGACGCCGGACGTCAGTAGAGTCCGTCCTCGAAGGGGCCGTACTCGGCGTCGTAGGCGGCGCGGGCGTCGGCGAGCAGCTCGGACATGACGGATTTCAGGCGCGCCGTGGCCTCCTCCGGCGTGCCGGAGGTGTCGACCGGCGCGCCGACGTGGATGAACACCGGGACGTTGGAGCGGCCGAGGTGCTTCTTCCGACCCTTGGTCCAGATGCGCTGGGACCCCCAGGTGACCATCGGGATGAGTGGCACGCCGGCGCCGGCGGCGATCCGGGCGGCCCCCGTCTTGAATTCCTTGAGCTCGAAGGAGCGCGAGATCGTGGCCTCCGGGAAGATTCCGACGATCTGGCCGTCGCGCAAGCGCCGGATCGCCTCCTCCACGGAGCTTGCGCCCTTGTCGCGGTCGACGGAGGCGTGGTCCATGGACTTCATGATCGCGCCGACGACGGGGGTGTCGAAGACCTCCTTCTTCGCCATGAAGCGGACCAGCCGGCGACCGCGGACGTGGCCGGGGATCTCCCCGAAGATGAAGTCGTAGTAACCGGTGTGATTCATCGCCAGCAGCGCGCCGCCGGTGGCCGGGAGGTGCTCCGCGCCCACGACGGTGACGGCGATGCCCTGCGCCCGCAGAACCGCCTTGAGCACGCGGATGACGAACCCGTTGTAGAAGCGCTCCCCGCTCTCCACCGGATGATTGTCCACCTCGGGCAGGTCGGCGGGGACGCGGAACTGGCCGCCGGCGATGCGGTACCGCATTAGTTCTTCGGCTCCAGCATGTCCTTGCCCACGAACGGGCGCAGGGCCTCGGGCACGACGACGGAGCCGTCGGCCTGCTGGTGGTTCTCCAGCAGCGCCACCAGCCAACGGGTCGTGGCGAGCGTGCCGTTGAGGGTCGCGGCAGTCTGGGTCTTGCCCTCGGCGTCGCGGTAGCGGGTGTTGAGGCGACGGGCCTGGAAGGTGGTGCAGTTGGAGGTGGAGGTCAGCTCGCGGTAGGTGTTCTGGGTCGGGACCCAAGCCTCGGTGTCGAACTTGCGGGCGGCGGAATCGCCGAGGTCGCCGCCGGCGACGTCGATGACGCGGTACGGCACGTCGATGGCCGCGAGCATCTCGCGCTCCATGCCCAGCAGCTTCTGGTGCATTTCCTCGGCCTCGGCCGGGTCGCAGTAGACGAACATCTCCAGCTTGTCGAACTGGTGGACGCGGATGATGCCGCGGGTGTCCTTGCCGTAGGAGCCGGCTTCCCGACGGAAGCAGGAGGACCAGCCGGCGTACTTGACGGGGCCGTCCCTGAGGTCGATGATCTCGTCCTTGTGGTAGCCGGCCAGGGCGACCTCGGAGGTGCCGACCAGATAGAGGTCGTCCTCCTCCAGGCGGTAGACCTCGTCGGCGTGGTTGCCGAGGAAGCCGGTGCCCTGCATAATCTCCGGGCGCACGAGGACCGGCGGAATCATGAGGGTGAAGCCGGCCTCGCGGGCCTTCTGCGCGGCGAGCAGCATGATGCTCAGCTGCAGCCAGGCGCCGTCGCCGGTGAGGTAGTAGAAGCGGGCGCCGCCGACCTTGGCGCCGCGCTCCATGTCGATGAGCTTGAGGGACTCGCCCAGCTCCAGGTGGTCCTTCGGCTCGAAGTCGAAGGCGGGCAGCTCGCCGACCTCCTCGAGGACGATGAAGTCCTCCTCCCCGCCGGCCGGGGCGCCCTCGACGATGTTGGCGATGGAGTACTGCAGCTCCTGGACGCGGGCCTCGGCGTCCTTCTGCTTCTCCTCGGCCTCCTTCACTCGGGCCTTGAGTTCGTTGGAGCCCTCCAGCAGGGCCGGGCGCTCCTCCGGGGAGGCCTGGCCGATCTTCTTGCCGAAGGCCTTCTGCTCGCCGCGCAGGGCGTCGGCGGAGGCGATGGCCTCACGACGTGCCTCGTCGGCGGACAGCAGCTCGTCGACGAGCGCGGGGTCATCGCCACGGGTGACCTGGCTGGCGCGGACTACGTCTGGGTTCTCGCGGAGGAATTTAAGGTCAATCACACAGCCAACATTACCTTCCTGCCCCGAACCGTGGTGGTGCGACGCCGACGAGCACCCAATACCACCGGTGATTATCACAGCCCTTGGCCTGGTAATAACCACTGGACTAGGCTGGAGGGCATGTCCACCGATTCCCCCGGGCCCTCCCCGACCGCCCCCGGCCCCGCCACCAGGGCTGACCAGACCGGGAGCAACGCAACCGGCAGCGACACCTCCATGCTGCCGGTGCGCACGATCGAGGACGGACCCGTACCCAAGCACGCCCAGCTCCGGGCGATCCTGGAGGAAATGAGCACCACGGCGCTGTCACCCGGCGACATGCTCCCGGGTGAACGCACCCTGGAGGAGTTCTACGGGGTCTCCCGCATCACCGTGCGGCGCGCCATCGGCGATCTCGTCGCGTCCGGGCGCCTCCGGCGCGTCCGCGGAAAAGGCACGTTCGTGGCGCCCAACCCCCTGGTCAGCCGCATGGCCCTCGCCTCGTTCTCGCAGGAGATGGCCGCCCAGGGCGTCAGCGCGGCCTCCCGCATCCTCCTGTCCGAGCGGGCCATCGCGCCGCCCGAGGTGGTCAACTTCTTCGGCTGCGAACCCCATGAACCGCAGATTCACCTGCGCCGCCTGCGCCTCGGCGACGGGCAGGCCTACGCGCTGGACGACGCCTGGTACAACGTGGCCATCGCCCCGGACCTGCTGGAGAACGACGTCTACAACTCCGTCTACGCCATCCTCGAGGAGAACTACGACGCGCCCGTGACCACCGCCGATCAGACCGTCACCGCCGTGGACTCGGACATTTCGACCGCGAGCCACCTGGACGTCGAGCCCGGCGTGGCCCTGCTGCACGTCATCCGCCGAAGCGTGACGGGGACCAGACCCGTGGAATGGTGCTCCTCCGTGTACCGCTCCGACCGCTATCGCCTGCACTCGACCATCAGCCGTGAGTACCCTGACAACCAGTAAGTCTGATTTCCCCGTGACCGACGTGTGACATCTCGCCCCCCGGGGCACAATTAGGAACCACTATGACGACCAACAGCTCGGACATCCCGGCAACCACCGAACGCCCCCGGCACCACACGCCCGGGTGGCGCAGCTCGGCCGCGGCCATGGCCGTCCTGATCGGCGCCCTCGCCTCCGCGGTCGGCGTGGGCTCCTACTCCTGGGTGGCCGAGTCCGAGGGGGCCGGCGGCGGGTCCACGACAGTCGCCTCCGAGTCGCAGAGCACGACCTCCGGCGGATCGAGCAGCCAGTCCAGCGTTTCCGGGGCCGGGGACGTCGTCGCCGGCAACGCCGCCCCCTTCACCACCGCAGAGTCGGGCACCTGCCTGACCTGGCAGCTCAAGGAGGAGGATCGCTCGGTCGTCGACTTCGAACGCACCAGCTGCGACGAGCCCCACCGCTTCGAGGTGTCCACCCGGCAGGATCTCGGGGCCTACCCCTCCAGCGAGTTCGGCCCCGAGGCCCCGCAGCCCGACCTGACCCGGCAGGCCCAGCTGCGCGAGGAGCTGTGCGAGACGTCGACGATGCGCTACCTCGACGGCCGCTTCGATCCGACCGGCCGCTACTCCATCGCCTCGATCCTCCCGCCCCCGGAGGCCTGGGCCGCCGGCGACCGTACCCTGCTGTGCGGCGTGCAGTCCACGGACGCCCAGGGCAACGTGCAGGAAACGGTGGGGCCGATCTCCGCCAACGACCAGGCCCGCGTCGCGGAGCCCGGCCAGTGCATGCGCATCGACGGCGCCAACTCCATCACCGTCGTCGATTGCGCGGAGGATCACCAGATCGAGGCCACCTCGATCGTCGATCTGACACCCGTGTTCCCCGACGGGGTCCCCGCCGAGGAGGACCAGGATCGCCATCTCCAGGAGACCTGCACCCAGGCCGCGATCGACTACCTGGGCGAGGAGGAGAACCTCTACCAGTCGACGCTGCAGCCGTTCTGGCTGGACATCCCCGCCAGCTCGTGGAACGGCGGTTCGCACTCCACGAACTGTGGCCTGGTCTTCGCCACCCCGGAAGGTTTCGCGACGCTGAAGGGCTCCGCCACCGCCGGCCGCGAGGATTTCACCATCAACGGCCAGCCGCCGGCGGAACAGCCGCCGCGCGATCCGCTGGCCGGGGCGCAGTAGAACCGCCATGGTGTACCGGGTCAGCGAGGAGCGTTTCGACGAAATGGTCGACGACGCCATCGACCGAATCCCCGCGCAGTTCGCGCGCCGGATGCGCAACGTCGTCTTCCTGGTGGAGGAGCACAACCCCGACAACCCCTCGATTCTCGGCCTTTACGAGGGGGTGGCGCTGACCGAGCGCACCTTCGACTACAGCGGCCACCTTCCGGACGCGATCTCGATCTACAAGCGGGCCCTGGAGAACGTCGTCCATACTGAGGAGGAGCTGGCCCGCGAGGTCGAGGTGACGGTGTTTCACGAGGTGGGGCATTACTTCGGCATCGACGAAGAGCAGCTCCACGCCCTCGGCTGGGGCTGAGCCGCCAGTATCATACTTTCGGACGTAGACACAGGAAATGTGACGTATATCGTCAGAATTATCTCGGCATCAGCAATCCTTGTCTCACGTGGGCTGGTCGCAGCGTCAACTGGCCGCACAGTCTGGAGCAGTCATGACCGCTATCGCCCCCCGAATAGAGTCCTACCAAATCCCGGAACGCCCCGGCCCCACCGGTGACGCCCGCACAGGTTCCCTGGCCTGGCGGATGCTGACCACCACCGACCACAAGACCATCGGCATCATGTACATCGTGCTGTCGTTCGCCCTGTTCGCGGTCGGCGGCCTGTTGGCCCTGCTCATCCGCGCCGAGCTGTTCACCCCGGGCCTGCAGTACCTCTCGAACGAGCAGTACAACCAGTTGTTCACCATCCACGGCACGATGATGCTGCTCGGTTTCGCCACCCCGATCGTCTGGGGTTTCTCCAACTACGTCATCCCCCTGCAGATCGGCGCCCCGGACGTGGCCTTCCCGCGCCTCAACGCCTTCGGTTTCTGGATCACGCTGTTCGGCGGGCTGGTCATCCTCGGAGGGTTCCTGACCCCGGGCGGCGCCGCCGACTTCGGCTGGACCATGTACCAGCCGCTGGCGGACAACACCCACACGCCCGGCATCGGCGCGAACCTGTGGATTGTCGGCGTGGGCATGCTCGGCGTCGGCACCATCGCCTCCGCCATCAACATGCTCACCACCATGCTCACGATGCGTGCCCCCGGCATGACCATGTTCCGCATGCCGGTCTTCGCGTGGACCATCTTCGTCACCGCGATCATGGCCCTGATGATCTTTCCTCTGCTGACCTCCGCCGCCATGGGAGTGCTCTATGACCGCCTCCTCGGCGGCCACATCTACGACACGGGCAACGGCGGCGCCATCCTGTGGCAGCACCTGTTCTGGTTCTTCGGCCACCCCGAGGTCTACGTCATCGCGCTTCCCTTCTTCGGCATCATCTCCGAGGTCATCCCGGTCTTCTCCCGCAAGCCCATCTTCGGCTACATCGGGCTGATCTTCGCCACCCTGGCCATTGCGACGCTGTCGATGGCGGTGTGGGCGCACCACATGTTCGCCACCGGCGCCATCCTGCTGCCGTTCTTCTCGTTCATGACCTTCCTCATCGCGGTGCCGACCGGCGTGAAGTTCTTCAACTGGACCGGCACCATGTGGAACGGCCACATCACCTGGGACACCCCGATGATCTTCGCCGTCGGCTTCATGGCCACCTTCCTCTTCGGCGGCATGACCGGCATCATGCTGGCCGCCCCGCCACTGGACTTCCACCTGCACGACTCCTACTTCGTCGTCGCCCACTTCCACTACACCCTGTTCGGCACCGTCGTATTCTCCGTGTTCGCGGGCGTCTACTTCTGGTTCCCGAAGATGACGGGGCGCATGCTCGACGAGCGCCTGGGCAAGATCCACTTCTGGCTGACCTTCGTCGGCTTCCACGGCACCTTCCTCATCCAGCACTGGCTGGGCAACATGGGCATGCCGCGCCGCTACGCCGACTATCTGGACTCCGACGGCTTCACCCTGTTCAACCAGATCTCCACCACGTTCGCCTTCATCCTCGGCGCGTCGCTCCTGCCCTTCGTCTGGAACGTCTTCAGGTCCTGGCGCTACGGCGAGGTTGTCACCGTCGACGACCCGTGGGGCTACGGCAACTCCCTGGAGTGGGCCACCTCCTGCCCGCCGCCGCGCCACAACTTCACCGCGCTGCCGCGCATCCGCTCCGAGCGTCCGGCCTTCGAGCTGCACTACCCGCACATAGTGGAGCGCATGCGTCGGGAGAACCACCACGGCGGCGACGTCCGCGCGGAAACGACGCAGTCCCCGTCCAAGGAGGAGATGCCGGCGCGCTAGGTGTGCAGCGAGGGCCTGGCCAGCACCTATTCGGGCAGGTCATAGTCCGCCCAGCGCTCCAGCTCCCACTGCCCGAAGGGCCTGCCGTTGGGCACCAGGGTGATGAAGCGGCAGTTCGGGAGGTAGCTGTCCATCGCGTACTGCGCGTCGGTGCCGGTGGCGTGGGTGGCGGCGACGCGGATGATGCCGCCGTGGCTGACGACGATGGCGTCACCGTCGGTGTGCGTCTCCGCCAGCTCCTCAAGGACCGGTTGATAGCGGGCCAGGATTCCGTCGAGGTTCTCCCCGTCCGGAATGGTGGCCTGGCGGTCACCGTGGAACCAGCCGAAGGTGACCTCGGCGTAGGCCCGGTGGGCGTCGTGGTCGTTCATCATCTCGTAGATGCCGGCCTGGAGTTCGTGAATGCCCCAGCGCACGTCGACGCCCGCCGATCGGTGCCCCAGGTCGGTGACCTCCTCGATCGCGGAGGCGGCGATCATGGCCGTCTGCTGGGCGCGCAACGCCACCGAGGACACGATCGCCTGGATGCGGCCCATCGAGCCGCGGCGGGCGCCGCAGTACTCGGCCAGCTCGAGGCCCACCTGGTACGCCTGCTCCCTCCCGTTCTCGGTGAGTTCCGCACCCGGGACCCTGGTGTCCAGCTTGTGGGTGACGTTGGAGGTGGTTTGGCCGTGGCGCAGGAGAATGATGCGTCCGGTCATGGTTAATCCGTGTCCTTTCCGGTGCGGGCCGCCTGGACCCAGGCGGTGGCCTCGTGCAGGCGCTGGATGTCGGCGGCCAGCTCAGCCTCTCGCTCGGAGGGGTGGGTGGCCGGCCAGGAGCCGAGGAAGGTGATGTCGTCGACGCGCAGCCACACGGCACGCAGGGCCTCCGCCAGCGGGATGTCGTCGATGTGGCCGTCGAGGTCGACGTAGAAGCGGTAGGTGCCGTAGTGGCCCGGGTTCGGACGCGAGGCGATCCACGACATGGACACGCCGCGCTGGGCGAAGTCCTGCAGCGCGTGGACCAGGCTGCCCGGGGTGTTGGGCAGGGTGAAGACGATCAGCGTGGTGTCATTTCCCGTGCGGGCGGGGGGCACGTCGGGCTTGCCCACGACCACGAACCGGGTCCGCGCGCCGACCGTGTCGGCGATGCCGGTGGCCACGGTCTCCAGGCCGAAGATCTCGGCGGCGCGGCCCGGCGCGGCGGCGACGTCGGCCTTGCCCTCGGCGACGAGCTGGGCGGCCGCGGCGTTGGAGGAGGCCGGGACGTACTCCGCCGCCGGCAGGTGCTCCTTCAACCAGTGGCGCACCTGCTGGTGGGCGACGGGGTGGGTGGCGAAGGTGGTGGCGTCGGCGAGCGAGGTGCCGGGCCGGACCATGATGTCGAAGGCGATCTCGAGCTCGAGTTCGGAGAAGATCTGGACGCGCTCACCATCGGCGAGGGCGTCGAAGGTTCCGGTCACGGCGCCGTCCACGGAGTTCTCGATCGCGACGACCGCGTAGTCGGCCTCGCCGGCGCGGACCCGGTCGAGGGCCGCGGCCGGGGAGGCGACGGGGATCGGGGTGATCTCCTCCCCGGCGTCGCCGAAGGCGCCGCGGGCGTGGAAGCTGGTGAGTGCGGCTTCAGTGAACGTGCCCGCGGGGCCGAGATACGCGACGGAGGTGCTCATGACATCCGAGCATATCCAGCCCTAAGGTGGTGCGCATGATCGACTCTCTGGCCGCGCGCGTCGCCGAGCTCAGTCCCGCCGAGCACGGTTTCTCGCATTTTCACCCCGGGGCGCGCGCGACCGCGTCGGGCCGGCTGGACGGCTGGCTCATCCCGGCCAAGGATCTCTACGACGTCGCCGGCATGCCCACCACCCACGGTTCCGCCCACCGCACCCGGATGGCGCACGCCACCGACCCTTTCCTGCGGCGCCTGCTCGCCCAGGGCGCCGTCATCCCCGGCAAGTCCGCCGTCCCGGAACTCGGTCTGACCATCCACACCGAACCGGTCGGGCTGCCGGCGGTGGACAATCCCCTCTATCCGGGCCACACCCCGGGCGGCTCCTCCGGTGGCGCCGCGGTCATGGTCGCGCGGGGGCTGGTGCGCGCGGCCCACGCCTCCGACGGCGGCGGGTCCATCCGCGTGCCCGCCGCCGCGACCGGCACGGTCGGCTTCATGCCCACCCACGAGGGCCTGTCCGCCCAGGGCTTCATCACCGCCACCGTCGCCGACCAGGCTTTCCTGCACGGCGTCAGGCCCGCTTCACGACGCCTGCGCGTCGGCGTCCTCACCGATCCGCTCTTTGCCGACGTGGCGGTCGACGCCGCCTGGCTGGACGGCCTCGACCTGGCGGCGGGGGCGCTCTCCGACGCCGGCCACGAGGTCCTCGGCGTCGGGGCGTGGCCGCGGGCGGAGGAAACCTTCGCCCACTTCACCGACCTGTTCACCTCGAGAATGGCCGGCCTCGATCAGGCCGAGGACCTCGCCGCCTGGCTGCGGGAGAAGGGTCGCGCGCTCCCGCCGGGCAGGCTTGCCGACGCCCGGAGCCACGCCGACTCCCTGGCGGGCATGCTCTCCGCCCACTGGGACGTCGACGTCCTGGCCACCCCGGTGCTGGCCGGCGACCCCCCGCCCACCGGCGCCTTCTCCTCCCTCGCGCCGGCGGAGAATTTTCGCGCCCAGACCGAATGGTCGCCCTGGGCGAGTCTGGCCAACGTCGCCGGCACCGCCGCCATCTCGATTCCCTGGCCGCGCCCGGGCCGGCCGCCGGTGGCCGTCCACCTGGCCGTGGTGCGGGCCGGGGTCAGCGACGCCGAGTTGCTCGGGCTGGCACGGGAGCTGCACGGGTGAGGGCGGGCGTCGACACGCGGCGGCTTCGCGCGGAGATCCTCATCGTCCTGACCGTCACCTTCGGCATGAGCGGGGCACGCAGCCTGCTGCGCCTCATCGACGATCTCCTCGCCGCCGAGCCGCTCAACGAGCAGGAGGTGACGCTCAACGTCACGCAGTCGGACCTGGCGTGGCTGGACCTGGCGCTGCAGCTGTGCTCGGCCGGCGTGCTCTTCGCCTGGGGCGCGCTGGCGCTGTTCCTGCTGGCCGGGGACGGAATCCGGGCCGTCCGGCCGCGGTGGTCGGACCTGGGCTGGGGAGCCGGGCTCGCGGCCGTCATCGGGACTCCGGGCCTGGGCCTCTACGTGGTGGCCGTGCAGACGGGGCTGTCCAAGGTCGTCGTCCCCACCGGCCTGAGCCACCCCGGGATCGAGGTGCCGGTGCTGCTGCTGTGGTCCCTGGCCAACGCCTTCGGCGAGGAGGTCGTGGTGGTGATGTGGCTGATGACTCGGCTGCGGGGGCTGGGCTGGAGCCTGCCCGCGGTGCTGGTGGGCTCCTCCCTGGTGCGCGGGTCCTACCACCTGTACCAGGGAGTGTCGGCGGGTGTCGGCAATATCGTGATGGGCCTGGTCTACGGCGCCTTTTACGCGCGGACCGGGCGCATCTGGCCGCTGGTCATCGCCCATTTCCTCATCGACGCCGTCGCCTTCGTGGGCTATAGCGCCCTCGGCGGGGACCTGGGCTGGCTGGGCCTGTAGACATTTCTCACGTCATTCACACAGGCAACACCAAACACACAACCACCACTCCCGTCTACCCTGCGCGATAGGCTGATGCGCATGACTGACTACGGACGGGGTGACTCCCACGGCAGCACCGGGTCCGATCGGAGCTTCGATCCGGACAAGTTCGTCCTGGGCAAGGACGGAAAGCCGCTGATCGACCGCTACGGCCGTCCGGTCCGCCGCCGCTCGGCCAACCCAGGCTCCCGCGCACCTGAACCCCCGCCCCGCCCCCGGCAGGAGCGGCCCGATCCCGGCTACTCCCCCCGTCTCCGGCCACGTCCGGAGGATCGCCACGAACGCCCCCGCCCGGCCCCGGGCCCGGACCCGGCCTATGGCGGCGGGCGTCGCCCCTACAACCCCAACGAGACCCGCGCCGACCTCTCCGGCCCGCCCCGGCAGGAGCGGCCGCGCCAGGAGTTTCCGCGCGAGCGCCCCCGGCCGACCTACGCCCAGGATCTCTACGCGGAACCCGCTGCGCAGCCTTCCCGCGATCCCCGCCGGGACCGGGCGGTCGTCGCCCCCCGCCGGGACCGGGCACGGCGATCACGACCGCGTCGGGCCCCGGGCTGTCTCGGTCTCCTCGGCTGGTTCCTCGCCGTCCTCGTGGTGCTGACGATCGTCGTCACGCTCTGGGCCGACGCCCGCCTGACCCGCGTCGAAGCCACCCCCGAGCAGCAGGTCGCCGACACCGCCGGCACCAACTGGCTGCTCGTCGGCTCGGACTCCCGCCAGGGACTCAGCGAGGAGGACATGGCGGAACTGGGCACCGGCGGCGACATCGGCCTCGGCCGCACCGACACGATCATGCTGCTGCACCTGCCCACCTCCGGCCAGGCCCGTCTGGTCTCCATCCCCCGCGACAGCCTGGTGACCATCCCCGGCTACGGCGAGGACAAGGTCAACGCGGCCTTCGTCTACGGCGGGCCGCAGCTGCTGACCGACACCGTCGAGGAGGCCACCGGGCTGCACATCGACCATTACGCGGAGATCGGCATGGGTGGGCTGGCGAAGCTGGTCAACACCGTCGGCGGCGTCGAGATCTGCGTCGACTACCCGATTCAGGATCCGCTCGCCAACCTCGACGTGCAGGCCGGCTGCCAGGAGATGGACGGCGCCACCGCCCTCGGCTACGTCCGTACCCGCGCCACCCCGCAGGGCGACCTCGACCGCGTCGAGCGCCAGCGCGACTTCTTCGCCGCGCTGATGGACAAATTGACCGCCCCCTCCACGATGGCCAACCCGTTCCGGACCCTCGGCCTGATCAACAACGCCGCGGGCACCTTCACCGTCGACGACGGCGACCACGTCTGGCACCTGATCCGCGTCGCCCTGGCGATGCGTGGCGGGGTGTCCACCGAGACGGTCCCCGTCGGCGGCTTCCTCGACACCTCAGTCGGCAACGTCGTTCTGTGGGACGAGACCGGCGCCGACGCCCTGTGGGGTTCGATGCGTTAGCCGTTCGCGCAAAAAGTCCCGCCCCGGATGTGACCCTGGTGTGCACCTGCACACCGGGTAACGTCCGGGGCGGGACTTTTTCACTACGCGGCGACCGTGCCCCGCGACGCCGGAGGGGAACTACCCGCGCAGGTCCGCCTGGGCGTCCACGAGATCGCGGGCGAAGGGCGGGCGTTCCATCTCGCCGACCAGCGCCTCCGCCGGATCCGAACCCAGCTCGACGATGCGGTTGTCGGCGTCGACGTGGACGACGCTGGGCACGAAGCTGCGGGCCTGGGCGTCCTCCATCTGCGCGTAGGCGATGAGGATGACCAGGTCACCGGGGTGGACCAGGTGGGCGGCGGCGCCGTTGATGCCGATGACGCCCGAGCCCCGCTCGCCGGCGATGGTGTAGGTCTCCAGGCGTGCGCCGTTGGTGATGTCGACGATGGACACCAGCTCGCCGGGCAGAATGTCGGCGGCGTCGAGCAGATCCTGATCCACCGTCACGGAGCCCACGTAGTGCAGGTTGGCTTCGGTGACGGTGGCACGGTGAATCTTGGCGTGGAACATGGTGCGCAACATGCGGACATCCTACGACGAGACCAGCTACTTTCGGAATCCCCTACAGGAGATACGCACACGTGTGCGCGAGCCCTGACCCGCGCCCGCTTCGCCACCGCCGCGGACGGCGGGAGGCGTCGAGGGCGTCTCCGCGCACGCCGGCGGGCAGCCTCTGGGGCTAGGGGTTCAGGCGCTGGCCTTCCCGCCCGTCGAAGACGTGCAGATTCTCCGGGGCCGCGGCGACGTGGACGACGTCGCCGATGGACAGGCCGTGGTGCCGCTCGACGCGCACGCCGAGCTCGGCCTGGTCGTGCTCACCGGCGTCGGTCACCTGAATGCGCATGTCCGCCGGGACGCCGGAGCCGAGGATGTCACTGTCGGGGTTCTTCACGCCGGCCGCCTTGACGTAGACCATGGAATCCGCGCCGAGTTCATCGATGTGGGAGATCACGGCCCTGATGGCGCCGCGATCCCCCTCGGCGGTGAGATACATGTGCTCCGGGCGCGCGCCGACGACGACGGCGCGGTTGGCGTTGGCGTGGCCGCTCAGCTCCGGGGCGCGCCTGGCGACCTCATCCAGGTGAATGTCGACGCCTGTGCCGAGGCTGACGACGCCGTCACCGAGACGGCCCTTGATGAGGTTCATCGACGGGGAGCCGATGAACGAGGCCACGAACACGTTCGTGGGGCGGTCATACAGGTTCTGCGGGGTGTCGACCTGTTGCAGAACCCCCGCCAGGAGCACCGCGACCCGGTCGCCCATGGTCATGGCCTCGACCTGGTCGTGGGTCACATACACGGTGGTCACTCCCATGCGTCGTTGCAGGGCCGAAATTTCCGCCCGGGTGGACACGCGCAGCTTCGCGTCCAGGTTGGACAGCGGCTCGTCCATGCAGAACACCGAGGGTTCCCGGACGATCGCCCGCCCCATGGCCACCCGCTGGCGCTGGCCGCCGGACAGCGCCCCCGGTTTACGGTCGAGGTACTCGTCCAGCTGCAGGATGCGGGAAGCCTCCTGCACCCGGGCCGCAATCTCCGCTTTCGGGTACTTCTGGTTCTTCAGGGCGAAACCCATGTTGTCGCGCACCGTCATGTTCGGGTACAGCGCATAGGACTGGAACACCATGGCAATGTCACGATCCTGCGGGCGCAGGGCGGTCGCGTCCTGGCCGTCGAGAAGCAGACGGCCCTCGTCGATGGGCTCGAGCCCGGCGAGCATGCGCAGGGTCGTGGACTTGCCGCACCCGGACGGACCGACCAGCACGAGGAACTCGCCGTCAGCGACGTCGAGGTCGATCTTGTTGACTGCGGGACGGGCACCCGGGGTGTAGATGCGCGACACGGAATCAAAAGTGATGGAAGCCATGGTGGCCTTTTCTCCTTGAACAATACGGCAGCTGACCTCCTGGGACAGGTGGCCAGCTGCGGGTCAACCGGGTGGACGGGGGTCCTAGATGTACTGATCGGGGAGGTTGGTTAACCGTGTGATCGGTGGCTTGCCTCCCACCGCGGAATGGGCTCGGTGATGATTGTAGTGGTGGATCCAGCCCGGTAGGGCAGCTCGACGGGCAGCCTCCGAGTCATAACAAGTCGCGTAGGCCCACCCGTCCGCCAACGTCCGATGGAAGCGCTCGATCTTGCCGTTGGTCTGCGGCCGGTACGGCCGGGTCCGTTTCGGTGCCACTCCAAGATCAGCGCAGGTCCGTGCCCACAGATGTGATCGATAGGCCGACCCGTTGTCGCTGAGCACCCGGCTGACCGTCACCCCACGCCATCCAAACCAGGCCACCGCACGTTCCAGCACCCCCACCGCGGTCAGGGCCGTCTCATCGCCATGGATCTCCGCGTAGGCCACCCGGGAGTGATCATCGATGACGGTGTGGACGAAGCAGTGCCCCAGCTTCGGGTTGTGGTGCTGATTTCGGGGTTTACCCGGTGTGGCGGCCCGGTTCTTCTTGCCTTGGGCGCGCCCGACGAAGCGCCAGCCCCCGCCGTCGGGGATCTGGCCGAACTTGGTGACGTCGACGTGGATGAGATCGCCGGGGTGGGGGTACTCGTAGCGGCGGACGGGTTCACCGCTGTCGCGGTCCAGGCAGGACAGCCGGTTGAGGCGCCCGGCTGCCAGGATGCGGTGCACCGTTGAGGAGGAGACACCGCACATCAGCGACAGTTGGACCGGTCCGATCCGTTTGCGCAGGCGCAGCGACACGATGCGTTTGGCCACGGCCTTCGGGGTTGTGGTGGGGCTGGTGGCCGGGCGGGAGGAGCGGTCCTGCATGGACTGGCCGCCCCGGTAGCGCTCGGCCCAGCGTTTGACGGTCGGCCAGGAGCACTGGAACCTCGCGGCGACTTCGGCGATGGGCCAGCCGTCGTCGACGACGAGTTGGGCGACCTTGAGACGGTGTTTCGGGGTCAGTGCTGCGTTAGGGTGGACCACAGGAGACCTTTCGTGTGGGTGGTTTGGATTAAGGCACTTTCCATTCCACACGAGAGGTCTTCGCTACGTCAGTAGTTCACACTGATTCGACCAACCTGTCCGATCAGTACACCTAGAGCAGCGGCTCGATGTCGCGCTCGTAGATGGTGACGAGCTTCTGCTCCGCGTCCGCCAGGGTGGCCTCGACGTCGGCCCCGGTCAGGGCGATGGACTCGAGGGCGTCGCCGATGGTGCGGTCGCCGCCCGGCAGGAGGACGCGGAAGTTGTCCTGCGGGAGGGTCTTCGGCAGCTGGTCGATGGCCACGCGGTACTCCGGGTTCTCCTCCAGGAACGTGGCGTGCTCCGCGTCCTCGGCAGCGCCCTCGCGAACCGGGACATACCCGGTCTCGCGGGACCAGAAGGTGGTGTTCTCGACGTTGGTGATGAAGTCGATGAACTTCAGGGCGTTGTCCTGGCGCTCCTCCGAGATGCCGGCCGGGATGCCCAGACCTGCGCCGCCGGTGACGGCGCCGCCCTGGCCCTTCGGGTTCGGCAGTTCGGCGACGCCGACGTTGAAGCCGGCGGTCTCCATGACGGAGGACAGGTCACCGGTGGACTGGATGCAGGAGGCGATCAGGCCGGTGGAGAACTCGTTGGTGACGTCGGCGGACACGGTGGCGTAGCCGTCGTCGATGGTGGATTTGAACCAGTTGACCGCCGCGACCGTTTCCGGGGAGGTCAGCCGGGAGTCCCACTCGTCGGAGTAGGCGCCGTCCATCGTGCGCATCGGGCCGTGGAAGGTCCAGGAGAGGTAGTTAACGGCGTCGCCCCAGCCGTGGGCCTTCTTGCCGTCACCGACGACCTCCTGCAGCTGTGGGCCCCACTCCGAGAACTCCTCCCAGGTCTCGGGGCCGCGGTCCGGCAGACCCGCCTCCGCCCAGACGTCCTTGTTGTAGTAGAAGAGGACGGTCGAGCGGGCGTACGGCAGGCCGTTGTGGCCGCCGCCGAAGGCGTAGTCGTTGTACAGGGACTCGACGTACCCGGAGACGTCGACGCCCGTGCGCTCGGCGATCTCGTCGATGTTGGCGGTGGCCTCGTTGAGCGCGAAGTTGAACCACTCGGTGTCCGAGAGGACCACGACGTCCGGCAGGTCGGTGCCGGTCAGTGCCGCGTTGAACTTCTGGGACACCTCGCCGTAGTTGGCGCCGGCGTCGACGAGCTCGACGGTCAGATCCGGGTTCTCCGCTTCGAAGCGGGCGATGAGCTCGAGCTCCACGTCCTTGGAGGACGCCGGGTGGTTGGACCAGAAGACGATCTTGTTGGCGTCGCCGGCGGCGGCGCCCCCGCCGGTTGCGCCACCGGTACCTGCGCAGGCAGCCAGGGTGAGGCCGGCGCCGGTGATGCCGAACGCGGCGAGGAGCTGACGACGGGAGAGGGTCGGGTTGAAGGCCATGAGGGGGTTCCTTTTCGGTGGATGTGCCGGTGAATGTGTCGGCGGGAAGGTGGTGGTGGGAGGGACGGGGATTCGGTCAGCCCTTGACGGCGCCGGACGTCAGCCCCTTGATCATGTACTGCTGCAACGCCAGGAAGATGACCAGAATCGGCAGCATCGTCATGATCGTCGCGGCCATGACCGGGCCCCAGTTGGAGACGCCTTCGTTGTTCTGCAGCATCGTCAGTCCGATGGGCAGCGTCGCGGAGGCGGCGGTTTCCGAGATCAGGAACGGCCACAGGTACTGGTTCCATTCGTTGACCACGGTGATCATCGAGAACGCCACGAGGGTCGGCAGGGAGATCGGCATGAGCACCTTCCATAGCAGACCCCAGTGGCTGGCGTGATCCATGCGCGCGGCCTCGATCAGTTCGGTGGGGATGGACATGAAGTGGTTGCGCATGAGGAAGGTGCCGAAGGCGATGCCGGCGAGCGGGACGATGATGCCGAGGTAGGTGTCACGCCAGCCCAGGCCGGAGACCAGGGCGTAGTTGGAGATGACGGTGACCTCGGAGGGGACCATCAGCGCGGAGATGACCAGCAGGAAGACGAGGTTGCGTCCCGGGAAGCGCAGGATGGCCAGGGCGTAGGCGGAGAGGATGCCGAGGAAGATCTTGATCACGCAGAGAATCAGGGTGATCAGCACGGAGTTGCGGAAGTACGCGCCGAAGGGGACGCGCTGGAACACGTCGGCGTAGTTGTCGGCGTTCCACTGCCCCGGCAGCCATTGCACGGGCTGAGTGTAGATCTCCGACTGGGCCTTGAAGGAGGTCAGGGCGATCCACAGGAGAGGTACTCCGATGAACAGCACCGCGAGAATCATGCCCAGGTAGCCCAGGGCCCGGATCGTGGCATGGTGTTTGACGTCCATGGTCACTTGTCCTTCCTGTCCATGTAGCGCACCTGAATCACCGTGATCAGCAGGAGAATCAGGAAGAGGATGGTCGCGACCGTCGCGCCATAGCCGGCGCGGTAGTTGACGAAGGTCTCCTGGTACACCTGGTACACCAGCGTGGTGGTGGAATTTCCCAGCGGGCCGCCACGGGTCATGGTGTGGATGATGTCGAAGACCTGCACCGAGTTGAGCATGACGGTGATCGACAGGAAGAAGGTCGTCGGCCGCAGCTGGGGCATCGTCACCCGCCAGAAGCGGGTCCACGGCGACGCACCGTCGATCGAGGCAGCCTCGGCGAGATCCTTGTTCAGCCCCTGCAGCGCCGCCAGGTAGATCACGAAGGCGTAGCCGAGGTTCTTCCACACGAAGGTGAAGGTCACCATGAACAGCGCCCACCAGCGGTCCTGGTAGAAGTTCGGGGTGGCGAGCCCGACGCGGCCCAGCAGGTCCTGGACGAGACCGAAATTCGGATCGAAGACGAACTGGAAGGCCACGCCGATGGCGGCGCCGGAAATGACGTACGGGGCGAAGACCATGGAGCGGACGGCGTTGCGTCCGAAGAGCTTCTGGTCCAGCAGCATCGCCAGGGCCAGACCGAGGATCATCGACCCCGCGACGGCGAAGAGGGTGAAGATCGCCGTGTTGAGCAGGATCGTCTTCGTGTCCGAGCGGGTGAAGAATTCGACGTAGTTGTCCAGCCCGATGAAGGTGGAACGAGGGGAGGAAATGTTCCAGTTGAAGAAGGACAGCCGGACGTTGTCCAGAAGCGGGCGGTAGGTGAACAGGGTGAGCAGGATCAGGTTCGGGGCAAGCAGAAGTAGTGCCAGCCCCCACTCTGTTCTGCGAGACCAGACAGCACGTTTGCGCAGGGCGCCGACATCCTGTCCCTCAAAGCGAACAGTCATGAATAAAACCGTACGTGCGGCATATTGCCAGCTTCCTACCACCGGATTAACAACCAGCGTCACTTTCCGCGCGGGGGTCATCCGACGTTAACCAAAGATGCTACCTAGAGTTTGCCTGGTTCACCTGCATTTTCCTTCGCCAGGACGGGAGCTTCCGGAAAGAAGAGCTCCAGTGCGACGTCAGGGCGGTCGGTCGCCAGCACGTCGACGCCGAGGCTCTCGGCGAACTTCATGCCCGCCCTGTCGTTGACGGTCCACAGATAAGTCGGCAGGCCGCGGGCATCGACCAGACGGGGACTGCGCCTGGCCGCCTCGATCGACAGGCCGAGACCCCTCGGCCGCGAGAACAGCAGGTCACCGGGGTTGTGATCCAGCTCCCGGTCCCGGCGCAGGTACCAGCGGTCCAGCCGGGGGGCGAGTCTGGCGATCCGGCGCATCGCGGAATGCGAGAAAGAGATCACGTGTATGCGCGGATCCTCCTGCAGCGCGTGCCGCGTCAGGCACCGCACCACCTCCTCCTCCAGGCGCTGATTCCGCAGGGCCGGGGACTTGATCTCGAGGTAGAGGTGCCTGTCACCCGCGGCGAGGACCATCTCGAGAAGTTCCTCGAGGGTCATCATGCGCTGCGGGAGCGACGTGGTGCCGACGTTGAGGCTGCGCAACTGAGCTGCGGTCAGGTCGGCCAGTCGGCCGGTGCCGTCCGAGGTGCGGTCGACCGTCGCGTCGTGCTGCACCATGACGACCCCGTCCCGCGAGAAACGGACGTCGCATTCCACACCGTGGATGGGCATGGCCAGCGCGTTCTCGAAGGCCGCCGCGGTATTCTCGGCGAAACCGGGGGCGTTTCCGCGGTGCGCGACGATCTTCGGGGCGATCTCCGGGCTGAAGGTGTCCACTGTTCTCCCATGCTTCCCACGCTGTGTCCCGAACACGCCGTGTCCGGAACACACCGCGTCCGGCGGTACTCACCGTCGAACCCTAGGAGGGCAAAGGGAGGGCCTGTTGTCCGTGGGCTTAAGAACGGCCGACAATCCGGTGAATTCCCGGTTCCGGCCCGGCCGGCGCCCGCCACCCGGGACGATCACGCACATGTGTGCGCGATCCGGCCCCGGAAACGGGCGCGGCGCCCGCACAGCTGTGCGGGCGCCGCTCACCGACGCTAGCGGATCGTCACCTGGCGGGACTTGATGTTCTCGAGCTGCTTGCGCTCCTCTGCGCTGAGCGGCGCATCGTTGGCCAGCTCCGCAGCGATGAGCTTGTCGACGCGCTCGAGTTCACGGATGTAGTCCTCCGCCTCGGAGTCGGCGGGCAGATCCCACACCGGGACGACGAGGCCGTGGGTGCGGAAGACGCCGGCGAACTTGGTGTCGTCGGCCAGCTGCAGCTCACCGCGGGCCGCGATGCGGGCCAGCGCGTTGAGCAGCGCGTTCTCGTCCTCGTCGACGCGGACCCAGCGCAGGTAGGCCTTGCCGCCGCCCGGGTTCGCCCACCAGGCGGACCCGGCGACGTCGGCCTCGACCCGGCGGGTGGGGGCGACGGTCTGGTTGGCCTGGTTGATGGCGTGCTGGACCTCGAAGGGGACGTCCGAACCCTCCGGGGTCCACCAGGAGAAGTCGTCGTGGACCTGGATGTCGATGGTGGTCTCGGCGTCGATGAGGTCGGTCAGCGTCGGCTGGTCGCCGTCGGCGACGGTGGACTCGAGGGAGTCGCCGCCGGTGGCGTCCTTGACCCAGTTCAGGGCGTAGGCCAGGTCGCGGCCCGGGTTGTGGGAGTGTTTGCGCACCTGGAGGGCGACGAAGCGTGTGCCGCCGAATTCGGCGTCGCGGACCAGGGCCGCACCGGCGCCCGGGAGCACCGTGGCGATCTCCACCTCGCGGTCGGAATCCTTGAGCTTCACGGTCGCGGTCGCGGACGGGATGAACTCCTGGAGGGCGACGAGATCGGCCTCGGCGGCGAGCCCCGCGTAGGGGCGGGGATCCTTCTCCAGGGCGGCTCGCTCGGCGGCGCGGGCGGCGAGCTTGGCCTGACGGCGGCTCATGCCCTCGGGGAGCTGTTCCTTCTCTTTACGGTTCTTCTTGGCCATGCGCCCCAATCTACAGGGCGCTCACCGGCGTGGTCTGTGGACCCGCCCGCCGGGCGCCGCGCTTTCCGAACCCGGATCCGGCGACCCCGGTTCGTCCTCGTGGCCGTCGAGAATCCAGGCCGCGTGCTCCGGGACGTCGGTGGCCAGGATGTCGACCCCCTGGCCGAGGGCGAAGAGGATGTCGCGGGTGGTGTTCGGCGTCCACATGTAGGTCGGCAAATCGTGCGCGCCGACGAGATCCGGTCGCCAGCGCGCCGAGGGAAGGGACAGCCCGAGGCCGGTGGGTTCGGACATCAGGATGTCGGCCGGGTTGAAGCGGCGCTCCCACACGCGGCGCAGGTAGATGCGGTCGATCTGGGGCGCCATCTCGTACATGCGGCGCATCGAGCGGTGGGAAAAGGAAATGACGTGGATGCGCGGGTCGTCGACGAGCCCCGCGTAGCGCAGGTGACGCACCACCTGTTCCTCGGTGATGCGCGCGAAGCGGGTGGGGTGCTTGATCTCGATGTAGAGGTGCTTGTCGGGGTGATCCTGATGCATCTCGACGATCTCCTCGAGCATCAGCATCTGCTGGGGCAGCTCCGCCGTGCCGATGTTGAGCCTGCGCAGATCAGCGGAGTCCATCGCCGAGACCCGCCCGGCGCGCCCGGTGGTGCGGGTGACCGTGGCGTCGTGCTGGATCATCAGCCGCTGGTCCGCGGACAGGCGCACATCGAATTCGATGCCGTGGATCGGGAGGTTCAGGGCGTTGAGGAACCCGGCCCGCGTGTGTTCGCGGAACCCGGGCGCGTTGCCACGGTGGGCAACGATCTTCACAACGCGTTCTCCCAGCTTTCGATGCGGCGCAGCTGGATGCGGTTCTTGCGCTGGGAGGCGCCGAGCTTCGCGGACATGTCGTTGAGGATGCGGATGGTGTCGGTGATGTGCGGACCCTTGTTGAGCATGACGCACTCCGCGCGCAGGGCGTAGGCGGCGTCGGTGATCTCCGCGCGGGTGGGCAGACCGGACTTCGCCAGGGACTCGAGGATCTGGGTGGCCATGATCGTCGGGACGTGGCCGGCCTCGGCCATGTTCATGATGAAGCGCGGCACCTCGGCCATGCGCTGGAAGCCGAGTTCGACGGCCAGGTCCCCGCGGGCGACCATGACCCCGAGGTTGGCGTGGCGCATGCCGGCCAGCAGCACCGTGGCCAGGTTCTCGTAGCCGGGGACTGTCTCGATCTTGAGCACGACGCCCAGGTTGCGGGCGCGCTCGCCGGCTTCCGGGCCCGACTCCTCCCCGATCTCCCGGGCGATCGTCTCCAGCGTTTCCAGGAGGAACTCGACGTCGCCGGCGTCGCGGATGAAGGAGACGTTGGCGATATCCGCGTGGCGGGCGACGAAGCCGAGGGCCTCGACGTCCTCCTCGGTCAGCGACGGCAGCGGCAGCTCCGTGTCCGGCAGGTTGATGCCCTTGTAGGCGGCCAGGTTCGTGCCGCCGGGGGCGGCGCGGGTGATGTGCAGGGTGACCTGGGTGTGGCCGTCGACCTCCTGCGTGTCGATCGCCCTGGCCGCGATGGAGCCGTCGTCGAAAAGTACGCTGTGGCCCTCCTCGATGGCGAGGACGGCCTCCGGCAGGGTGCAGCCGATGGTGGGGGTGCCCGGCCGGGAGGGATCCGCCGGGGAGGGGTCGGTGGTGAGGACGAGGGTGTCACCGGTGTGCAGGCGCAGGCGCTGCTCGGAGGGTTCGATGCCGGAGACGCGGGTGCGGGTCCACTCGTGCTCGATGAGCGTGGTGTTGGAGACGTAGGCGTTCTGCTCGCCGAGGGCGCGCACCGCGCGAACGCCGGAGCCGTCGCCGAACACGTCCTCGTTGATCGTCTCCACGGTGAACTCGCGGCGCGGACCGCGGGTGTCATGGAAGCTCAGGACGCCGCCCGGGGCCAGCCCCCCGAGCCAGTCCGGGTCGACCTTGACGGTCAGGGTCGGCCGTCCCTCGGCGGGGGGTGGCGCCGGGAGCTCACCCTCGAGGGTGTTCGGCAGCAACCAGATCTTGGCCGGGTGAATCACCTCGCCGATCTCGGTGCGTTTGACGCGGGCGCGGGCGATCTCCGGGCCCGGCGCGATCGCACCGGTGCGCAGCTTCGGGCCGGCCAGGTCCATGGCGATTCTGATGGTGACGTCGGACTCGGCGGCGGCGCGGTGCACGTTATCTATCATGCAGCCCCAGGCCTCCGGGCCGTCGTGGGCGCAGTTGATGCGGGCCAGATCCATGCCGGCGTCGACGAAGCCGCGGACCAGATCGAGGTCGTGGGCGGCCTCGGTGGGCAGCGTGACCATGATGCGCGAGTGGGTGTCCTCGGTGGTCTCGCCGAGGAGGCGGTCGGCGTGCGTCTCCAGGATGTCGTCCGCGCGGGTGAAGGCGCCGGAGACCTCGTCGTTCCCGTACTTCAGCTCCTGGCCGAGGTACGTCGACAGCACGTTACGGGCCCCCTGGAGGCGGGCCAGGACGTTGGGCTCGGTGGTGGTCAAGCGGGTGGCGCCGACGTCGGAAAGCCGCATCTGGAGGCGGCGGATGTCGCGGTTGCGCAGCGCCGTGTAGTGAACCAGGTTCCGGGCGCCCGCGCGGTGCGTCTCCTCCACCCTGTCGATCGCCTCCCGGTGCTCGTTTTCCGCCTCACGGATCTCCTCGATCAGGCGGTCGAGCTCGCCGAGCGTCTCCTGAAGTTTCTGGGTGTCCATGTCTGCCCTCCGGCCTTGTCGTGCGATCGCCCGCCATGACGGAAATGGTGGTGCGGGTGAGCTGAGGCGTCACCAACTCTCCTCCCGCCATTGTGCCCCTGCGTCGCCGGTTCGGCATCCCGGAACCTGACACCCGCTGGTGTGCGCCCGCGCAGCGCTTCGGCCATAATCGGGCCCATGCCAGTTACCCCCAGAGCCCGGCTCCGACGGATCAGTCGGCGCGCGGCCGTCAGTTCGCTGAAGCTGGCTCTCGGGGCGGTGGAGGTCTACTCCGAGCTGTTGCCGGGCGTCCGGATGGGCGCCCGTCGTCGGCGGCGGCTGCCGGACAACATGGGCGCCGGCATCCTCGGCGCGGAGGCGGCCACCTGGTGGGCCATCTCCCCCTCGCTGCTGCCGCGGCCCTGGTGGGTCACCGCGCTCAACGTCGCGATCTGCCAGGGCGTCGGGCACGGCGCGGCCACGGCCACCCGGTTCACCCTCAGCCGCACCTTCGACCTCATCGGGTGGCGTCCCCGCCGCCGCATCACGGAGCGCACCCACGACGTTCTCCACTGGGTCATGGCCGGCATCACCGGCGTCGTCACCCTGACCAGCCTCTGGCGCCAGGACACGCAGGCCGCGCTTGTCGACGCCCCGATCACCCGGGGTCGCCAGCACGCCATCACCGGAGTACTGGCCGGCTCCCTCGGTTACGGAAGCATTCTGCTCGTCGGGGAGGTCGCGGAACTCTCCGTCAACCGGACGGCGCGCGCGCTCAACCGCTGGTTCCCGCCGGTGATCAGCTGGCCGGTCGGCGCCGCCCTCGTCGCCGGGGTAACCGTAGTCGCCTCCGACAGGCTGCTGGTCCGGCGGACGCTCAACTCCGTGGGCCGGTCCGCCCAGGAACGCAACCTCTCGATTTTCCCGGGTTCGCGGATGCCCTGGGAGCCGGAGCGTTCCGGCTCCCCCGCCTCCTTCGAGCGCTGGCGCTCGCTGGGCTCCCAGGGGCGGGCGCTGGTCTCCTCGGGACCCCGCAGGCGCGACATCGTGGCGGTCACCGGGCTTCACGACGCCGACGCCACCGAACCCATCCGCATCTTTGTCGGCATGATCCGTTACCGCAGCTACGAGCAGCAGGCGCAGCAGGTGCTCCGCGAGATGGACCGCACCGGCGCTTTCCACCGGCCGGTCATCACGATGATGGCGGCCGCGGGCACCGGTTGGCTGACGGACTGGTCCGTCGGCGCGGTGGAGTTCCTCACCGGCGGCAACTGCGCCACCGTCGCGATGCAGTACTCCTACCTGCCCTCGGCGGTCGCCTTCATCACCGACCACGAAACCCCGGTGGAGTCCTCCACGATCCTCATCCGGGCCATCCTCGACCGTCTCGACCAGATGGATCCCGCCACCCGGCCGAAGTTCTACGTCTCCGGTGAATCCCTCGGCGCCTACGGCATCGCCGATTCCTTCGAGGACGCCGAGGATCTGTTGCGTCGCGTCGACGGCGCGCTGTTCACCGGCACGCCCCGCTTCACGCGGCTGCACCGCGCCATCACCGACTCCCGGGACGCCGGCTCCCCGGAGCGGGTGCCGGTCATCGACGGTGGCCGCCACATCCGTTTCGCCGCGGTGCCGGAGCACATCAACACCACCTTCGCCGGCGAGAGGTTCGCCAACGAGTGGCAGTTCCCGCGCGTCGTCTTCGCCCAGCACGCCTCGGACCCCATCACCTTCTGGGACTGGAACCTCTTCCTCCGGCAGCCGGACTGGCTGCGCGAACCCGGTTCCCGCGGCGTGCCCGCACCGGAGGCGCAACGGCTTGACGTGTTCGCCGGGATGCGCTGGGTCCCCTTCATCACGGGCTGGCAGGTCGGCCTGGACCAGGTCAGTTCGCTCAATTTCCCGGGCGGCCACGCCCATCAGTACCACGGTGAGGTTTCCTGGTACTGGGAGAAGATTCTCGGCGACAACACCGTCGTCACCGTCGACGAAGCCATGGCCGCACGCATCGAGGCCTGGATCCGGGCCAACCTCATCAAGCGTTAGACGAGGGTGATCGCCCGGCCGTCGTAGGTGGCGGCGGGCCCTGCGTGCAGGCCGGAGCCGCGGGTGTAGATGTCGTCCACGCGCAGCCATCGCATGGTGACGCCTGCGTGCGTCACGCTCAGGATGGCGAAGCCGTGCGCGTCCAGGTCGACGTGGGCGACGTGCGGGTTGTGCGTCCGGATGTGGCTCTCGGCGGTGGCGGCGACGAGGCTGTCCTCGGGCAGCGCGAGGATGTCGTCGATGTTGCGCGCCGTGATGGAGGTGGTGACCAGCTCCGCGGCCACCACCTCCCGGTCGTGGACGATGTGGTTGGCCCACTCGGAGTGGATGTCGCCGGTGAGGAACACGGTGCGCCCCTCCGGGTGGTGCCGGGACAGGTCGGCGAGCAGGCGGGCGCGGTCCGCCGGGTAGCCGTCCCACTGGTCCGGGTTCGCCGCCGCGGCCTTCTCCCCCTCCGCGGTGGAGGCCTCGGCGGCCCCGGTCATCGTCGCCAGCGGTCCGCGGACGGAGGCCTCGAGAGAGACCATGTTCAGCGGCGCCATCATCACCGAGGTGCCGATGAGGTTCCAGCGGGTGTCGGCCGTCGACAGGCGGGCGCTGAGCCAGTCGAACTGCTCGGAGCCCATCATCGTCGGAGGCAGCCCGCCGACCCGCGGGAGCGTCGGCCGGGAACGGTAGCTGCGCAGGTCCAGCATGTGCAGCTCGGCGAGGGTGCCGAAACGTAGGCTGCGGTAGATCCGGCCGCCCCGGGAGGGGGCCGCGCCCCGGACCGGCAGCCACTCGAGGTAGGCCTGCATCGCGGCGTCGCGACGCGTCGGCCACTCGCCGGCGAGCGGGGTGTGCCCGGCCGCCCCGTGCTCCCAGGCGTCGTTGGCGATCTCGTGGTCGTCCCAGGTCACCACCCAGGGGGCGGCGGCATGGGCGGCCTGCAGCTCGGTGTCGCGGCGGTAGTTGCCGTAGCGGGCGCGATAGTCCGCCAGGGAGGTGATCTCCCAGGTCGGCACGTGGGGGCGCGAGATTCCGTGGCGGCCGGGGTAGGCGCCGGAGGCGTACTCGTAGAGGTAATCGCCCAGGTGGACCACGGCATCCACCTCACCGCGGGCGGCGGCCGCGGCGATGCCGGTGTAGGCCCCGAAGTAACCGGCCTCGAAGTTCGCGCAGGAGGCCACCGCCAACCGAATCTCCCCCGGATCAGCGTCCTCCGCCGGGGCGGTCCGGGTGCGGCCCACCGGTGAGCTCGCCCCCGCCAGCTCCCCCTCCAGGACCCCGAAACGGAAGTAGTAGACGGTGCCCGGCGCAAGACCGTGGGGGTCGACGTGGACGGTGTGGTCGGTGGCGGCTGTGACCAGTACGTTCCCGGATCGGACGATGTCGCGCATCGCCGGATCCGTGGCGACCTCCCAGCGCAGCGTGACGTCCGCGCCGAGCCCGGAACCCGGCACCGCCTCCGGCGAGGGCGTCACCCGCGACCACAGGATGACGCTGGTCGGCAGCGGATCCCCGGAGGCCACCCCGTGCATGAAGGCGGAGTGCTCCACGTCCGCGTAGGGTTCCAGCCGCCCGCCGACCCCGGCGGTGCGGGCGTCGCCGACCGACTGGACGCTGCTCGCATGGACCCGATCCAGCGAGGACGGGGCCAGTGACAGCGTGCCCACCGCGAAGGCGGATCGCAGCAGTCCACGTCGGCCGACAAGCCACGGTCTGCGCTGCTGCTCCACGCTCGGTATTGTCCCCTCGCCCACCGGTCCCGGCCAGCCGGACGGGGGAGATTTCACGTCCCCTTAACCGTGCTTAACCTGCCGGTCATGTGGCACTAGACTTCCCGCCATGAACGTGAGCGATGACGTCAGCACCGTCCTCTTCGACCTGGACGGCACCCTCGTCGACCACGAGGCCGCCGCCCGGGCCGGCGCCGTCACGCTCGCCCGGCACCGCGGGCTGGCCGAGCCCGAGGAGCAGTGGCGGCGTTGGCACACCATTGAACGGCAGTGGTTCACCCGCTTCGAGCTCGGCGCGATCACCCACACCCAGCAGCGGGTGGCCCGCTGCCGGGAGTTCCTCGGCGAACCCGGGCTGTCCGACGCCGAGGCCCTGGGCGTCTACGAGACCTATCTCGCCGCCTACCGCGCCGCCTGGCGGGCCTACGACGACGCCCACGACGCTCTGACCAGGGCCAGCGACAGCGGTCGCGCGGTCGGTGTCTTCACCAACGGCGTCCGCGAGATGCAGCAGGCCAAACTCGAGTGCACCGGACTCGACGACGAGCGCATCACTCTCCTGCCCACGGTGGAGCTCGGCGCCGCGAAACCCGCACCCGAGTCCTACCGCCTCGCGGCGGAGGCGATGGGCGTCGGCAAGCCTCCGCAGGTGCTGATGATCGGCGACTCCTGGGCCAACGACGTCGCCGGCCCGCTGGCGGTCGGCTGGCGGGCGACCTATCTCACCCGCGCCGGGCTGCCACGGGAGGGGGCGCCCAACGTCACCACGCTGGCCGACGTCCGGTTCTAGGGTCGTGACCCGAATTCCTCGGAAACTTCCCCCTGTGGACGTATGATCATCTCTATGACTTCCGTCACCGCCCCCATGCGCGTCGGCATCGCCGGTTACTCCACGGCCAGCTGGCTGCACGCCGAACCTATCCGCAAGGCCGGAGGCGTCGTCGCGGCCGTCGTCACCCGCAACCCCGAACGCCGCGCCCAGGCCCGGGCCGAGAACCCGGGCGTCCACGTGCTCGACAGCCTGGACGAGCTGCTGGCGCACCCCGGACTCGACGCCGTCGTTTTGGGCACCCCCTCCGGGCTCCACCACGAGCATGCACTCCAGGTGATTTCCGCGGGACTGCCGGTCGTCGTCGAAAAGCCCCTCGGCGTCAACCTCGCCGAGACGCAGGAGGTGGTCGAGGCCGCCCGCGCCGCCGGGGTCCCACTGACGGTCTACCTGCAGCGACGCTGGGACCGATCCCATCAGGTCGCCCGCGCGCTGGTCTCCTCGGGTCGGCTGGGCGAGGTCTACCGATTCGAGTTCCGCTGGGAACGCTGGATCCCCGAACCCCGACACCGCTGGCGTGAGGAGACCCCGAGCTCGCAGGGCGGCGGAAAGCTCCTCGACCTCGGCCCGCACATGGTGGACCTGGCCGTGCAGCTCTTCGGGCCCGTCAAAGCGGTCTACGCCGAGGTGCAGGCCCGCAAACAGGTCGGCGACGACGAGGCGCACGTGGCCCTGCACCACGCCGACAGCAGGGTCACCCACCTGGACGTCGGCACCCTGGTCGCCGCCCCCGGCCCGCGCATGCGGCTGATCGGAAGCGCGGGCACCTGGGTGTACGACGACTTCGTGGACATGAACCGGGAGGGTCCGCTGCACCCCGACCTGGCCGACGCGCCGGACTCCTGCGGCTGGCTCTACGGCGGACCCGAGCGGGTGGCCGTCCCCGCCATCGAGGAGGACTGGAGCGAGTTCTACCGCCGGTTCTTCCTCGCCCTGCGCGGGCCGGCGCCGAGCGCCCACATGCCGGTGCCCCCGCAGGACGTCGTCCACATCGCCGAGGTGCTCGACGCCGCACTGCTCAGCGGGAGCACCGGTCAGGTCGTGCGGCTCTAGGCCCTGTGCCTACGCCTTCGCGGGGATGGTGCAGGCCACTCCCGTGGAGTGGTGCGGACAATAACCGTCGGGGACCTTCTGAAGGTACTGCTGGTGGTAGTCCTCGGCCAGGTAGTAGCGGCCGGAGGGAGTCTCCGCGAGGGTCTTGACCTCGGTGGTCACCTCACCGAAGCCCCGGCCGGCCAGCTCCTTCGCGTAGGCGTCGACGATCTCCCGGACCCGCCGCTTGTCCGCCTCGGCGTCCGGCCCGGTCGTGAAAATGGCGGAGCGGTACTGGGTTCCCACGTCGTTGCCCTGGCGGTTGACCTGGGTGGGGTCGTGGTTCTCGAGGGCGACCTTCACCAGCTCATCCAGCGAGACCTTCGCCGGGTCGTAGACGACCTCCACCACCTCGGTGTGGTTGGTGCGCCCGGTGCAGACCTCCCGGTAGGTCGGGTTCGGGGTCACGCCGCCGGCGTAGCCGACAGAGGTGGACTCCACGCCCGCCATCTGCCAGTAGATCTTTTCCACGCCCCAGAAACAGCCGATGCCCACGATGAGGGACTTCTGCCCTTCCTTCCAGGGGCCGGTGATCGGCGTGCCGAGGACGGTATGCGGCCGCGGGTTCTCCAGGACGGGGTGCTTCCCGCCCGGCAGGGTCTGATCCTCGGGAAGTAGTTCGGGGGTCTGCTGGAACATCCAGTACATGGGGTGGGCTCCTTCCGACGGCAGTGTCTTTCCCTGTCAACGCCTCGGCCCCCGGAACAATTCCCCGCGTCCGAGCTGGAAGTTATCAATAGGGAACCTCTCATAACACCAGCGGAACAATAACGTTGCCAGCCCGATGATTTTGCCTATAGTGGGGATCAGCGCACGGGCCGGAAGGCCGGTGCCCGAGGTTTTAACAATCGAAAGGACTTACCCCGATGACTTACACCCTGCCTGAGCTGGATTACGCCTACGACGCCCTCGAGCCGCACATCTCCGCCGAGATCATGGAGCTGCACCACTCCAAGCACCACGCCGGCTACGTCGCTGGCGCCAACGCCGCACTGGAGGGCCTCGAGGCCCAGCGCAACGGCGAGGCCAACCCGGACGCCATCCGCGCGCTGTCCCAGAACCTGGCCTTCAACCTGGGTGGCCACACCAACCACTCCATCTTCTGGAAGAACCTGTCCCCGAACGGCGGCGGCGAGCCGACCGGCGAGCTGGCCGAGGCCATCACCCAGGACTTCGGCTCCTTCGAGAAGTTCAAGGCGCACTTCTCCGCCACCGCCAACGGCATCCAGGGCTCCGGCTGGGCTGTCCTGGGCTACGACCACATCGCCGGCAAGCTGATCATCCAGCAGCTGCGCGACCAGCAGGGCAACATCTCCGTTGACTTCACTCCGCTGCTGATGCTGGACATGTGGGAGCATGCCTTCTACCTGCAGTACAAGAACGTCAAGGGCGACTACGTCAACGCCGTCTGGAACGTCTTCAACTGGGACGACGTCGCAGAGCGCTACGCCGCAGCCAAGAAGTAGGGCACTTTCCGCCCCACGACGCCCGATCGCACCCCAGGGTGCCCGGGCGTCGTTTCGCTTTCCGCAGCCCGCCACGGGCCACCCCCGGCGGGATTGCCGTGACACCCGTCACCGGCCATGATGGTGCGCATGGCGGAAAACGGACTGCGGCGCGGGAACCGGGACTACCGGCGCGCCACCCTGGCCATGCTCGCCGTGGGCCTGGCGGTGTTCAACACCCTCTACGCCACCCAGTCGATGTTGCCCATCCTCGTGACGGACCTGGACATCTCGCCCACCACCGCAGCGCTGACGGTCTCGGCGGCCACCGGCGCGCTGGCCGTCTGTGTCGTCCCCGCCTCGATACTCTCCGAACGTTTCGGCCGCGGCCCCATCCTGCTGACCAGCGCGCTGGCCGCGGCCGCGGTCGGCCTCCTGCTTCCGCTGGCGGCGGACGCGACCACGCTGATTCTCCTGCGTGCCCTGCAGGGAGCGCTGGTGGCGGGCACTCCGGCGGTGGCCATGACCTGGCTCAGCGAGGAGATCGACCCCCTCGACCTCGGCCGCGCCATGGGCCTCTACATCGCCGGTAACACCGTCGGCGGGCTGACCGGCCGGCTCATCCCCGCCGGCCTGCTGGAGTTCACGCACTGGCGCTGGGCCCTCCTCGTCTCTTCCCTGGTGGCCCTGAGCTTCGCGATCATCACCGCGGTCCTCCTGCCCCGGCAGAAGCGGTTCACCCCGCAGCCCATCCATCCGAGCTACGTCCTGCGGTCGATGGTGTCCCACTGGCGGGACTGGCGCCTGGCCGGAATCTTCCTCATCGCATTCATCGGCATGGGCGTGTTCGTCTCCGTCTACAACTTCATCGGCTTCCGGATGATCGACCATTTCGGCCTCTCCCCGGGTCTGGTCGGCGCCGTGTTCATCATGTACCTCTCCGGCACCTGGTCCTCGGCCCGCGCCGGCGCCCTCTCGGACCGGATCGGCCGGGGTACGGTGCTCATCGGCGGCGCCGCCCTCATGTGGGCGGGACTCACCCTGATGATCTCCGCCTGGCTCTGGCTGACCCTGTTCGGCCTCTTCGTCTTCACCGCCGCCTTCTTCGCCATGCACTCCACGGCCTCCAGCTGGATCGGCGCCATCGCCACACACGGCCGGGCCGAGGCCTCCAGCATGTACCTGTTCTGCTACTACGCCGGCTCCTCCCTTCTCGGGGGTGCCGCGGGCTGGGCCTTCAGCGCACTGCCGTGGTTCGGCTTCATCGGCGTGGTCGCCCTCGTGCTCGTGCTCGTCATCATCGTGGCCGCCGCCCTGGCACGGCGTGACGCACGACCCACCACGGCCTAATTGCCCCGGATTAATCCTTTTTAAATGTAGTACCCTCGGGAATCATGAACGATGCCACGACCGGGACCGGCGCCAGGGGCGGTGCCGGGAAACTGCCCACCCGGGAGTGGGGTGCCGCCTCCTGGCACCGCAAGGCCGCCCGCCCGGTGACGGTGTGGATGATGGTCTTCGTCCTCGCGGGCCTCACCCACGTCGCCATCCCCGAGTACCGGTGGGTGCTCATCCACATCTTCACCCTGGGCATCCTCACCAACTCGATCGTCCTGTGGTCGCAGTCGCTGACCGAGAAGTTCCTCCAGCAGAAGCAGCCCCCGGAGACCCGGCCAGCGCAGCTGAGGCGCACCCGCCTCCTCAACGCCGGCGTCGTCGTCACCATCGTCGGCGAGATTCTCGTCCGGTGGTGGGACCGGCACTGGATCCTCACCCAGGTCGGCGCCGCCCTCGTGGCACTCGCGCTGACCTGGCATGGGGTGGTGCTCGCCCGGCAGTGGCTGCGCAGTGACAAGGGCAAGCGCTTCCGTCCCGCAGTCCTCGGCTACGTCGGGGCCTCCTTCGCCCTGCCCCTCGGCGCGATCTTCGGCGGACTGCTGGCGATGGGGCTGCCGGGCACCTGGCACAACCGGGTGCTCATGGCGCACACGATCATCAACCTCGGCGGCTTCCTCGGCCTGGCGGCCGCCGCGTCCCTGACCGTGCTCTTTCCCTCGATCTGGCGGGTCAACGGGCTTCGGGACCGCTCTCTCCCGACCCTCATCCTGCTGACGGTCGGCCTGGTGGCGGCGAGTGCCGGCGCGTTGCTGGACTCCGGCTGGCTCACCGGCGTCGGCCTGCTGACCTACGCCGCGGGCTGGGTGATTTCCCTGCAGGCCTGGCTGGGCAACGTGCTCTCGGCGCTCCGGGATCCCCGCGACCGCCTCAACTACCCTTCCCTGTCCGTCCTGGCCGCGGTGCTGTGGCTGGTAGGCACGGTCATCCACTACGCGGTCCAGGTCATGCTCGCGGGCGAGCAGATCCACCTTCTCCGCCTGCCGACGATGCCGCTGCTCCTGGGTTTCGCCGCCCAGCTGCTCATCGGCGTGATGAGCCACCTGCTGCCCACGACGATGGGTGGCGGACCCGCCGCAAAACGCGCCGGGCTCAGGGAACTGAAGCGGGGCGGAATCTTTCGCGTCGTCCTCTACAACCTGGGCTTCATCCTCTGGCAGACCTCGACGCATTCCTGGCTCAAGGTCCTGCTCAGCTTCCTCGTCTTCGGCGTGCTGGTGGCCTTCATTCCGCTCATGCTGCGCTCGGTCAAGGCGCAGAAGGCGGTGCTGTTGGGCGAGAGGGACTCCCCGCGCGAGGACGACCCCGCACCGCGCTGGGGCCAGGCCACCGCCGCCCTGGCCGTCCTCGCCTTCGTCGTCGCCCTGTTCGGCGGTCTCCAGGGACCGGCCACCGGCCCCGACGCGGCCGGGCCGACCTCAGCGACCGGCGCAGAAAACGTCACCGTCCTGGAGCTGACTTCCCCGGGCGTGTTCTTCGAGCCGGATCTCATCGAGGTCAACTCCGGAGATCACGTCGTTCTCACCTACACCAACACCGACGACATGGCCCACGACCTCCGTTTCGCCAACGGCGTCGACTCCGGTCGCCTCGAACCGGGCCAGAGCGCCGAGCTGGATCTGGGCGTGCTCACCGCTGACCTGGAAGGCTGGTGCACCATCGCCGGCCACCGCGTTCAGGGCATGGTCCTCAGCGTCGTCGTGCGCTGAGTCCCCTGCGGCCGGTCGGGGTGTCGGGAAGCGCCCGGTCACACCGGTCTCAGGCCCGGGGCACCCGCCCGCAGCCAGGCGCGCACGTGCGCGGTGGCCCGGGTGTCGTCCTCGTTGTAGCGCAGCAGCTGCTCCCGCAGGGCCTGGGCACGGGCCGCATCCTCACCCAGCGCAAGACGGCGGGCATGGACGGAGTCCTCGCCGGTGAAACCGTGGTCGACCCAGGTGTAGCCGGCCTCGCCGGCGACGGTCTTGAGGCCGATGCCACCGGGGCCCATGAGCTGGCGACGCACCCACGTGAACACGTCGACCCAGTCCTCGGAACCGATGAACTGCTCGACCTCGTCGAGTGTCGGGACCGTGACGTCGTCGATGCGCATCCCGCCGAAGCGGCGCGCCGAGGCACGCAGCCAGTGGTTTTCGCCGTTGGCGGAGTAGCAGTAGGCGGCGAATGACTGCCCGGCCTGCGTGGCCGCTTCCCGACGCGCCATCAGCCACCGCCAGAAGCGGGCGAAGTTGCCCGCCTCCTCGCGGCCGCCGAGGTGCTCCCAGGTGACGAAGGGCGTGTACTCCGTGCCGTCGAATGCGCCCCAGAGGTAGGCGCCCTGGTCGAGGTAGGCCTCCATGTCGACGTCGATCTCGACGTCGGCGCGCGGGCCGGTGACCTCGTCGACCCGGGGGAGCAGCGGGATGCCGTCCCGCCACGCCCGGGCCAGGGCGGAGGGGTCACCCACGTCGGCTTCGATGAGTCCGGTGACGGTCGTGATCCCCCATTCCCGGGCCATCTTCGCCCTGTCGCCGGGCAGCACCAGGCTGATCTCGTCCATGGCGATGAGCTCCGGTTCGCAGATCGGCCAGAAGCGGCAGGTCGCGCACTCCTTGACCCGGCGCGGGGTGTCGGTCCAGCCGGCCTCCAGGGCGGTGGTCAGCGCCGGTTCGTAGGCGGAGGTGTCCTCGGCGAGAAAGGCCATGGTGCGGTCCTGCCCGATGATGCCGCCCCGGCCGGAGTTGAGCCCCAGCTCTTCGAGCGCCCGGGCCGCCAGGCCGAGACGGTAACCGTCGGCGACGTGGTGGCGATGGCGGTAATTGACCTCGAGGGCGGGCGAGAGCCCCAGGCGGTTGGTGGCGATGGCGGACATCGTGCGCCGGCGGTCCGGCTGGGCGACGCGGTGGTTGCTGACGATGACGGGCAGGTAGCTGCCCGAATCATCCGGCTCCCGCACCAGGACGTCGACGCTGACGCGCCAGGGATGGCCGGTGGCCTCATCGACGCCGCGGAAGAGGGCCCCGGTGATGAGCGTGGCCTCCGCGGCGAGCGCCTCGAGGGTGGCGAATTCGGCGTCGGCCAGCGCCTGCTCGTCGCCGGACCGGGCGGGGGCCAGATCGATGCGCAGGAAGGGTCTGGAGCGCCCGTCGCCGAAGCCGCGGCGGGTCGGGAGCTTGTCCATGACGATGGCGCGGGCGGCGAACAGCCGTTCGGTGCGGGCGACGGAGGCGTCGGTGGGGGGCACCTCAGGGTGTCGCTGGCGCTGCACGAAACGGTAGCGACAGCCGACGAGGTCGGCGGCGACCACCTCTGCTCCGGATGCGTGCTTGTCTTTCATTGTCTCTGCAGCCTAACCGACTCATGAGCTGATAGAACGGTAAGGTTGAATCCGAATACGCGCCCGCGGGCAGGTGACGGCCCGAAGGTGAACGACACGATACGAGTGAGGCAAGTCCATGGGCATTCTGAACAACATCATGAAGCGACGTACCGCGGCTCAGAAGGAAATTCGTTCCGCACAGTCTCGCGCGCGTCAGGAAGTCAAGGAAGACGCGCGCGCCAAGGCACGCCGTGAGAAGTTGCTGACCGACCTGGAGAAAACGCTCGTCAAGACGGAGCAGAAGGGCCTCAAGCGCAAGCGCAAGCACGAGCTCAAGCTGGCCAAGCAGGAGTACGAGAAGATTCAGGCCAGCAAGATGGGCCCGGCGCGCGTCGCCTCCTGGGTCGGCGCCGCCCGCGTGGCCACCCCAGTCCTGCTACCGCTCATCTATCGCGGTGTGACCATCGCCCGCGAGCAGCTGGTCAACGCGCGCGCGAACAGGGCCGGCCTGTCCGCAGACCAGCTGGCCCAGTACTCCGGCCACAGCGCCGCCCAGAAAGCCCGCCTGGACGGCATCCGGAGCGAGCTGGAGCGCTCCGGACTGCCGGCCGGTTACCGGCAGGACGCCGCGGCCCGCATCGAGGAGCTCGTCGTGGCCGCGAACAACGCCGAGTACATGTCCCCGGATCAGCGTCGTCGTGCGCTGTCCGCGCTCAACCGCGACATCGACAAGCTGGCGCAGGAGATTCAGACCCGGATTTCCCAGCGCTAGGGAACAAGCGCACGGCCGGGCAGTCACCTGCCCGGCCGTGCGCTTTTCCGGCTGTGTCTAGAGCACGCCCTGCTCGCGGGCGGCCGCGACCGCCGAGGTGCGCGAACGGACGCCGAGCTTGTCGTAGATGTGGACGAGGTGGGATTTCACCGTCGCCTCGGAGAGCATGAGCTCCTGGCCGATCTCGCGGTTCGACGAGCCGCCCGCCACCAGCTGCAGGACCTCCAGCTCACGCGGAGTCAGCGACATGCGGGGGCTGCGGACGCGGGTCATGAGACGGTCCGCCACCATCGGGGAGAGCGCCGAGTCGCCCTCGGCGGTGGAACGCACGGCCGCCAGCAGCTCCTGCGGCGGAGCGTCCTTGAGCAGGTAGCCGACCGCGCCGGCCTCGATCGCGCCGAGGATGTCGGCGTCGGTGTCGTAGTTGGTGACCACGAGGACCTTCGGCGGGTTCTCCATCGAATTCTTGATGGCGGCGGTGGCGGCGGCGCCGGTGGTCACCTTGGTGCCCTCGACGCCGGCGCCGAAGCGCAGGTCCATGAGAATGACGTCGATTCCACCGGCCTGGGCGGCCGAGATGGCCGCGTCAGCCGTTGCAACTTCACCGACGACCATGATGTCCTCGGCCTCCTCCAGCACGGCACGCAGGCCGAGGCGGACGATCTCGTGGTCGTCGGCGAGCAGCACTCGAATCATGTCTCTCCCCTGTCCTTCCATGAATTCTCAATCGGGATGTTGGCGGGCCTGTCGAGCCCGGGGCGGGGTCGGCAATTAACCCATCAATCTAATGGATGATGATAGTGGATGAGGTCCGCCACCCCGAGGCTCGCCATAAAGTTCTTCCTCAGAGATCGTCCCCGTAGACCGGCAGCGCCACGGTGACCGCGGTCGGCCCGCCCGGCTGGGATTCAATGATCAGTTCCCCGCCCTGCTCCGCGGCGCGGCTGCGCATCGCCTCCAGGCCGACGTGTCCCAGGCCGGCCGGCTGGGCTTCCACCTCCTCCGGGTCGAAGCCCCGGCCGTTGTCCACGACGTCGAGACGGACCTCGCCCGGCGCGTAAGTCACCGTCACGCGGCAGCGGGTGGCGCCGGAATGCTTCGCGACGTTGCCCACCGCCCCCTGCGCGATACGCAGCAGCGTCGCCTCCGTTTTCATCGGCAGCTGATGGCCCTCCCCGTCAACGTCCACCGAGATGTCGAGGTCACCGGCCTGCGCGAAGGGCTCGACCATCCGCTCCAGCGCCCCGGTCAGGGAGGTCTCCGCCAGCGCCGCCGGCTGGAGGGCGGCGATCATGGCGCGGGCCTCCGCCAGGCTTTCCGACGCGGTGGTGCGGGCGGTGTCCATCCGCTCGATCGCCTTGTCGGGGTTGCCGTCGCGCAGATCCGCCTCGGCGACGTGCAGGAGCATCTGGATGCTGGACAGGCCCTGCGCGACCGTGTCGTGGATTTCATGCGCCAGCCGCTGACGCTCCGCCGAGGCGCCCTGGGCGTGCTGCGAGGCGGCGAGCTCGTTGCGGGTGGCGATCAGTTCCCGCACCGCCTCCTCTCGCTCCCGATTGAGCCTGGTCAGCATCAGCACCGCGTAGTACATGGCCAGTGTCACCGCTGCCGATACCGCCGGCCCCATGGCGCCGCCGAGCGTCAGCCCGCTGGGCATCTGCATGACGATGGCGATCAGCGTCACGAACACCACCGAGACGACTCCCCGGATGTCGGGCATCGCCCGAAGCAGCACGAAATACACGGCGAAAATCAGGTAGATGCCGACCGGGGCGACGATGAGCTCCAGGATCCACACCCCCGTCAGGACAAAGACCCACACCTGACGACGGAAATCCGACCAGTGGCTGACCGACTCGAAGCCGACGAAGTAGAAGACCGCGAAAATGGTGCACAGCAGCAGATTGAGGGCGGCGGTGTTGAACTCCATGCTGAAGGAACCGCCCACCGCAACCGCCAGCAGCAGTCCCGTCATGACGTGGATGCCGTTGCGCATCGCCCCCTCGTCCAACACCCAGGGATCCGGCGCCAGATCCTCCTCACCGTTGTCCTCAGGAGTCCCCGGGTCGCTCTGTACAATCGAGTTCATGCTGCTCAGCCTACCCACCGGCACCGGGAATCCCCGACGCCCTGCGCTGTCGGGTCCGGTGCTGGCTCTGCTGCTGACGGGTGCGACGGCATGCTCCCCGGCCACCCCCACCGTCGCCACCGTCACCACCACTGCGGAAGCCCCCGCGTCCGTAGCGTCGGCAGCGTCGGGCGTCGACAAGCCCGCTCTTCCCCCGGAAACGCACCCGGAGGCTCCCGCGGGTAAGCGGAGCTGGCAGGAGTGCCCCTACCTGGACACCGCGTGGGTGGAGCAGACCAACGGGCAACGGGTCACCGCGGTCGGCCTCGACGATCGCTTCCCGACGCCCGCCTGCGTCTACTGGTCCTACCCGGAGGCGCCCCAGCTGCAGGTCCTGGTTCGCACGCTGCCCGATCAGGACACCGCCATCGCCGTGGTGGATCACTTCGCCCCGGTCGACTCCACCGAACTGGCTGAATTGCCGGGCGGCTGGACCGGCGGCCGCGGGCCCACCCCCGGCGGCGCGGTCTTCGCGGTGTTCCGGGACACCGTGGCCGTCGTCGTGCTGACGAACCAGGGGCAGTCCTTCAAGGCCGAGCAGGTGGCGAGAGAGACCATCGCCAACCTGGGCTTCTAGACGGTGACGTCGCTGTAGGGCATCTGCGCGGACACCCAGGGAAAGACGACCTCCATGAGCAGCAGGAACACGCCCGCCAGGAGGATGAGCGCGAGAATCGCCCGCACGGGCGTCGGGCCGGGGAGCAGTGACCAGAACCACTGATACATCTGGGGTTACCTCTCATCCAGGGCGGCCGGTCGTGCGCCTCCGGTCTTGGGCTGGGACTCCACGGCCATCGCGTGGACAATCAGGCGCTCCGCGTTGGAGAACTGGGGGTGGCAGGTGGTCAACGTGATCAGCTGTTCGAGGCCATCGGCCCCCGCCGCCACATCCGAGTTCGGAACCGGAGACAGGACACCGACGTCGGTGGGCAGGGTGACGTGGAGTCCCTCGACGTGGGCGTAGACCCCCTCGGTGATCTTCCGCGTCTGCTCCGGGGTGAAACAGGCGGTGGCCGCCGCGGCCCGGTCCCCGCCCGCCACGCCCGTCGGCAGGACCCGATAGGTGATCCAGGAGGTTTGCGTCTCCACGACGACCGCGTCGCAGGCCTCGAGTTCCCCCAGGTCGTTGAACGGTGCGCCCATGCCGACACGGTGTCCGGCCAGCGCGAAGTTCCCGGCCTGCCCGGGCAACTGGGTGTCGGTGTAGCGCCCCGGCCCCGCCAGCAGCGTCTGGTCGTCGGAGCCCTCCAGCAGCGCAAAACTCCAGTCGGAGCCGAAGGCGGGCACGTAGATGCGGGCGAAGGCGTCCCCGGGCTCGGGCGTGCCCGGGCCGCGCGGATTGACGTAACCGGGCCCCGCCCCGGACCAGCGCTCCTCGAGCGCCCGGTTGGTCTCGTCCTGCATCCGGCCGGAGGCGATGTTCGTCCAGAACGCCTCGTAGAACGCGAACAGCAGCAGCAGGACGCCGAGGGTGAGAAAGAGCTCACCGACAACCTGCCCCGGCCGCGGGCGCCGGCGGCGTCGGGGGTCCTGATCACTGCCGCTCATCGGGATGGAGTGTAGTCGCCCGGCTGGCCAGGTGCATTAGGCTGAAGGCTCGTCCTGCCCGTTCATCACCGATCGTGAGAGTGCCACCGCCATGTTGGAAATGTTCGTCTATCCCGTCTCCGTGGTGATGAAGCTGTGGCATCTTCTACTCCACAACCTCTTCGGGATGGAGGCCACCGGCGCCTGGATCGTCTCCATCTTCGGCCTCATCGTCACTGTCCGCGCACTCATCGCGCCGATGACGTGGATGCAGAAGCGCTCCGGCCGGCGCAGCGTGCTCATGCGGCCCGAACTGGCCGCGCTGCAGGAGAGGTACGGCAGCTCGACCGATCCGCAGGAGCTCCTGACCTACCGGAAGGAGCAGAAGGCGCTGTTCGCGAAGTACGACCACAACATCGCCGCCGGTTGCGTCCCACCCCTGATTCAGATCCCGGTTTTCCTGGGCCTCTATCGGCTGCTGCTCTGGCTGGGTCGGCCGGAGTCCCACGAGTCCGGTTCCGGCGCGGTCGGCGTCCTCAGCGCCGAGGATGTGGCCCAGTTTCAGGAGGCCCGGTTCCTCGACGTGCCCGTCGCCGCCTACGTCGCCATGCCGGCGGAGCGCCTCGCCTCCCTGGGCACCACCGCCGAGGCCGTCAGGGACCTGGTGCTGCCGCTGCTGATCGCCGCCGTAGTTTTCACGGCGCTGAACATGCTCATCGCCCTGGCCACCAACTGGCAGACCATGAACTGGGCCTCCACTGCGTCCCGGCGGCTGTTCTGGTTGCTCATCGTGCTCGCCGTGCTGACCCCCGCCCTGCTGCTGTGGATCGGTCTCTACGGCCCGATTCCGCTCGCCCTGGTCCTCTACTGGTTCGCCAACAACCTCTGGACTCTGGGCCAGAACGTCCTCATGACCTGGCAGCTCGAACGCCGGCATCCGGAATCCGACGAGCACCGGGCGAAACGACGCGCTGACCGCGAGGCACTCCTGTCCACCCGTCGCCAGGCCAGGGAGGAGAAGGCGGCGCTCAAGCGGCGCCGCCGCGAGATTCGTCGCGCGCCCCGCGGGGAGGCGAAGACTCTGCGTGCGCAGCTCGCCGAGGAGAAACGCGCTGCCGCGGAGGCCGCCGCCAAGGCCAAGGAGGAGGCGCAGGAGCGTCGCCGGGCGCAGCGCCAGGCCCGGCTGACGGTGCGACGACAGCTGCAGGCCGAGAAGAAGCAGCGGAAGCAGGCCCCGGCACCGGAATCCGGCTCGGACTCAGCCGGTCAGATCGAGTAGTCCGCCGGCGGCTCGGACAGCAGATGCTTCGCCAGGTCACGGGCAGTGTGCAGCGAACTGACGTCACGCATCAACCGCGCCCCGGCCTGGCCGCCGTCGAGGAAAATGAGCAGCTGATTGGCCTGCGTACCCGAGGGGTAGCCGTTCTTGGCGGTGAGCAGCGTCGTCATGGTCTCATGCATCCACTTGCGGTGCCGGAGACATGCCTCGACGATGTCCTCCTCGGATTCGGTGTCGGGCTTGGGGTACTCATTGGCCGCGTTGAGGAAGTGCGAACCGCGGAAATTCTGCTCCGGCTCCATCTCTATGGCCATGTCGAAAAACGCGAGAATCTTCTCGTCGGTGCTGTTGGCCAGCGCTGCCCGCTCGGTCCAGGCCTCACGGTACTTCTTGTCCAGATCCTCGATGTAGGCGACGACAAGGGCGTCCTTCGAGCCGAACAGGGAGTACAGGGACGCCTTGGCGACGTCCGCCTCACGCAGAATGCGATCGATGCCGATGACGCGGATACCTTCACCGGTGAACAGCTGCGTCGCGGAATCCAGCAGCCGCTGTCGGGGACTGGGCCGGTTGCGACGACGGCTGGTGGTGGTGCCGGTCTTCTTCTTGGCTGTGGGCTGCGCCACGATCGGTCATCCTTCCTGGATCAACGTTCAGGGGTCTGTGCGTAGGCACGTCTGTCCGGTATCGGCGATCAACACCCCAACTAGACAAACCGGTACGTTCAGATTAGCGGACTCCGACGTGAAGGCTCAACCAGCGTGGCCAATGCCGGAACAGGACCCCGACAGGGCGACCCGAAAGGCATCCTCACATGGTGAAGGAAAAGACGCCGGCCCGGCCAGCACCCCACACGGGGCACGGGCCGGGCCGGCGGCGGTCAGGCAATTAACGCCTGCGACCGGTGACCGCGTTGACGATGGAGAGCAGAATCACCGCACCGAGAATCGCGGTGAGGAGACTGAGGAACCAGCCCCATTCACTGACGTCAAAGAAGATGGAGAGAATCCAGCCACCGATCAGGCCGCCCACGATACCCACGATGATATTCGCGAGAATGCCCATCTGGGCGTCACGCCCCTTGATCTTGGAGGCGATCCAGCCGGCGATGCCGCCGATAACGATCCAGCCGATGAAGCCGAGGGAGAGAGTCATGATGTCGTCCTTAATGGTTAATGTGTGCCGCTTCTAAAGAAGGACCTGAGGTCCATGCCCCCATTGTGCTCTCTTCTTATGGAATTTTCATCTTGAGACACCGGGTTATGGCCGGAAAAGAGCGAATCCGCATCCCCCACTCAGGGACGCGGAAGCTTTGGCAGGACCCAACCCGCCACCGGACAACGACTACGCAGATTCCGGGCGGACCACCATCATCGGACACGGCGCGGACTGCAGCAGTGCACGGGAGGTCGAACCGATGAGCATCCCCTTGAATCCGCCGCGGCCGTGGGAACCGACGACCAGCAGCTGAGCGCCATCGGCCTGCTCGGAGAGCGCCCGCACCGGACGGTCCCGGGCGATGACCTTCTTGACCTGGACGTTGGGGTACTGGGCGACCAGGGGCTGCAGACGATCGGAGAGCATGGCCACCTGCTCCGCCTCAATCTCCTCCCACTGCTGCTGGGCGGCGGTCAGGCCGGACAGCGAGGACTGGACCTGCATGTCCATCCAGGTGTGGACCGCGACGAGCTCGGCTCCGCGGGCGTCCGCCTCGGCGAAAGCGTACTCAGTGGCCTTCTGGGAGATGTCAGAGCCGTCGACGCCGACGACGATCGGGCCGTACTTGGTGGTCTCGTTGACAGGGTTGTCCTCCCGAACCACCACGACCGGGCACTTGGCGTGGGAGACGACGGCGGCGGAAACCGAGCCCATCACCATGCCGGAGAGGCCGCCGAGACCGCGAGAACCCATGACTATCATGGTCACGTTCGGACTCATCTCGAGCAGCATGTCGATCGGGGAACCCTCCGCGACAGTGTGGCCGATGCGGATCTCGGGGGCCACCTCGTGCGCCAGGGCGCGGGCCGCCTCAATCTTCTCCATCGTCTCGGCCTGCAGATCATCGAAGAGTTCCTGCGGAGGAACCATGCCCTCGGCGTAGAGGAACTGCGGCATGGTGTAGCTCGCCGCCAGCTGAAGATCGATGCCTCGCTTATTGGCGGTGTTGGCGGCCCACCGCACCGCGTTATTCGATGCCGGCGATCCATCAACCGCTACGACGACGATATCTTCCTTGGCCATGTCGCACGCCCTTTCAAATCGGATTCCGTGGGGGAGAATCAACCGCTGGGGGCCGGGCGGCCTCGGGGGCATCGGTTGACTTTCCTTGGCAAATCCCAGTGTACCGACTATCACCGCCCCGACAAGTGGTTAGGACCAGTTAATCCTGTGGCACTCCCCATGCCGCCGGAACCCCCTCCACAAAGAAAAAACCCTGGCATTCATGCGCAATGCCAGGGACGGGACTCTTCTACTCCGGAATCACGACCGGGGTGGCCGCGTCAGCGTTGGCCGGGTACAGAAGCGAGTAGAAAGCTTCGGCGATCTGAAGAAGTACGGCGCCGATTCCATCCGAGGAGAAGTCAAGTGCGGATGCCAGGATATCGTTGATGTTCATGGGAGACAGATTAATACAAAGAAAAGTCCGGCGTGAGCCCCTCCCGATTCGCGAGGGACTCAATCCCACCCGCGCCAGGCTGCCCGAGGACCATGTTCCCATCAGTGCCTGGGAGTGGCTCACGCACTTGATCGACACACAGCGCCACCGCCATCCCGAGGATGATGAGGCAGCCCTGCAGGCCCGTTTCGACGCCGGGGAAGTCGTTCGCGCCACCGGGGTTCCGCTGTCGCCGACCTCGCTGCTCGCCCCCGGGCAGGACGTGTGGTTCTACCGCATCCCGGCTCCAGAGGAGCCGGTCCCCGGCCAGATCGAGATCCTCTACGAGGACGAGAATCTACTCGTCGTGGACAAACCCCATTTCCTGGCCACCATGCCCCGGGCCCGCCACATCACCGAGACCGCGACTGTCCGCATGCGCCGGGCAACCGGCAACAACGATCTCGCGCCAGCACATCGCCTGGATCGCCCGACCGCGGGCGTGCTCCTCTTCACCAAGCGCCGGGAGGTCCGTGGCGCTTATCAGGAACTCTTCGCCAGGCGGGAAGTCAGCAAGGTTTACGAAGCCATCGCAGACTTCGACGACACCCTCTCCTTCCCGGTGACCTGGAAGGACCGCATGGAGAAGAAACCCGGCGAACTGCAGGCCCGCTTCACTGACGGTGAGATCAACGCCATTACCACCGTGGCGAGGGTACAGATGCTTGACGACGCCGCCCAGTCCGCTCTCGAGGCGATCCACGGCCCGATCAGGCGCCAGGCGGTCTACGAACTCCGTCCGTGGTCTGGTCGTACCCATCAGCTGCGGATGCACATGTGGAAGGCCGGCCTGCCCCTGCTCGGTGACCTGGTCTACCCCGACGTCCTGCCCCTCGACGCCGAGGACCTCACCGCCCCGATGCGGCTGCTGGCCCGCTCCCTGGCCTTCACCGACCCGCTGGACGGCACGGACCGGGAATTCTCCACGACCCGGACCTGGTTCCACTGACCCCCACCGGCCCTGCCGGCCTGGGGTGGGGTGGTGGGAAACGGCGAGCGGCCCCGGTCACCACCATCAGGTGGTGACCGGGGCCGTCGCTGGTATTCAGTTGTGTTTATGTTGAATGTCGGCGGTGTCTTACTCTCCCACACCCTCCCAGGTGCAGTACCATCAGCGCGGGTAGGCTTAGCTTCCGGGTTCGGAATGGGACCGGGCGTTTCCCTACCGCTATCAACCACCGACACACCCACAGAGGCACCCCAGCCGGCTACGGCGGGGACCTGTGACACGGGTGTGCTGTGTCAAACACTGCATAGTGGACGCGAGCAAACTTCATCTGCTCTGTGTTTCGCTTGCGTTAACAACAATAGTGTTGTTTAGTCGGTGCATTAGTACCAGTCACCTCCGATGGTTACCCACCTTCCAGATCTGGCCTATCAACCCCATCGTCTCTGGGGGACCTCAACAGAAACCTCATCTCAAAACAGGCTTCCCGCTTAGATGCTTTCAGCGGTTATCCCTCCCGTACGTAGCCAACCAGCCCTGCTCCTGGCGGAACAACTGGCACACCAGAGGTACGTCCAACCCGGTCCTCTCGTACTAGGGTCAGCCTTCTTCAAGTTTCAACGCGCGCGGCGGATAGAGACCGAACTGTCTCACGACGTTCTGAACCCAGCTCGCGTGCCGCTTTAATGGGCGAACAGCCCAACCCTTGGGACCTACTCCAGCCCCAGGATGCGACGAGCCGACATCGAGGTGCCAAACCATCCCGTCGATATGGACTCTTGGGGAAGATCAGCCTGTTATCCCCGGGGTACCTTTTATCCGTTGAGCGACACCACATCCACAAGTAGGTGCCGGATCACTAGTCCCGACTTTCGTCCCTGCTCGAGCTGTCACTCTCACAGTCAAGCTCCCTTGTGCACTTACACTCACCACCTGATTACCAACCAGGCTGAGGGAACCTTTGGGCGCCTCCGTTACATTTTAGGAGGCAACCGCCCCAGTTAAACTACCCACCAGGCACTGTCCCCAACCCAGATCATGGGCCAAGGTTCAGGTATCCAATCCGGTCAGAGTGGTATTTCAACAACGACTCCACCGCCACTGGCGTGACGGCCTCACAGTCTCCCACCTATCCTACACAAACCGAACCGAACACCAATACCAAGCTATAGTGAAGGTCCCGGGGTCTTTTCGTCCTGCCGCGCGAAACGAGCATCTTTACTCGTACTGCAATTTCACCGGGTCTGTGGTTGAGACAGCAGGGAAGTCGTTACGCCATTCGTGCAGGTCGGAACTTACCCGACAAGGAATTTCGCTACCTTAGGATGGTTATAGTTACCACCGCCGTTTACTGGGGCTTAAATTCTCAGCTTCGCGACGTAAACGTCGCTAACCGGTCCTCTTAACCTTCCAGCACCGGGCAGGCGTCAGTCCGTATACATCAACTTCACGTTTTCGCACGGACCTGTGTTTTTGATAAACAGTCGCTTCCCTCTATTCTCTGCGACCCACACCAGCTCACGGAGAAAATCCGGTCACCAGCACGGGCCCCCCTTCTCCCGAAGTTACGGGGGCATTTTGCCGAGTTCCTTAACCACAGTTCACCCGACCGCCTTAGTATTCTCTACCTGACTACCTGTGTCGGTTTAGGGTACGGGCCATGTATGCACTCGCTAGAGGCTTTTCTCGACAGCACGGGATCACCGACATCGGACCACGTCCTACGCATCACGTCTCAGCCATCACGGGACACGGATTTACCTATGCCCCGGCCTACACGCTTACACCACAATCCAATAAGTGGCACGGCTACCCCACTGCGTCACCCCATCACTTAGCTACTACCAGTTCAGGCCCCACGCACGCACACCAACACCACCCGAAGGCGGACGTCGGCGATTGTGGGTGGTTAGTATCACTGATTCACCATGGGCGCACATACACGGGTACGGGAATATCAACCCGTTATCCATCGACTACGCCTGTCGGCCTCGCCTTAGGCCCCGACTCACCCTGGGAAGACGAACTTGACCCAGGAACCCTTAGTCATCCAGCGGTAAGGATTCTCACCTTACTCTCGTTACTCATGCCTGCATTCTCACTCGCACACAGTCCACAGCCCCTCACGGTACTGCTTCACCCCATGCACGACGCTCCCCTACCCATGAGACAAAATCTCATGCCGCGGCTTCGGCGGTGTACTTGAGCCCCACTACATTGTCGGCGCACAACCACTCGACCAGTGAGCTATTACGCACTCTTTCAAGGGTGGCTGCTTCTAAGCCAACCTCCTGGCTGTCTTCGCGATCGCACATCCTTTTCCACTTAGTACACACTTAGGGGCCTTAACCGGCGATCTGGGCTGTTTCCCTCTCGACTATGAAGCTTATCCCCCACAGTCTCACTACCACGCTAAACTTGACCGGCATTCGGAGTTTGGCTGACGTCACTAAGATTGTAGTCCCGCTCAACCAACCAGTAGCTCTACCTCCGGCAAGAAACACGCGGCGCTGCACCTAAATGCATTTCGGGGAGAACCAGCTATCACGGAGTTTGATTGGCCTTTCACCCCTACCCACAACTCATCCCCTCAGTTTTCAACCTAAGTGGGTTCGCGCCTCCACAACCTCTTACAGCTGCTTCACACTGGCCATGGGTAGATCACCCCGCTTCGGGTCCAGAACATGCCACTAAACACACTAGTTAGTATTCGCTTTCGCTACGGCTACCCCACACGGGTTAACCTCGCGACATGCCGCTGACTCGCAGGCTCATTCTTCAAAAGGCACGCCATCACACACAAGAGGTGCTCTGACGGATTGTAAGCGCATGGTTTCAGGAACTATTTCACTCCCCTCCCGGGGTACTTTTCACCATTCCCTCACGGTACTATCCGCTATCGGTCACACTGAGTATTTAGGCTTACCGGGTGGTCCCGGCAGATTCACAACAGATTCCACGAGCCCGTTGCTACTCGGGAATACGACAACGCCCGACGCCTGGTCTTCATGTACGGGACTCTCACCCACTACGGTCGGTCATCCCAAACCAGTTCCACTAACCACACGCCGCACGCGACCAGCCGGCAGCCTGGTCACATCGCATCCCACAACACCGCATGCACAACCCCTGCCAGGTATCACACACACACGGTTTAGCCTGATCCACGTTCGCTCGCCACTACTAGCGGAATCATTATTATTTTCTCTTCCTGCGGGTACTGAGATGTTTCACTTCCCCGCGTCACCCCCACCACACTATGAATTCACATGATGGTGACCGCCCATAACGACGGCCGGGTTTTCCCCATTCGGACATCCTCGGATCAACGCTCAGTTGTCAACTCCCCGAGGCTTAACGCAGACTCACACGTCCTTCATCGGCTCAGCATGCCAAGGCATCCACCATACGCCCTTAACAAAACAACACTAAGAACGATCACCAACCCACCACCACAGTGACGGGCCGGCGAACAAACAAAACACACACGGACACACACCACCCGAAGGTGACCTGCGCCCATTTCAAATAAAGATGCTCGCGTCCACTATACAGTTCTCACACAACACACCCACCCACCACAACCACCGGGACTTCAGCATCCAGACAGTCATGCACGGGAAGGTCACAGAACAACCAGTGTTGCCCCAGACACCCAACAGTGCGCCAACATACCAAACCGTTCATACACCATGCGACCATGCCGCGGCGCGCGCATCCACCGGACATCGACGTCCGGGGGCACTGGCGCATCCACCCCAACAGATACGTGGCAGCCACACAACCGGTGACTCAACCACAACACCCGCAACTGCGGGCACGCACACCGGGCATTCCTGCCTCCGGCGTGACTGACAAAAAAATCTCCTTAGAAAGGAGGTGATCCAGCCGCACCTTCCGGTACGGCTACCTTGTTACGACTTCGTCCCAATCGCCGATCCCACCTTCGACAGCTCCCTCCACAAGGGTTGGGCCGCTGGCTTCGGGTGTTACCAACTTTTCATGACGTGACGGGCGGTGTGTACAAGGCCCGGGAACGTATTCACCGCAGCGTTGCTGATCTACGATTACTAGCGACTCCGACTTCATGGGGTCGAGTTGCAGACCCCAATCCGAACTAAGGCCGGCTTTAGGGGATTAGCTCCACTTCACAGTATCGCGACCCGTTGTACCGACCATTGTAGCATGTGTGAAGCCCTGGACATAAGGGGCATGATGATTTGACGTCATCCCCACCTTCCTCCGAGTTAACCCCGGCAGTCTCTCATGAGTCCCCACCATCACGTGCTGGCAACATAAGACAAGGGTTGCGCTCGTTGCGGGACTTAACCCAACATCTCACGACACGAGCTGACGACAACCATGCACCACCTGTACACCAGCCACAAAGGGAAGGACCATCTCTGGCCCGGTCCGGTGTATGTCAAGCCCAGGTAAGGTTCTTCGCGTTGCATCGAATTAATCCACATGCTCCGCCGCTTGTGCGGGCCCCCGTCAATTCCTTTGAGTTTTAGCCTTGCGGCCGTACTCCCCAGGCGGGGCGCTTAATGCGTTAGCTACGGCACAGAAACCGTGGAAGGTCCCTACACCTAGCGCCCACCGTTTACAGCATGGACTACCAGGGTATCTAATCCTGTTCGATACCCATGCTTTCGCTCCTCAGCGTCAGTAACTGCCCAGAGACCTGCCTTCGCCATTGGTGTTCCTCCTGATATCTGCGCATTTCACCGCTACACCAGGAATTCCAGTCTCCCCTACAGCACTCAAGTAAGCCCGTATCACCTGCCCGACCGGAGTTAAGCCCCGGTTTTCCACAAGTGACGTGACAAACCACCTACGAGCTCTTTACGCCCAGTAATTCCGGACAACGCTCGCACCCTACGTATTACCGCGGCTGCTGGCACGTAGTTAGCCGGTGCTTCTTCTACAGGTACCGTCAATTCCTCTTCGTCCCTGTCGAAAGGAGTTTACAACCCGAAGGCCGTCATCCCCCACGCGGCGTCGCTGCATCAGGCTTGCGCCCATTGTGCAATATTCCCCACTGCTGCCTCCCGTAGGAGTCTGGGCCGTATCTCAGTCCCAATGTGTCCGTACACCCTCTCAGGCCGGATACCCGTCGACGCCTTGGTAGGCCATTACCCCACCAACAAGCTGATAGGCCGCAGGCTCATCCCACACCGATAAATCTTTCCACCACCCACCGAAGGATGGTCCTATCCGGTATTAGACCCAGTTTCCCAGGCTTATCCCGAAGTGCGGGGCAGATCACCCACGTGTTACTCACCCGTTCGCCACTCGAGCACCCCCAGCAAGCTGGGGGCCTTTCCGTTCGACTTGCATGTGTTAAGCACGCCGCCAGCGTTCATCCTGAGCCAGGATCAAACTCTCCACAAAAACTGCAAAAATGCAGGCGAAAAGCCTGACACCAGGCAAAAAAGAACAACTGACAAAAATCACTGATGTTTGCCATCGTCCAAAAACCACAACATAAAACTCATACCGCCGACCCCCACCGACGAGGTGGAACGGACACGGACCGAGCAACCACAACCGTGGCTGCCCACCGTCAAGCGCATCGACCCGCGAGCCGAGCACCATCGAGAAAAGCCGACTTCCTGAGTCGGGGCACACAGGACAATGAAGGACACTTTCGAGTCCATGGTTCCGTCCGTGGTCTGGTCGTACCCATCAGCTGCGGATGCACATGTGGAAGGCCGGCCTGCCCCTGCTCGGTGACCTGGTCTACCCCGACGTCCTGCCCCTCGACGCCGAGGACCTCACCGCCCCGATGCGGCTGCTGGCCCGCTCCCTGGCCTTCACCGACCCGCTGGACGGCACGGACCGGGAATTCTCCACGACCCGGACCTGGTTCCACTGACCCCCACCGGCCCTGCCGGCCTGGGGTGGGGTGGTGGGAAACGGCGAGCGGCCCCGGTCACCACCATCAGGTGGTGACCGGGGCCGTCGCTGGTATTCAGTTGTGTTTATGTTGAATGTCGGCGGTGTCTTACTCTCCCACACCCTCCCAGGTGCAGTACCATCAGCGCGGGTAGGCTTAGCTTCCGGGTTCGGAATGGGACCGGGCGTTTCCCTACCGCTATCAACCACCGACACACCCACAGAGGCACCCCAGCCGGCTACGGCGGGGACCTGTGACACGGGTGTGCTGTGTCAAACACTGCATAGTGGACGCGAGCAAACTTCATCTGCTCTGTGTTTCGCTTGCGTTAACAACAATAGTGTTGTTTAGTCGGTGCATTAGTACCAGTCACCTCCGATGGTTACCCACCTTCCAGATCTGGCCTATCAACCCCATCGTCTCTGGGGGACCTCAACAGAAACCTCATCTCAAAACAGGCTTCCCGCTTAGATGCTTTCAGCGGTTATCCCTCCCGTACGTAGCCAACCAGCCCTGCTCCTGGCGGAACAACTGGCACACCAGAGGTACGTCCAACCCGGTCCTCTCGTACTAGGGTCAGCCTTCTTCAAGTTTCAACGCGCGCGGCGGATAGAGACCGAACTGTCTCACGACGTTCTGAACCCAGCTCGCGTGCCGCTTTAATGGGCGAACAGCCCAACCCTTGGGACCTACTCCAGCCCCAGGATGCGACGAGCCGACATCGAGGTGCCAAACCATCCCGTCGATATGGACTCTTGGGGAAGATCAGCCTGTTATCCCCGGGGTACCTTTTATCCGTTGAGCGACACCACATCCACAAGTAGGTGCCGGATCACTAGTCCCGACTTTCGTCCCTGCTCGAGCTGTCACTCTCACAGTCAAGCTCCCTTGTGCACTTACACTCACCACCTGATTACCAACCAGGCTGAGGGAACCTTTGGGCGCCTCCGTTACATTTTAGGAGGCAACCGCCCCAGTTAAACTACCCACCAGGCACTGTCCCCAACCCAGATCATGGGCCAAGGTTCAGGTATCCAATCCGGTCAGAGTGGTATTTCAACAACGACTCCACCGCCACTGGCGTGACGGCCTCACAGTCTCCCACCTATCCTACACAAACCGAACCGAACACCAATACCAAGCTATAGTGAAGGTCCCGGGGTCTTTTCGTCCTGCCGCGCGAAACGAGCATCTTTACTCGTACTGCAATTTCACCGGGTCTGTGGTTGAGACAGCAGGGAAGTCGTTACGCCATTCGTGCAGGTCGGAACTTACCCGACAAGGAATTTCGCTACCTTAGGATGGTTATAGTTACCACCGCCGTTTACTGGGGCTTAAATTCTCAGCTTCGCGACGTAAACGTCGCTAACCGGTCCTCTTAACCTTCCAGCACCGGGCAGGCGTCAGTCCGTATACATCAACTTCACGTTTTCGCACGGACCTGTGTTTTTGATAAACAGTCGCTTCCCTCTATTCTCTGCGACCCACACCAGCTCACGGAGAAAATCCGGTCACCAGCACGGGCCCCCCTTCTCCCGAAGTTACGGGGGCATTTTGCCGAGTTCCTTAACCACAGTTCACCCGACCGCCTTAGTATTCTCTACCTGACTACCTGTGTCGGTTTAGGGTACGGGCCATGTATGCACTCGCTAGAGGCTTTTCTCGACAGCACGGGATCACCGACATCGGACCACGTCCTACGCATCACGTCTCAGCCATCACGGGACACGGATTTACCTATGCCCCGGCCTACACGCTTACACCACAATCCAATAAGTGGCACGGCTACCCCACTGCGTCACCCCATCACTTAGCTACTACCAGTTCAGGCCCCACGCACGCACACCAACACCACCCGAAGGCGGACGTCGGCGATTGTGGGTGGTTAGTATCACTGATTCACCATGGGCGCACATACACGGGTACGGGAATATCAACCCGTTATCCATCGACTACGCCTGTCGGCCTCGCCTTAGGCCCCGACTCACCCTGGGAAGACGAACTTGACCCAGGAACCCTTAGTCATCCAGCGGTAAGGATTCTCACCTTACTCTCGTTACTCATGCCTGCATTCTCACTCGCACACAGTCCACAGCCCCTCACGGTACTGCTTCACCCCATGCACGACGCTCCCCTACCCATGAGACAAAATCTCATGCCGCGGCTTCGGCGGTGTACTTGAGCCCCACTACATTGTCGGCGCACAACCACTCGACCAGTGAGCTATTACGCACTCTTTCAAGGGTGGCTGCTTCTAAGCCAACCTCCTGGCTGTCTTCGCGATCGCACATCCTTTTCCACTTAGTACACACTTAGGGGCCTTAACCGGCGATCTGGGCTGTTTCCCTCTCGACTATGAAGCTTATCCCCCACAGTCTCACTACCACGCTAAACTTGACCGGCATTCGGAGTTTGGCTGACGTCACTAAGATTGTAGTCCCGCTCAACCAACCAGTAGCTCTACCTCCGGCAAGAAACACGCGGCGCTGCACCTAAATGCATTTCGGGGAGAACCAGCTATCACGGAGTTTGATTGGCCTTTCACCCCTACCCACAACTCATCCCCTCAGTTTTCAACCTAAGTGGGTTCGCGCCTCCACAACCTCTTACAGCTGCTTCACACTGGCCATGGGTAGATCACCCCGCTTCGGGTCCAGAACATGCCACTAAACACACTAGTTAGTATTCGCTTTCGCTACGGCTACCCCACACGGGTTAACCTCGCGACATGCCGCTGACTCGCAGGCTCATTCTTCAAAAGGCACGCCATCACACACAAGAGGTGCTCTGACGGATTGTAAGCGCATGGTTTCAGGAACTATTTCACTCCCCTCCCGGGGTACTTTTCACCATTCCCTCACGGTACTATCCGCTATCGGTCACACTGAGTATTTAGGCTTACCGGGTGGTCCCGGCAGATTCACAACAGATTCCACGAGCCCGTTGCTACTCGGGAATACGACAACGCCCGACGCCTGGTCTTCATGTACGGGACTCTCACCCACTACGGTCGGTCATCCCAAACCAGTTCCACTAACCACACGCCGCACGCGACCAGCCGGCAGCCTGGTCACATCGCATCCCACAACACCGCATGCACAACCCCTGCCAGGTATCACACACACACGGTTTAGCCTGATCCACGTTCGCTCGCCACTACTAGCGGAATCATTATTATTTTCTCTTCCTGCGGGTACTGAGATGTTTCACTTCCCCGCGTCACCCCCACCACACTATGAATTCACATGATGGTGACCGCCCATAACGACGGCCGGGTTTCCCCATTCGGACATCCTCGGATCAACGCTCAGTTGTCAACTCCCCGAGGCTTAACGCAGACTCACACGTCCTTCATCGGCTCAGCATGCCAAGGCATCCACCATACGCCCTTAACAAAACAACACTAAGAACGATCACCAACCCACCACCACAGTGACGGGCCGGCGAACAAACAAAACACACACGGACACACACCACCCGAAGGTGACCTGCGCCCATTTCAAATAAAGATGCTCGCGTCCACTATACAGTTCTCACACAACACACCCACCCACCACAACCACCGGGACTTCAGCATCCAGACAGTCATGCACGGGAAGGTCACAGAACAACCAGTGTTGCCCCAGACACCCAACAGTGCGCCAACATACCAAACCGTTCATACACCATGCGACCATGCCGCGGCGCGCGCATCCACCGGACATCGACGTCCGGGGGCACTGGCGCATCCACCCCAACAGATACGTGGCAGCCACACAACCGGTGACTCAACCACAACACCCGCAACTGCGGGCACGCACACCGGGCATTCCTGCCTCCGGCGTGACTGACAAAAAATCTCCTTAGAAAGGAGGTGATCCAGCCGCACCTTCCGGTACGGCTACCTTGTTACGACTTCGTCCCAATCGCCGATCCCACCTTCGACAGCTCCCTCCACAAGGGTTGGGCCGCTGGCTTCGGGTGTTACCAACTTTCATGACGTGACGGGCGGTGTGTACAAGGCCCGGGAACGTATTCACCGCAGCGTTGCTGATCTACGATTACTAGCGACTCCGACTTCATGGGGTCGAGTTGCAGACCCCAATCCGAACTAAGGCCGGCTTTAGGGGATTAGCTCCACTTCACAGTATCGCGACCCGTTGTACCGACCATTGTAGCATGTGTGAAGCCCTGGACATAAGGGGCATGATGATTTGACGTCATCCCCACCTTCCTCCGAGTTAACCCCGGCAGTCTCTCATGAGTCCCCACCATCACGTGCTGGCAACATAAGACAAGGGTTGCGCTCGTTGCGGGACTTAACCCAACATCTCACGACACGAGCTGACGACAACCATGCACCACCTGTACACCAGCCACAAAGGGAAGGACCATCTCTGGCCCGGTCCGGTGTATGTCAAGCCCAGGTAAGGTTCTTCGCGTTGCATCGAATTAATCCACATGCTCCGCCGCTTGTGCGGGCCCCCGTCAATTCCTTTGAGTTTTAGCCTTGCGGCCGTACTCCCCAGGCGGGGCGCTTAATGCGTTAGCTACGGCACAGAAACCGTGGAAGGTCCCTACACCTAGCGCCCACCGTTTACAGCATGGACTACCAGGGTATCTAATCCTGTTCGATACCCATGCTTTCGCTCCTCAGCGTCAGTAACTGCCCAGAGACCTGCCTTCGCCATTGGTGTTCCTCCTGATATCTGCGCATTTCACCGCTACACCAGGAATTCCAGTCTCCCCTACAGCACTCAAGTAAGCCCGTATCACCTGCCCGACCGGAGTTAAGCCCCGGTTTTCCACAAGTGACGTGACAAACCACCTACGAGCTCTTTACGCCCAGTAATTCCGGACAACGCTCGCACCCTACGTATTACCGCGGCTGCTGGCACGTAGTTAGCCGGTGCTTCTTCTACAGGTACCGTCAATTCCTCTTCGTCCCTGTCGAAAGGAGTTTACAACCCGAAGGCCGTCATCCCCCACGCGGCGTCGCTGCATCAGGCTTGCGCCCATTGTGCAATATTCCCCACTGCTGCCTCCCGTAGGAGTCTGGGCCGTATCTCAGTCCCAATGTGTCCGTACACCCTCTCAGGCCGGATACCCGTCGACGCCTTGGTAGGCCATTACCCCACCAACAAGCTGATAGGCCGCAGGCTCATCCCACACCGATAAATCTTTCCACCACCCACCGAAGGATGGTCCTATCCGGTATTAGACCCAGTTTCCCAGGCTTATCCCGAAGTGCGGGGCAGATCACCCACGTGTTACTCACCCGTTCGCCACTCGAGCACCCCCAGCAAGCTGGGGGCCTTTCCGTTCGACTTGCATGTGTTAAGCACGCCGCCAGCGTTCATCCTGAGCCAGGATCAAACTCTCCACAAAAACTGCAAAAATGCAGGCGAAAAGCCTGACACCAGGCAAAAAAGAACAACTGACAAAAATCACTGATGTTTGCCATCGTCCAAAAACCACAACATAAAACTCATACCGCCGACCCCCACCGACGAGGTGGAACGGGGCCGACGCAACCACAACCGTGCCCCCCAACAGGGGACACGACCGCGCATACCATGAGCAATGCCGCACCACACTAGGAACCACAGGCCATCAAGACCCGGATCCCGTGCATCTCAGGCGGGCCCATATGGAAGGACACCACCCCAGGTACGCCACCCGACCGGACCGACCCACAAACCGGGACCAGACCAGCCAGAACACCCACGCCACACACGATCACACGATCATGTATAAACAAAAGTACATTGGCACACTATTGAGTTCTCACACAACAACCGCACACAGCTCACCACCCCGACCCACGGTCGGCGTCTTCCCTGCGGCGTGGAACCATCACCCTACCGGATGAGGCCCAGAAGTTTAAATCTCGCTCATCAGCGACTCGTTTTCCTTCCGCCGCACACTCACACACTCGGTGCTCCGCGGGGCGTTGTCGGTCGCGCTGACCTGATTAAAGTTACACACCACCCCACACAAACCACAAACCCCCAGCACAACACCCTTTTCCACCAGAACCACACGACGCCCGGACCAGCCTTTATCCTTCCCGCCCTGAAGTCACGTGCCACAGAAGGATGACCTTCCAGCCCAGCCATTCCGAAGCGGAGGATGACCGGGTCCACCCCGGGAACCCTGAGCTCAGCCGGTATCCACCAGCCCCGGGAGGCAGGGAAGCGGCGGTAGGGAGCACAAGAATAAGGGCGTTAACACCGGCAGCCCTTCGGGGCGCTCCCATCCTCGAGTGATCAGGCCAGTCTCCGACTGCACGTAAATACCAGGGCTCGGGAAACGAACCGTCCACCGTAGACGGCGGCGATCATTGGTACAGCCCGCGGCTTTCCGCGACGCGATCGAGCAAATCATGTAGCTGATCGCGCGTGAGTTGAAGCCGGACAGCTTCGTCGACGAGCGGGGCGAGATAGTCGCCCGCGAAGGCGCGCTGGCGGCGGAGGCGGATGAGATCGACCGCCGAGTCGGTGACGAACATGCCGAGTCCCCGCCGCTTCTCCAGGACCCCGATCTCGGTCAGCAAGTTGAGCCCCTTGCGGGCGGTGGCCGGGTTAATGCCGTGAAAATCCGCTAATTCATTGGTGGACGGCGCGCGACCGCCGGCAAGCAGGACGCCGTCAACGATCGAATCTTCGACGAGAGCGGCGATCTGGCGAAATAGCGGCTGGTTGGCGTTGTCCATCGCACCTCCGGGAAGGAATGGCGGCCGAGCGGCAAGTTAGTTAGTCATCTGACTAACGAACTTAAGCGGGCAGGAACGGGTTCGCAAGGAAACGCGTTGTAGAAATTAAGCGGCCTTCCAGCCAGTGCTTACGGGAAATACCTCGACGTAGAGGCTCCCGGTGGGGCATGCTGGAGAGTGAAAAGAAAACTAATTAGATCAACGTAGATACGGAATTTAGGAGCCATGCTTGAACGCACAGTTGTCTTTGTCGACACCTCTTACCTGCTCGCGAGCTTTTATAACTCGTGGGAAACCGGGGCTCGTGCCCAGCTAGAAATCGATCTGCCCGAGGTCGTCGCCGTCCTGGGCAATATGATCACCAACCAGCTCAATCAACCCATCCACCGTCAGTACTGGTACGACGGCATTCCGGATTCCGGGCCGCACCGCTACCAGCGTGCCCTACGCTCCTGCGACGGCGTCCACTTGCGGACCGGCCAGCTCATCGAGTGGGGCGAGCGTCGCACTCAGAAGGGCGTCGACACTCGCCTTGTCGCCGACATGGTCGTGTCGGCCTGCCGTGGCCAGGTTTCCGATTTCGTTCTCGTGTCCGGCGACGCCGACATGATCCCGGGGGTGCAGGAGGCCGCCAACAACGGCGTTCGCGTGCATCTCTACGGCTTCGGCTGGGATTCGATGTCCTCCGCCCTCCGACACGCCTGCGATACGACCACCATCCTCGATCCTCGCGAGGATTTTGCCGATTCCATGCAGCTCCAGGTCCTCGAGGGGCCGCTGCCGCCGATCATCCGCGACCGTCCCATCGACGACGCGGGCGCCCCGGAGGAAACCGGAACCACCCCGATCCCGGACGGCGCCGTCCACCCCCCGCAGCCGCCGAAGACCGCTCGCGTCGAGGCGAATGCAGGACACGACAATGCCGACCCTACTGACCCTGCCGAAAGCACCGAGGGCGATGAGGCTGACGGCAACGCCCCGGCCCCGGGGCCGGTCACCCCGCGAAGTGGCGTCGCTAAGCCAGGTCGCGCCCGCCCGACTCCCGGTTCCCTCGCCACCGCGGGTGTCAGCCCGACACCCGCGGTGGCCTCGACTGCGCCGAAGGAGGCCGAGGCCGGCCAGCCGGAGAACTACGATGACTTCGAGCCCTCGGAAATGGAGGCCGAGCTGGCGAAACATCAGCCTCCGGCGCCGAGCCCAAGTCCGGCCCGCCCCTCCGGCGGTGCCCCGAAGCCCTCGATGATGGCGCCCCGGCGCAAGCTCCGTTCGCGTTACGTGCCGTTGCCCGAGGAGGTGTGGTCCTCCGCCGGATTTCAGACGCCCTTCGACGTCGGCCAGCAGTATGCGACCTGGTGGTACGACAATGCCGCGAGTGTCGACCAGCGCGACCAGGCCCACCTGCTCTCGGGTGGCGGACTGCCGCCGGAAATCGACCGTCCACTGCTGCAGTTCGCCTGCGAAACCCTCCACGAGTACACGCTCAGCGAAAATCAGCGCGTGAACCTCCGCGACGGGTTCCACGCCGGCATCCGTAGCGTGCTCATCAACATCCGCCGAGGCTAGGCGCCACTTGCCCGCACCCAACTCCCCCGGTCCCACTTATGGCCGGGGGAGTTTTGGCGCGCCCGGATCCCCTCCGGCCGACAACCCCCTTCAATTTGTTGACGTGTCATTATTTTCGACCTATCATTAACCTCAGCGCAACAGGGCGCATCGATTAATCCGCGGAATTTTAACCGCGGGGAACTGAGGACATCATGACCACCTTCACAGGCAAAGTAGCTCTCGTCACCGGCGCCGGTTCCGGGCTCGGCGAAGCCACCGCAAAGGATCTCGCCGCCCACGGCGCCAAGGTTATTGTCGCCGACATCAACCTTGAGGGCGCCGGGCGCGTGGCCGAGGAAATTACCAAGGCCGGTGGCGAGGCCGTAGCTTTCAGGATGGATTCCGCGTCCCGCGAAGACAATAGGAATGTCGTGGAGTTCGCCGTCGAGAAGTACGGCGCGCTCCACCTCGCGGTCAACAACGCCGGCATCGGAGGCAAGGCCAACAAGGTTGGCGAGATGGACCTGGACGACTGGGATCGGGTGATCGCCATCAACCTTTCCGGCGTCGCCTACGGCAACCGTTATCAGATCGAGCAGTTCCTCAAGCAGGACGATCCGTCCCAGACCGCGATCGTCAACATCGCCTCCATCCACGGCACCGTCGCCGCCCCGGGCAACTCCGCCTACACGGCAGCCAAGCACGGCGTCGTCGGCCTGACCAAGAACGCCGCCGCTGAATACGGGGACAAGGGCATCCGCGTGAACGCGGTCGGCCCCGGCTACATCAACACCCCGCTGCTGGCGAATCTGCCCCAGGAGCATTATGACGCGCTCGCCGCCAAGCACTCGCTCGGCCGCCTCGGCGAAGCCCAGGAGGTCGCGTCCCTGGTGCGCTACCTGCTCTCCGAGGACGCGTCGTTCATCACCGGCTCCTACCACCTGGTCGACGGAGGTTACACCGCCGTCTAGGCCCTCCGACCCGCCACTCCCCAGCAGCCGACCTGAGCCATCAGAAGCGGCGCCGGGGAGTTCCGGCTTTCCGGACGGCAGGACACCGAAAGCACAGGTGCGCCCCGGCCATAACCGGAGCGCACCTTAGTTGCTTTCGGCGGGCTACTTAGCGTCCTTTTTGGCGTCCTTTGCCCCGGCCTCGCCCTCAACCTCGGCGTCCTGGACGTCTCCGGTGTCGGCTTTCTCGCCCGACTCGATGGCGGCGTCGGCCTTGCCGTCGGTGAGCTCGCCAGCCTTGTCCGCGTTCATGGCGGCGCGGATCTCATCAAGACGAGCGCTGGCCTTCATGTCGGTTCCGGCGGCGGCGACCTCCGCCATGCGGTCATTGACCGTATTACCCAGCAGCTCCTGCTGGCCAAGCGCGTCGGCGTAACGACGCTCGATCTTGTCTCGGACGGAGTCCAGGGTCGGGACGTTCTCGCTCGGAGCCATGGAGGTGTCGATGGAGGCCATTGCTTCACTGGATTTCTTCTGCATTTCCGCCTGATCGGCCTGTGCGAGAAGCTTGTCGACCTCGGCGAGCTGCTGCTGCAGGCGGGCCTCGGACTGCCGCTGCTGCTCCTGCGCCTGTTCGGAGGCCTGCACGGCCTGGGCATGGAGCGTGCGGGTCTGCTCGAGCTCCTGCTCGGCGGCGACGAGCTGGGAGGCGAGTACCTCGGCCGCGTTGTTGAACTCGGCCGCCTTCACCTGATCGCCTTCGGCCGCAGCCTTGTCGGCGAGGCTGAGCGCCTGGCGGGCCCGATTCTGATAATCGGCCTGGGATTTCACCAGCCTGTCCATCTGCATTTCCAGCTGCCTCTTGTTGCCGAGGACAGCCGCCGCCTGCTTCGTAATCTCCTGGTGCTGTTTCTTCGCGCCTTCGACGGCCTGCTGGATCTGGACCTTCGGGTCAGCGTTCTCGTCGATCTTCTGATCGAAAGATGCCATGAGGTACTTCCAGCCCTTGCTGAACGGGTTCGCCATGTCCAGGTTTCCTTACTGTCTTCTTCGGATTTGCGGTCGAATATTTATATGGGGCCGAGTTTACGTAGGTTTTTCCGCGCGTGCCGGTCCCGAAGTGGTCCCCGGAAAAGGAAGGCGCCACCGTCCCGGTCCAGCCGGGGCGATGGCGTCACACGTGTCGTCGGGTTTACTGGCCGTCCGCCTGAGCGTTCTGCTCGGCGACCTGGCGACGAACCTCATCCATGTCGAGGGCCTTGACCTGACCGATGAGGTCTTCCAGCGCGGCCGGTGGGATGGCGCCGGCGTTGCGGTAGACCATGATGCCGTCACGGAAGGCCATCAGGGTCGGGATGGCTTGAATCTGCAGGGCGGCGGCGAGCTGCTCGTTAGCCTCGGTGTCAAGCTTGGCGAAGGTGACGTCCTCATGGGCCTCAGAGGACTTCTCGTAGGTGGGGGCGAAAGCCTTGCAGGGGCCGCACCAGTCCGCCCAGGCGTCGACCAGAACAATGCCGTCGCCGGTAACGGTGGTCTCGAAAGTGTCCTCGGTGATGTCAATGGTTGCCATGGTGCCTGTTCTCCTTAATAGGGTAATTTGTCGCCCACGATATAAAATACTGCCGACTTATCGTGGTTTCAGTTATCTTCAACTGTAGCGACTCGACTCCTATTCCCACAGGGGCGACGAGCATGCAGTTCGTGCGGGCGCACGAGTGTTTCCATTCAGGAGGACGATCACGATGACGAAGACCTATCAGCTGACGGGTCCGACCGACGCCGATTCCCGCGAGAAGCTGGTGAGCGAGCTCCAGGATGTGCAGGGCGTCCACGACGTGGACGTCTTCGAGGAGGCGGATTCCCCGAACTCACTCTCCATCGCCCTGTCGGGGCTGGGCTTCACGGACGAGCAGGTGGATGACGCCGCGGGCGCGGCCGGCTATGCACTGAAACTCTCATAGGAAACTCCTTGCACCATACCCCAAGGGGGTATACAATGGCGGGCGTTGCCCACCCATGAATCGAGGAGCTGTCATGGCAGAGACCAGGAACTACATTGTCGAGGGAATGACCTGCGGTCATTGCGAGATGTCCGTCAAGGAGGAGATTTCGGAGATCGAGGGAGTCACCGAGGTCGTCGCCGATCACGCCACCGGCGCTGTCGTAGTCACCGGCGAGAACTTCAGCGACGAACAGGTCGCCGAGGCCGTCAAGGAGGCCGGCTACACGCTGGTTTAAGGGCGGCTCGCCGCCACGTCACTGCCGCCGCCCTTGGGGCGGCGGCAGTGACGTTTCCCGTTTCCCCAGTACATCCTTGAACATATACCCCATAGGGGTATAGGGTGAACAGTGATCCGTGATCCCCGGAGGAAAGGAAACCTCATGACCACCGCCCAGCAGCCGGCGGGCACTGACGCCCCCGGACTCGACGCCGCCCACCTGGTCCAGCTGGACCTCGGGGTGACGGGCATGACGTGCACCTCCTGCTCCAACCGCGTCGAGCGAAAACTCAACAAGGCCGACGGCGCCGAGGCCACGGTCAACTTCGCCACCGAGTCCGCCTCGGTCCGGTACGACCCCGCCAGAATCAGCGAGTCCGAGCTCATCGAGATCGTCCGCAACGCCGGTTACGACGCATTCACCATGGCCGGCGCCACCCAGGGTGAGGACGAGGGCGACACTGCCGGCGTGCAGCAGGCCGACCGCCACGAGGAGGCCCGCGGCGAGGAGGCTCAGGACCTCAAAGGCCGCCTCATCATGTCCGCGATCCTCGGGATCCCCGTCACTCTGGTGTCGATGATCCCTTCCCTGCAGTTCATGAACTGGCAGTGGGCGGCGCTGGCTGCGACCACCCTGATCTTCTTCGTCGGCGGCGCGCCCTTCCACCGGGCCACGTGGGTGAATCTCAGGCACCGGGCCACCACGATGGACACGCTCGTCTCGCTCGGCACCACCGCCGCCTACCTGTGGTCGATCTGGGCGCTCTTCATCGGCAACGCCGGTGTACCCGGCATGGCCATGGAGATGTCGCTGCTGCCCCGCGACGACGGCATGGACCACATTTATCTCGAGACCATCGCCGTGGTCATCACCTTCCTGCTGCTCGGCCGCTGGTTCGAGGTGCGCGCCAAGGGCCAGTCCTCCGAGGCGCTGAAGAAACTACTCGACATGGGCGCCAAGGACGCGGCCGTCATCCGTGACGGCGCGGAGGTCCGCGTTCCGGTCGCTCAGCTCCAGGTCGGTGACGTCTTCGTCGTCCGCCCGGGAGAGAAGATCGCCACCGACGGCGTGGTCACCGAGGGTTCCTCCGCGATCGACGAGTCCATGATCACCGGCGAATCCGTCCCGGTCGAGGCCACCCGGGGTTCGGCCGTCACCGGCGCGACGATCAACACCTCGGGGCGGCTGCTCGTGGAGGTGACCCGCACCGGCTCCGACACCACGCTCTCCCAGATGGCCAAGCTCGTCACCGACGCGCAGGCGAAGAAGGCCCCGGTCCAGCGTCTCGTCGACCGGATCTCCGCCGTCTTCGTCCCGGCGGTCATCCTTGCCTCGATCATCACCCTGATCGTCCACCTCGCCATCAGCAGCGGAACGAACTGGGCGTTCTCCGCCGCCGTCGCCGTACTCATCATCGCCTGCCCGTGCGCCCTGGGCCTGGCGACCCCCACCGCGCTGCTGGTGGGCACCTCCCGCGGCGCCCAGCTGGGCCTGCTCATCAAGGGCCCGGAAGTCCTGGAGTCCACACGTCGGGTCGACACCGTCGTCATGGACAAGACCGGCACGGTCACCGAGGGCAGGATGTCGGTGACCGGCTACACGGCCGCACGGGATTCCGGACTCAGCAACGACGACGTCCTGGCCCTGGCCGCGGCCGTGGAGACAGGCTCCGAACACCCGATCGCCCACGCCATCGTCAGGGACGCCCAGGACGCCGTCGCGATTCCCGCGGCCACCGACTTCACCGCCACCGCCGGCCACGGCATCTCGGCGACGGTGGACGGGAAGACGGTCAGCGTCGGCAAGCCGGAGGGCACGCTGCCCGCGGACCTGGCGGCGGCTTTCACCGCCGCCCGGTCCCAGGGTGCGACCCCCGTGGCCGTCACCGTCGACGGCGCCACGGTCGGCGTCGTGGTCGTGCGCGACACCGTCAAGGCCTCCTCCGCCGAGGCCATCGCGCAGTTTCGTGAGCTCGGCCTGACCCCCTATCTCCTGACCGGCGACAACACGCAAGCCGCCCGGGTCGTCGCCCGTGAGGTCGGGATTGACGAGGACAAGGTCATCGCCGACGTGCTGCCGGCGGACAAGGTCGCGGTCATCGAGAAGCTCCAGAGCGAGGGCCGCAACGTCGCCATGATCGGCGACGGAGTCAACGACGCGGCCGCCCTGGCGCAGTCGGATCTGGGCCTGGCCATGGGCGCCGGCACCGACGTCGCCATCGAGGCCAGCGACATCACCCTGATGAACAATGACCTGCGTTCCGCGGGCGACGGCATCCGCCTGTCCCGTCGCACGTTGGGCACGATCAAGGGCAACCTGTTCTGGGCCTTCGCCTACAACGTGGTGCTCATCCCGGTCGCCGCACTCGGCCTCCTCAACCCGGGCCTGGCCGGTGTCGCCATGGCGTTCAGCTCTGTTTTCGTCGTGACGAACTCGCTGCGCCTGCGCGGTTTTCAGTCCAGCCATTAGGAGCGGGCATGTCTCGACCCCGGGGATCCGTCGTCCCCGGGGCTGACGTGATCCTGCGGCAGCGATTAGAGTTCAGCGCATCAGCCGGGCCCGCCCCAGTGGCCCGGCCCGAGGCGAAAGGCCACGCCGCCGACATGAGTACCCCCGCGACGCCGACCACTGACCCCGGCCCGGCCGGCCTCACCCGCAACGAAAGGCTGGACCGGCTCCCCGTCACCGCCAAGCACCATAAACTCCTGGTTGGTTCGGGCATCGGCTGGGCGCTCGACGCCATGGACGTGGGCCTGATCTCCTTCATCATGGCCGCCCTGGCGGTCCAGTGGAGCCTCAGCCCCACAGAAACCTCCTGGATCGCCTCCGTGGGCTTCATCGGCATGGCCCTGGGCGCAACCTTCGGCGGGTTGCTCGCCGACCGGGTCGGACGTCGGCAGGTCTTCGCGATCACCCTGCTGGTCTACGGCATCGCCACCGGCGCCTCCGCCTTCTCCACCGGGCTGGCGGTGCTCATCGCGCTGCGTTTCATCGTCGGCCTCGGACTAGGGGCGGAGCTGCCCGTCGCGTCGACGCTCATCAGCGAATTCGCCCCGCGCAAGATTCGTGGCCGCATGGTGGTGCTGCTCGAGGCCTGGTGGGCGGTGGGATGGATCCTTGCCGCGGTGATCGGCACCTTCGTCGTGGCCGGCAGCGACAACGGCTGGCGCTACGGCCTGCTGCTGGGCACGGTCCCGGCGGCCTATGCGCTCATCATCCGCTGGAAAATGCCGGAATCGGTGCGCTTCCTCGAAACGAAGGGCCGCCACGAGGAGGCCGAGGCCACGGTCCGCAGATTCGAATCCGGCGTCGACCCCGACACGCTCAGGCTTATCGACGCCCGGATTGCCCGCACCGAGGAGCACGTTGAACCGGTCGACCGTGACCTCGCACAGGAGACCTCGATCTGGTCGAGGAAGCTGCGCGGCCGCACGGCCGCGTTCTGGATCGTGTGGTTCTGTGTCTCGCTGTCCTACTACGGGGCATTCACCTGGATCCCCTCGCTGCTGGTCGCCGACGGCTTCACGATGATCCGATCCTTCAGCTTCACTCTCATCATCACCCTGGCCCAGCTGCCCGGTTACGCCGTGGCCGCCTGGCTGATCGAGAAGTGGGGCCGCCGGATGACCCTGGCCGTGTTCCTGGTGGGTTCCGCGGTCTCCGCCGGCCTCTACGGCCTGGCCTCGGTTGAGTGGCAGATCCTGGCGGCCGGCATGCTGCTGAGCTTCTTCAACCTCGGGGCCTGGGGCGCGCTCTACGCTATCGGGCCGGAGCTCTACCCCGCCCACATCCGGGCCACCGGCACCGGCGCCGCCGCGGGCTTCGGCCGCATCGCATCGATCCTCGCGCCGCTGATCGTCCCCTTCGTCATGGGCGGTTTCGGCATCAGCTGGCTGTTCGCGCTCTTCGCCACCTCCTTCGCCATCGCGGCGGTGGCGGCCTTCACCCTCCCCGAGCAGAAGGGGCGCCAGCTCGACGCTTAAGGAGCGGAAACGGCGAGGCACCCGGCAGAATTTCTGCCGAGTGTCTTTTCTCTGGCTTCGGACGGGCGGCCTAGAAGGCGAACAGTCGGCCGAAGAAGCCCTTTCCCCTCTTGGCGGCGGTGGCCTCCGCGAGGTCCTCGATGCTGCGGGGCATGTTCAGCAGCAGAGTGTTGCCTTCGGTGTGGGCGACGGTGAGGGAATCATCCAGTCGGGCGAAAGTCGTTGCGCAAGCGGTGTCGGTGTTGACGGTACGAATGGTCATGGGGTGTGCCTCCTTCCTCAATGCGGTGTCTGCAGTACAAGGTCTCAGCAATGTCTGCCGGGTCGATGTCCTAGAGTTTAGGACTTTTGCGCAGGTCAGGCACCGTTGGTAAGGCAAACCTAAAGCAGGAGCGCCTTAGATAGGCAACCCTAAAAAGAGGGTCCGAAACCCCGGGACCACGGGCTTTAAGTCAGACCAAAAGCTCTGTTAGGTAATTCTCACCACTCCCCCCTGGGGGTGTGATGAATAAAAATACCCGGAAAGACGGCCGACCGATGGCCCGCCCCTCCTTAACCGTGTGCCATGGACACGAAACGCGAGTAGTGCAGCTGGTGGGCGACCGGAATCGTGTCGATCGGACCGCCACGATGCTTGGCGATGATGATGTCCGCCTCACCCGCGCGCTCCGAGTCTCGCTCCTGCGAGTCCGGGCGGTTGAGCAGCATGACGATGTCGGCGTCCTGCTCGAGGGAGCCGGACTCACGCAGATCGGCCAGCTGCGGTTTCTTGTCCGGACGGTTCTCCGGGCCACGGTTCAGCTGGGAGATGGCGATCACCGGGACGTCGAGCTCCTTGGCCAGCAGCTTGAGCTGGCGGGAGAACTCCGAGACCTCCTGCTGACGGGACTCCACCCGCTTGCCCGAGCTCATCAGCTGCAGGTAGTCGAGCACGATGAGGTCGAGGCCGTGAGACTGCTTGAGACGGCGGGCCTTGGAGCGAATCTCCATCATCGTGAGGTTCGCAGAATCGTCGATGTAGAGGGGCGCGTCCTGGATCTCGTTGAGCCGGCTGGTCAGCTTCTCCCAGGCCGGCTCATCCATCTTGCCCGAACGCATGTCCGAGAGCTTGATGGCGGTCTCCGCAGCGAGCATGCGCATGATGATCTCGGAGGCGCTCATCTCCAGCGAGAAGATGATTGAGGTCAACCCGTGCTGGATGGAGGCCGAGCGCATGAAGTCCAGGGAGAGCGTCGACTTACCCACGCCCGGGCGGGCGGCGATGATGATCATCTGACCGCCGTGCAGGCCGTTGATGAGGTTGTCCAGGTCGGCGAAACCGGTGGGCACGCCCATCGCGGTGCCCTTGTCACGCTGGAAGGCCGCGAGCTCGTCCATCGTGTCGGTGAGCAATTCGTTGAGGACCTTGTAGTCCTCCGCGGTGCGGTTCTGGGCGACGCCGAAAACCTCCTGCTGAGCCCGGTCGACGACCGCTTCGACGTCGTCGCCGTCGTTGCCCTCATAGCCGTACTGGACAATACGGGTGCCGGCGTCGACGAGCCTGCGCAGCACCGCCTTCTCCGCCACGATCTCGGCGTAATAGCGGGCGTTCGCCGCGGTCGGCACCGAGGAGATGAGGGTGTGCAGGTAGGGCGCGCCGCCGACGCGCTCCAGGTCATTGTGGCGGTCGAGACGCCCGGCGACGATGACCGGGTCAATGTTCTTGTCGAGGGCGTAGAGGTCCAGAATCGCCGCGTAGATGAGTTCGTGCGCCGGGTAGAAGAAGTCCTCCGGGGAGAGCTCCTCGATGACGTCAGTGACCGTGTTCGGGCTCAGCAGCATCGCGCCGAGCACCCCCATCTCAGCCTCCTTGTCATGCGGCGGCTGGCGGTAGTCGTCATAGCGCGGCGCGGAGTCCCGGTCGCGGCCGCGGCCGCCCTTCGTACCGAAGGCCTTGCGGGGCGCCTCATCGCGGGGCGCCGGCGGCTCCATGGGTTCGAAGGGCTCCGCGGGCGGCACGTAATCGTCGTCGAAGCTACCGCTGGCGTCATGCTGGCTCGGGTTGGTCATGTACTGCTCCTTCGTTAAGGCGGTCCCCCTTGTTGTAGGCAGTTTAAGTCCCGACCACGACACCGTCGAATAACCCGTTTTGTCGGAGGAAAAGGGGAGTTGTACCCAGGGCTGTGGGGGCATTCTCGACGTTTATCCACACTCTCTGTGGATAAATATGGTTAACAGCACGTGACGGGCGTGTCACAGTCCGCATGTACTGTGGATAACTTGTGGAGAACTTCGCCCCTGCGGCCCACATTATCCCTATTCATCGTGTTCAGACGAGTTTCTGCCCTGTGGATAAACCTGTGACTGATGCCTCGAGACCAAAGTCCGAAAGGAGCCTCGACGGGGTGGAAATCACACTTCTTCACACGTCCGGAAGGTGAATAGCCGGGAAACAATGCACAGCAGAACCGCAAGGTGTGGAAAATGCGACCGACCCCGTGGCCCAGCGTCCGGGCGACGCCTCTTCCCTCACAGAAGAGACGCGCACGGTGGACGTGGGTGACGGGGCCGGTGGCGTGCTGTTGTCGTCTGGTGTGATCTTCTCCCGTAGCCGCGGTCCGGTTTCTCAGGCCGGAGTGCGGGGATGCGGGTCACACCCGTCTATCGCGCGAGTAAATTACTCGGCGACGACCGAAAAGTTGACCTTGCCGTTGACCTCAGGGTGCAGCTTCACGATGACCTGGTAGTTACCGGTCGTGGTGATGTAGCCCTTCGGCAGCTCGATGTTGCGCTTGTCCAGGGTCGGACCGTTGGCAGCCTTCACGGCGTCAGCGATGTCGCCGGTCTTGACGGAGCCGAAGAGCTTGCCCTTCTCGGAGGTCTTCACCTTGACGGTGACGCCCTCCAGGCCGTCGAGCTGCTGGCGCACCTCATGTGCGTGGTCGAGATCGCGGATCGCACGTGCATCCTGTGCACGCTTGATCTCCTCGATCTCCTTCTCTGCGCCGCGGGTGGCCACAATGGCCAGGCCGCGCGGAAGCAGGTAGTTGCGTCCGTAGCCGTTCTTGACCTCGACGATATCGCCGGGCTCGCCAAGCTTCTCAACGGCAGCGGTGAGGATCAGCTTCATGATCCCTGCCTTTCGTTGTGTTCAGGTGTAGATGGATGACGTTCTTGTTACTTACTTGAGCGTTTAGAACGGCGGCTCATCATCTGCGCCCCCGCCGAAACCGCCGGCCGGGGGTGCAGAGTTCCACGGGTCGTTCTGGGGAGCGTTGCCACCCTGGTTGGACTGCTGGCCACCGAAGTTGCCGCCGCCGCCAGAATTGCCTCCGCCGAAACCACCCTGGTTTCCACCCCAGTTGCCGCCGGTGTTGCCACCGGCGCCGCCGCCGAAGTTGCCGCCGCCCTGGCCGCCACCGCCCTGGTTGCCGCCGCCGGACCAGTTGCCGCCGCCGGACCCGCCTTCACGCGGGTTGCGGTTGACCTGGGCCGAAGCGAACTTCAGGGAGGGGCCGACCTCGTCGACCTCAACTTCGAAGACGGTGCGCTGCTCACCCTCGCGGGTCTGGTAGCTGCGCTGCTTCAGGCGGCCGTTGACGATGACACGCATGCCCTTGGACAGGGTCTCGGCGACGTTCTCGGCAGCCTGGCGCCACACGTTGCAGGTAAGGAACAGGGCTTCGCCATCCTCGTACTGACCCGAGTCGCGGTTGTAGACGCGCGGGGTCGAGGCGACGCGGAAATTAGCCACAGCCGCACCCGACGGGGTGAAGCGGAGCTCCGGGTCGGCAACGACGTTGCCGACGATGGTGATCGGGGTATCTCCAGCAGCCATTATGTATTCCTCAATTCCTTACAAGTGTGTTCGGGGTGAAAGAGCCGTGTTGCCCGGAGGCTACCTCATCGGCAGCCCCCGGTGTTCCCGTTCTTACTTGTCGGCGCGAAGCACCTTGGTGCGGAGAACCGCATCGCTCAGGTTGAGAAGACGATCCATCTCCTGGACGGACTCAGACTCGCAGTCCAGGTTGACGACGATGTAGACGCCCTCTTCCTGCTTCTCGATCGGGTATGCCAGATGGCGCTTACCCCAGACGTCAACCTTCTCGACAGTGCCCTTATCCTTGCGGATGATTTCCAGGTACTTATCCAGCGACGTGGCTGCGGTGCGCTCATCCTGGGTTGGGTGCAGAATGATCATTACTTCGTAGTGACGCACGGACCTCATCACCTCCTATGGTCTAGTGTTTTTTGGCTCGGCCATGCCCCTTGTGGGCATAGCAGGAGGGTCGTTGCGTCAGGCAACCTGGCCAGAATAGCAGCCCCGCAGGTCAGAGCGAAATCACGTTATTTGACATCGCGCGGGAAATTTTGTTGCCCGGGCCGGCCCGACGACGCCGACGGCACATTCGCCTGCGCAACCGCCAGAAAGTCGGTCGCCGGCGAGTGCATCGGGGCGTCCGGCCACACCACCCGCAGCGGGCGGCGCAGATCGACCCCGTTGGTCGGGACCTCGACGAGCATGCCCGTGCGCAGGGGTACATCCACCACCAACCGGGAGAGCACGCCGGGCGCGACGCCCGCGGCGACGGACCCGACCACCGCGGCGTTGGAGCTGACCTCGAGTTCCGGGTCCGCGCGGGGATAGTCGCGGAGCAGCGCGTCCAGCGTCCCGCGGGTGCCGGAGCCCGTCTCCCGCACCACCAGCCCGGTGCCCGCCAGTTCCCGCGCGCTGACGGGGCGGGCCCGCCCGGCCCAGGGGTGGCCCGGCGCGACGACGAGGGCGAGCTCGTCGGTGGCCAGCAGGTTGACGCGGGCGTGGCGCACCGGCAGCGGGGTCTCGATGAAGCCGATGTCGACGCGGCCTGCCTCCAGGGCGGCCAGCGTGTCCTGGGAATTGGCGACCGTGAGCGTCACCTCGACGTCCGGATAGTCCCTGTGGAAGCGTGCCAACCAACGCGGGGCGAGGTATTCGGCGATTGTCTGGGAGGCGCCGACGCTGAGGTGGGTGCCCGCCTCATGCGCCAGGGAGGTGACTGCGCCGGCGTACTCGTCGAGCGCGAGGAGGGCTTCTGCGGCCCACGCGGCGACGAGTCGGCCGTCCTCGGTGAGGGTCGAGCCGGCCGGGGTGCGATCCACCAGGTGCAGGCCGGTGACCCGTTCGTACCTGGCCAGTGCGCGGGAGGCGTTGGACTGGGCCATGCCCAGCTCCCGCGCGGCGGCGCCGAGGGAGCGGCGCTCACCGATGAGGACGAGCAGCCGCATGGCGTTGTCGTCGATGACCTGTGCCGGAATACCCATGCGCCCATGATATGACCCCATGGCAAAGTGCTCCTTCCCAGGGTCCCGGGCATCGGGGAGAGTAAAACCTATGCGCTTCAGGACCGAGACAGAGACCGATGCCCAGACAGGCCGGTCACCACACGTCGGGCAGGAGCGGGCCGAACCCCACGACCCTCCCGGGTGGTTCGCCCCGCTGCCCGGCGCCGCCGCCTGCCTGCTCGGCACTTTGGTCGCCGCCTGGTTGAGCGGACTCCTCCCCGTCATCCCCATGATGCCCCTGGCGATCCTGCTCGGGGCATTCCTCGCCAACGCGATCCGCCTGCCCGAGGTGATCGAGCCGGGCATCGCCTTCTGTGCCAGACACGTATTGCGGATCGGGATCGTGCTGCTGGGCCTGCAGATCCCCCTCTCCGAGGTCCTCGGCCTGGGCTGGCAGCCCCTCCTCGCCGTCCTCGCCGTCGTCGCCGGCGGGATGGCCAGCACCGTCTGGCTGGGGCGCCGACTGGGCGTGGACGAGCAGCTGACCCTGCTGATCGCCGCGGGCTTCTCCGTCTGCGGCGCGGCCGCGGTGGCCGGCGCGCAGACCGTGGTGAGGGCGAGCCGGGAGAAGATGGCGACGGCCCTCGCGCTGGTTATCCTGTTCGGCACGCTCGCCATTGGGCTGGTCCCCGTCCTCGGCGCGTTGTTCGGCCTGTCCTCCGCCGCCACCGGCGCCTGGGCGGGCGCAACGATCCATGAGGTCGCCCAAGTCGTCGCCGCCGCCGGCGTCGTCGGTGGCCCGGAGTCCACGGCGATGCAGTACGCCGTCGTCGTGAAGCTCTCCCGAGTCGTTCTGCTGGCGGCGGTGGTCGCCTACCTGGCCGTCCACCTCCGCAGGCGCGGTCTGGCCACCGTCGCCCACGCCCCCGACCGGGCCCCCCTCGTGCCGGGCTTCGTCGTCGGGTTCCTCGCCATGGTCGTCCTCGCCTCGACCGGAGCCGTGCCGGCGCCGGTCCTGGACATCCCCTCCCGGCTGCAGTCGGTGCTGCTGGCCATGGCGATGTTCGCCCTGGGCTGCGGCGTGAAGTTCAGCGAGCTGCGCACCATCGGCTGGCGCCCGTTCGTCCTGGGCGCGCTCGCCAGCACGGTGGTCGCCGCAATCGGCCTGCTCGGCGTCCTCGTGGCCTTCTAGGCGGCCCTAGCGATCAACCTCGGTGACGAGGCCCTCCGGGGTGATATCGACCTTGATGTCATCGACCTCCACCTCGAAGTGGCGCTGGCCGTCGTCTTCCTCGGCTTCGGTCCGGCCCTCGCCCGCGCAGGCGCGCTCCAGAACGGAGGCGACCTCCTCCTCGGTGACCTCCTCCGCGGCCAGGTCATCGCGGGCCTCCGGGGAGTAGTCGCCCGGCGCGCACGGGGCCTCGCCCGCGGCGTCATTGGAGGCGGTCGCCTCGTTGACCGCGGAACCGGCGGCAGAGGTGGCCTCCGCGGCTGCGGAACCGGCCGCCGAGGTGGCCTCCGCGGCCGTGTCGGCGGCGTCCTGGGAGTCGGAGCAGGCCACCATGCTCAGGGAGAGGGCGGCTGCGGCTGCACCTGCGGCGATGCGACGGGTCAGGGTGGTCATGGCGTCTCCTCACGTATGTCCAATGCTTGATACGTGACCCACGCTACGGCCCGGGCCCGGTGCCTGAAAGCGAATTCACCGGAATCTGAGCGGATTCTTATTTTCTACCCGGACCTGGCAGCGGCCTGCCAGGCTAGCCGCCGGTGGTCGTCGCCCAGAACACGGCGAGGGTGACGGGGACCACTGTGACGAAGAACAGGGCAAGCAGGCCGAGGACCACCGCCAGCGCCGTGGAGCGCTTGCGCATCACCGCCAGGTAGGACCCCGCGATACACAGGAAACCGACGACGATGGACAGGATGCCCAGAACGGTGATGAGCACGGTTAGTGACCTTCCTTGACGGGGGCGGCGGGCCGCTTGTCGACGCCGACGCCTATTTCTTCTGCAGGTGACACGGGAACGTCTCGCCGCCCGGCCCGGCCGACGCCCCGGCCGAGGACGAACCTGTCCGCCTGGCCGAAGGAACCGGCCAGCGGGTCCAGGCCGCCATGCGCCTCGGCGACCTTGTCCCTCCCATATCCCAGCATCTGGCGGACGACAAGGACAATCATGGCGATGATGAATGCGTCGCGGGTGAGGACGACGACGTCGAGGACCTCGCCCGGCAGGCCCTTGTTCTCGGCGCCGTGCATGTGAAGCATGAGCACCGGCCACACCATCATCTCGGTGAGCATCCACGCCAGGAGCAGGCGCCAACGGGGCAACGCCAGGACGGCGGGGACCACCAGCCACAGCGAATACTGCGGGGACCAGACCTTGTTGATGAGCAGGAATGCGGCGACGATGAGGAAGACCAGCTCGGCGACGCGCGGGCGTCGGCAAGCCATCGTGCCGAGCGCGAAGACTCCGGCGCAGGCCAACGCGAACAGGGTGAGGGTGACCGCGTTGAGGATCTCGGGGGCCCCTCCCCCGGCGTCGAAGCCCTGCCAGCCGGTGATGCGGGACACGACGGCCCACACCGTGGTCCACTCCCAGCCGCGCTCGGAGTTGAGACGGGTGAACTCGGCCCACGCCTGCGGATAGCGCAGCATCACCGACACGTTGACCGCCAGCCACGCGAGGACCGCGGCGGTGAGCATGCGCGCAAACGCCGCCCAGGCCCGCGAACGCACGGCGAGGACGAGGAACGCGCCGAGGAGGAACAGCGGCCACAGCTTGAACGCCGTGCCCAGGCCGATGGCCGCGCCGGCCCAGCCCGGCCGGCCCCGGGTGACGAGCCACAGCGCCAGGATGACCGCGAAGACCGAGGGAATGTCCCAGTTGGTGAACGCGTGCATGATGACGATGGGACTGGCCGCGACCAGCCAGAGGTCCCAGACGCGGTTGCCCGCCAGATCGACGAGCAGGCGGATGCCGGCCACCCAGAAGGCGGAGAGCACCAGGGCGGTCAGGCAGAAGTACCAGGCGGACTCCGCGACGGCCAGCGGCAGCGACTCCACGAGCGGGTACGTCAGGCGGGTGAGCCAGGCGACCGCCCCCTGGAACAGACCGGCCAGCACCGGGTACTCCATGTATCGGGTGAGGTCGCCCTCCACCCAGGAAAAGGCGTAGGGGAAGCCACCCTCATTGAGGCCCCGCCCGTTGTAGAGGGGGAGGATGTCGTTGTAGCAGGCCGAGACGTACTGGCGGTTGCCCGACCAGTTCAGGCCCACCACACCGTCCTCGCCACGCACGCCCTGGAGGCAGTTCGCCTTCGAGAGGAACCCGAAGGACAGCCACACCAGCGACGTGAGGATGAGCACGCGCAGCGGGGTCCACCACCGGGCCCGGCCCACCTCGGCGTGGCGCCCCAGGGGGCCGCCGAGGAAGGTGATGAATCCACGGGCCAGGGACTCGCTGCGGGCCGGCCAGACGCGCCTTGTCGGGTGAATGACCGGGACCGCGTCGGGCCGGGTCGCCTGGTGTGTCATGGGGACTCTCCTCGGCTGGCTGGAATCGGGAAAATGACGCCGGCCACGCGCCACGCGAAATGGTGGGGCGTAGCCGGTTTGAGTCGTCGCTGTTTACCGTACCCGGCCGGCGGTGCGTTATCCGGTCGGCAGGAGGTCGGCGATCTCGGGCGGGAGCTCGATGTCGATGGGCGGTCCCGGATCCGGGTTCGCCGGCGGGGCCGGAGCCTCCTCCGGGGCCGGGGCGGGAGTCGGCGCCGGGGCCTCCGCCGGGGGCGCCTCCTGCGGGGCCGGGGCCACGTCCGCCGACTCCGCGGAGGACGGCGCCGGGGCCGGGGCCACGTTGGTGACGACCGGCGCCGGCGGCGCGTAGTACGGGTCGTACACGTAGTCCGAGTAGGAGCTGCCGCCCGTGTAGCCGTTGAGGCCGAACTGAATCGGCTCCGGGGTCGGGAAATCGATGACCTCGAGGCCTTCGTGGGAGGTGTCCATCATGGACTTCCAGATGTCGGTGGGGGTGCCGGAGCCGTACATGTTGCCGCCCCACTCGTTGTAGATCGCAGAAGTGTTGTCGGCGGTGCCGACCCACACCGCGGTCGACAGCTGCGGCGTCGCGCCCAGCATCCAGGCGTCCTTGTTCGCGCCGGTGTCACCGAACTGCGCGGTGCCGGTCTTGCTCGCCGACGGACGCCCGCCGGCCAGACCCTTGCCCCCGGACCAGGCGGCGATCGGCTCCATGGCGCTCAGGAGGTTGTCCGCCACCTGCTTCGAGACGCGGCGCTCACCCTCCCCCTGCTCCCACTGGTAGAGCACGTCGCCGTTGGCGGTCTCCACCCGCTCGACCCAGTGGGTCGGCTGATACACGCCGCCGTTGGCGACGGTGGCCAGCGCGACGGCCAGGTCGATGGCGCGGGACTGGTACTGGCCCAGGATGATGCCCTCGTACGGCTGGTCGCCGTTCTCGGTGAGGGTCTCCGGGATGCCCGGCAGGGAACGGGCCACGCCGAGGGCGTGGGCCATGTCGGCGGTGTCCTGGGTGCCGTCGTAGAGGTCGTCCTGCAGACGGATGAAGGAGGTGTTGTACGAGCGCAGCAGGGCGTGCTCGATGGAACAGGTGCCGCAGGAGCCGGTGACGTTGGTGACCGGGATGTTGCCCGGCAGGGTCACCGGCGCCGAGGAGTACTGGGCGCTCAGCGGGATGCCCTGCTGGAGGGCGGCCGCCAGGCCGAAGATCTTGAACACGGAACCGGTCTGCAGGGCCGCGTTAGCGTAGTCCCAACCGGCCGCGTCCTCGCCACCGTAGTAGGCGCGGATGGCGCCGGTGCCCGGCTCCACGGAGGCGACGCCGGCGGCGGCGTCGTCCTGCAGGGTGCTCAGCCCGTCGTAGACGGCGTCGAGGGTGGCGTTCTGCGCCTTCATGTCGATGGTCGTGGTGATCTGCAGGCCGCGGGTGGTGACGTCCTCCTCGGAGATGCCGAGGGCCGCCAGCTCGGCCATGACGTGGTTCTTGATGTGACCGTTGGTGCCCCTGGCCTCGGTGTAGGCCGAGTACTCGGCGGGATCGCGGGTTTGCGGGAACTGCGCGCTGTCACGCTGCTCCTGGGTGATGGCCCCGGTCTCGAGCATGCCGTCGAGGACGTAGTTCCAGCGGGCCTCGGCGCCCTCCGGGTTGGACCACGGGTCCAGCTGGCTCGGCAGCTGAATCGTCGCGGCCAGGACCGCGCCCTCCGCCGGGGTCAGCTCCGCGGCGGGCTTGTTGAAGTAGGCGTTGGCGGCGGCCTCGATGCCGTAGGCGTTGCGTCCGAAGTACACCGTGTTCAGGTACGCCTCGAGGATGGTCTCCTTGTCCCACTGGTTGGTCATCTTGACGGAGTAGACCATCTCCTTCCACTTGCGCTCGATGGAGCGCTCGTTGCCCACCAGGGTGTTCTTCACGTACTGCTGGGTGATCGTGGAACCGCCGCCGGCGGCGTCGTTGCCCGTGACGACGCCGACGGCGGCGCGGGCGAAGCCGGAGAAGGAGAAGCCCGGGTTGGTCCAGAACTCGCGGTCCTCGGCGGCGAGGACCGCGTTCTGCACATGGTCCGGGATCACCTCGAGGGGCACCGTCGTCCGGTTGCCCTCCGGCGGCACGATGCGCGCCAGCTCCGTCTCACTGTCGGTGGCGTAGATGCTGGACACCTGCGCGGTGGTGAGCTCCTGCGGCTCCGGGATGTCGACCCGGACGTAGCCGAAGAAGAACGCGATCACCGGGATCGCGATCACCACGGCCGCCGCCGCACCGACGACCGACCAGATGGACATGCGCCGGCCGCGCTTCGCGGACGGCGTGGACCTGGACGTTGAGGTGGACGTCGACTTTGCAGCCGACTTCGGCTTTGACGCCGATTTAGAGGTCGACTTCGACTTCGATGAGGAGCTCTTCTTTGGGGACTGAGGATCGTCAGACACTGATCTTTTCCCTGTGCCCTTCCGTTAGATCTGGTGGAGGCGCGCCACCCAGACAGCGAAATTCCGGGCGAGGGGCGCAGAATCAACACAATATGGTGTGCCGAGACATTTTCAACACTTGCACATGCTACTTCGTCGGGAGGTTGCTTTGAAGTCGCGAAACCTGTGGGGACCGGGGTTATTCCGGGGAGGACGCGGCGTCGGCCCGCGGCTCACCCGCCCGGTTCGACCGTGCCGGTCTCCAGGAGATGGTTCCAGCGGCACCGGGTGCACACCTCCACGAGATGAACCGTGACGGGCCCGACCTCCTCGACGATGCGGACGATCTCCTCCTCCCGGCGCGCCGTGTTGCTGCGCTTGCCGAGCCGGTCACCGTAAATCCAGTTGACCTCCCGGAGCGTGTCCCCCTCACAGACGGGGCACGCACGCTCCGCTGGGTATCCGTGATACTTCGACGCCTCCACCAGAAGGAAGTCGGCGTCGCAGATGGAGTCGCGGTCGACTTCGCCCTGCCGCCAGGCGCGCAGGAGCATCCGCCTTTCCCAGCGGTGGGAAACCTCTTTACGTAAGCGGGCCATGACCGGCCATTGTAGGAGCCTCTCCCATTCAGATGCTTTAAAGTGAGATATGTTCTATGGTGAAACAATTGTGCCTGAATCCATTCGGGCCGACCCCGACAAGATGAGGAATTCCAGCATGTCCGACGGTGCACTGCAGGGCGGTCTGGCCGCCCAGACCGCCACCGAGACCGGTGTCAGCGATCTGGCGATGTCCCTGTCGAAGCGCATCCGCCCCGCGATGACCAAGCTCTACGTGATGTACTTCCGCGTCGCCGAGCAGTCCGACCTGACCGGCCCCCAGCTGTCCATCATGTCGCGCCTCCAGGAGAACGGCCCCTCCCGCATCAGCGCGGTCGCCCAGGCCGAGGGCATCCGTATGCCGACCGCCTCCAACGCCCTCCACCAGCTCGAGCAGCGCGACCTTGTCCGACGCGTCCGCGACGAGTCCGACCGCCGCGGCGTCCGCGTCGAGCTGACGCCCCTCGGGGAGACCGAGCTCGTCCGGGTCGGGAAGGAGCGCGAGCTCTACCTGGCGGAGATGCTGGATTCGCTTGACGACGACGACCTCCGCGACGCCCACGAACTGGTCGACATCATCAACCGCCTCGCCGACGCCTACAGCGCCGGCGTGATTTCCGACAACGGCAAGTAACACCCCATAATGGCGGTGGAGGTTCCCTCACCGCCCCTGCGCGCTGAGGCGACCCCGGAGCCGGCTCCTGATCCGGCCCCGCCCATCATCCTCATCGACCCCAGCGAGCTTATGGCCAGAGAAGAACAGCCCCCGACCGCCCCCGGGCCGATTCGCCTGCTCGTCGCCATCGAGCCCGGCGGCAGCGACACCGAGGCCATCAACTTCGCCGTCTGGCTCAGTCGCACCGCACCCGTCAAGGTCCGGGCCGTCGGCACGTTCCAGCGCCCCTGGCCGATCTCCGGTCTCTCCAAGATGGCCGGCCGTTACGAGGAATGGCTGCAGCGACAGTCCGCCAAGTACGCCAAGCAGGTGGCCAAGACCTTCCGCAACGCGGGCCTGGAAGAGGAGTTCTGGGACGACCAGATCTCCACCTTCGTCGACGGCCCCTCGGAGGCCACCCTCCTGTGCGAGGCCGCCGACGACTTCAACGCGGACCTCATCATCCTCGCTTCGACGCCGGCCGCCCCCAAGGGCCGCTTCACCCCGGGCACCTCCGCCGACGCCCTGCTCCACTCCTCCCCGCACCACCTGGGCTTGGTCCCCCGGGCGGCGAAACTCTCCAAGCGCGGCGTCACCCGGCTCAACTTCGCCCTCCTCGAGAGCGACCACCAGCGAGACCACGACGCCCTCATGTTCACCGCCGACCTCGCCGCCCAGTGGGAGGTGCCGCTGCGGGTGCTGGCCTTCTCCCCCATGGGCCTGACGGACGCCAACGACGCGCTGCGCCTCGACCTGCACCGCGACGTCAACGACGAGTGGCACGAGTACGCCCTGAGCATGCTTGACCGGGTCCGCGACAGCGTCCTGCACCGTCACGAGTCCCTCGACCTCGACACCGGAATCGCCGCCGGCGGCGGCTGGTCCGGCGCCCACGGTGCGGTGAAATGGAAGAAGGGCGACCTTCTCATGCTCGGCAGCCAGCCAGTCGGCGCCTTCTCCCGGGTCTTCGTCGGCTCCACCGAGGCGGAATTCATCCGGCACGCGCGGGTGCCTGTCGTAGTTTCTGCGCCCAAAGCGGGATAGTGTGGAGGGTCATGGCACCCTCCATCTCACGGGGAGACCGGGACTACCCGGATCATCCCGAAAATGACCTGTCGGACGACGCCGACTACGCGAACCTCCTACCGCCGACGCCCAGCTCCGCCGAGGAACTAGCGGAGTCGGAGGACCCTGTGCGCCGAGCCGAGCGCAACCGTGCCTCCACCCGCCAGGCGCTCTGGTACCTCGCCGTCATCCTCGTCGGCACCTTCCTCGCCGGCGGACTGCTCGCGGTTCTCGCCCGTGCCCTGGGCGGACCGCTGTGCACCCCCGACGGCGCCGACTGGCTGTGCTCCGAGGCCTCCCAGACCTGGTGGCCCATCGCCGCCTCCGTCACGCCAATCGCCGGGCTGATCGGCTGCGGCGTCATCATGGTCCGCAAACTCAAGAGCTACCTGCGCTGGCGCCCGTGGATGGGCGTCTTCTGGGTGCTGGTCCCTTTCACCATGTGGTGGCTGACCTACACCCTGGGCATTCTCGCCTCCAACTAACTGCAGTCCAGGCAGACCGCGGTGCCGGCGTCCGTGGCGCAGTCCCCGCAGATCAGCACCTGCTTCCGGCAGTCGTCCTCGTTCGCGCAGTTGAGGAACTGGTTCGTGGCCTCGCCGCAGTGGATGCACCGGCCGAGCTGCGCGGCCTGCCCCTCCGGTCCGAACTCGACGTGCATGCGCTTGTCGAAGACGTAGAGCGAACCCTCCCACAGCCCGTCGTTGCCGTACTTCTCCCCGTACCGGACGATGCCGCCGTCAATCTGGTAGACCTCGGTGAATCCGCGGTTCTTCATCAGGCTGGAGAGCACCTCGCACCGGATGCCACCGGTGCAGTAGCTGACGACCGGCTTGTCCTTCATCCAGTCGTACTTGCCGGAATCCAACTCCTGGATGAAATCGTGGGTGGTCTCCACGTCAGGCACCACGGCGTTCCTGAACTTGCCGATCTGCGCCTCCATCGCGTTGCGACCGTCGAAGAACACGACCTCGTCGCCACGTTCCTCGACCAGCCGGTTGACCTCCTCCGGCAGAAGGTGCTGGCCGCCGCCGATCACGCCGTCCTCATCCACCTTGAGCTCCCCCGGCGCGCCGAAGGCCACGATCTCGTTACGGACCTTCACGCTCAGCTTCGGGAAATCATCCCCCGTGCCGTCGGACCACTTGAACTCGGTGTCCTTGAACCCCGGGTAGTCCTTTGTCTTGCGGATGTACTTCTTGCAGGCGTCAATGTCACCGCCGACGGTGCCGTTGATGCCGTGCTCACTGATGAGGATGCGCCCCTTCAGACCCAGGGACTCACACAGGTCGCGCTGCCAGAGCATGACGGCCGTCGGGTCCGGGATCGGGGTGAACTTGTAATACAGCAGAATCTTCGGGGTGGCCACGGGTGCCAGTCTAAAGCGGCGGTGGTGGGCTGCTAAATCCTCGGTGGCGGACACGCCAGGACGGCGTCGCTTCGGGGCGAGGAGGCCTCGCCCCGAACTTGCCTGGCCTTTCGAAACTAACGCGCCGGAATGCCGGCGACGGCCCCTAGCGCTTCTGGTACAGCTGCTTCTTCCAGAACTTCGGCTCACTGGTGGCCTGCATGCCGAGGTTGCGGAAGATGCCCTCATCCACGGAGCCGAGAATGGTGGAGGTGTGGACGTCGCAGCCCTGGAGGTTCTGCAGCTGAGCCAGCGCCAGGCGGGCCTCCTCGCTGGTCGCGGCGGAGACTGAGAGCGCGATCAGCACTTCGTCGGTGTGCAGGCGGGGGTTGCGGGAGCCGAGGTGGCGGGTCTTGAGGGTCTGGATCGGCTCAATGGACTCCGGGGAGAGCAGGTGGGCCTCCGGGTCGATGCCGGCCAGGTACTTGAGGGCGTTGAGGAGCATGCCGGCGGAGCAGCCGAGCAGGTCGATGGTCTTGCCGGTGATGATGGTGCCGTCGTGGAGCTGCATGGCCGCGCCGGGCAGACCGGTCTCCTCCTCAATCCGGAGGGCGGGGGCGACGACGGTGCGGTCGGAGGGGACGCAGCCGGCCTTGGTCATGATGACGGCGGCACGGTCGGAGACGGTGGTGTCCTCGGTGGCGGCGCGGGCCTCGTCGACGAGGGCCTTGTAGTAGCGGCGGATGATCTCCTGGGTGGCGGCGGCGCGGCAGACCTCGTCGTCGGTGATGCAGTAGCCGGCCATGTTGACGCCCATGTCGGTGGGCGACTGGTAGGGGGTATTGCCCGTGACCTTCTGCAGCATTCCCTTGAGCAGCGGGAACGCCTCGACGTCGCGGTTGTAGTTGACCGTGGACTCGCCGTAGGCGCTCAGGTGGAAGTGGTCGATGACGTTGACGTCGTCGAGGTCGACGGTGGCCGCCTCGTAGGCCAGGTTGACCGGGTGGTCCAGGGGCAGGTTCCAGATGGGGAAGGTCTCAAACTTGGCGTAGCCGGCCTTCCGGCCACGCTGGTTCTCCTGGTACACCTGCGAGAGGCAGGTCGCGAGCTTGCCGGAGCCCGGGCCTGGCGCGGTGACGACGACGAGGTCGCGGGAGGTCTCGACGAATTCGTTCTTGCCGAATCCCTCCTCGGAGACGATGGTGTCGATGTTGCCGGGGTAGCCGTCGATGACGTAGTGGCGGGAGACCTTGAGGCCGAGGTGGGTGAGCTTCTCGGCGAATTCCACGACTTCGGCGGATCCCTCGTCGAACTGGGTGATCACGACGTGCTCGGTGAGGAAGCCGCGCTCACGGAAGGCGTCGATGAGCCGCAGAAGGTCGTCGCCGTAGCCGATGCCCAGGTCGGCGCGGACCTTCTTGCGCTCGAGGTCCTTGGCGCCGATGCAGACGAGGATTTCCACGTCGTCCTTGATTCGATCGAGCATCGCGATCTTGTTGTCCGGTGTGAAGCCGGGCAGGACGCGGGAGGCGTGCATGTCGTCGAAAAGCTTGCCGCCCATCTCCAGGTAGAGCTTGCCGCCGATTTCCTCGCGGCGCTCCTGGATGTGCTTCGACTGCAGCTCGATGTACTTGTCGGGATCGAATCCCAGTGCCTGCGGCATAGTGCCCCTTTGAGGTTGCGCGTTTTGACCGCACCCTAGCTTAACCCCGGAAGCGCCTGAGGCACAGATCCCCTGTTGCCGCGGCGGCGCGAGCGCGAATCGGCGCCCGGATCCCCTCGGGCTACCATCTGATCCATGCCTGAGGGTCACATCATTCATCGTCTTGCCCATCATCTCAACGAGGATTTCCGGGGCGTGGAGCTGGCGGTCTCCAGCCCGCAGGGGCGCTTCGCGACGGAGGCCGCCGTCCTGGACGGGCACCGGATTGAGTTCGCGGAGACCTTCGGCAAGCACCTGTTCATCCATTTCGACAACCCGGAACCGGCGCACACCGTCCACCTCCATCTGGGCCTGATCGGGTCGCTGCGTTTTGAGCCGGCGGCGGACGAGTGGGGTCAGATGCGGTTGCGGATCGTCAACCCGGACACGGGGGTGGCGGCGAATCTGCGGGGTCCGCAGTGGTGTCGGCTCATCACCGATGAGGAGGCGGCGGTGGCCAAGGCCGGCTTCGGCGAGGACCCCATCCGGCCGGACGCGGAACCGGAGATCGTGTGGGAGAAGGTCAGCAGGAGCCGTCGCCAGATCGGGTCGCTGCTGATGGATCAGAAGCTCTTCGCGGGCGTGGGCAACATCTACCGTGCGGAGGTGCTGTTCCGGCAGAACGTCTCCCCTTTTCTGCCCGGGCGGGACCTGACGAGGTCGCAGTACGACGCGCTCTGGTCGGATCTGGTGCTGCTCATGGCCGAGGGGGTTCGCGAGGGCGAGATCAACACGGTGCGCGAGGAGCACATGCCGGAGCGGATGGGTCGCGACGCCCGCCACGACGATCACGGTGGCGAGGTCTACGTCTACCGCCGCGAGGGGCTGTCCTGCTACATCTGTGAGAGTGACGTGCTGCGCGACGCCATGGAGGGGCGCAACCTTTTCTGGTGCCCCACCTGTCAGCCCGGGTAATCCCCGCGCCAAAGCGCCGCGCCGGGGCTAGCCTGAGACCATGCCCGCAATGACCTACGCGTATCCCGTGGCCGCCATCCGTGCGGCCGAGCAGCCGCTCCTCGACGCCCAGTCCGAACCCGATGAACTGATGCGGCAGGCGGCCCACGCGGTGGCGATCGCCGCACAGACGATGCTGACATCCCAGCCCACCGAGCCCGGGGTGGAGCGGGTGCTGGTGCTCGTGGGGTCGGGGGGCAACGGCGGCGACGGCCTCTACGCGGGGGCGGCGCTGGCGGCGGCCGGCTACCCGGTCGACGCGGTACTGCTGGGCGAGACCGTGCACCAGCGGGCCCGGGACGCCTTCCTGGAGGCCGGCGGTTTCCTGCTCGACGGTTTCCCGGAGGAGTCACGCCATCTCTACCGCCTGGTCATCGACGCGCTGCTCGGCATCGGCGGCTCCAGCGGCCTGCGCCGGGACGTCGCCGTCGAGGTGCAGCTGCTGCATTCCATGGACGCGCCGATCCTGTCGGTGGACGTGCCCAGCGGCATCGAGGCCGACACGGGTGTGGAGCCGGAACCCTACGTCGTCGAGCACCAGAGCGTGCCGGCGCACGTGTCGGCCGACGTCACCCTCACCTTCGGCGGGCTGCGTTACGCCCACTGCCTGTCGACGGCGTGCGGCGAGGTGCTGGTCACCAACATCGCCATCGCCGAGCAGCGCCTGGCGGGTGGTCTGACGCGGCTGCTCGCCGAGTGCGACGCCCCGGTGGTCTTCGCCTCCCGGGCGATGTCCTACCCGCGTCGTTATGAGTGGCCGACGAGGTTCCACTCCCCGCGCCCGGAGGCGGTCACCCCGATCGAGCCGGGCCCGCACGACGACAAGTACACCGGCGGCGTGGTCGGCGTGCTCGCCGGGTCGCCGGCCTATCCCGGCGCGGCGCTGCTGTGCGTGAACGCGGCGGTCCGCGCCACCAGTTCCATGGTGCGCTACGTCGGCGGGGAGCCGATCGAGATCGTGCGCGCGCACCCGGAGGTGGTCGCCACGGAGCGGCTGGCCGACGCGGGCCGCGTCCAGACCTGGGTGGTCGGCCCCGGCCGCGGCACCGACGAGGCCGCGCGGGCGGAGCTGGCGGAGACCCTGGACGCCGAGGTGCCGGTGCTTCTCGACGCCGACGCCCTCACCCTCCTGGCCCGGCACGAGGAACTGCGCACCGCGGTGCGCGAGCGTCCCTGGGCCACGGTGCTCAGCCCGCACGCCGGTGAGTTCGCCCGTCTCGCCGACGCCATGAAGGCCGGCGTCGACATCCCGGATCCGAGGCAGAACCCGGTGCAGGCGATCGAGCGCCTGGCGATCGCGTTGGACTGCGCGGTCATCCTCAAGGGCCGCTTCACCCTGATCGCCTACCCGACAGGGTCACGCATCTCGATCACGGCGGTCGACGCCGGCACGTCCTGGGCCGCGACCCCGGGCTCCGGTGACGTACTCTCCGGCCTGGCGGGCGCGCGGATGGCCTTCCGTTACGCCCGGGGCCGGGCGAGCGTGCCCCGCCCGGCGGCACAGGACGACGTCTGGTCCTGCTACGTCGCGCTCGCGGAGTCCGTGCAGATTCACGGTGTCGCGGCGTGGTTGTCGGCGCAGACGCCGGACGGGCCGGCGGCGACCTCGGCGAGCAGAATCGCGAAGTACATTCCGCGCGCGACGGCGCGACTGACGCTGCGCTGACACCGGGGCCGGGCCGCCGCCCTAGCCGAGATCGCGGCCGGTCACCTCGCCGCCATGGCCGACGAGGAAGTTCCACGAGATGCCGTTCTTGGTGAGGACCTGGGGGCGCAGGGCGTCGGCGAGCGCGAAGGACTTGTCGTGGTAGCCCAGCAGGTACTCGTCGAAGGCGGGCAGCCGGTACTCGGTGGCCAGCGCCTGCTCGATCTCCCCTGCGGTGACGTCGGCCTGCCACGCGCCCATGTGGAAGCCGTCGACGGCGATGGCGCCGGGGACCGCGGCGAGCGCGGCGCCGGCCTCGCGTTTGCCCAGGCCGGTCCACCAGCGGAAGTCATCGGCGGTGACGGGACCGTGGGAGTCGACGTAGCGGGCGGCCAGCAGGGCCAGCGACTCCGCGCGGCCCAGCTCCACCGACTCGACCGGCAGGGAGTCCACGAGGAGGAAGGTCTCGTCACGTCCCCGCTTCGGCCCCTGCACGACCTCGCCCTCCCCGCCCAGGGCGCGGAGCAGGTGCGGGCCGCGGTTGTCTCCGGGGTCGACGCCCGCGGCGGTGAAGACGGCGTAGACCTCGGGGCGGGTCAGCGGGCCGTCGGCCAGAGCCGCGTGGAGGGCCCGGCGCGCCGTGTCGACGTCCTCCGGACTCAGCCCCAGCCCGGGCCGTCGGCGGGCGGCGGCGCGTTCGACAGGCGGGTTGCCCAGGCGCATCATCCAGCGGGCGTCCTCGGCGGGGACGAAATGCAGGGTGCCGCGCATGGGCCAGCAGCGGACGATGAGGCCGGCCTCGATGGCGTCGTGCACGGCGGAGTCGTTCTCGTCGTGGGGGCCGGCCCAACGCAGGCTCAGCCCCCGGATGCCGGCGGGGTAGGTCTGGCCCTGGACCGCGCCCATGGACCGCACAGCTGTGCGGGGGTCGGCAGGTGTCGGGCGCGCGACCGCGGGGCTGAGGTGCTGGGCGATCAGGCGGCGGGCGCGCAGCTCGAGGAGATCCATGGCCCCATTATGCAGAACGGCAAATACTTGAACGTTGTAGCAAATGGCGGGCTGCAGTAGCATGGGGCCCATCTCACGAAAGGCGGGACCATCAACCATGACCACCACCTCCCACGGACACCATGAAGCCATCGTCGTCGGCGGCGGGCAGGCCGGGCTGGCCACCGCCTACTACCTGCTGGCACGCGGCGTCGACACGCTCGTCCTCGACAACAACATGGGCCCCGGCGGCGCCTGGAGCATGTACTGGGACACCATGACCCTGCTCAGCGAACCCGCCCAGAGCTCCCTGCCCGGCATGGCCATGCCCGACGTCCCCGGCGGCCTGACACCCGCCCACATGGTCGAATACCTCACCAACTACGAAGGCGTCTTCGACATCCCCGTGCGTCGCCCGGTGCGGGTGCTCCACGTCAGACCCGCGGGCGCACACTTCACCGTGGAGACCGACCAGGGCACCTGGACGGCGAGCCAGGTCATCATGGCCACCGGTACCTACGCCCGCCCCCTGGTCCCCCATGTCGAGGGCACCATTATGGGCCAGTTCTGGCACGTGGCGAACTACCCGGGCCGGGACACCTTCCGCGGCAAGAAGGTCGCCGTCGTCGGCGCCGGCAACGCCGCCGCCCAGATCGGCGCGGAGCTCAGCGAGGTCGCCGAGGTCATCTGGCTCACGGACACCGAACCCCGGCTTGTCGACGCCTCCCTCACCGGCGCCGACTACCACCGCCTGATCGCCGAGCGCCGCGACGCGATCCTGGCCGGCGCCACCGACGTCCCCTCCGACCCGGCCGAGCTGGGCAATATCATCCAGACCCCGCCGGTCAAGGCGGCGATCGAATCCGGCGCGCTGACGCCGACCCCGCTGCCGGAGACCCTGGACGGGCTCGAGGTCAACCACCTGATCTGGGCCACCGGTTTCGAGCCGGGCCTGTACCCGGTGCGGGGCCTGGTCGAGGACGGGAGGCCGAGCGTCGAGGGGCTGCACCTGGTCGGCTACGGCGGGGCCTCCGGCTACGGCTCCGACACCATCGCCGGCATCGGCCCGTGGGCGCAGCACACCGCACGGACGGTGGCCGAGGGCCTGGGCAAGCGCTAGCCCGAGTGGGACTCCTGCCCCGGCACGTTGGTGACCGTGGTCAGCAGGAACACCGAGTCGTCCTCCGCGGTCACCGAGTGGCGCCGATGGGTCAGCCCGTAGAGGTCGCCGGGCCCCATGGACACCTCGTCGTCGGCATTGACCGTGACCTGGCCTTCGAAGACCAGGATGGACGCGGCCGGCGGAGCGTTGTGCTCCTGCAGCTGCGTGCCCTTGCGCAGGGCGATGACGGTCTGGCGCAGCGGGCCGTCGCTGACCAGGAGTTTGGCGTAGCGGCCGTTCTCGGCGGCGCGGGCGGTGGCCAGGGCGTTGGCGATTTTCTCTTTCATGTCCCCAGTGTAACCGGCGTCACTTAATCGACAAGGGCCTCGTAGGTCCCCTCGAATTCCGCACGCACCGCCGCGTAGTACTCCTCGTGCTCGGGACGGTACGTGAAGGGCTCGCCGAAGGGCGGGACCGCCCGCTCCCCGCCCGGATCCAGGACGTCGAGCGCGATGAGGGCGGTGCCGCGCAGGGTGGCACGCTTCATCTCCAGCGGGATCACGTCGACGCCGAGGGTGTTGGCCAGGACCTGCAGCCAGGTCGGGTACTCCGTGGTCACGCTGCCGGAGGCGATGACCCGGGTGGCCGCGGCGCCGGCGGCGTCCAACTGCTCCCAGATGCGTTCGTAGCTGATGGCGATGGACTCGATCACCCCATACCAGACGTCCAGCGCGGTGGTGTCGTTGCTGATGCCGGTCAGGGCGGCCTTCGCATCGGCGGCCCAGCCGGTGGCGCGCTCACCGGAGAAGAAGGGCAGCCCGTGCGGGGTCTCGGGGTCCGGGTCCCCGGCCAGGCGCTCCCGGAGAGCATCGGGATCGACCGGGGCGATGACGTTCTCCAGCCAGGCGAGGGCGCGGCCGACGTCATTGATCGCGCCACCGAGGATGGCGTGGGAGTCGTCGAGACGGTAGCACCACAGCCCCTCCTGCACCGTCTCGGGAATGGTCGGCAAGATGACGCGCATCGCCCCCGACGTGGCGGCGGCGACGGCGACGGTGGTCTCGTCGACCGCCCCCGGGCCGACGTTGGACGGCCACCCGTCCGGGATGGCGTGGAACCAGGCGATGTCATTGAGCGCCGCCCAGGCGGTCTCCGTCGGGAAGGCGGGGTCCTGGGGGGTTCGCACCTCGTCGAAGAGGTCGGGGCTCACGCCCACCGCGTCGAGAATTTCGGCGTCGATCAGCCCCGTCTGCAGGTTGAGCACCCCCGACCAGGCGGCCGTCGAGGTGGCGATGCCGCGCACCCCGCCCAGCTTGAGATAGACGTACTCGCCGATGGTCATGACGGTGGCGGTCTTCTCCAGCAGCTCCGGACGCTCCGCCTTCAGCCACGCCAGTCGCGCCGGGTGGTAACTGGTGTGCAGTCGCACGCCGGTGCGCCGGTGGTAGGCGGACTCGTCGATCTGCTCGCGCAGCACGCCGACGTACTTGGCGCAGCGCGAGTCGGCGTAGGTGATGGCGCTGGTCAGGGCGTTGCCCTGGGCGTCGACAAGCACGAGGCTGGAGGCGAAGGAATCCATGGCCACGCCCTCGATCCGCAGGCCAGCGGACTCCGCGAACGCCACGATCCCCTCGATGACCTCGCGGCACTCCGAGACGACCTGGTCGGCGTCGATGGCGGAGGTGCCGTCGTAGTCGGAGATGAACTCGTGGGCGATCCGCTGCTTGGAGCCCTTGACCGGGCGGCCGGTGGAATCGTAGAGACCGCCGCGCGAGGCGGTCGACCCGACGTCGACGCCGAGGACGTAGGGGCCGCTGGCCTCCTTCCGACGGACCGCCATTGTCGGGACCTTCTTCGTCTCACTCATCGTCGGGCTTCCTTCCCTCGGCGTGCTGCCTGCTGAACCGGCATTGCGTATGACCAATCCTAGGCAGCCAGGGTGCACCGGGCGAAGCAGTTACCCTCGGACTCATGACTTCCACAGTAATTCGTACCGAGAACGCCGTCGAGATCGTCGAGACCCTCCCCGAGCACGCCGGCAGCGGCGCCCACACCATCCACGCCACCCACTCCTCACTGAACTACAAGGACGCGATGGCCCTGGCCGGTGACCGCGGCGTCGTCCGGAACTTCCCGATCGTGCCCGGCATCGACGTCGTGGGCACGCTGGCCGGTGACCCGGACACCCTGGTCACCGTCAACGGCGCCGGCCTCGGCGAGCGCCGCCACGGCGGCTACACCCCGCTGGTCAACGTCGACGAGTACACCGTCGTGCCCCCGGTGTTCGACGCATACCAGGCCGCCGCGATCGGCACCGCCGGCTACACGGCGGCGCTGTCGGTCAACGCCCTGCGCACGGTGGTCTCCCCCGGCGACGGGCCGGTGCTGGTCACCGGCGCCACCGGCGGCGTCGGTTCGGTGGCGATTCTGCTGCTGCGCTCTCTCGGCTACGAGGTCCACGCCCTGAGCGGCCGGGTGGCGGAGCACGGCGACTGGCTGCGCTCCCTGGGCGCGTCCGAGGTACTGGACCGCGCCGAGTTCTCCGAGCCGGGCAGGCCGCTGCAGAAGGGCCGTTTCGCCGGCGTGGTGGACGCCGTCGGCTCGCACACCCTGGTCAACGCGATCGCCCAGGTGACCTGGGGCGGAGCAGTGACGGCGTGCGGGATGGCGCAGGGCGCCGACCTGCCGGGCAGCGTCCTGCCCTTCATCCTGCGCGGAGTGTCGCTGCTGGGCATCAACTCCGTGGACGCCCCCGCGCGGCTGCGGGACGAGGCCTGGGTCCTGCTGGCCGAGCACCTCGACGTCGACAAGCTGCACGTGGAAACGGTCGGCCTGGCCGAGGTCGAGGCCGCGGGCGCCGACCTGCTGGCCGGAAAGCGTCACGGCCGCACCGTTGTGACGCTCTAGTGCGCCTCCTCGGCGATCACGTGGCGGGTGCCGGAGAAGTGCCGCAGGCGACGTTCGGCCACCAGCATGAGTCCGACGACGGCGCCGCCGACGGCCACCCAGAGCAGGGAGATCGCCAGCTCCGCGCCGCTCGCCGGGAGCAGCAGGTTCGCGTCGGCGTCCTGCCAGGGCCACAGCGCCCGCAGCGAGCCGACCATCAGGCCCGCCATGGTCACCAGGGCGACGGTGCGGTGCTTGTCCAGCAGCCAGCGCAGGACGCGGGCGAAGAGCGCGACGCCGAGCAGCGCCCCGGCGACGAAGGTGCCGATCACGGCCCAGTCCCGCTCCGCGACGGCGCCCATGACCGGGGCATAGAGTCCCAGCGCCAGCAGCAGGAAGGACCCGGACAGGCCGGGCAGCATGAGCGCGGTCACCGCGACCATCGCCGCGAAAAAGACGATCGGCGCGTTGAGCTGCTCCACCGGCGCGGCCGTGAAGCCGGTACCGATGAACGCCAGGACCGCGCCGAGGACGAAGAGGAGCCACACCCACGGCTTCGACGTCAGATCCGGGCGGTAGACCATCGACAGCGGCACTGAGACGGACACCGCCACCATGCCGAAGAACAGGGAACGGGCGGTCTGCTCGTAGTCCGTGACGAAGGCGGTCAGCGGACCCGCCATCGCGAAGACCGCGAACACCATGGCGGCACCGGCGGGGAGGATGAGCAGCCAGTCCAGGGCGCGGAACCGCGCGCTGACCTGCACTCCCTCCCCCTTCGCCACCGGCCTGACGACGCCGATGGCATCGCCGATCGCCGCGAGCGCCCGCTCATAGACGCCGACGACCAGGGCGACCGTGCCGCCCGAGACCCCCGGGATGAGTTCCACCACCCCGATCAGAAATCCTCGGAGCGCGTTCACGACCGCGTCGATCACGGGTGGCGCTGACTGGGCGGGCGACTGGCGGTGGTGCTGGGACATGGGTCCTTCATCGTCGTCGGGAGTTATGTAGTTTCCAGGCGGAACAACGCCGCCCAGGCTATCAAACCCCCTGCACAGCAGAGGCAGCCGCCACCCGCCGGCGGCTACCTGTCCGAGACGGTGAAGCGGGTCCTCGAATGGCGCTGGTCCTCGATCTCGTCCAGCAGTGCGACCGCCATCGTGCCCGTGGTGGTGTGGGACTCGCCGTCGGCGGCGAGGATGATCTCGTCGACGCCGAGCACCGGCTCGGTGGCCGCCCCCTCCACGAAGAGGCTCTGCGGGGAGACCCCGACCCAGTCGACGTCCTCGACGCCGCGGAGATAATCGAGCTGCTTGAGCTGGTTCTCCGGGATGGAAATCCAGTGCTCGGCGCCCGGCATCCAGCGGATCTCTTCGACGAAGAGGCCGCCCTCGGCAGTGCGTAGTGAGCCCGCGCCGAGGATGAAGAGCAGGCGCGGGGAGTTCGGGCCGAGCTCCCGGGCCGCTTCGATGAGGTTGCGGGTGACCTCGATGTGCTGTTCCGCCTGCTCCGGCGCGGTTCCGAAGGCGTTGACCAGCGCGTCGAGACCGACGATGTCGTCGGAGGTCAGTCTCAGCGCGTCAACGACGTGGACCTCCACGTCACCGAGCGCGCGGGCCTTCTCCGCGTCCCGGACCAGTGCGGTGACCTGGTGGCCGCGCCTGAGCGCCTCCGCCGTGACGGCGCTGCCGGCCTTGCCGGTCGCGCCGATGATGCCAATTTTTTGTGTCATGTCACCCAACTGTAATCAGCATCATGACCAGTTCGCTAGCGCCGAAAACCACCAGGCACACGGACAGCATCAGCACCGAGGCCGTCTTCGGTTCCGCCCGCTCCTGCCCGAAGGTCGAGGCGTGACGGCGGTAGCGGCGGTCGCTGGTCGCCATGAGGACCACCGCCAGCCCCAGCAGGATGACCGACAGCACAATGATGACGCCCGGGAAGAGGTGGGCCCAGCGCAGCATCGTGGCCGCCCCGACCATCAGGGCCAGGACGGTGCGGCTCCAGGCCAGCGAGGTGCGCTCCGGCTGCAGACCCGGATCCTCGTGCAGCCTGGGCCTCACAGGATGCCGATCAGGAGGACGACCGCGCCGAGCACGCTCACCAGCGACAGGAAGGGGATGATGCCGGCCACCGGCAGCGGCCGGTGGTGGCGCATCGCCCGTTCCACGTTGTACCAGCGGGTGGCCGAACCCAGGGCGATGAGGAGGCCGACGACGACCATGAGGATCGCCGCCGTCCTCTGCAGCGCCGGGTTGAGGGACTCGATGGGGAAGGCCTGAAGGGCGATGCCGCCGGCCATGAACGCCAGGGAGGTGCGGGTCCAGGACAGGAAGGTCCGCTCGTTGGCCAGGGTGAAGCGGGCGTCGGGATCCTCCCCGTCGGGGAAGACGGTGCGCGAGAGCCAACCACGCTCGTCGGGAGTGCTCATGTCCCCGAGACTAGCCCGGACGCCATGATCGTGACCACCGCCACCGCCCCGATGCTCAGCGCCGCGACGGCGGCGTAGCGGTTGGCCGTGTCCAGGAAGGAGGCGAGCCAGGCGCCGAGCACGGCGCCGAGGGTGTTCATCAGGAGGTCGTCGACGTCGGTGTAGCCGAGGGCGAACACGAACTGCGTGAGCTCGATGAAAAGGGAGAAGCAGAAGCCGAGCAGACCGCCCAGCAGGACGGGGTGGGTGCGTCGGCCGAAGACGTCCCGGGCCATGGCGGTCACCAGCCCAAAGGGAAGGAACAGGACGATGTTGCCGAAAGTGTTGGTCCACGGGGCGTACCAGACGCCGGGGTCGTCCCAGCCGTCGAAAAGCACGAGGTCCAGGTCGCGTCGCTGGTGGACCGCCGCGTTCCACAACCCGCCCACCTCGGCGTGCGCCTTGAGCAGGGTGACCGTCAGGATCGCGAGAACGACGATGATCGCGGTGACCATCGTCGCCGCCCGGGGAACGGCCCCGGACGGCTGCCCGGGGCGCGAAGGTGCCTGCATGGTGAGGATAGACATCCGTTTCACGCTAATGGCCGGCCCTGACAATCGTCTGGACCGGCCCTGGAGCGTTCCCGTCGGTTACTTCACGACCAGGTTGACCATGCGGCCCGGGATGACGATCTTCTTCACCAGGTTCTTGCCCTCGACGAGCGCGGCGATCTTCTCGTCGGCCAGCGCCACCTCGACCACGGCGTCCTGGTCGGCGTCGGCCGGGACCGTGATGCGTCCCTTGACCTTGCCGTTGATCTGGACCGGCAGCTCGACCTCGTCGTCGACGAGCCACTTCTCCTCGAACTCCGGGAAGGGTTCGAAGGTGACGGTGCCCTCATTGCCCAGACGCGACCACAGCTCCTCCGCCACGTGCGGGGCCAGCGGCGAGACCATGATGACCAGCGGGGTGACCGCGGCCAGCGGGACGGTGTCCGGGTAGGTCTTGGTCAGGTAGTTGACGTACTCGATGAGCTTGGCGACGACCGTGTTGTCGCGCAGGTGCGCGTAATCCTCGCGCACGCCGGCGATGGTGCGGTGCAGCTGCTTACGGTCCTCGTCGGTGAGCTCGGCGTCCTCGGACGCGTACACGGAACCGGATTCTTCGTTGATGATGAGGCGCCACAGGCGCTGCAGGAAGCGGTGGGAGCCGACCACGTCCTTGGTCGCCCACGGGCGCGAGGTGTCCAGCGGACCCATCGACATCTCGTAGACGCGCAGGGTGTCGGCGCCGAAGTCGTTGACGACGTCGTCCGGGGCCACGGCGTTCTTGAGGGACTTGCCCATCTTGCCGTACTCCTGGTTGACCTCCTCGCCGCTGTAGAAGAACTTCCCGTCCTTCTCCTCGACCTCCTCGGCCGGGACGTAGACGCCACGGGCGTCGGTGTAGGCGTAGGCCTGGATGTAGCCCTGGTTGAACAGGCGGCGGTACGGCTCCTTGGAGGTGACGTGGCCGAGGTCGTAGAGCACCTTGTGCCAGAAACGGGAGTACAGCAGGTGCAGGACGGCGTGCTCGACGCCGCCGACGTAGAGATCCACCCCGCCCGGATCGTTGGGGCCGTGCTCCTCCGGCTGCGGGCCAGTCCAGTAGCGCTCGTTCTCGAGGTCGACGAACGTCTCCGAGTTGGTCGGATCGACGTAGCGCAGCTGGTACCAGGAGGAACCCGCCCACTGCGGCATGACGTTGGTGTCGCGCCGGTACTCGCGCGGGCCGTCGCCGAGATCCAGGGTGACGTTGACCCAGTCGGTGACCTTGGCCAGCGGCGGCTGCGGCTCGGAGTCGGCGTCGTTGGGGTCGTGGGCGGCCGGGGCGTAGTCGTCGACCTCCGGCAGCTCCACCGGCAGCATGGACTCCGGCAGGGCGTGCGCGACGCCCTCGGAGTCGTAGACGATGGGGAAGGGCTCGCCCCAGTAGCGCTGCCGGGCGAAGAGCCAGTCACGCAGCTTGTACTGGATCTTCTCGACGCCACGCTCGTTCTCCTGGAGCCAGGCGATCATCTTCTCGATACCCTCGTCCTTGCCGGTGCCGTCGATGAAGCCGGAGTTGATGTGCGTGCCCTCGCCGACGAAGGCCGCCTCGGTGACGTCGCCGCCCTCCAGCACCGGGATGATGTCGATGCCGAAGGCGGTCGCGAACTCCCAGTCACGCTGGTCGTGCGCCGGGACGGCCATGACGGCGCCGGTGCCGTAGCCCGCCAGGACGTAGTCGGCGGCGAAGATCGGGATCTGCGCGCCGTTGACCGGGTTGGTGGCGTAGGCGCCGAGGAAGACGCCGGTCTTCTCCTTGTTCTCCTGACGCTCGACGTCGGACTTGGCGGCGATGGCGCGTCGGTAGGCGGCCAGCGCCTCCCTCGGGGACTTCTCGCCGTAGGTCCAGCGCTCGTCGATGCCCTCGGCGTAGGGCTCGTCGCTGATGAGCTCATCGACGAGGTCCGCTTCCGGGGCGACGGCCATGTAGGTGGCGCCGAAGAGGGTGTCCGCACGGGTGGTGAAGACGGTGATGTCGGTGTCACCACTGGTGAAGGTGACCTCCGCACCGCGGGAACGGCCGATCCAGTTGCGCTGCATGCTCTTGACCTTCTCCGGCCAGTCGAGCAGCTCCAGGTCGTCGACCAGGCGGTCGGAGTAGGCGGTGATGCGCATCATCCACTGGCTCAGGCGCTTGCGGAAGACCGGGAAGTTGCCGCGCTCGGAACGGCCGTCGGCGGTGACCTCCTCGTTGGCCAGCACCGTGCCCAGGCCCGGGCACCAGTTGACCATGGAGTTGGAGCGGTAGACCAGGCGGAACTCGTCGATGGCCTCCTGCTTCTCGACACCCGACAGCTCGTTGTAGTCACGGCCGTCCGCGGTCCGGCGGGTACCGTCCTCGAGCTCGGCGATGAGCTCGGCGATCGGGCGGGCCTTCTGCTGCTCGGCGTCGAACCAGGAGTTGTAGATCTGCAGGAAGATCCACTGCGTCCAGCGGTAGAACTCGGTGTCCGTGGTGGCCACCGAACGGCGCGGGTCATGGCCCAGGCCCAGCTGACCCAGCTGGCGGCGCATGTTCTCGATGTTCTTCATCGTCGTCGTGCGCGGGTGGGTGCCCGTCTGGATGGCGTACTGCTCGGCCGGCAGGCCGAAGGCGTCATAACCGAGCGTGTGCAGGACGTTCTTGCCCAGCATGCGGTTGTAGCGGGCGTAGACGTCGGTGGCGATGTAGCCGAGCGGGTGGCCGACGTGCAGGCCCGCGCCCGAGGGGTACGGGAACATGTCCTGGACGAACAGCTTGTCCTCCGGCAGCTCCTTACCCGGTTCAGCGAGCTCGCCGACCGGGTTCGGGGCGTTGAAGGTGCCGTTGTCGTTCCAGTACTGCTGCCACTTGACCTCGATCTGGTTGGCCAGCTCGTTGGTGTAGCGGTGTGCGGGAATATCTGCCTGCGTCATGTCTGTGCAGTCTAGTATCTCGGCGGACATGTGCTGTCCTGCGGGTTGTGGCGGTGCTTCGCCGGGCTGCCGCGAGCTGGTTGGGGCGGCGCCGTGGGCGGTCCCGGGGCCGCGGGACCGGAAGGCTTCCGGAGCCCGGGGGCCGCGGGTGGGGGAGAGCCTGAGTTCACCCAGGATGACGGGGAAGAGAATCCGGATCGGCATGAAGATCGGGGTGGAGTTCGCCTCGTCCCGGCGAAGAGAGGGGAGCAGAAGCTGACTGGGTGACCCGAATTCTTTGGAAGCCCCGGTGTGACAATCCGGACCCAAGAGGGGTACCCGACCTAAGGCTGACTTGAGACAGGATTGAGAACAGCCCCGGCGGATGATCATTCAGCCCACATCTCGCGCACGCATTGCTCTAATGTTTGTCTCATGAACCGTGCAGCGTTTTCCGTGGGCGCCATGCTCGTCCCCGTCGCGGCGCTTGTCGCCTGCTCCGGCTCGGGGCCGACATCATCCTCGGTCAGCAGCGTGGCCACCGCGACACTCCCGGTCGCCACCAGCGACGCGACAGCGCCGACGCCGGCCCCCGACAGCGGTCAGCCGACCGCGCCCGGGGAGTCCGTGGCCCAGGACGCGCCGACCCAGGCCGAAGTGATCATCGAGGCCGTTTCGCCCGAGCAGCGCTGCGAGCATGAGTTCATCACCGCCGCCATCGATGCTCCGGAGCTCGATCATCTCAACTACTGCGACGGGCAGTGGGCGTTGCTGACGAAAATGCAGACCGACTGGGCGGCCCAGGTGTTCTGGGACGGCACGACCTGGATCGTCCCCGAGTTCGACGGCCACACCACCTCCGGGCTCTCCCGGGGATGCTACCTGCCGGACACTTTCGAGGAGACGGGACAGCCGCCCCAGGAGCTGGAGATCATTTACTGCGATGATACCGCCGTGCTCTACGGCTAAAACAAACGCTTTCCAGAGTGACAATGTTTTATAGTGTGAGTGTCACTGACAGCGCAGCCGCTCATCCCCGCCACCGGTACACGGTGGAGCGATCTCCCTGGCGGCCATCCATTTCCACGATGCCGGCGCCCATCAACGCCTTGAGCGCGTAACGGACCTGGCCATTCGACAATGACGTAGCGGTGGAAATCTCGGCCAATGTGGTCCCCTCAGCGCCGGAGGCCTCGACCGCGTGCCCCACGAGCGGGGCGTTCCTGCCCAGCGTGATGAGCTCCAGAGTATAACTCACCCTCTCCTCAGTGCTTTCATTCTGGGAACTCAGGCGCGTCATTTCCGCGGTGTGCAGCCAAAATGTGACAGTGAAGGCGACGCCGACGTCGGCCAACTCCGGTGCGGGAAGACCGACAGACCGGGCCGCGGACGCCAGGCCCGCCTCATCGATGTCGCCGACGGGGAATGGGCCTCCGTCGCGGGTGGGGAGGTACCGGGCGAGGGAACGCAGCCGTGGGTTCGCGGGGGAGTCCGCCCGTCCGCCGGGGCTCGAAATCCGCAGAGTGTCGCCGTCGAGACGAACCTCCACAGCCGCGCCGGCCCCCAGCGTCTCCGGCCCCAGGTTGCGGTGAATCAGCGCATCGACGAGAACCTCCCGCAGCGGCGTCTCAAGGGGACGGGCAGTGTCGCCGGGCCATCGGCGCGGCAGGTGGTGGCCGAGCCATGCCGTGGACTCCTCCAGCAGCACGGGAAGCGGGCCCTCGAGCCGGACACGCTCATCCCTAGTGGCCAGGGTGACGCTCAGGCCCGGTTCCGCGCCCTGCGGGTAGAAACCCAGGGCATAGAGGCCCGCTACGGTCAGTTCCCCCTCGGCGGTGGTGACCCGGAGCAGGCGCAGCAGTCGTTCGTCGTCCTCAACGCCGCTCAGACGGGGGTTGCGGGACCTGACCAGATCCACAAAGGCGGAGGTGAGAGGGCCGTCGAGATCCTCATGCGACGTGCCGACCACCGGGCGGGCGTCGTGCTCCCACCACTGCCCGGAGGCCCCTGCGGCGGAGTCGAGCACCCGCAGCTCCCGGCCGGTCAGCGGACGCTCTCCGCCGCTTTCCCGGACATAGGCCACGCCCCCGGTGGTGGCCGGCCGAGAATTCGGCGACAGTCCCTGGACGTCCATGACGACCACGGTGGCGGCGCCGATTTCGAGGGTGTGCACCGTGACCGGGACCGGCGGCTGCACCGCTGCGGCGGCCTGAGCGGTGATCCCCGCTTCGGCGGTGACCGCGTCAGCGACCCCGTTGACGGCGAAGCCCTCGCCCTCATCCACGCCCAGGACGATGGTTCCCCCGCCAACCATGTTGGCGAAGGCGCAGAGCGTCCGGGGCAGGTTCAGGGTCCTCCCGGGCGCGGATGAGGCCACCGCAATGGTCGCGGAGGTCTCGCCACGGAGACGCAGCTGTGCCAGGAGTTCCGTCAGTCGTTCCCTCGTCCAGGTAGTCACGACTCCCATCCAACCACACAGTGCGAACTATTTACAGTGTGACTTTCAGTGATGCGCCCAGAGTGAAACTCCTGGAACTCGTGGGCGGAAAGATGGGTCATCGCAAAAATCCGACGAGGCCCATATGTTCACCCTCGAAACCTTCGGGCGGGCGGAACAGATCTCCGTATGATGCGACACGAACGTCATCACCGTGAGGACGAAGCCCGGTTGCCCGCCAGGGCTGCGGCCGAAAGGTGACCGGTACGACCGGGGGCTGTAAATACGAGGACGTGGGGGAGGGACAGGGACGGCCGATTCCGAACCCCCAGCCGTGACCGGCGGGACGAGCGCCCGGATGTCCGGTTAAGGCAGTGGAGGGCTCCGCATCCGCGACGACCAGTCATTACTGCAGGTCAGACGACTATGACGCCAGTTAATTCTACCGTCTCGGCGAGGCACCCGACAGCCCGAGACGGCGCACCCGCCGGGCGGCGGCCGGTTAGTTAGCCGTGGCACGCACACGTGTGCGTCCGTCGGTGACCTCGCTGACGGTGTCCATGACGTCGAGCAGGGAGCGGTCGTGGGTGACGATCGCGCAGGCGACCCCGGTCTCGTCGACCACTTCGCGGAAGAGTTCGATGATTGAGCGAGAGTTGGCCGCGTCGAGGGCGGAGGTGGGCTCATCGGCCAGCAGCAGATCCGGTTCACCCATGAGGGCACGGGCGATGGCCACGCGTTGGCGCTGACCCCCGGAGAGCCGGCCGATCCTGCGGTCGCCCTGGCCGGCGAGCCCCACCCGGGCGAGAAGATCGTCGGCGCGCGTCGGGCGCGGCTTCTGTCCCCGAATGTGGTCGGTGATGAGGAGCTGATCGCGGACGTTGAGGGCCGGGAGCATGTTGTCCTGCTGGAAGACGACGCCGATGTGCTCGCGGCGCATCGCGGTCCGGAGGGTGTCGTCGGCGTCGGCAAGCTCGTGCCCGACAAGCGACACGGAACCCGATTCCGGGACGGTGAGCAGGCCGGCGACGGCGAGGAGGGTAGATTTCCCGGAGCCGGACTCGCCGACGATGGCATGCAGCTCGTTGGCGGATACGTGCAGATCCGCGTGATCGAGGGCGATGACGGTCGAGTTTCCATCCGGGTAGGTGACGGTTGCGTGTTCGATTTTCAGGACGCTCATGCTGCTGCTCCTAGTGCGCTCAGGGGGTTGATCCTGGTGACTCGGCGGGTGGCGGCCAGTGCGCCGAGCAGGCCGAGGGCGATGACGCCGACGGCCGGGAGAAGGACGGTGGCGGGGTCGATGAGGAAGGGGACGGCCCGGGAGGCAAGGACGCCCAGACCCCAGCCGGCCAGGGCGCCCAGCCCGGCGCCGGTGAGAAGGACGATGACGGCCTGGCCGAGGCAGTCTCTGAGGAGGTAGCGGGGCGAGGCGCCCAGTGCGCGCAGGACGGCCAGGTCGCGGGTGCGCTGGATAGTCCACACGGTGAGGAAGGAGATCGTCACCAGCGCGGAGATGGCGTAGAGGAAGCCCTGCATCATCTGCAGGGAGCCCTGCTCGGAGCGGTAGGCCGGCAGGGCGCTGAAGGATTCGGACAACGACATGGCCCCGTCCGCCTCCCGGTCGAGCAGGATCGCCGTGCCCAGGGTGCCCGGCGCGACGTGGGCGCTGGCGACCCAGGTGTCGGTGGCTGCCCAGACGACGGGGGAGTGGGAGTAGTACTCGGTCTCGGCCCGGCCGACCACGTCGACCTCGACGCCGCCGAGGGTGACGGTCGGGGAGACGGACATGCCGGCGGGGACGAGGACGCCCTCGGCGGGGATGACCCCGCCCCCGGGGACCTTGTGGCCGGCGGGCAGGCCGAGGACGGCGACCGCGGCGGTCTCGGAGCCGTCGGTGAGCGTCGTCTGGCCGGTACCCAGGGGAACGGCGCCCGGACCCCAGTCGGCGAGGTCGGTTTCGGTGACGCGGGAAGCGGTGAAGGTGTCCTCGGTGAGGACGACGGCCGCCGGGTCGAGCGCTTCCAGCGCGGAGGTGTTCTGCTTGCCCAGCCCACCGGTGAGACCGGTGAGCATGACGACAAGCAGGGTGATCAGCCCGACGACCGCCGCGATCAACGCGAACCGGCCCCGGGCGTGGAGGATGTCTCGGAGTGCCAGGAACATGGCTTACAGCCTGGTGGCTGTGGGGGCTGGAACAATCGGGTCGCCGTTTGATTCCCCAATCAACCGGTCGGTTGATGGGGGACCCGCCTTTCCTGCCTAGCCTGGGAGGTTGTGTTCGCTGATTCCGCCCTTCCCCGTGTCCTGCGCTGGCTTCGCGTCGGCCTGCACGTGCTTTTCGCGACCCTGCTCTGTGTCGCAGTGCTCACCGCCGCCGGCTCGGGGCCGATGCTCGCGGGAGCAGGGCTGCTGGCGGTGGTCTACCTCGGGGGGACGCTCGCGGAGCAGCGGGGCATTGCTTATCGACGCCCGACCGCCACCGCCTGGCTCGCCCTCGTCCTTCTGCTCTGGGCGCTGCTGGTGGTGCACGCCCCCACGTTCGTGTGGCTGCTTTTTCCCCTGGTGTTTGTCATTCTCCACGTCCTGGGCGCGCGCGTGGCGGGACTGCTTGTCGTCCTCCTGGCCTGGGGCTGGGCGGTCGGGGCGCCTACCGTGGCGGGCACCCAGCTATGGGGCGTCGGCGGGGTCATCGGACCGGCCATCGGCACCGTCGCGGCGGTGGCGATCTACCTGGTCTACCGGGCGCTGCGCCGGGAGGCGGAACGTTACCGCACCATCGCCGAGACGCTGGCGGCGACCCGGGAATCGCTGGCCAGTTCGGAACGCCAGGCCGGCCGGCTCGCGGAGCGTGAGCGCCTGGCGCGCGACATCCACGACACCCTGGCGCAGGGCCTGAGCTCGATCGTCCTCATCTCCCGCGCCACCCGGAAGTCCCTGGCCGCCGGCGAGGCCGACGCCGCCGCCCGGCAGCTCGGCGCCATCGAGCAGGCCGCCTCGGACAACCTGGCCGAGGCCCGACAGTTCGTGGCCGGACTCAACTCACCCGTCCTCGTCGACTCACTGCCCGACGCCCTCCGCGAGCTCGGCTCCCGCGCCCGCCGAGACGTGGCGGCGCTCGGCCACGGTCCCTCAATCACGGTCGCCGCCGACGGCAGCGACGGTGACGGTGACGGTCCCGTCGATGACGCGACGGCCGGAGTCGCCATCCGGGTCACCCAGGAGGCGATCACCAACGCCCTCAAACACGCCAAGGCCTCCCACCTCGTCATCACCTACGGCTCCTGGCCCGGGGAGATCACCGTCGACGTCGTCGACGACGGATGCGGCTTCGAGCCCACCGAGGTCACCGGCGGCTACGGTCTCGATGGGCTGCGGGCGCGCGTCGAGGAGTTGGGCGGCCACCTCAACGTCGAATCCGTTCCCGGTTCGGGCACCGCCGTCGCCACGCGACTTCCCCGGAGGACACCATGATTTCAGTGGCGCTCATCGACGACCACCCGGTGGTTCGGGCCGGTCTGCGGGCGATTCTCGACTCCTTCGACGACGTCACCGTCGTCGCCGACGCAGGCGACGGATCCGTCGTGGACGACCTGCCGGAGGGCGTCGACGTGGTCGTCACGGACCTGCAGATGCCCGGCGTCGACGGGGTGGAGGCGACCCGCCGGCTGGTGGCCGCGCACGGGCCGCCGGTGCTGGTGTTGACCACCTTCGACACCCAGGCCGACATCCTCAACGCGCTCGAAGCGGGCGCGCTGGGCTACCTGCTCAAGGACGCGCCCGAGCAGGCGCTTCACGACGCCGTCGTCGCCACGGCCCGCGGCAGGCGGACCCTCGCACCCGAGGTGGCGGCCGTGCTCGCTGAGCGCGTGACCCGGCCCCGCGAGGCCCTGAGCGCGCGGGAGACCGAGATCCTGGCGGCCCTGGCCTCGGGCGCGTCGAACCGCGCCCTGGCCACCCAGATGTTCATCTCGGAGGCGACGGTGAAGACGCACCTGGTTCACATCTATCAGAAGCTCGGCGTCGACAACCGGACGGCGGCGGTGACGAAGGCCCGCGAACTGAAACTGATCTAGGGGCGCTCAAACACGATGATCAGGCCGTCGGTGCCACCCGGCCCGATGCGTCCCTTGATGTTTGCCGTCGTCATGGACTTGTAGGTCCACCCCTGCCTGGCGTGGTCATTGAGCGTCTGCTCGATTTTCTTGCCGCTGAGCTTGTCCCCGATGAGACCCTCGCGAAGTTCGACGACCTTGTACTCCATGGCTCATGCCCTTTCCCGTTTAAGTTCGCGCAGTTCCTCGATCATCTTCCGGTCGCGCTCCCACCGCTTGCTGACGTCGCGCATGATCGCGGCGACGCCCTCGACCCTCCCGCCGGTGTCCTTGAGCATCACGATGGCGAACTCCAGCGACACCCGGTCACCGTTCTTCGTCATCCCCGGCGCCGACAGAGGGTCCTTGCCGTACTTGGTGTGTCCGGTCTCCATCACGCGATCCCAGCCAGTCCAGTGCGCCTTGCGATGCTTCTCCGGGACGATGAGGTCCAGTGACTGGCCCACCGCTTCCTCGGTCGAGTAGCCGAAGAGCTCCACGGCCGCGTCATTCCACAGCTGAATGACCCCGGAGCGGTCCGCGTAGATGATCGCGTCCAGGGTGCTTTCCTCGATGATTCGGGGGGCGAGCTCGCGCATGATTTCGTCGTCGTTCATGTGATTCTCCTGTGCCGGATAAGGTTAACGCATCCTCAAGTGAGACGCGGGACACACATGGAATCCTACCCGCGCTCTCAGGACTGTCGGCGGATCTCAAGTTCGACCACCCCTGGGCTACGCCCCTTCATCGAATCAATCGAAAGTTGTAGGATGGGGCCATGCTGAAACCGCTCCTTCTTGTGACGGGACTCCTGGCGACCGTCCTCGGTGTTCTCGGCATGGTTCTTCCGGTTCTGCCGACGACCCCCTTCCTTCTGCTGGCGACCTTCTGCTTCGCCCGCAGCTCGACGCGACTCCACGACTACCTGATCCACCACAAACAATTCGGTCCGTACCTGTCCAACTACCACGAACGGGCCATGACGCCCAGGGACAAGGTTCGCACCCTCACGCTGATGTGGAGCGGCATCCTCGTGTCGGCCGCGCTCATCGGTTCCCCCATCACGTGGATCATCCTGCCCGCCATCGCCACGCTCGTGATGGTCCACATTCTCCGTCTGAAGCCCCGCCCGGCCCCGGGACAGACACCGCCACCCGAGAGCACCGTCGAGGAGACGCCCACCCAGCTCGACCGGCGTCCCCGGGCCGGAGATGGCCGCGGGCGGAACGCGTAGCGTGGGGCCACAGCTTCGCGAAGGGAGACCCACACCATGACCGACACTCACGTGCTGCACTTCGACCTCATCGTCATCGGATTCGGCAAAGCCGGAAAAACCATCGCCATGGAGCGTGGCCGGGCAGGCGACCGGGTGGCGATCGTTGAACGCTCGCCCGCAATGTACGGCGGAACCTGCATCAATATCGGCTGCATACCCACCAAATCTCTCCTTTATTCCACGGATGAGGGAATTGACTGGCAAGAATCCGTCACCACCCGCGACGAACTGATCGAGGCACTCAACCGCGCAAACCTCGGGATGGCGCAGGAGGCGGGGGTGACCGTGATCGACGCCGAGGCCCGATTCACCGGCCCGCGACAGCTGAGCCTCTCCGTGGCCGGCGTCGCGGACGGCGGGGACACGGTGCTGGACGCGGAGCGGCTCGTCATCAACACCGGCGCCGTCACTGACCTGCCGCCGATTCCCGGCGTCGACGGCCCCCGCGTCCACGACTCCACCAGCATCCAGCACGTGTCCCCGCTGCCCGCCCGCCTGGCGATCATCGGCACCGGCCCCGTCGGCCTCGAGTTCGCCTCCCTGTTCTCCGGCCAGGGCAGCGAGGTCACGGTGATCGGCTCCTCCGAACCTTTCGCCGCCTACGACGAGAGCGTCGCCGAGGAGGCCCGCGCCCTCCTGGAGGCGAGGGGAGTGCGCTTCCTCACCGGCGCCCGGGCACAACGGCTCGAGGACGCAGACACCCACGTCACCGTCACCTACGCCCGCGAGGGGGTGGATGGGCACCTGGGGGCCGACGCCGTCCTGCTCGCCACCGGCCGGGCACCCGCGACCGACGGCCTGGGGCTCGAGGCGGCCGGCGTAGAGACCGGGGAGCGGGGAGAGGTGTGCGTCGACGAGCAGCTGCGCACCAGCGCCGAGGGGGTCTGGGCGGTGGGTGACGTCCACGGCGGGCCGCAGCAGACCTACCTCTCCTACGACGACTACCGGGTGCTCTCCTCGCAGTTCTCCGGCGACGGCACCTACACGACGGCGGGCCGCACATTTCCGACGACGATTTTCACGAGCCCGCCACTGTCCCACATCGGCCTGACCGCGCGCGAGGCAGGGGAGCAGGGCCTCGACGTAACCGTGACGTCGGCCAAGGTCGCGGACATGCCCATCGTCCCGCGCCCGAAGATCCTCGGCCAACCCGAGGGCCTGGCCCAGTTCGTCGTCGACAGCGGCACCGACGCCATCCTGGGGGCGACGCTGCTGATGAGCGACTCCCAGGAGCTGATCAATACCGTCGCCCTCGGCATGCGGCACGGCGTCAGCGCCTCCGAACTGGGGCGGGGAATTTACACGCACCCCTCGAGTAGTGAGGTGTTCAACCAGCTGCTGGGCCCCTAGCGCTCTGCCCCGGGGCAATCGCGAGGCCGGAAACGGAGCCACCACCGCCCGGCGCGGGTTCCCCGCGCCGGGCGGTGGTGGGCGTCGACAAGCGGCAGCTGTCAGACAGGCACGCTCTGACGGCCTATGGGGTGCAGCTCTCGTAGAGGTAGTAGCCGGCTGCCGCGGCCACAGCCAGAGCGGCGGCGCTGCCGGCGATCCGGGCGGCGTCCCCGCTGCTGGTGCCGACGTTGATGTTGAACTGCTCGGCGACGGCCGCCGCCTGGTCGGAGTAGACGCCGAGGCCCTGCTGAACCTGGGTGTTCATGTCCTGAATCGCCAGGTTGACCTGAGCGGACATCGACTCCAGGCCCGGGATCCCCACCTGGTTGCCCACTGCCACCGGAACCAGCAGCGCCAGCGGAATACCGACGGTCAGGCCGGCGGCGACGCAGTTCTCCGGGATGCCGTCCTCGGAAGAGCTGGAGCCGCTGGAACCCTCGGAGGTGCCGTTCCCGGAACCCCCGTTGTCATTCTCATCAGTGCCGTCAGACGAACCCGAGGACAGCTCGGCGGCGCTCGAGACCACCGCGAGGCCGCCCAGGGAGGACAGGGAAGACCCGGCCAGGGCGCTGGAGGCGAGCTCGTCGGCGGAGCCCTCCCCGCTGCCCGGGGTAGTGTCCTCCAGCTCGGAAGAACCGGAGGACAGCTCGGCGGAGCCAGGTGCGCCCACCCGGACCGTGTAGGTGCCCGCGGGCAGATCTTCGGGGCCCACGACGACGATTGTGTCACCGTCCAGGCTCAGCTCCGTGCGGGTGCCGTCATCGGCCTCGAGGGAAACCCGCACACCGGCCCTGAGCAGGTCAGCAAGCTCGGCAGCAAGGGCGGTGTCGATGTTCAGGTCGCCCCCCTCGTCGACAGTGATCGTCCTGCCGTTCGCCGTGCTGGAGCCAAGCTCGGCGGAGCTCAGTTCCTCAGCAGAATTGAATTCGAGGTCGGCACTCAGATCCTGGGCCAGGGCGGTCGGGGCGATAAGCGTGGACGCGGCCAGGACGGTGGCCGCTCCGGCGGCGATCATGGTGCGGCCACGCAGTCCGTTGAGGGTCAGGGCGGAAATGCTCGTGATGTTCATGGAAGAAAACCTCTCACTGTCTCGGTAGGGCTCGATCGGGGTTCACTCAGAATCAGGGCGTTATCCTTCAGGGAAGGGATGGACTCCTAAGAGAAACTGTATAGAGACCCTTAAGGTTAATTCCACGCTTTGTGCCCATATTTCCAGCACAGACGGCATAAATAAGGGAATTCACGCAGATGAGGGCGTTCATGTTACTTAACTGAACCCAAGAAATTCACACCCGGAAGGGGGTTAGCCATCAGGTGAATGAACCGGAAAGGGGAAATGGGCGCCGGAACGGCGCCCATTTTTTATCATCTTGTCTTTACTGCCCCACCGATGGTCCCCTCCAGGGACCGGGGGTCAGTGTTCCCCCTCCCGGACCTCCCGGACCTCTCGGACCCGGTCCGCGGGAACTTGCGGGGTGACGGATTCGACGACCTTGACCAGCTCGAAATCCTCCTCCCGCTTCTGAATCTTGCCCTTGGCAAATTTGTTGACCACCAGCGCGATGGCGTTGTCGCCGGCGACGTTGGCGGCGGTGCCGAAGGAATCGATGGCGATGTAGGCCGCGATCATCAGGGCGATCTGGCCCTCATCGAAGCCGAGCATGGTGGCGAGCAGACCGGTGGCGGCCATGATGGCGCCACCCGGAACGCCCGGCGCGGCGACCATCGTGATGCCCAGCATCAACAGGAAGCCGAGGGCCAGCGGCAGCGAGACATCCATGCCGGACATGAAGACGATGGCGAAGGCGTAGAGGGTGATCTTCATCATCGAGCCGGACAGGTGGATGGTCGCCCCCAGCGGGATGACGAAGCCGGCGACGTTCTCATCGATGCCGTTCTTCAGCGCGGACTTGTAGCTGATCGGGATGGTCGCCGCGGAGGAGGAGGTGCCCAGGGCGGTGAAATACGCCGGCAGGACGTTCTTGAACGCGCTCACCGGGTTCTTGCCGGCGACGCCACCGGCGATGAGGTACTGGATGGCGAGGTAGATCCAGGTCATGATGACCGAGAGGACGAGAACCTTGCCGAAGGCGACGAGCGTGTCACGGAGGTTGCCGTTCATTCCCAGGTCCAGGAACATGCCGAAGATGAACAGCGGCAGCAGGGGAATGACGAAGGCCTCGATGACCTTCATGACCACGCGCTGAAGGTCGTCGGCCGCCTTGAAGAGGGTGTCGGACTTGACCGCGGTCATCCCGATTCCGATCATGAACGCCATCAGCAGGCCGGTCATCACCGCGAACGGCGCCGGCATCTCGAGAACGAAGTAAGGCTCAAGCGCACCCTCACCGACGTCCGAGACGTTGGTGTCGATCCGCTGGCCGGCCAGCAGGGAGGGGTAGAGGCCCTTCGCGGTGGCGAAGGCGACCAGGCCGGCCAGAATGGTCGATCCGTAGGCGATTCCTGTGGTGATCGCGAGCCAGTTGCCCGCACCGCGGCCCAGCCCGGCGATGGCCGGGGTGATGAGGGAGAAGATGAGGATCGGGACGAAAAAGTTGAGGAAGTTCCCGAACAGGGAATTGAACGTTGAGAAAACTCGTGCCAGCCACTCCGGGAAGAAGAAGCTGCAGATGATGCCCAGGATGATCGCCAGGACCACCTTGAACAGCAACGATGACGTAATCCGCTTCATGATCATGGCGGCGCCCTTCTAGTTGACAGGCCGCCCCGTCAAGGTGCTCTTTCCAGGTAACGGCAAGATTGATAGCAGCAGGATTCAACCTACCGCGCACCCGGCCCCACGTCCGAATTCGGCACCCACCGAAAGTCCAGGTGAGGGGCGGGGGAACAGGACCTGCGCGCCGTGGTCAACGCAGGTCGGGAGACGGTGCCCCGGGCCCTCTCATCTCCACCTGAAGAACGCTCGGCGCAGGCGGAGCGGAATCCCGGCCAGGTCGCCGGGGAAGGCCGGGCATGGAACTGGACCAGGAAATCGCACGCCGTAGACTAAGCAGACATGACCACCATCGTCGGCATTGTTCTTCTCCTCCTCGCTGTCATCCTCATCGTCATCGGCGCCCTGGCGGCGACGCGGAGACTCCCGGGTAACTCCCTCATCGGCATCCGGGTGGCCGAGGTCCGCAAGGACAAGGAGATCTGGGAACTCGCGCACCAGATCGCCGGTCCGTTCTGGGCCATCGGCGGCGTGTCCCTGCTCTTCGCCGGGTTCATCGCTTTCCGCGCGTCCGGTTGGGGCTGGCTCGTCCCGGTTGTTCTGGTCCTGGTCGCGGTGTTCTTCGTCGGCGCGGGAGCCAACGCGGCCGCCCGACGCGCCGCCGCCATCGACGTCGCCCGCGAGGTGGAGAAGAACAACCCGGCGACCACCCCCCCGGCGCCGAAGGTGGATCTGAACGCGCTGCGCCGGGCGGCGAACGCCAGCGACGACCAGGACGGCCCCGTCGACCCGACCACGCTGAACCCGAACAACTAGCCACCCAACGGTTGCAAGTCCACTGAGGCGTTACTAAGGTTGGCAAACGTGATCATCAAGAGTTCCAACCGCCAGTGGTGGTGGCGCGCCAAGTAGGGCGAGCCACTCTTGTTTGCATCCTCGATAAACACAGCAGGCCCGCCGCTTCGAACCCCGAAGCCTCGCGGGCCTTATTCAGGTCCACACCCGGAAAGGCCACCAGCCTGGAGGGCGCGAGAACTCGGTGGGGAAGAAGCCAGCAGCCTCTCTAATCCCGATACTGCCAATCGCGACCCCACGTCGCTCGACGTTGAAAGGTGAAGGTGACCCTCTTGCAGCACCTGGACCCACCGCTAGCCCCCAGGGGGCGGCCATGACCGCCGCTTCCCCCCACATCATCTCCACCCCGGTGCGCTACCACGAGGACGCCTCCGGCCTTTTCGCCCATGTCGGCGGCACGGCGGCCACGGACACCCTCCTGCTGGAATCCGCGGACATCACCACCCGCAGCGGCGTGAACTCGGTGGCGGTGCTCTCCGCCTCGCTGCGGGTCACCTGCACCGGGCGCACGGTCACCGTGGAGCCGCTCACGGAGTCCGGCGTCATCTTCGCCGCGGATCTCGCGGATCGACTCAGCGACTACGCGGTGGGCGAGAACACCTACGAGTTCCCCGTCTCCACGAAGATCGACGAGCGGGAACGCCTGACCGACGTCTCCAGCGTCGCCGTGCTGCGCGCGCTGACCACGGAAGCCGCCTACCGCGCCGAGAACGACGCCCTGCCGATGCTGGTGGGGGGCATCGCCTACGACTACCTCGAGACTTTCGAGGAACTTCCGGCGGTGCAGCCGAGCGCCAACACCTACCCGGACTACCAGTTCCTGCTGGCCGAGGTGGTGCTCTCCATCGACCACCAGACCGCCACGGCGCGCCTCGACGCGGTGGACGCCGTCGACGCCGGATCCGGCGTTGCGGAGAAGGTCCGGGCCCTGGCCGCGACCATCGAGTCCGTCGAGACCGCCGACTTCGACAAGCATCCCAGCGTCGACAAGCATGACGGCGAACTGGAGGTGACCGCCGACATTCCGGACGAGGAGTATCGCGCCCAGGTGGAGAACCTGAAGGGCAACATCTACAACGGCGACATCTACCAGGTCGTCCCGGCGCGAACCTTCACCGCGCAGTGCCCCGACGCCTTCGCCGCTTATCGACGCCTGCGCGAGATCAACCCGAGCCCGTACATGTTCTACACGCGCGGCCTCGACGTCAACGGCGAGGTCTACGAACTCTTCGGCGCCTCGCCGGAGTCGAACCTCAAGTTCGACGCCGAGACCCGCCGGATCGAGATGTACCCCATCGCCGGCACCCGCCCGCGCGGGATGAACCCTGACGGCACCATCAACGACGAGCTCGACATCCGCATGGAGCTCGAACTGCGCACCGACGCCAAGGAAATCGCCGAGCACACCATGCTCGTCGACCTGGCCCGCAACGATCTCGCCCGCGTCGCCGTTCCGGGCACCCGGCGCGTCGCCGATCTGCTGCAGGTCGACCGCTACTCCCGCGTCATGCACCTGGTCTCCCGGGTCACCGCGCAGCTGCACCCGGACCTCGACGCGCTGGACGCGTACCGTGCCTGCATGAACATGGGCACCCTGACCGGCGCCCCGAAGCTGAAGGCGATGGAGCTGCTGCGGGGCGCCGAGAAGCGTCGCCGCGGCTCCTACGGCGGCGCCATCGGCTACCTCAAGGGCACCGGCGACATGGACACGTGCATCGTCATCCGCTCCGCCTACGTCAGTGGGGGAGTGGCCGCCGTGCAGGCGGGCGCGGGGGTCGTCCGCGACTCCAACCCGCAGGCGGAGGCCGACGAGACCCTGCACAAGGCCTACGCCGCACTCAACGCCCTCGCCCTGGCGCAGGGCAAGGACCTGAAGGTGGTGCGCTGATGGCCAGGATCATTCTCATCGACAATCACGACAGCTTCGTCTACAACCTCGTCGACGCGTTGTCGGCGACCGGGCACGAGTTCCTCGTTTACCGCAACACGGTCGACGTCGACACGGTGCTGGCGGCCCAGCCGGACCTCATCATCCTCTCGCCGGGTCCCTCGCACCCCCGAGAGGCCGGGCACATGATGGAGCTCATCGACCGTGCCTACGGCCGTGTCCCGATGCTCGGCATCTGCCTCGGATTCCAGGCCCTGGTGGAGCACTTCGGCGGCGACGTACGTCCCTGTGGGCCGGTCCACGGCTCCTCGGTCGCCATGACGCTCACCGACGCCGGCGTCGGCCACCCCCTCTTCGAGGGTCTGACCGTCGACTCCTCGCCGGACCAGCCGGAGGTGATCGGCCGCCTCGTTCCGGTGGCCCGCTACCATTCCCTCGGTTCGACCGAGGCCCCGGCGCCGCTGCAGGCGCTGGCGACGACACCGACCGACGTCGGTGACGTCGTGATGGCGGCCCAGGCCCGCGACGGGGAGCGGGTCACGGCCATCGGCCTGCAGTTCCACCCGGAGTCGATTCTCACCCCGGGCGGACCGATCATGCTCACCCGTTGCCTTGACCTTCTATTGAAGAAATAGCCGAAGTAAAGGATTCCTATACCGATATGACCAGCCCAGACACTCTCGACGTCCTCACCCGGTTCATCGACAACAAGGACCCCTCGGTGGAGGAGTGCATCGAGGCCTTCACCCCGCTGACCGTCGGCGAGTACGACGACGTCCACATCGCCGCCCTGCTGACCACCATCAAGACCCGCGGCGAGACCGCCAACGACCTGCTCGGCGCCGCCCGTGCCTTCCTCAAGGCCGGCCGTCCGTTCCCGATCACGGGCGCGGGAATCATGGACACCGCCGGCACCGGCGGCGACGGCAAGAATACCATCAACATCACCACCGCAGCCTCGCTCATCGCCGCCGCCGGCGGCGTGAAGATGATCAAGTGCGGCAACCGTTCCGTGTCCTCGAAGTCCGGCTCCGCCGACGTCCTCGAATCGATGAACATCCCGCTGGACCTCGACCCGGAGCGCGCGGTGCGCCAGTTCGAGGCCTCGAACTTCACCTTCCTCTTCGCCCCGGCCTACAACCCGGCCATCGGCCACGTCCAGCCGGTGCGTCGGGCGCTGAAGTTCCCGACCATCTTCAACACCCTCGGCCCGATCCTGGCCCCGGCCCGCCCGGAGTTCCAGATCATGGGCATCGCCAACCCGAAGCAGGGTCCGGCGATCGCCGAGGTGTTCAAGGAGCTCGGCCGCACCCGCGCGCTGGTCGTCCACGGCGACGGCTCGGACGAGGTCTCCGTGACCGGCACGACCCAGGTGTGGGAACTCAACGACGGCGAGATCACCCATTACGAGCTGGAGCCTGCCGACCTCGGCGTCACCGGTTCCTACACCTTCGATGATCTCGCGGGCGGCAACGGCGAGGAGAACGCGAAGGCCATCTACGCCGTCCTCAACGGGGGCGGGGAGCCCGCCCACCGGGACGCCATCGCCGCCTCTGCCGGCGCAATGTTCTACCTGTACGGCATGGTCGACAGCTTTGCCGCAGGCACCGAGAAAGCCAGGGGCATGCTTGACGACGGCAGCGCCGCCGCCTGGCTGCAGAAGCACGAGGAGACAGACTATGCAGACTAACGACATCCTTCCCACCGTTCTCGAGGGCATCGTCGAGGGTCGCCGCGGCGACCTCGACGAGATCCGCGCCCGCATCAGCCACGTGGACCCGCAGACGCTGCCGGCCTCCACCCGTTCCCTCTACGACTCGCTCGGCGGGGGGCAGGGGCGCGGCCTCAACCGTTTCATCATGGAGTGCAAGTCCTCCTCGCCCTCACTGGGCATGATTCGTGAGCACTACGAGCCGGGCGCCATCGCCCGCGTGTACTCGCGCTACGCCGCGGGCATTTCCGTCCTGTGCGAACCGCACCGCTTCGGCGGCGACTACGACCACCTCGCCACGGTGGCGGCGTCAAGTCACCTGCCGGTGCTGTGCAAGGACTTCATCGTCGACGAGGTCCAGGTCCACGCCGCCCGCTACTTCGGTGCGGACGCCGTCCTGCTCATGCTCTCGGTGCTCAGCGACGAGGAATACACGACGCTGCAGGACGAAGCACACCGTCTCGGCATGGACGTCCTCACCGAGGCCATCACCGAGGAGGAGGTGGAGCGGGCGCTGCGGCTGGGCGCGAAGATCCTCGGCATCAACAACCGCAACCTCCACGACCTGTCCATCGACCTCACCCGCACCGAGCGCTTGGTCAGGAACATCCCGGCCGACGTCGTCGTCCTCTCCGAGTCCGGGGTCCGCGACAACGCGACGGTCCGCGCCATCGGCGGCGTGGCCAACGGTTTCCTGGTGGGCTCCCAGCTGACCAGCCAGCCGGACATCGATCTGGCGGCGCGCGAACTCGTCTACGGCCCGAACAAGATCTGTGGTCTGACCTCCTGGTCCGCCGCCCAGGCGGCGAAGGCCAACGGTGCGGTGTACGGCGGCCTCATCTTCGAGGAGGCCTCCCCGCGCAATGTTTCACGTGAAACAGCCGCCGAGATCATCGGCCACGAGCAGGGCCTGAAATACGTGGCGGTCTCGCGTCGCGACGCGGGCTACGCCGAACTGCTCCAGGACGGCATCGTCGCCGTCCAGGTGCAGGCTCCGTACCAGGGCTCCATCGACGGGGAGTTCGCCCTCATCGAAAAGATCCGTGCGGAGCTGCCGGAGGGCGTCGAGCTGTGGCGCGCGATCTCCATGACCTCCCCGGAGGCCGCCGCCACCGCCGAGGCCCTGGCCGCCTCGGCGGGCGTCGATAAGCTCGTGCTTGACGCCGGCGACGGCGGCACCGGCACCACCTTCGACTGGGACACCGTCCCGGAGTCCGTCAAGGGGCGTGCCCTGCTCGCCGGCGGCCTCAACCCGGACAACGTCGACGAGGCACTGGCCGTCGGATGCCTCGGCCTCGACCTCAACTCCGGTCTCGAATACGGCCCGGACGCGGGGGAGTGGGCCGGCCACAAGGACGCCGCCCGAGTACGTTCCGCCTTCGAATCCATCCGCAGCTTCACCCACGAGAACTAAGGACTGACATGACTGAGAAGCAGTACGGCGGCAGCACCATCCTGCCGGCCTACTTCGGCGAGTTCGGCGGACAGTTCGTCCCCGAGTCGCTCATCCCGGCGCTCGATCAGCTGGAGAAGGCGTTCGTCGAGGCCTGGAACGACGAGGAGTTCATGGGCGAGTACCGCCGTCTCCTGCGCGACTACCTCGGACGCCCGACCCCGCTGACCGAGTGCACCAACCTGCCCCTGGACAAGAAGCACGCCCGCATCTTCCTCAAGCGCGAGGACCTCGTCCACGGCGGCGCCCACAAGACCAACCAGGTCATCGGACAGGCCCTACTGGCTAAGAAGATGGGCAAGACCCGCATCATCGCCGAGACCGGCGCCGGCCAGCACGGCACCGCCACGGCCCTGGTCTGCGCCCTCCTGGGCCTGGAGTGCGTGATCTACATGGGCGCCAAGGACGTCGCCCGCCAGCAGCCGAACGTCTACCGTATGCAGCTGCACGGCGCGAAGGTCGTCTCCGTCGACGCCGGCGCCGGCACCCTCAAGGACGCCGTCAACGAGGCGCTGCGCGACTGGACCGCCACCTTCCACGAGTCCCACTACCTGCTCGGCACCGCCGCCGGCCCGCACCCGTTCCCGACCATCGTCCGCGACTTCCACCGCGTCATCGCGGAGGAGGCCAAGGCCCAGATGCTCGAGCGCACCGGCGCACTGCCGGACGTCGTCGTCGCCTCCGTCGGCGGCGGCTCCAACGCCATCGGCATCTTCTCCGACTTCATCGACGACGAGGGCGTCGAGCTGGTCGGCACTGAGCCGGGCGGCGAGGGCGTCGAGACCGGCCACCACGGCGCCGCCATCAAGGCAGGCAACATCGGCATCCTGCACGGCACCAAGTCCTACCTCATGCGCGACCCGGACGGACAGGTCGAGGAGTCCTACTCGATCTCCGCCGGCCTGGACTACCCGGCCGTCGGCCCGCAGCACGCTCACCTGGCCAAGACCGGCCGCGCCCAGTACGTCCCGGTCACCGACCGTGAGGCGCTGGCGGCCTTCCAGATGCTCTCCCTCCACGAGGGCATCATCCCGGCCCTGGAGTCCTCCCACGCCTTCGCCTACGCCCTCAAGCGCGCCGAGGAGGCCGAGGAGGCGGGGGAGGACATCAGCATCCTGGTCTCCCTTTCCGGCCGCGGCGACAAGGACGTCGACCACGTCCGTCGCACCCTGGCCGAGCACCCCGAGTACGTCGTCAACAAGCAGCTGAAGGAACAGAATTAATGTCGCGCTACGAGAAGGCTTTCGCCGCACTCAAGGAGAAGAACGAGGGCGCCTTCGTCCCGTTCTACATGCTGTCCGACCCCTCCCCGGCGGACGCCGTGGAGATCATCAGCGCCGCCGTCGAGGCCGGCGCCGACGCCCTGGAGCTGGGCGTGCCTTTCTCCGATCCGATCGCCGACGGCCCGACCGTCCAGAAGTCCCACACCCGCGCCCTCGACGGGGGAGCGACCGTGGCGATGGCCCTGGACCAGATCCGCCAGCTGCGTGAGCGCTTCCCGGAGATCCCGATCGGCATGCTGATCTACTCCAACGTGCCCTATGTCCGCGGCCTGGAGAACTTCTACGCGGAGTTCAAGGAGGCCGGCGCCGACTCCATCCTCCTGCCGGACATCCCCGTCCGCGAGGGCAGGCCCTTCCACGACGCCGCCGTCGCGGCGGGCATCGATCCGATCTTCATCGCCCCGTACCAGGCCTCCGAGGAGACCCTCGAGGGCGTGGCCGCGATGTCGAAGGGCTACATCTACGCCGTCTCCCGTGACGGTGTGACCGGCGCCGAGAACCAGGCCTCGGTCGAGGGTCTGGACAAGGCAGTCCAGAACGTCGAGCGTTTCGGCGGCGCCCCGGTCGTCCTCGGCTTCGGCATCTCCACCCCGGAACACGTCAACGACGCCATCAGGGCGGGTGCCGCCGGCGCCATCACCGGCTCGGCGCTGGCGAAGATCGTCGACAAGTATGTCGAGTACGAGCACCCCAACCCCGGCAGGGTCACCGACATGGCCGCCCTCAAGGCGGAGGTCACCGAGTTCGTGGCGGCCATGAAGGCTGCCACGAAGCTCTGATACCGCCGCCGCACCGCCCCGACATCGCCGTGATGTCGGGGCGGTCGTCCTTTCCCGCCGGGAACGCCCCTGGATGGAGGGGCATACTGGGATCATGGTCAGTGACGACGAGAACAACAGGAACACGCTTCTGGCCGGCCCCGGCCGGGGTCCCGCAGGGTGGATGACGCCCTTTCACACCCATCACGCCGGCTGTCTGAACGAGCTGGTCCATCAGGACCTGAGTGGTCGGGACTCGAGCGCTCAGGACACGGCCGGGCGGGCCCGGGAGTTAAGCGCCCCAGCCCGGCGGGCGCGGCCGGTGTCAGCCGGCGGGCGCCCGCCCGGGTGGCGCCGGGTGGATGAGACCCGAGATGGCTCCTTCGGTCGCCACGCGCTGGGCGAGGCGCCGGGGGAGGGGAGGGGGATCGTCGCCCGTCGGATCACGTTCGGCGAGACGCAGCGGAGACCATGCCGAATGGGTTCCACCCCGACCCCCGGGAGGACCCCCTCCAGCGAAGTCGCCCGGACTTCTGAGGGAGAGCTGGTTTCACGTGAAACATGAACCGGTTCTCTCCGTCACCGATCTGACGGTGACCTTCGGCGACTTCCGCGCCGTCAACGGTCTCTCCCTTAACCTGTCGGAGGGGAGCATCCACGGCTTCCTCGGCCCCAACGGCTCGGGAAAATCAACGACCATCCGCACTCTCCTCGGCCTGCTCCATCCGACCTCCGGCACGGTTCGGGTGCTCGGAAAGGATCCGCGGCGGGCGCCCGAGATTCTCAAGGACGTCGGTTACGTCGCCGGCGACGTGGCTCTGTGGCCGAACCTCACCGGGGCCGAGACCTTCCGCGCGCTCGAGTCACTGCGGGGCAGGCCCTCCAACCGCACGCGCGAGACCGAACTCATCGAGGCCTTCGACCTCGACCCCACCAAGAGGGCCAGGGAGTACTCGACGGGCAACCGGCGAAAAGTAAGTCTCGTCGCGGCGCTATCGATCGATGCCCGGGTGCTCATCCTCGACGAGCCGACGGCCGGGCTCGACCCCCTCATGGAGGAGCAGTTCATCCGGGAGACCCATCGGGCCAACGCTGCCGGGGCCTCGGTACTGCTCAGTTCCCACATTCTCAGCGAAGTTGAGCGCCTGTGCGATTACGTCACAGTGATTAAAGAGGGGAGGGTCGTCGAGAGGGGCGATCTGTCACAATTACGCCATTTTTCGGCCCACACCGTCACCGCGACGCTGCCCGATCCTGCATCGGCCCGGCGACTGGCGGCCGCCCTCCCCAACGCCACCTCCGAGCACGACGCCCTACGGGTCACCACCCCGGTCGACGAGGTGCCCTCCGCCCTCCGCCGGATCCTTGAGGCCGGGGGAGAGGCGATAACCTCCACGCCCGCCAGCCTGGAAAGCATATTCCTGCAGCACTATGAATCGGGAACTGGGGGTGGGCAATAATGAGATCAGCCCTATCATTGGCCACGATCAATCTCCGGACTTCGCGCATCTTCATCATTGCCTGGCTGCTCCCATTATGGGCGCTGTTGATTATTTTCCCCTTCGCCTACCAGGACTACTACCCGACGCTGGACTCCCGCCAGGAGATGCTCGGCGCCATGGCCACAAACGCGGGCACCACCGCACTCTACGGCATCATCGCCCGACCGGGAACGGTGGGCCAGGTGGTCACCTGGGAGATGGGGGCGTGGGTGGGGTTGCTCGGCTCGGTTATGAGCGTGCTCCTCTCCGTCCGTTGGCACCGCGGCAGCGAGACGACCGGCCTGGGGGAGCTGCAGCGCTCCACCGGCATCCGCCCGAGCGTTCCGCTTCTGGCGATGCTGCTCAGCTCGGCGCTGGTGGCCAGCGTCCTCGGCACCGGCTCGGCGCTCGTCCTACTGGGCGTCTCGGCCGCCATCGATGACGTCGGTGCCGCGGGCTCGCTTGCCTTCGGGGCGAGCGTCACGCTGATGTGCCTGGGTTCGGTCGTGCTCAGCCAGCTGGTGCTCCTCCTCGTCACCGACGCCTCCTCCCTGACTCGGGTCGCGCTGTCCACCCTCGCGGCTTCCTTCATGGTCCGCGCCTACGCCGACGTCGAGAAGGTGCCCTGGCTGAACTGGCTCTCACCGCTCGGCTGGCGGGAGGTCATCAGCCCCTTCGAGCGCGACGACTGGGGCCGCGTGGGGTGGCTGCTCCTGATTGTGCTGTCGGGGGCGGCCCTCCTGGCCGCGCTCAATTCGCGGCGGTCTTTCGCCCGCGGGCTTCTCGACGCCCGACGCCCCACCCGCACACGTGTGCGCCGTGTCCGGGGAATCGTGGGGTTGTCGGCGCTGCTCAACCTCGGCAACATCATCGGCTGGGCGGTCGCCGTCGCCATCCTGTCGGCGTTCCTCATGTCCATGTCCGGGTCCATCCAGGAACTGGTGGCGGGGGAGGGGACCACGGGCGAGATCTTCCGCGACGTGCTGGGCGGGACGGCGGTCTACGAAGCTTTCATCGGATTCATCTGCATGGTCGGCGCGATCCTCGTCACCGTCGCCGCGGTGTCGGTCGTCCACTCGGAGGCGGCCGGGGAGCGTGGCCGCACAGTCGACGTCGTCCGGGCCACCGGCGTCCGGCGCTGGGCGCCACTGGGGGGCGTTCTGGCTGTCGCGGCGGTCGCCGCGTGTGGCTGGATCGTCGTCCTGCACGGCGCGGGCGCCGCGGGTCTGGCGCTGCAGGATTCCACGGTCCCGGAGGATTACACGACTCTGGCCTGGGCGACGTGGTCGCAGTCGGGGGCGGTCGTCTTCTTTATTGGGGCAGCCACGTTCATCCTCGGCCTGTCGCCCCGGGGAGCGCTCCTCACGTGGCTGCTACTGGGGTGGTCGGCGGTCACCGCGCTGATGGGGGAAATTCTCGGGTTCCCGGACTGGCTCATCGACGCCTCCCCGTTCACCCACACGATGACCTCCGCAGACTCGGAAGCGGGGCCGGTGCTTCTGCTCCTGGCGGCGGGCGTCGTGTCCTCGGTCGCAGGCCTGCTGAGTTCCTCCCGACGCCAGGTTCCCTGAGGCATAATGTCACTCATGAGCGAGTTCCCCAACCTGTCCTGTTCCCGCCGGATGTTCCTCCTCGGCACTGCGAGCACCTTCGCCAGCGCCTTCCTCGTCGGCTGTGGCACCGCCCCCTCGGAGGAGGTCGCCGCGACCCAGGTTCCGGTAGGCTCCGCCGTCATCGTCGGTGACGTGATCATCGCCCAGCCGACCGCGGGCAATTTCGTCGCCTACTCCACCTCCTGCCCTCACCAGGGCAACAAGATCACCCAGGTCAACGACGGCACCGTCACGTGCACCGCCCACAACTCCGTCTTCGACATCGCCGACGGCTCCGTGCTCGACGGCCCCTCCCGCGATCCGCTCGCTGCCGGAAAGGCGACCGTCGACGGTGGCACCGTAACCGCCACCGCCTGAGACAGGCGTTTCACGTGAAACATGAAAGCCGCATGGCCCCCAGTCGGGCCATGCGGCTTCCGTGCTAACGGCGGGGAATGGTCAGCGCAGGCCGCGCCACGCCGCCCGGGCGTACTGCGGCGGGAAGGTCACGTCCTCCGAGGAACCGCTGAGCTCGTGGGCGGCGCGCAGCGGGAAGTTCGGATCGCGCAGCGCCTCCCGCCCCAGGAGGACGACGTCGGCCCGGCCCTCCGCGAGGATCGCCTCGGCCTGCTCCGGTGAGGTGATCATGCCGACCGCGCCCACCGGGGCGCCCGTCTCGCGCTTGATCTCCTCGGCGAAACGGACCTGGTAGTTCGGCGCCACCGGGATGGTGGCCCCGACCAACCCGCCCGTGGTGACGTCGATGAAATCGACCCCTGCCTCGCGCAGCAGCTTCACCAGGGTGACGGTCTGCTCGGCGTCCCAGGAGGCGACCTCGGGGAGCCAGTCGGTGGCGGATAGTCGGACCAGCAGCGGCATGTCCTCCGGAATGGCGTTGCGCACGGCGGTAGCCACCAGACGGATGAGGCGGGTGCGGTCCTCGAAGGTACCACCCCAGGAGTCCTCGCGTTTGTTGGAGACGGGGGAGAGGAACTGGTGCAGCAGATAACCGTGGGCGGCATGCAGTTCCACCGTGTCGAAACCGGCCCGCACCGCACGCTCGGCGGCAGCGGCGAAGAGCTCCGGCAGCTCACGGATCTCGTCGCGGTTGAGTTCGCGGGGATCGAGCTGGTCGTCCGCCGCGACCGGGGAGGGGGCCACCGTCTCCCACCCGCCGTGCTCGACGGGCACCGTCTGGGTCGGGTAGGTGGTCGCGTCCGGGCGGGCCGGAACCGTGGAGGCCTTGCGTCCGGCGTGATTGAGCTGCACGCCCATCTTTGCTCCCTGCGAATGAGCGAAGTCGACGATCCTCGACCAGGCGCTCACCTGCTCGTCGTTCCACAGGCCGGTGCAGGCCGGGGAGATGCGCCCCTCCGGTACCACGGCGGTGGACTCCGCGATGATCAGGCCGAAGCGGCCGACGGCGCGGGCGCCGTAGTGCACGAGATGCCAGTCGTTCGGGACACCGTCGACGGCGGAGTACTGGCACATGGGCGCCAGCCAGATTCGGTTGGGGACGGTCAGCCCCCGGAGCGTGATCGGTTCATGCAGGTGAGTCATGCCTTCGAGGGTAGCCGGTGCTTCTATGCTCGGTGGCATGTCGATAAGTTCCCGGTTCTCAGCACAAGTCAGGGGAGTAGATCCGCTGATCGTCCTCATCATCCTCGCGGTGGTCATCGCGATCCTCGCACCCGCGCGAGGGGAATTCGCCGAGTGGTTCGCGACCGCCACCAACATCGCGATCGCCCTGCTCTTCTTCCTCTACGGCCTCCGACTGTCGACGCGTGAAGCTCTGTCGGGCCTGACCCACTGGAAGCTCCACCTGATGATCCTCGGCTTCACGTTCGTGGCGTACCCGATCGTGGGGGTTGCGCTCAAGCCGGTGCTCTCGCCCTTCATCAGCGAGGAGCTCTACGCCGGCATCCTCCTGCTGACATTGGTGCCCTCGACGGTGCAGTCCTCGGTGGCGTTCACCTCCATCGCGCGGGGCAACGTCTCCGGTGCGATCGTCGCGGCGTCGGCAAGCTCTCTCGTGGGCGTCTTCGCCACGCCCCTGCTCGTGATGCTGCTCATGGGGGCCGGGGACGGGGTCCGCATCGACATGAAGGTCTTTCTCGACATTTCCGTACTGCTGCTTCTGCCTTTCGTGCTCGGGCAGATTCTTCGCCGCTGGCTGGCAAAGCTCGCCGCCAACAAGGCGACCAAGATCGTCGACCGCGGTTCGATCGCGATGGTCGTCTACTCCGCGTTCTCCTCGGGCATGGTCGCGGGCGTGTGGTCCTCGGTGGGATTCTGGGAGGTCGTCTTCCTCGTCGTCTTCTCGGTCGTCCTGGTCGCGTTCATGCTGTGGCTGACGCGCTTCGTGTCGGAGAAGCTGGGCTTCCCTCGTCGCGACGTCATCGCCATCGAGTTCTGCGGTTCGAAGAAGTCCCTCGCGACCGGCCTGCCGATGGCGTCGGTCATCTTCGGAGGCGCGTCGTTGGGTCTACTCATCCTTCCGCTGATGATCTACCACCAGATCCAGCTGATGATCTGCTCCTGGCTCGCCGCCCGGTACGGAAAGCAGGCGCCGGAGCAACTCGCGGTCGCCTGAGATTCCCGCCCAAGGCGCCTTCCCCGAGGGGAGGGCGCCCTGCTGGTTTCCCGGGACGGCTTGCGCATTCCGGTTTTCCCGACAAGCATGTTTCACGTGAAACGCCATTTTGTCCGTATTGACCTCACCGTGCCCGGCGTCGGCACCCTCATCAACATCGCCGACCTCGTCGAGGTGGATGCGCAGACGTGCACCGTCAATCGCATGCTCGAGCTGGACCCGAACGAGACCATCACGGGGGCCTACATCCACGGCCGCTGCGTCGGCCGGATCAACGAGCCCCAGGCGGCCGTCCCGCATCCCGACTCCTACGCGGACTTTCCCGACATCGAGGTGACCCGCCTCGATCCCGAGGAGTACGAGGCCCTGTGGACCGAAGCCGCCGCCAAGTTCCCGGAGATCTGATCCCCAGCCCCGATGTTCCACGTGAAACATCGGGGACGTCGCCGTGTCGGGGGTCGGACTAGAACACGAAGTTGACGAGCCCCATGTAGAACATGGTGCCCGCCAGAATGGAAAACGCGGGCCGCCGCCGCCACATATGGAGCAGGAGCGTGAAGGCGATGGCGAGCAGACCCGGCGCCAGCCCCGCCGCCCCGGACCCGGCGAGGGTGTAGACCACGAGCACGCTCATCACCCCGACGGGCATCGTCACGCCCAGCAGCGCCACCAGGCCGGACCCTTCCAGCGATCTCCGCACGCTGAACGGAACGGCCCGCAACAGCAGCGTGACGATCGAGACGGGGAGGAGCACCGCCAGAACCATCTCGAAAGTGACCCCCTCGGGCAGGCCCATTCAGCGATCCCTCCGGAGGGTGAGCGCGTCGTCGAGGCGCGGGGAGTAGAAGCGGACGAGGAGAAAAACGAAGTACGCAATGAGCGCGACCAGAAGCATCTGCCCGGGGAAGAACAGGGCCGACAGGACGCCGAGCGCTACCGCGACGACGGGCAGCGAAAAGTCCCGGTTGTTCCGGAAGGCCTCGTAGGCGAGGACGACGAAGAGGGCGGTGAGGGCGAAGTCAAGGCCCTCCAGCTCAATCTGGACTACCGAGCCGAAGAACGCGCCGAGGACGCCGGAGAGCACCCACGCGAGCTGACAAAAGACGGTGATCGTCGACAGGCGGGCGCCGCTGACGGGACGCCCGGCACGGTCGACGCCCCCCGCGCCGAACGGGGAGGTGATCGCGTACACCTCATCGGTGAGCGCATAGGTGGCGTAGGCGCGGGCGAGCGGGTTACGGATGCGGTGGCGCGGATAGGTCAGCCCGTAGAAGATGTGGCGGAAGTTCACGAGGAAACCGGTCACCGCGGAGGTCACCCAGCCGACGCCGCCGGTGATCATGCCGAGCGCCAGATACTCCATGGAGCCGGCGTAGATGACCACCGAGAGAATCGGCGCCCACCACCATGCGAAGCCGACCTGCGTCACCAGCAGACCGAAGGCCAGCCCGAGGGGGATGAGGCCGAGCGCGACCGCCCAGGCGTCGTTGAGCCCTCGACGAACCTCAGTTGTCATAGAGGTCGGCGGGGAAGGTGGCGAAGAGCGGCAGCGGCATCGCCTGCCGGCGCAGCACGTCCCCCCAGAGATCCTGGGACGCGGGGGCGATGACGTCGGCCGGCAGCGCCGGCGCCACGAACCACTCACCATGCTGGATTTCATCCTCGAGCTGGCGCGGCGCCCACTCCGCGTAGCCCGCGAACAGGCGCATGCCGTCGACGAGTTCGGCGATCTCGTGGGGATCGGAGCGCAGGTCCACGTGCGCCAGACGGTTGGCCAGACGGTTCAGCTGCGGGGTCTCGTCCATGTCGACGCCGATTTTCGTCTGGGCGAGGCCGACGACGGACTGCTGGTTGAGCGGGCCACCGATGTAGAGGGCCTGGGGCTTGGCCACGGCCGGCAGCCAGTCCGGCATGACGTTGTAGACGGCGAGCTCACTGCGGGCGGTGAGGTTGACGCCCAGGGTCATCGCCTCCGAATGCTCGATGATGAGAATCACGGATCGGGCGAATTCCACGGACATCATGCCGGGAGCGGCCACCAGAAGCATGCCGGGGGCCGGTTCAACGCGCTCCATGGCGTTGAACAGTCGGTCTGCGTACAGCATCTGCTTCTCCTTAGTTCTCCTGCTCGTTGCGCCACCACTCGCGAAGGTGCTCGATGGCCACCTCCCTGTCCAGGGGGCCGTGCTCGAGGCGCAGCTCCTTGAGGAAGGCCCACGCCTGGCCCACCTGGGGACCAGGCGTGAGGTCGAGGATCTGCATGATCTCGTTGCCGTCCAGGTCCGGGCGCACCTTCGCGAGGTCCTCCTTCGCGGCGATCTCCTCAATGCGCTCTTCCAAGTGATCGTAGGTCCGCTGGAGCCTTTTCGCCTTTTTAGCGTTACGGGTGGTCGAGTCCGCGCGCACCAGCTTGTGCAGACGGGGCAGGAGTTCGCCCGCGTCGGCGACGTAGCGGCGCACCGCGGAATCGGTCCACTGTCCCTCGCCGAAGCCGTGGAAGCGCATGTGCAGGTACACCAGCTGGCCGATGTCGTTGGTCAGGTGCTTGGGGTACTTGAGCTGGCGCAGGCGCTTCTTGACCATCTTCGCGCCGACCACCTCGTGCTGGTGGAAGGTCACGCCGCCGCCCGGCTTGGCGGCACGGGTGGCCGGCTTGCCGACGTCATGCAGCAGGGCCGCCCAGCGCAGGGTGAGATCGGGTTCCCCGTCCGTCTCCTGGTCGATCGCCTGGCGCATCACCTGCAGGGAGTGCGCGTAGACGTCCTTGTGCTGGAGGTGCTCGTCGGCGGTGAGCTGGAGACCCGGGATCTCCGGGAAGACGTGCTCGAGGATGCCGGTGGCCACCAGCAGGTCTATGCCGCGGGCGGGATCCGTCCCGAGCATGAGTTTGTCCAGCTCCACCTGGACGCGCTCGACGGTGATGCGCGCGATCTCGTCGGCCATCTCGCCCATCGCCTTTTCGACCCGCGGCGCGACGTCGAACTCGAGCTGGGAGACGAAGCGGGCGGCACGGAGCATGCGCAGCGGATCGTCGCTGAAGGAGCGCTCCGGGGTGTCCGGGGTGTCGAGCGCCCGGGCGGCGATGTCCGCCAGGCCGCCGACCGGATCGTGGAAACGGAGTTCCAGGGGGCGATCCCCCTCGTCCGGGTGGGCGGGGAGAAGTTCCACGGCCATGGCGTTGACCCGGAAGTCGCGGCGGATGAGGTCGCCCTCGAGGGTGTCGCCGAAGGTCACCTCCGGGTTGCGGGAGACGCCGTCGTACTGGTCGGCACGGAAGGTGGTGATCTCCACCTGCTGGCCGTGTTTCTCCGCCGAGACCGTGCCGTAGTCGATGCCCGTGTCCCAGACGACCTCGGCCCAGTCCTCCAGGATGGCCTTGATTACCTGGGGGCGCGCGGAGGTGGTGAAGTCCAGGTCCCCGGACAACCGGTCCAGGAGCGCGTCGCGGACGGAGCCGCCCACGAGGTAGAGGGATTCCCCGGCCGCGGCGAAGGCGGTCGCCAGCTCCGTCAACAGGTCCTCATGACTGAGAAGCGTCGACTGGGCGTGGGCGAGCAGGACCAGCTGGGAAACATCGGGGGAAGTCACGCTCATCACCTTACCGCCAGGTCGATGACCAGCCGAACCGCTCCTTCGGCCCGCGCGGTGGACAGGTCCGTGAGATTATCGTCGGGACAGCGGGCGCGGGGAGCCTCCCTCCCGGCAGTGCTCCCGTCGCCGACTTTGAGCACCTTTCACCACCTCACAGGAAGGTGCCACGCAGCCCGTGGCAAATTCCGAAACACCCCGGTGACCTATAGGATCAGCAGAATGAATGAGAACGATTCGGCCGGACAGCCGGGGCAGAATTCCCCGGATGGAGGTTCGGCTTCGCAGCAGCGTCGTCGCCGACGTCGCCGCTCGCGTCGTCGTTCTTCCGGCGGTAGCCAGCAGAGCACCAGCCAGAACACGCAGAGCGGCCAGGGCACCCCGGGGCACTCGGGGGACGAGAAGGCGGCGTCCCAGGGCGAGGCACCGGGCCGTTCGCGTTCCCGTCGGCGCCGGAAATCGGGATCCCAGCCCTCCGGGTCAGGCCAGCAGGGCGGCGAGAAGAGCCAGAACCAGGGCCAGCAGCAGAACCAGGGGCAGTCCCAGAGCCGGCGTTCCCGAGGCAAGTCGGGCGCCAAAGCCGGTGCCCGGACCGCGGCCAAGACGGGCGCCCGGGGACGCAAGCACGCCGCGCAGCGCCACCGTCGCCCGGACCATGGCGGCCCGCGGATGGAGACCAGGGATGAGACCAGCGCCGGCGGGCTCGTCATCAGCGGTCTCGCTGAGGCCGTCAGCGTCACCGGTGAGGTGGACCTCGCGCGGATCTACGTCGCCCTGATCGGGCGTCTGGATCGTCGCGGCCGACTGCTGTGGTCGATGCCCAAGGGCCATGTGGAACCGGGGGAGGAGCGCTCCACCACCGCCGAACGCGAGGTGTGGGAGGAGACCGGTGTCCACGGTCAGGTCATCGAGGAACTCGGCGTCATCGACTACTGGTTCGTCTCGGACGGCGTCCGCATCCACAAGACGGTGCACCATCATCTGCTGCGGTTCGTGGACGGCGAACTCAACGACGAGGATCCGGAGGTCACCGAGGTGGCGTGGATCCCGGCCAGCGAGCTGATCGAGCACCTCGCCTACGCCGATGAGCGCAAGCTCGCGCGCATCGCGCATGACCGCCTTCCGGAGCTGGCACGTGCGGAGCACGAGGCGGGAAGGGCCACCCCGAGGTGACGGGTCACTGGACTCGACGCCTGCGCCGGGGTTTCTCCGCCCTCGCCGCAGGCGCTGTCGCGTTCACGGCCGGCGTCGGCGTCCTGCCGGCGGCCTCGGCCGGCCCTACCCCGGTGACGCCGACGGATCCCCTGGCAAGCGAGCAGTGGGTCAATCCCGCTGTCCGCCCGGGAGAGGCCGACAGCGGCGTCACCCTCGAGCTGGCCGCGGCCCCGGGCCTGCAGGTCGCCCCGTTACGGCCCGGCGGCAACCTGGTCGTGGAGCTGAGGATCCGTAATGACTCGGGGGCGAGCACCGAGGCGCTGTCCCTGGTCGCCCGGCGCGGTGAGGCTGTCCCCGGCAGCGCCCGGGCCCGGGACGTGCTGGCGGCGGACACCAGCCTGTACGGCTACTACGGGGCCATCGAGGAGATCGAAGCGCTGGCGCCGGGGGAGGAACGCACCCTCAGGCTGTCCCTGCCGACGCTGCCGGGTGAGGACGGGTCCCTGTCGATCAGCGCCCCGGGCGCCTACCCGGTCATGTTCACGCTGGGGGACTCCTCCGGGCTGCTGACGACGGAGCGCACGCTCATCCCGGTCACCGGCGACGCCGGCGCCCCCGAAGAGCCTGCAGAGCCCGAGCCGGAGGAGCGGCCGGGTTTTTCGCTGATCTACCCGGTCACCGCGCCCGTGGACATCGTCCCCGGGGAGACCGGCACCGCGCCGGAGCAGCCGCCGCTGCTGCTGCGTTCCGAGGAGCTCGCCGACCAGCTCGCCGAGGGCGGCCGGCTCACCCAGCTCGTCGACGCCTACGCGAGCGCCACCGACGCCGACCCGGAACTGGGCTACGCCTCCTGCCTGGCGCTCGATCCGGCGCTGGTCGACGTCGTGGACCGGATGTCGCGCGGGTACACCGTCACGCCGGAGCGCTCGACGCAGAAGGTGCCCCAGCGGCTGCGTGATTCATGGTTCCGCAACGAGGAGGAGATCCCCTCCGAACCGGGCCGGGGCGCCGAGGACGCGGCGGAGTGGATCGGGGATCTCGTCGCCGTCGCCGAGCAGGGCTGCGTCGTTGCCCTGCCGTGGGCCAACACCGATCTGCGGGCCGTCGCGGCGACGGGCGACACCTGGCTCATGCGCGAAGCGGTGGAGCGGGGCCCGTTCACCCTGGAGCGGATCCTGGGGACGGCCGGCACGACGAACGCCGTGGTCATGCCCGGCGGCTACGTCACGCCCGAGACCTACCCGGCACTGGCGTGGGCCGATCACGAACAGTCCGGGCTCGCTGAGGGCGGAATGTCCGCCCAGTGGGAGGCGGCCCAGACCGCCGGGGGAGAGGCCGCCTACGACCCGGGCGGGCCGGTGCGGGTGCTCGTCGCCGACAACACGGTCGCCGGCGAGGGCGTGGTCCGTGATCTCGGCGCCGGCATCCGGGCGGTGACGTACCAGTCGAGTCTGGCGACCTTGCTGGCGGCGACGGGCGCTGAACCGACGACGACGGGGTACTCCAACACGGCGACGCGCTACGACTACCGCGTCGATTCCCCGGTCTCGCGCACGATCACCGCCGGCGCGGCCCTGCGCGCCGAGCTCACCCAGGCCGAGGACGTCGTCGTCGCGATGCTGCCGGAGGAGCTTGATCCGGAGACCGCGCGCCACCTGCTCAACGTCGGCGGGGCGGTGCTTGCCGACGACTCCGCCCGCCCGCTTCCCTTCGGGGAGCTGCTCGCCCAGCCGGCGACACCGACCGCCCCCGACGCTTTCGTGGGCGCGCCCTTCCCGGATCCCTCGGTCACCTCCGACACGGAGATCGCGGCCGCCCGCGATCACGGCACCTACCTCAACGATCTGACCCGCATCATGGTCAACGAGCCGACCATCGCGCTGACCCGCTACGGTTTCACGCACCCGATGCGGCAGGAGCTGCTCCTCGCGCTCGCCGGCCACGGCCGCTCCTCCCTCGGCGGCTACGACTCCGCCGTCCGGCGCACCGCCGACAGGCTGGGCGCGCTACGCGGGACGCTGCAGGCGATGCGCTCGTCGGTCAGCCTCATCCCGCCGGGCAACGTCTACACCCGGGCCTCCCAGTCCTCGCCGCTGCTCATCGTCGCCGAGAACGGGCTGCCCCTGCCGGTCAAGGTCGCCGTCAACTTCTACTCCGAGGACGAGGTCACTCTCCACGTGGCCACGCCGCTGCGGATCCCGGCGCGGGGTTCGATGACCGTCGAGATGACCGCCGACCTCCCGGCCCGCCACGATCAGACGGACATCCGCCTGTGGCTGGCCACCCAGGACGGCGCCGCAGTCTCCGCGCCGGTGGACATTTCGGTGCAGACCCGCGCGGGCAGCGCCTCGCTGCTGGTGCTGCTGGGCGCACTCGCCGCCGTGCTGGCGATCGCTTTCGTCGCGCGGCGCAGCAGGACGCGTCGACAAGCCACATCCGCGGCGTCGAAGCCCACCGCCCGCGGACCGGATCCGGGCCCCGACCCAGCCAGCCCTGATCCCCACGAACCACCCGTTCTCTGATTGGACGAGACTCACGTGACTACCCCGAAGACACCGCTGCCGGGCACCCGGTCGCGGATTATCCCCCCCTCGCCGGCGGCGCCCGTGCCCAAGCCGCGGGGGAGCTCCCCGGCCCCGGTGAAGGCCGGGACTGCCTCGGAGGCCGTCGACAAGCGCCCCGCCCTCACCGAGGCGCCCGAGCCGGTCGTCGACCGGTCCACGCTGACCGCCGCCCCGGGCGCCGTGCCCCCGCCGATGGCGGAGGACGTCGCGTCCGGTACGCCCGACGCCGCGCCGACGGCCACCACCTCCGACGCGCAGGTCGTGCGCTCCACCGGTTCGATGGCGATAGCCACCCTGCTCTCGCGCATCACCGGCTTCATCCGCACCGTGCTCATCGGCTCCACGCTGGGCACCGCTGTCGGTTCCGCCTTCACCGCGGCCAACACGCTGCCGAACATGATCACGGAGATCGTCCTCGGCTCCGTGCTCACCGCGCTGGTGGTCCCGGTGCTCACCCGCGCGGAGAAGGAGGACCCCGACCGGGGCGCCGCCTTCATCCGGCGACTGTTCACGTTGACCTTCTCGTTGATGACGGTGGTGACGGTGATCGCCGTGATCTTCGCGCCGCAGCTGACCCGCATCCAGCTCAACGCCGAGGGTGAGGTCAACATCCAGCTGGCGACCAACTTCGCCTACCTGCTGCTGCCGCAGATCTTCTTCTACGGCATGTTCTCGCTGTTCATGGCCATCCTGAACACCAAGGAAATCTTCCGGCCGGGAGCCTGGGCGCCGGTCGTCAACAACATCGTCACCATCGGCGTCCTGCTGCTGTACTCGACTGTGCCGGGCTCCATCAACCCCGCCGCACCGACCTCGCTCACCGACCCGCATGTGCTGCTCATCGGCCTGGGCACGACCCTGGGCGTCGTGGTGCAGTGCCTGATCATGGTGCCGCCCCTGCTCAAGGCGGGCGTCGACCTACGCCCGCTGTGGGGAATCGATCCCCGCCTGAAGCAGTTCACGGGCATGGCCGCGGCCATCGTCGTCTACGTCGGCGTCTCCCAGGCCGGCCTCATCGTGACCAACCGAATCGCCTCCGCTTCGGACGCCGCCGCGGTCCTGATCTACTCCAACGCGTGGCTCATCCTGCAGGTGCCCTACGGCATCGTCGGCGTCGCGCTGCTCACCGCGATCATGCCCCGCCTGTCGCGCAACGCGGCCGACGGCGACGACAAGGCCGTGGTCCGCGATCTCACGCTGGCCACCAAGCTGACCTTCATCGCGATCATCCCGATCATCGCCTTCCTCACCTTCTTCGGCCCGGCCATCGGCCATGCGCTGTTCAACTACGGCGCCTACGACGACACCTCCGCCGAGATCACCGGCCTGACGATCAGCTTCTCCGCGTTCACGCTCATCCCGTACGCGCTCGTCATGCTCCACCTGCGCGTTTTCTACGCCCGCGAGGAGGCGTGGACTCCGACGCTCATCGTCGCCGGCATCACCGGCACCAAGATCGTCCTGTCCATGCTCGCCCCGCAGGTCGCCACCTCCCCGGCCACGGTGGTCATCCTGTTGGCCGCGGCCAACGGCTTCGGCTACGTCACCGGCGCGGTCATCGGCGCCCAGCTGCTGCGCCGCAAGCTCGGTTCACTGGGCGGCCCGGAGATCATGCGGACCACGGTCTGGGCCGCCATCGCGGGCGTCGTCGGCGGCGTCGCCGGCCTGCTGGTGCGCTCCCTGCTGCGCAACTTCGCCGGTGGCTTCTACGACTGGATGGAGGGCATCGATTCGATCTCCTCGGCCGTCTTCCTCATGGAGCTGACCCTGGTCGGCGTCGTGTTCATCATCACCGTCGGCCTCGTGCTGGCCCGCTCCGGGCTGCCGGAGGTCCAGACCCTCGGCCGCTCGCTCACCCGCATCCCGGGCATGTCCCGCTTCATCAAGCCGGACGAGGACAAGGCCATCGACACGGGTGAAGCCGACGTCCGCGACATGTACCAGCAGATGTTCGCCCAGGACGTCTTCAACTCCTCCCCGGTCCCGCCGCCGATGTCGGCCGGAGTCGTCCGCGGCCCGCGCCTGGTGCCCGGCGCCCCGGTCTCCGACGGGCGTTTCCGTCTGCTCGTCGACCACGGCTCCGTCGCCGGCGCCCGCTTCTGGCAGGCCCTGGAGCAGTCGACCGGCAAGCATGTCGCGCTCACCTTCATCGACACCACGGGCCAGGCCCCGATGGCGCCGCGCCCCGTCGCGGAGTCCGCCCGCCTCGCCGCGGAGGTCACCCGCAACACCCGCAAGCTGGCGAAGCTGGGCCACGCCGCCATCGCCCCGAACATCCGGGTCCTCGGCTACCGCTCCGGCGCGCTCATCGTCTCCGACTGGGTCGAGGGTTCCCCGCTGCGCGAGGTCGCCCGCACCGCCCTGGATCCGGAGCACCCGGCGACCCTGCACCCGCAGGCCGTCGCACTGGCCCTGGCGCCGCTGGCCAACGCCGCCGCCGAGGCCGAGGCCGCCGGCACTCCGCTGGGCCTGGACAACTCGGCGCGCCTGCGCGTCTCCACGAAGGGCACGACCGTCCTAGCCTTCCCGGGCGTGCTGCCCAACGCCTCGGTGCAGCAGGACGCCTCCGGCATCGCCTCCGCCCTCGAGCTGCTCGCCGAGGCCACCGCCGACGGCGACAAACCTGCGGATCCGACGCTCAAGCAGATCGCCTTCGACGCCCGCGCGGTCGCCACGGAGTCCGCTTCCGAAACACCTTCTGAACCCGACGATCCGACCTGCCTCTCCGCCGCCAACGCGAAGGTACTCGACCTCGGCCACCGGCTGGCAGAGTTCGGCCGCGCCGGGACGGCGTCCCCCGAGACCCGGGCGGAGCTCGCCGACGCCGACACCCCGGACGACACTCCGGCCGACGCCGCCGCCGTCTCGGTCTCCGCGTCGGAACTGATCCGGCGAGGTCTCCTGGACCCCGTGGACATGGGTTCCGGCGACACCGGCGCGGGGGAGAAGGTCTCCACCCAGGACTCCGGTTTCGGATCCCGCGGCTACACCCGTTCCGGCACCGTCGCGGTCGCCGGCGCCGCAGTCGTCTTCGTGGTCCTGGTCGCCGGCGCGACCACCTACCTGACGGGTCTGCTCTCCGGTGACAGCGCGACGTCGCCGATCAACGCGGACTCCCTCCAGGGCTCCCAGGTCGAGACCCAGCCGCGCCAGCTGCCCATCGTCCAGCCGATCTCCGACGCCTCCGTCTGGCAGGCGCCGGGGCAGGATCCGGACGCCGACAACCCGGGCACCGTCTCCGCGGCCGTAGACGCGGACCCGGCGACCGCGTGGCGTTCCAACGAGTACCCCAACGGACTCGGCACCAAGCCCGGCATCGGCCTGGCGCTGACGGCCCAGCGCCCGGTCCAGCTTCAGCACCTCCAGGTGCTCTCGCCCTCCCAGGGCGCCCGCATCTCCGTGTACCTGGTCCCGGAGGGCACCGATCCGCAGACGGTGACCGACCTGTCGACGCTGCCCCGAATCATGCAGGGGACGCTGATGACCGGCCGGAGCAACATCGATCTGGCCGCCCGGGACATCAGCCCGGACACGGCGACCACCTCGCCCACCGTGACCCCGAACGAGGCGACGGATTCCCTTCCGTCCGCCGCCGGCGTCATCGTCTGGTTCTCCGATCTTCCCGAGGACGACGACTACATCGAGCTGGCCGAGGTCGCGCTGATCGGACTCAACACCGCCGCGGACGCCGCCCGCCTGAGCGAGGGCGCCTCCGCGTCGACCCCGGAATTCACCGAGCCGCTTCCGATCCCCTGACCTGACCGCCCCCGCGCCCGGCCTCCTGCACCATAGGGGGCCGGGCGCGGTGTTTTCCGTGCACACCACAGTGGACGGGAAGTCACCGCCGGGACGCCCCGCGGGTTCTAGCATCGGGGTCAAGAACGCTTGAGTCATTCGCTTCCGGGGGGAAGAATGCCAGGTCCAGAACAACGGCTCGACCAGCCGTCCACCATCGCAGAGCGCACCGCCGCCGACGCCAGGGAACGTGCCCGTGACCGGTTGACGGCAGTCGTCGGCAACTCCCGCTTCGAGGGGGACGGCTTCAACGATCCGGCCCGCCCCCCGGAGCCCGGACGCTTCGCGGCGCTGGCGCACCTGGGCAAGACGGAGCGCTCCGACGAACAGCTGGTCTCCGACTTCCTGGCGGGGGACGCCACCGCGTTTTCGACGATCGTGGAACGGCACCGTGCCCGACTGCTGTGGGTGGCCCGCAGATACACCCGGGGCAACGAGGCCGACGCCGAGGACGTCGTCCAGGAGGCCCTGTTCAAGGCGTCGCGCAAGCTCGGTTCCTTCCGGCAGGAGTCCTCGTTGTCGACATGGCTGCACCGGATGGTCATGAACGGCGGCTACGACTTCTCCCACCACCGCTTCCGCAGGGAAATGCCCACGTTGAACGACGACACCGTCGACGCCGAGCACGACTACCGGCTCGCCCACGACCCGCATGCCGCCCATTCGGAGTCGATGGCCGTGCGGGAGGCGCTGAACTCGCTGCACCCCGATCAGCGTCGGGCGCTCCTCGCGGTCGACGCATTCGGGTATTCCGTTAAGGATGTGGCCAGGGAGGAAGGTGTGAAACCCGGCACCATCAAGTCACGTCGGGCCCGCGCACGCACCGCTTTCAGTGAGGCGCTGGCGAGAGTCGGCGCGTCGCCCTAGCCGTGGCGATAGGGGAGACCACGCCTGGCTGGTTACAATGGGGCAACATCACGACGAGATCCATTTCGTCAATCTTTTGAAGGAGTTTGCGTCCCCATGACCGACACCATCCACGAGGTCGCCATCGTCGGTTCCGGCCCGGCCGGTTACACCGCCGCTCTTTACGCGGCCCGCGCGGAGCTCAACCCGATCGTCTTCGAGGGCTACGAGTACGGCGGTGAGCTCATGAACACCACCGAGGTGGAGAACTTCCCCGGTTTCCAGAACGGCATCATGGGCCCGTCCCTCATGGAGGAGATGCGTGCCCAGGCCCTGCGTTTCGGCGCCGACCTGCGCATGGAGCTGGTCGATTCCGTCGAGCTCGAGGGCGAGATCAAGAAGATCCACGTCGGCGACGAGGTCTACCTGGCACGTTCCGTCATTCTCGCGACCGGCGCCGCACCGCGTCTGCTCGGCGTCCCGGGCGAGCAGTCGCTGACCGGCCGCGGCGTCTCCTACTGCGCCACCTGCGACGGCTTCTTCTTCAAGGGTCAGCACATCGCCGTCGTCGGCGGCGGCGACACCGCCATGACCGACGCGCTCTTCCTCACCCGTTTCGCCGAGAAGGTCACCGTCATCCACCGCCGCGAGGAGTTCCGTGCCTCCGCCATCATGGTGGAGCGCGCCCGCGAGAACGAGAAGATCGAGTTCGCCCTGAACAAGGTCGTCGACGAGGTCAAGGAGGTCGACGGCAAGGTCGGCGGCCTGGTCCTGAAGGACACAGTCACCGGCGAGACCAGCGACCTGGACGTCACCGCGATGTTCGTCGCCATCGGCCACGACCCGCGCACCGCCACCTTCCAGGGCCAGCTGCCGCTCAACGAGGACGGTTACGTGCTTGTCGACGCCCCGTCGACCCGCACCGGAATCCCGGGCGTCTTCGCCTGCGGTGACCTGGTCGACGACCACTACCAGCAGGCCGTCACCGCCGCCGGCTCCGGCTGCAAGGCGGCCCTGGACGCCGAGGCTTTCCTGGCCGACACCCCGGCCCCGAGCACCTCCGCCGCCGGCGCCGAGACCGTCTAGGCCCTCCTTCTCGAGAAAGAGAAACCCATGAGCAACGTCGTAGATGTCACCCAGGACACCTTCAAGGCCACCGTCATCGACTCCGACAAACCGGTCGTTGTCGACTTCTGGGCCGAGTGGTGCGGCCCGTGCAAGAAGCTCTCCCCGATGATCGAGGAGATCGCCGAGGACATGGCCGGCGAGGTCACCGTCGCCAAGGTCGACGTGGACACCGAGCGCACCCTGGGGGCCATGTTCCAGATCATGTCAATCCCCTCCGTCCTCATCTTCAAGAACGGTGAAAAGGTCGATGAGTTCGTGGGGCTCCGCCCGAAAGCGGAAATCATTGATCGTATTAAAGCGCACCTCTAACTGCTAGGGTGAGAAACCACATCGATAATGCTTGACACAGGGAGGGGATGCGCCGATGACCGTATCTAGAGGCATCAAGGTTGGGCAGTCCAGCCCACGCGTCGCCGAAGTTCGCACGACGCTGGCCCGTCTCGGCCTGCTCCCCGGCTTCGGGGGAGCCGTCACCGGCGGCAAGTCAGCGTCTCAGAAATACGCCGACGCGGACACCATTTTCGACGAGGCGCTGGCGGAGGTCCTCAAGGCCTTCCAGCAGTCCCGTGGCGTTGTCCCGTCCGGCGTCATCGACGAGCTGACACTGCGCGAGCTGCGCCACGCGTCCTACACACTGGGCGCCCGTGTCCTGCAGTTCCAGCCGAACAACGAACTCATCGGCGACGACGTGGCCCAGCTGCAGGAGCAGCTGCAGGAGCTGGGCTTCTACGACGGGCACGTGGACGGCCACTTCGGTGAGCTGACCCACCGGGCTCTGACCGATTACCAGCTCAACGCCGGCCTCCAGAACGACGGCGTCTGCGGCCCCGACACCCTGCGGGCGCTGTCCCTGCTGGGCCGTCGCATCACCGGCGGTTCCCCGCAGGCGATCCGCGAACGCGAGACCGTGCGCGCCGCCGGCCCGAAGCTGGCCGGCAAGCGCGTCGTCATCGATCCCGGCCTGGGCAACGGCGAGTTCGGTCAGATCGTCCAGGGCCGCTACGGCGAGGTCGCCGAGGAGGAGCTCCTCTGGGATCTCGCGCACCGCATCGAGGGCCGGATGATCGCCGCGGGCATGGAGACCATTCTCTCGCGCACCCGCACGGATAACCCCTCCGCGCAGGATCGGGCCGACATCGCCAATGCCTTCGGCGCCGACCTGATGATCTCGCTGGCCTGCGATTCCTACCCGAACGAGAAGGCCAACGGCGTGGCCAGCTTCTACTTCGGTTCGGAGGAGGGCAGTTCCTCCATGACCGGGGAGACGCTCTCCGGCTACATCCAGCGCGAGATCGCGGCCCGCACCGACCTGCTCAACTGCGGCAACCACGCCCGCACCTGGGAGCTGCTGCGCCTGACCCGGATGCCCTCGGTGGAGGTCGTCCTCGGTTACCTCACGAACCCGGGTGACGTCAGCATCCTGACGGCCCCGGCCAACCGCGACGCCATCGCGGAGGCGATCGTGGTGGCCGTGAAGCGGCTTTACCTGCTGGACGAGGATCACGCGCCGACCGGCAGCTTCCGCTTCGACGAGCTGCTCGCCGCCGAGGGTCTTTGAAGCTCTGATGCGGAAGTTGCGTGAGCCGGCAGTCCCGGGGACGGCGGCCAATCGGTGACGTAGCCGGTCAGCAGGGAGGCCACCCTGCGGTGGCTTTGGGCCCCGGGGGCGCATTTCCTCTCACATGCCGGTCCTTTTCGGGGGGGAGAGAGAAGTACACGTATGTCCGTCGCTGGATTCGCAGTCACCGTAATGTGTGAAACATGAAAGATTTAATCCGTCGGGCCGTCCCCGCCGTCACCGTGTCCCTGGCCCTGATCACCGCGCCTGCCGCGGGCGCGCAGTCGTCCGTCACCAGCCTGCCCGGCCTTCCATCCTTGCCCCGGTTGAGCCCTCTCCCGCAGTTTCCGCAACTGTCATCGGGCATCAGTTTCAACAACCCCTTCGAGCCTGAAGTGGCCGACCCGTCCAACCGGTCGGGCTATGGTCTGCGGGGAGCCATCGAATTCTATCTGGCTGGACAGGGTTATTCCATTGACCGGGGCGGACCGGTCGAGGCCCAGGCACTCGAGCTGGCCAAGCAGGGGTTCAATGGTGAAATCTGGCTCGATGACAAGGGGATCTCCCGGTCCCTCTACTTCCCGCATGGTGAGGGCATTGTCTCACGGGTCAGTCCGGAGGACCTGAAGGCCACGGGGCAGTGGTACCTGACCGCTACTCCGAGCAAGGTGAACAACCCGAAGCGTGCCGGTGTGGAGACCTGGTCAGTGCCCGGCGGGGATGTCTACGTCGGCCAGTTCTTCACCTACGACTAAACGCTCGCCCAGGTTTCGTTCACTGGCCGGGGCGGGGAGTCTGGCGCTGAGCTGGGGTCGGGCAGGAAGACCTCAGGTCACCGGGGCGGCCACCCCGGAGAGCAGCTTCTCGACGGCCGCGGCTGACAGCAGTCCCTGCGCCGGGGGAAGCTCCAGGCGCAGACGCGGCAGCACGGGGTGGGGCTCGACGACCTCGAATCCCGCTGATCGCAGGGCCATCTCGCTGATCAGGCCGATCTCCCGGTCCCTGGCGACGATGTCGGCGTGCTCCTCGCAGAGGGCGGCGACGTCCTCGGTGGTGCAGTCGATGGCCAGGCCGAAGGCCTCGACCGCGGTGGCGCCGCGGCGGGTCAGTTCCATGATGGCGGCGTCGAGCAGCACCGGTTCGATGCCCATCGCCTCGAGCCCGGGATCCACGAACAGTGACGTGATGATCTCCGCGTCCTCGCTGACCGGGCCGGTGGGCATCGCTCGGGCGCCGGGGGCCAGCGACGCGGGGCAGAACAGGATGGTAGCCGTGACCGACAGGCCTGCGGCACCGTCCCCGTCGACGATGGAGTAGCCGCAGGTGCCGTAGTCGAGGAGGGTGGTGGAGATCCACACCTCCTTCTCGAACTGCGCATCGCCGGCTTCGGTCACCCGGCACGCGAGCTCCGGCTCGAGTTCCCAGAAGACGCTGCGGGCCGCCAGCCGATGCAGCAACCTCTGGTTGTCATCGGTCAGTGGACGCAGGCGGGCTCCCATGGGCGGCTCAGTGGTCCTCTGCGCCCGGAGCGCCCTCAGCGCCCTTGATGAGCGCCATGATGCGGTCAAAGTCCTCGCGGTCCCCGAACTCCACCACGATCTTGCCCTTGCGCTTGCCGCGGGTGATGGAGACCTTGGTGTCCCACTCGTCGGCCAGGCTCTCGGCGGCGGTGGTGAGGTACGCGGGCTGCTCGACGGGCTCGCGGACCTTCTTCTCGGGGAGGACGCCGTCGCGGTTGGCCAGCGTCACGGCCTCCTCGGTGGCGCGCACGGAGAGGCTCTCGGCGACGACGCGGTCGGCGAGGGCCGTCTGGGCCGCCTCCCCGGCCTTGAGGCCGAGGATGGCGCGTGCGTGTCCCGCGGAGAGCACGCCGGCGGCGACGCGGCGCTGCACCCCGACCGGCAGCTGCAGGAGACGGATCATGTTGGTGATCACCGGGCGGGAGCGGCCCAGCCGGTCAGCGAGTTCCGCCTGGGTGACGTCGAACTCCTCGAGCAGCTGCTGGTAGGCGGCCGCCTCCTCCAGGGGGTTGAGCTGAACCCTGTGGATGTTCTCCAGCAGGGCGTCCCGGAGCATGTCCTCATCGGAGGTGTCGCGGACGATCGCCGGGATCTTGCGCAGGCCCGCCTTGGTGGCGGCGCGCCAACGCCGTTCACCCATGATGAGTTCGAAGTTGGGTCCGTCAGGGCGGACGACAATCGGCTGGAGAAGGCCGAATTCGCGGATGGAGTGGACCAGCTCGTTGAGCTCGTCCTCGTCGAAAACGGTCCGCGGGTTCTTGTAGTTCGGCGCGATGAGGCCGATCGGGATTTCCTGGTAGGTGGCGCCGAATTCGGCGGCCGCCTCATTCTCCTGTTGCTGGACGACCTTGCGCATCGTCGCCGGGGTCTCCGTCGGCCGGCCGAAGGTCGGGGCGCCGCGCACGGAGCTGCGGGCACGGGATCCCTTGCTGCCGCCGATGACGACGTCCGCGGCACCGTCGCCCAGGCGCGGGCGGGGCGAGGCGCTGGCGCCCTCACCCGGGCCGGCGGGGATCAGCGCCGCCAGGCCGCGGCCGAGGCCGCCCTTCCGGTTCTCACCGCCCTGCTGCCCGATTCGGGGAATGCCAGGGGTCGGTTTCTCGCCGGGCGTGGAATCCTTCGTGGCCATCAGATGCTGTCCTCCATGCTGCTGTCGAGTTGCGCGGCAATAGTCGGGCTCACACCGATCGGACCGGTGGTCTCGTGCGGCTGGTAGTCGCCGCGCTCCGCGAACTCCCGGGCCGCGTCCAGGTAGGCCAGGGAGCCGCGTGAGGTGGGCGAGTAGTCGATGACGGTCTGGCCGTAGCCCGGCGCCTCGGAGACCTTCACGGAGCGCGGAATCATGTTCTTGAGCACGACGTCACCGAACTGGTTGCGCACCTCCTGGGCGACCTGCTCGGAAAGCTTGGTGCGGCCGTCGTACATCGTCATGAGCACCCCCGAGATGTGCAGGGAGGTGTTGAGGTGTTCACGGATCATGCTGATGTTGCCGAGCAGCTGCCCCACGCCCTCCAGCGCGTAGTACTCGCACTGGATCGGAATGAGCACCTCGTCGACGGCGGTCATCGCGTTGATGGTCAGCAGCCCCAGCGACGGCGGGCAGTCGATGAAGATGTAGTCGTAGCCCTGATCGGCGACGTGGCCTTTGCGGAGGGCGTCGGCAAGCCGGTACTCGCGCCGGACGAGGGAGACGAGCTCGATCTCGGCGCCGGCGAGGTCGATGGTCGCCGGAATGCAGTGCAGGTTCGGGTTGTGCGGCGAGACCTGGATGGCCTCGTCCGCGGTGGCCTCACCGATGAGCAGCTCGTAGGAGCTGGTGATGCCCGCCCGGTGCTCGGCGCCGAGCGCAGTGGAGGCGTTGCCCTGCGGATCCAGGTCGACGACCAGAACCTTGAGTCCGTGCGCCGCCAGCGCGGCGGCCATGTTCACGGAGCTGGTGGTCTTGCCGACGCCGCCCTTCTGGTTGGCGACCGTGATAAGGCGCGGCTCATCCGGACGCGGCAAGGTGCCCCGCACCAGGGTCTTGCGCTGCTGCTCATCCATCGAGGGATCGTCCTTGTCTTCCCACCAGTTCATGTTTCCTTACTCTAGTGTGTGGGGACGACACCACCAGATTCGACTACTTCACCCGCGGGATCCGGATGAGTGTGGTCGGTTCCTCCAGCACCTTGTCGCCGACGGTGAAGATCTCCGCCTCGCCGCCGCCGGCTCTGCGGATCTGCGTGGCGTCGCGTTCCAGCTCCTCGCCGACGGAGGATCCCTTCATCGCGACCATGGAGCCGCCGATCTTCACCAGCGGCAGCGACCAGCCGACGAGTTTGCCCAGCGGGGCGACCGCCCGGGAGGTGACCACGTCGACCTTCTCCAGCTTGCGCACGTGCGGCTCCTCGGCCCGGCCGCGGACGACGGTGACATTGTCCAGCCCGAGCTCGTCGACGACCTCGCCGAGATAGGTGGAGCGCTTGAGCAGCGGCTCAATGAGGGTGATCTTCAGGTCCGGGCGGGCGATGGCCAGGGGAATGCCGGGCAGGCCAGCCCCGGAGCCGATGTCCGCGATGGAGGCGCCCGCCGGGAAGGCCTCGCCGATGACGGCGCAGTTGAGGACGTGGCGGTCCCACAGACGCGGCACCTCACGGGGCCCGATGAAGCCGCGCTCGGAGCCGGTGGTGGCCAGGGAGCGGTGGTAAGCGACGGCCTTGTCGAGGCGGTCGCCGAAGATCTCGGCTGCGGCTGCGGGCGGTTCCGGCAGGGCGGCGGGGGTCGTGTTGTCGGCTGACAAAGTGCACTCCTTGGGGTGATGGCACGGCTGGGTATGTACTGTCCAGCGTATCGCGCCCGGGGAAAAAGAAGGAACGCGGTGGGGGGATTCCCACCGCGTTCCGCGTGCTCTTCCGTAGTCCGGAGCGTGCGAGGAACTACGTGTTGTACCTGTCCTTCACCCGGTCGAGCACCCACTGGCGCCCCACGCCCTCGGCGCCGGCGGCGGCGGCCGCCGCGGCGACCTCCGGGTTGCGGGCCTCAAAGCCGTCGCGGGCCAGGTCGTACTCGACGCGCTTGTCGGAGCCGAGCGCCTTGCGTTCGGCGTTGGAGAGGTAGACGAAGTCTCGGTCCTGCGGCTCGATCGCCGGGAGAGCGTCGACGCGCTGCTCGAAGGCTTCGCGACGCGCCGCCCGCGCCGAGGTCGAACCGGTGGCCGGGGCCACGACGTCGCGGCGCTCGGACTTGGTGCGACGATCGGCCTTGCGGGCGCCGACCTGCGGGGCGTTTGCCCTGGCCAGAGCGGCCTTCTCTTCCTCTTCCTGAGCCTCCTCAGCGTCCATCTTGCGGTAGACGAGCTGCATCTGGACGAAGGACCAGCCGACGTTGGCGGCCATGTAGACGAGCAGGCCGATGGTCCAGATCCAGCCGGTGAAGATGGTGAAGGCAGGCATCATCCAGAGCATCATCTTGCCCATCATGTCCTGCTGCATCTTCATCATGTCGGCGTTGTCGCCGGTCGGCGCAGTCACCTTGCCGGATGCCTGGCGGTCCTTCTGGCGGGCCAGGGACAGGCGCGCGTTGAAGTGGGTGATGACGGCGACGAAGATGACCAGCGGCACGGCCACGACGATGACCTGCCAGCGGGCGAAGTCGAGCCCGTTCTCGGCGAAGGCGGCGAGCTGATCCTCTCCCATGGACATGGAGGAAGACAGCGGCACGCCGAAAAAGCGGGCGTCGAGGAAGGACTGGACGTGATCCGGGGAGAAGATGTAGTTCGCGGTGTTGCGGTTCTCCTCGGCGGTCATGCCGAGTCCGCCGCCGCCCATGCCGCCGGGTTCACCGGTGCGGTTGAAGGAACGCAGCACGTGGAACAGGCCGATGAACACCGGGATCTGGATGAGCATCGGCAGACAGCCGGCCAGCGGGTTGACCTTGGCGTCCTTGTAGACCTTCTGGCTTTCCTCGGCCATCTTGGTCTGGTCGTTCTTGTAGCGCTGTCGGACCTCCTGCAGCTTCGGCGCGAGCTGCGCCATCTTGCGGGAGGAGCGCAGCTGCTTCATCGTCGGCCACAGCAGGATGGCCTTGATGGTGAAGGTCAGCAGGATGATGGACAGCACCCAGGTCACGCCTGAGTCCGGGTTCATGACGAGGCTCAGGACCTCGTACCAGAACCACATAACGGCCGAGATCGGCCAATAGACAAAATTGAGCACTTCGGGTCGGAACTCCTAGATCAGTGATTATCGGGCGCGCGATTTCGGCCTCGGGACGGGGTCATAACCGCCCGGATGCCAGGGACCGCACTTTGCCAACCGAGCCAGCGACATCAGTCCGCCACGAATTGCTCCATGCCGGGACACCGCCTCAAGGGCAAACGAGCTGCAGGTCGGCTCGAACCGACAGGTCGACACCATCTTAAGGCCCGACAGTCGGTTTTGGTAGAACCTCACCGCGCTGACGACGAGCCGGGAAAGCGGCCCGCGGGGGGCGGGAAGCCGCTCGCCGTCGGTGTTGAAGTCAGCCACGGTGGCGCGCCTTCTCGATCGCCTTGGCCAGGTCACGGCGCAGCTGCTCGCTCGTCGCCCCGCCGGCGGGCGGGAGGGCGCGGATCACCACGTCGAGGTTGGCCGGAAGCGTGTCGACGAGGGCTATCGCCTCGTGGCGCAGCCGGCGGGACGTGCGGTGGCGAACCACTGCGTTGCCCACGGCCTTGGAAACGACAAGACCGAACCGAGGCCCGGGAACCAGTGAAGGATCCGGGTCAGTCGGTTCGGTCCTGCGGTCACGAACATGCGCGACCAGGGTGCGACTGCCGCCACGGTGGCCCCCCTTGATGGTCGACGCGAAGTCGGCCGAGGAGGCCAGCTTGTGGTGTTTCGGCAGCACTGCGATCCGCGAAGACTACGCGGTGAGCTTGGCGCGGCCCTTACGGCGACGAGCCGTAACGATGGCGCGGCCTGCGCGGGTGCGCATACGGGTACGGAAGCCGTGCTTACGGCTGCGACGGCGGTTATTCGGCTGGAAAGTGCGCTTGGACACGAGGTCTCTCCTTGTGCATGTCGGTGCCACCAGGATCCCGGGACGCAACCTGGCAACCGTTAATGGTTATGAAACTGAGTGCTGCGGCAGGGCGTGGAGATACATGATCCCATGCTGCGGCGCGCGTCTCCGCACTGGACAACGACGTCCCGGTGGCCGGCGCTGATGACGCTCTCAAAAGTGTTTCGCCGAACGTGTTCGTCGTGAACTCGTCCAGGGAAGCAACAGACCCTGACAAGAGTACGCGACAGATCCGAAAGCCGACAAATCGAGGCGGCGCCGCAATTCACACATTTAAACGGGTGCCCCTGAAATTACAAAGCTGTGGTTTTGTGCAGGCCACTGAGGTTTTTGCCGGTCCACCTCCTCGTGGCCCGACCTCGTCCCCGGGGCGCCCCGGCGAGAAAATCCTCGGTAACGGTTCCCTCCTAGACCATTCCACCCCGTGTGGGTAACAATGGCTCAATCACCGCTTCTTCCTGCTCAGGAGAGGATCCGGCCTGTGAATAACCACGCGCTTAGGTGCGGGAAACTCTTTTCCAAATCAATGAACATCCAGGTCAGAACGCAATTTGACGGCAATTACGGCTATCCACACTTAACGGAGTACGCTGTGGATAACTTTATCGGCCAGTTATCCACAGGTGTGGACAAACATGTGGATCGTGAGGTCAACAGGCCTCCTCGCAATGTGAATCATTTGTGAGCAACTGTTGTACACAGGCCGGAACGACACCCAGAATCAACCACCGACAAGACAGAAAAGCGGGGAATTAC